>JAFEIJ010000023.1 GCA_017495115.1 Chitinophagaceae bacterium | reverse complement strand
TACGGAATCTCATTAATATAATTGAAAAGAGATTCCCGATATTTTTGATTTGCTTTATTTCTTTATTAGAAATTTTAGGTTGCAAAAATTCGGGAAGGACGAGCCCCCTTTTACGTCCCCGAATTCCCGAATCGTTCCTCTCGTGACATGCTCTTCGTATTGAGACTTACAGCATTCCTTATTTTCTAGTTTCCCTATTACTGTTCCAAAGAATGATTACAATTCCAATAATGACATATAAGTAATAACTAATAAAACGCCATACAAAAGCCACATTGCCACTAGCGCCCTCAGGAAAATAAGGGCAGTAAAACGCCATAAAAACGGCTTCGGCCAATCCGCTGCTACCCGGAGTGGTAGGAATGTAAAATAAAAACCATAACGTATATTGTTTGGCATAAATCAAATCCAGAGGAATTTGGTCTAAATGCGTAAAGCCCCAAATTAAAGCAATCGCTACCATATAACGTCCTACCCAGCTCATTAAGGTAAATAAAACCAACTTAAACCAAAAGGTTTTACTTTGGTTTTTAAACATTTTATTGGTAACCAAAATATCTTTTGAAAACTCTAAAATACCTTCTTTCCAACGGTTTAAAAATCGTCTATTCGAAAGGTTTTCTAATCCTTTGGCTATCCAACCCGGATTGAGAAAAACACCAACAAAAACCACTAAAACAAAAATGGTAATAAAAAATAACGTAGATAAGGTAGCGGATTGTAGCCAATCTATATTTTGTAAAAAACCAATTTTAGATTCCAACGCTTTCCAATCCGGGCAATCGGTATGCGCATGAAACATTTCTTTTTTGTATAGAAATAATAAAATTGGAAAAAATAAAATAAATACAAATTCGTCTAAAAGTATGGCTAATAAAACAATCGACGAGGCATATGCCGATTTGATTTTATTTTGAATCAATAGAAATATCGCCACCGCTTTCCCTCCAATCATTCCGGGTGTTATGGCGCTCCCAAATTCCCACAAAAAAATAATTTTAACAGTTTTCCAAAATGAAATTTTGTTTTGAGTCAATAATCGCATTCGTAAAACATAACCTAAATCACGAAGTACCAACATTAATATTGCGGCAAGAATGCCATAAATAATTTTTGCTGTAAACTGAATATTGAATAATTGCGTCCAATTCACCGTATTTCGAATAAAAAAATAAGAAACCGCTATCAAAATAATCAGAAATAGCGCATATTTTTTAATTGGATTTTGTGGCTTGTTCATGATTTAATTATTTTGGATATAATAGTCGTGTATTTTTTCAAAAACCAAGTCGCGCTGTTTTGTAATTTCGTCAATGTCTTCGGAAATTGGTGGCGCAACGGGATCTAAAAAATGTAAAGAAACCGAGCCGGGCTTTATCAACCAAACCGATCGATGCCACAAACGGTCGGCACCAATAATAACAAAAGGTAAAATAGGGATTTGAGTAGCGGCACTGGCTCGATATGCGCCCTCTTTAAATGGTAAAAGTACATTTTCGGTCGCATTACAAGTGCCTTCCGAGAAAATAACAATACTCATACCTTCTTTCATTTTTTCTAATAACTGCACCATGCTCCACTTTCTACTGTCTTTTTGGTCGCGCTGCACCGGAATGTATAATTTTTTGAGCAAATAACCCACAAAAGGCCATTTTAAAATTTCGGCTTTGCCTATAAATTTCTTTAAATTAGGAATAAAACCCGCTGAAACAATTGCATCAAGCATACTGCGATGATTGCCGACAAAAATATATTGTTTTTGAGTATTTAAAGGACTTTGATACGAAATATGTACTTTAACAAACCATAATTTGGCTATAATTTTACCACAATATGTAGGAATTTCATGCGCCCATCGGTACGCTTTTTGACCACCAAAATTTAAAAGCAAAAGTAGGATGATAAATAAAATCGCAGTTACGGATGCAAATACAAGTCCGCACCACAACGTAAACGGAATTAAATATGCTTTTTTTAAGTAAATCATTATACAAAAATACAATAAAAAAAAATCTTTGCTTGTAAAGTTTGCATTATTTTTATAATTAATGGATGTAAATTAAAAAGACTTAGATTAATTTGCATTGATTAATTTTGTAATCTATTCTTCAACGTATGAACATTTTTTTAGAGCCCCCATTTTTAAAAAAAGGAGACACCATTTATTTGCTTTCGATTTCAAAAAAAATAGAAATCTCAGAAATTGAGTTTGCGATTCAGTGGCTAAAAAACGAAGGTTATGAAGTGGTTTTAGGTAAAACGATACAAAATGCGTTTCATCAGTTTTCGGGAACGGATCAAGAACGTCAAAAAGATTTTCAAACAGCACTGAACGACCCTAATGTCAAAGCAATATTTTTTGCACGAGGCGGTTATGGTGCACAGCGCGTGATCGATTTGATTGATTTTAGAGGATTTGTAAATCAACCGAAATGGTTGATTGGTTTTAGTGATATTACCATAGTTCATAATTTGGTCAACCAGTTTTATGGAATACAAACGATGCATGCACCAATGCCAATAACGATGCCTCAAAATACCGAAGCCAGTTTAAAGCATTTGTCGCAAATTATGAAAGGGGAAAAGGAGCCCATTTCGTTCGAAACGTCCTCTTATAACAAAGGCGCTTCTTTTGAAGGTCAAGTTATTGGAGGCAATTTGTCGATATTGTATAGTCTGCTAGGAACGAATAATGGCGTCAATACGCATGATAAAGTCTTATTTATTGAAGATATCGATGAATATTTATATCATATAGATCGTATGATGCTTTCTCTTAAAAAAGCAAAAAAACTAGAGGGTTTAAAAGGGATTGTAGTTGGTGGTTTTACAGATATAAAAGACAATGACATTCCTTTTGGATTTAACATTGAAGAAATTATATTGGAACATTGTCAAGAGTATGATTATCCTATTGTTTTTGACGCACCAATAGGACATATTGCTAATCATATTCCAATTCTTTTAGGTGCCAATATACATGTGAAACAAGAAGAAAAGAATACAACAATTTCATATATTTAAAAAATATACACAATGAAGGTAGCCATTAATGGACTTGGACGAATTGGACGACGACTAACTCGAATATTACTCAATCATTCGGATTTTGAATTGGTGGCGATTAACGATATTATGGATATTCAGCTTGCTGCACATCTTTTAAAATATGATACGACGTATGGTATTTTTAATTTTGAAATTCAAGTAGAAGGTGCTCATATTTTAATTGGAAATAAAAAAATACAATACAGCCAAAGTCCTGAAATTGAAAATTTACCGTGGCAAAATTTAAACATTGATATTATTGTAAATTGTAGTGGAACGAATAAAAATTCGCCATCGCTATCTAAATATCATGTGTTTAATCCAAAACATGTCATTCTTTCATCGCCTTCCGAATCCGAATCCGTTCCAACGATTATTTATGGATTTAACCATGAAGCATTTAAAAATCAAATTATTTTATCGAATTCGAGTTGCACCACCTATAGTATTGTTCCTATTTTAGATATTATCAACTCGCATTTTGAAATTGAATACTTTCACTTCAGTACGATTCATTGTTATACGAATGATCAAAATTTGCAAGATGCAGCCCATCAAGATTTTCGAAGAGCTCGAAATGCAGGGCAAAATATTGTGCCGACAAGCACCAGTGCCACCAAAGTGATTCAAAAATTATTTCCAAATTTAGCCCATAAGATTTCGGCCAGTTCGTATCGCGTACCGGTTGCTAACGGTTCCATAACAGAGATGGTATTTACCTTAAAAAATCCAACCGACTATCTTGCTATTTTGGATCTTTTGAGGGAAGTTGGACTTCAAAAATATAAAAATGTAATTACATTTACCGACGCTCCTATTGTATCGAGTGATTGTATTGAAATGCCTTTTGCATCGGTGGTTGATTTAAATAGTATTTCGCTCACCGAAGCACGATTTCTTAAAATTGTAACGTTTTATGATAATGAACATGGATACAGTTCGATGCTTCATTTATTAATGCAATCCTTAAAATAATTCTTTTAAAACGATCAAATGAAAATTAAAAAGTTTACGTTTAACCCTTTTCAAGAAAATACCTATGTATTGTACATTCCCGAAGGACCTTGTATCATTATTGATCCAGGATGCTATTTTGAAGAAGAAGAGCAGGAATTGAAAGCATTTGTTGAAAATAACCAACTGAAGCCCATTAAGTTAGTTAATACGCATTGTCATTTAGATCATATCTGTGGCAATCATTTTGTAGCCAAAACTTGGAATTTGAAGTTAGAAGCCTCACCGCTTGACGCGTATAATCTTGATTTAAGTGTAGAGGCGGGTAAAATGTATCAATTTCCAATCGTTCCAAGTCCTACAATAGATGTTGAACTTAAAGAAGGAGACATAATTACTTTAGACGATTTTGAAATTCAAATTCTCTTGACACCTGGACACAGTTTGGGAAGCCTTAGCTTTTATATTCCTAAATTAGAAAGTGTTATTGCTGGTGATGCGCTATTTCGATTAAGTGTTGGTCGAACGGATTTACCGGGCGGTAATATGGATACGCTTTTAAATAGTATTCGACAAAAACTATTTACGTTGCCCGAAAATACGATGGTTTACAGCGGACACGGCGAAGAAACCAATATTAAATTTGAAAAACTGAATAATCCATTTTTACAGGATAATTAAGTCATTTTTTAGACTGGCGGAGGCATTAGCGAAGTATGAGCGGTGCTCGTGCATTATAAGTCATTAAAAAAGGAGGCTGGGACTATTCGTTCCGTTATATTTTACTTTATGGTATGCTTTTTTTCAATAGAAGTCGATCTTTATAGTTTTTTTTATTCATAATGTCCTTTAGCAGAGAGAATGAAAACGATATCTTCTGAAACTTCATAAACCAAACGGTGTTCAAGGTTAATCCTGCGAGACCAACAGCGAGCGAGCGAGTGTTTAAGTGGTTCAGGTTTTCCAGTGCCTGTATAAGGATGTTTAGTTAGTTCTTCTAAAAATAAAGTAATCTTATTTAAAACAGCTTTATTGCCTGATTTTTTATGATGTCTTAAATCCTCTTTGGCTTGTTCAGAAAAGCGTAAGATGAAGCTACTCATAAACTATCAATAAAGGAGTTGAGGTTGTCCGCTTTTACTTCAGTAAACTTTCCTTCAGCAATTTGCTTTTTGCTTTCCAATATTTTTTCTACAAACTCAGGGTTATAGGTTTCTTCCTTTGATATCTCAAACTTAATTTTAAGCGCTTGCATAAAAGCTTTTAAAGCTAAAACTTGTTCGCTTGTTCTTGGATGAACAATGAATATATCGGTATCTTTCATAAAAAGGTTATTTTTATAGTTGAAAAAAACTATATTTTCTACAAAAATAGCACAATTGTTAGTCTTTTTTACAAAAAAGTTTATTATTGAATAATATTATACGGTATTTCCTTACCGCATCAGCGTTTCTGTAATTTTTTTAGCTACGGTTTTGATCGAGCGTAACACGATTAAAAAGTATTCGACAAAAACTATTTACTTTGCCCGAAAATACAATAGTTTACAGCGGACACGGCGAAGAAACCAATATTAAATTTGAAAAACTGAACAATCCATTTTTGCAGGATCATTAAGTCATTTTTACGACTAATAAATATAATGGCATTCCAATTGTTATATTAATTGGAAATGTTACGGCTAAAGCCATAGGTAAAAATAAGCCTGGGTTTGCCTTAGGAACGGATATTTTCATCGCAGCAGGAACCGCGATATAAGAAGCGCTGGCTGCTAAAATTGCAAAAATAAAACGGTTTGAAATATCGTGAGTAACCCATTGACTACAATATGCCACAAGCGTTCCATTGAGTAATGGGATAAAAATAGCAAATAAAAACGGAAACCAACCCATAGAAAAGAAATCTTTCAGTTTTTTTCCACTCGTTATGCCCATATCGAGCAAGAAAATAGCTAAGAAGCCTTTAAATAAATCGTTTGTAAAAGGTTTGATGCCTTCCGCTTGTTTGGCATTGGCGATATAACCAATAATTAAACTACCTAATATTAAAAATACACTTCCATTAGTAAATGAATGTTTTAAAACCGCGCGTTTTTTTATCGTATCTTCCATTTCTTTATTAAAAAAAGAAATCATCAAAAGCCCTATAATAATGGCTGGAGATTCCATTAAAGCCATGATCGCTACCATGTGGCCATGAAAGTGCATTTGTTGCGATTCTAAAAATGTGGCTGCCGTAACAAACGTTACCGCACTTACTGAACCGTATGCCGCTGCAATCGCTCCAGAATTATATACACTAAATTTTTTCCTTAAAATGAAAAAAGTATAAAAAGGTATGGCTAAGGAAATAAAAATACCAAAAAGCATCGACCAGCCAATTTCAGCATCAATAACTTCATGCGATAATTCTTGACCGCCTTTAAATCCGATGGCAAATAAGAGATACAAAGAAATGAATTTTGAGGAGTTTTCCGGAATTTGTAAATCGGATTTGACATAAACAGCCAGGATACCAAGAACAAAAAATAATAAAGCGGGATTGGTTAAATTTTCAAAAAGTAAATTAATATTCATATTTTTGATTAATTAATTAGATTAAATGTAGTTTCATTAATTGATGTTTGTTTTTAATGCAATTCATATTATGATATAACTGCTCTAGATATTCGGTCGTTGATACTTTTGCCATAACTAAAATCAGGTACGGATTCAATAATTATAAAATCTAAATTGAGCGCATCAAGTAGGTGCAATTTTTGATATAAATTTTGAGCCGCTTCTTTTAAATTTCCTGTTGCTGATAAAATTTCAATATGTTTGATCTTTGGATGTTTATAATTTTCTTTAAAAGCCAAAATGCCAATATTTTCGCTTTCAATTGTTGAAAGCGATGTATCAATATTGTTTGATAAAATACTTTTTGTTTTAGGCGCGTAATGTTTTAAAAGCATTCCTGGTGCAAGTGGCTGATGATTTTCTTTATTCAAAACACGAACGTTACCTATTTGAGCTTCAATTTCTTCTTGACTAATTGCGCCAAACCGATAGATGACAGGTTCGTTATTTTCAAATCCAATAATGGTTGATTCGATACCGTCTTGGCATGCCCCACCATCCAAAATAGGAATTGAATTGCCAAAATAACGAAAGACATGGTCTGGAGTCGTCGGACTGATATGACCAAATGGATTGGCACTTGGTGCAGCAAGCGGATAATCAATAGATCTAAGAAGTTCTAAAGTTTTTGCGTGATTGGGCATTCGAATGGCTACCGTTGGATGATTGGATGTAACAATATTTGGGACAATCTCTTTTTTAGGTAAAATTAAAGTTAACGGCCCGGGCCAAAATAGTTCGATGAGTTGTTTAGCTTTATCAGGAAGCGTACTTGCATATTTTAATACATCGTTTTGGTTGCCAATATGTAAAATAAGCGGATTAAAAGAAGGTCGTTTTTTTAACTCAAATATTTTTTCAACCGCCGTTTCGGATAACCCATTGGCCGCTAATCCATATACCGTTTCGGTTGGAATTGCAGCAACTTCATTTGCATTTAATGCATCAATTATTATTTGTATTTCTTTAGTTATCATATGTTATTTAAGGATTGCAAAATTCACAATACATGGGTTCTTCAAATTTTTTCCCTTTCGGATACATTCGTTCGAGTTGAAAATGACAAGCTTGGCATTTAAAGATATGACTCAAAATACTTTTTGAAGGCATTAAACAATCTTCACATGGTAATCCAAATGTTAAATCCGTGATACCAAAACCTGGAAATTCGCATTTCGGACATAAAGATACCATTTTATTCAATAATTTTAAACCTAATTTATAAATTTCATGCATCCGTGTTGGATTATGCATCGCGCGCATGTCGGTTTCGGCAAAAAAAGTACCGAACTGATTTTTAAATTCGTAATAATATTTTTTTAAATCATGGAGTCTATGGATTCCTTTAATAGTTTTTTTTGAATCCGATTCAAAATCTTTAAAAATTAAAGCATGTTTTGGAAAACCAATTTGTTTTGCAAACGAAACGAGATCTTTTGTATTTGAAATTTTTACATTTGAAAAATTGGTGTTTTGCGAGTATAATTTTTCTTTAATTTCTATATTGTTTTTAAAGTCTTTAAGTAATAACCATTCTTCATTCAACGTGGCAAAAGGAATTAAAGGATGCGGCCCAAAAGATCCTTCACTTGTTAATACAAGATCTATATTTGTTTTTTCATAAGCATATTTTGATTTTTCTCTTAGAGTGATTTCAGCAGAATTTATTCGTTCAACTTCTCCAGAAAAAGTCCCAAATAAATCGGTATTGATTTGATTAGAAGTCACACATTTTACAAATAAAAATTTTTCAAAAATTGGAGCTAAAACCAAATCTTTTTGGTGATTCGTTGCAATTAATAAAGTTCGATTTTTAAAATAAGACATTACTATTTAAAATGTTGGCAAAAATATAACTTTTTATTTATAAATTATATTTATATTTGCAAACGAGTATATAAAGTTATGTTATGAATTTCACATTAAATCAACTTCAAATTTATTTAAAAATTGTAGAAACAAATAGTATAACGAAGGCTTCAGAGCTATTGCACTTATCACAACCTGCAGTCTCGATACAGTTAAAAAAGTTTCAAGAACAGTTTGATATTTCATTAACCGAAGTGGTTGGAAGGAAGTTATATATTACGGATTTTGGAAAAGAAATAGGAGAAGTCGTTCAAGAAATTATAGAACAGATGAATACCATTAATTATAAGATGCTAGAACATAAGGGCAAATTAAGTGGTAGATTGCGTATTTCAGTAGTTTCGACGGGCAAATATGTGATGCCTTATTTTCTTTCGGATTTTTTATCTAAAAATTCGGGTGTTCAGCTTCAAATGGATGTGACTAATAAGTTTAAAGTTGTAGAAAGTTTAGAAAGAAATGAAGTGGATTTTGCTTTGGTTTCTTTACTACCTAATCATTTGAATATTGAAAAAATGGATTTGATGGAAAATAAATTGCATTGGATAGGAAAAAAACAACCGGAAAAGTCCATTTTAAAAGAAAAAGAACAAGGTTTAAGTCAATTACCTATTATTTTTAGAGAAAAAGGGTCGGGGACACGCCAAGTGATGGAGCAGTTTATCGAACAACATGGCATTCGAATTTTTAAACAATTGGAATTAACTTCAAACGAAGCTGTTAAACAAGCGATTTTAGCAGGTTTAGGTTATTCATTAATGCCAATCATTGGTATTAAAAATGAACTTATTCAAAAAGATTTGCAAATTATTCCTATTCCTAATACTCCAATTACAACAAATTGGAGCTTGGTTTGGCTTAAAGACAAAAAGTTGTCTCCTGTTTCTAAAGCATATATTAAATTTTTGGAAGCTGAAAAATCAAAGATTGTATCTGATTTCTTTAATTGGTATCAAACGATATAATTACTAAATTTTACTTTCGTTCCCAAAAATCATTTTGACTCATGATGTCATCAAGGATGTTCAAATAGTTTTGATATCTAAAATCTTCGATTTCATCTTGATCCCATTTTTCTAATACCAAACAGCCGGGTTCATTGATATGCAAACAGTTATTAAATTTGCATTGATTGAGCAGCGCTGCCATTTCTTTAAAGTAATATTTGAGTTCATGCTTTTCAATATCCAATACACCAAACTCTTTAATGCCAGGGGTATCAATAATTTGGGAATTTAACAATATAGACTCATGCATTTCGGCATATGTGGTGGTATGCATTCCTTTTTGATGGGTCTTTGAAATGACATTCGTTCGCAAATCAAGAGATGGATCTAGATAATTTAACAACGAAGATTTTCCAACGCCCGAGTGTCCCGCAATCAACACGCACTTTTTCTCAATTTTATTTTTTAATATGTCTAAACCTTCTCCCGTTTCATTTGAAGTTTTAATAATATCATATCCAATTCTTGAATAAACATCCATCCAATTTTCAAGCGTTTGAGTATCTTTAGGTTTTTGAATTAAATCAACTTTGTTGATAACAATCAAAACGGGAATTTTGTATGCTTCGGCAGTTACTAAAATTCGATCAATAAATCCAGTTGAAGTTCGGGGTTGAGCAATAGTTGCTACGATAACTAATAAATCTAAATTGCTTGCAATAACATGTTTGGCTAAACGATGTTTTGGCGATTGCCGAATAATATAATTTTTTCGATCTTGAATTGAATCGATAATATAATCATCTCCTTCTTTTTTTAAATCAACAATATCTCCAACCGCAATGGGATTCGTAAATTTATTATCCTGTAAACGAAATGAACCTTTGAGTCGCGCCGAAACAATTTGTTGTTCTTCTGTTAATTTCATTTGATACCACAACCCCGTGGATTTTAATACAACGGCTTCCATCCTTAAAGTACGATTTCTTCTTCGATAAAATGAATGCCTTGCTCTTCGAGTTTAGTCAAAATCGGTTGATATATTTCTTTGGTAAACGGCAATAAAACACCTCGTTGTTTCATCTGACCTTCAATGATTAACTGCGTAGCAAAAGCAATTGGCATTCCTACCAATTCCGACATTGCAGTAAAATAATTATCTTGACCTTCTTTAGTAAAATAACTGATTAAGCGCACCTTTTTATTTTCTATCAAAAACTCAAAAAAGTGAGCCATCACAACAAAATCCGTATCGGATTCTTCTAAAGCCCATTTTTCTTCTAATATTTTTTGAAAGATAAACGCAGGAGAACCTTTAGAAACAGGGACTTTAGTGTCTTGGTCAAAGAATCCAAGAAATTCTATTTTTTTTATTAAATCGGCATTGGCTTCATTACCTAAAAATCGAATAAAATCATCTTTGGCTGTTTCAGTTGTTTGAAAAGGATAAAAACGGCTATAAAAACTAAATAAACTTTCATTTTCGTTGAGATCCATTTGAAAACTATCATCAACAAGTCCTAATTTGATAATCAAATCCCAGCCTTTGCAAAAATTCAATCTGCGCAATGTGCCTCTAAATAGTGTTTGAACATCATTCCATTGATATAAACTTTTATATTGAACCGAATCTCGGTTGGCGTAAGCATCAAAAGAAAAGCCGTTGGGCAATACGATGGTTTCGGCTCTTTCAAACACCGAATACGGTGGAATATATTTGACACTACCATTTTCTAAAAATTTGGAAGTGCCCCCTTGAGCGGCCAAAACAACATTTCGAGGATTCCACGAGAATTTATAATTCCAAGGATTATTGTCCGAACTATCGGCAACCAAGCCACCTGCATAAGATTTATAACTGATTAACTGAGCTCCTTTTTCTTCCCATTTTTTAAAGGTATCTAATGTAACCAAATGGTCTATCCCTGGGTCAAAACCCAATTCATTCAAGAAAATTAAATCGGCATTTAAAACGTCTTGGTGCATCGATTTCATTTCTTCAGATAAAAAAGACGGTGTAATTAAATGTGATTTACATTTTAAACATATCTTTGCAATTTCGGGATGCATAAATGCAGGGAACATTGAAATGGTTATTGTTGCGCCTTGAATTATAGATTCGATGGATGCTAAATCATTAGCGTTTACTTCTTGTAAAATAAAATTAGATTTAGCAGCATATCTACTCTTTATTTCTTCTAAATTTAAATCGCAAACGACAAATTCGGCATTCCAAAAATCTATATTTTCGTATAAAAATCGCAATAAATGTCGACTACTTTTTCCTGTTCCTAATAAAACAATTTTATTCATACGTATCTAATTTATAATAATTATACATTATATATTTAAAATTTATTCTTCAAAAGAATCCTAAATACGGTTCCTTCATTTAATTTTGAAGATTTTACAAAAATAGAACCTTCAAAATATTCTTCAACAATTCTTTTACAAAGTGATAATCCTAAACCCCAGCCTCTTTTTTTAGTTGTAAAGCCTGGATCAAAAATCTTTGAATGTAAATGTTCTGGAATTCCCTTTCCATTATCTTTAAGATCAATGGCAATATAATTGGGCTCAATCGAGGCGGTTTCTATTTCTATTGTACCTTCGCCTTGCATTGCATCTAATGCGTTTCGAATCAAATTTTCTAGAACCCATTCAAATAGCGGTTTATTTATAAAAACCTCAAAGTCTTTTTCTGAATGATTCAAAGAAATTTTAACATTTTTAGGTGCTCGTGTTTGGTAATATTCTACATTGTTTTTTAAAATTGGTAGTAGTTGTTCCAATTCTAATTTTGGTTTACTTCCAATTTTACCAAATCGATCTGCTACTAGATTTAATCGATTTAAATCTTTTTCCATATTGAGAAGTACATCATTGTTTTTAGAATCATTACTCAAATTTTCTTTTAAAACCTCGAGCCAACCTACCAATGAAGAGAGTGGCGTGCCAAGCTGATGCGCCGTTTCCTTCGACATACCAACCCAAATTAAATTTTTCTCGTGTTTTCGATTATTTCGAATTGCAATAAATACAATTAATAAAACAATTCCAATTGTTAAGTAAAGAAATGCAGGAAACCATTTGAGTTGCTTAATAAATGTAGAATTCTGATAATAAAGCTTTAATGACTGTTCATTGCCAATTTCAATGGGTATGGGTGGATTTTCTGATTTAATTTGTTGAATAAAATCACTTTTTAGAATAGAATCTTTAAAAATTTCATCCTTAATATTTCCATAAATTATTACTTGATCGATAGAATCTAAAATTACAACAGGTAAAAAAACCGTATTGCTTCCTATTTCATTTAAAAAGGAATTACCTGATGCGCTCAAAAAAAACTGTAATTGCTCAAAAATTCTTGAATCCTTATAAAATATAAATTGTTTTTTACCATTAACTTCATAAGGTATTGCAGGATATTTTAGGTATTTCGCTAAATTTGATGCATCTAATTTGGTTCCTATTTTTACATTACTGTCAATAATATTTCTATAGTCTAGAATTAAAAAATTGGAATCTGTTGAAAGCGTTGGAATATTATCATTAAGTTTTATGATATCCAATAGTAAAGATAACTTTTCATTATTATCTTCTTTTAAAATAAGCTTTGAAGCCTTAGCATATAATTCCACTTTGATTCGCTCTTCTTTTGAAAGATTTTCAAAAATTTCATTAGACAGTTTTAATAGCTTGGCTTTGTTTTGAGTGGCATCTGCCCAAACTTTTACTTGTTGATTTTCCCTTTGAGCAATTTGTTTAGCAATATATTGAGAATAACCAATTGTAAAAATAACAACAATCGAAGAAATAACGGTTATTGTTATTTCTAAAACGTTGCGTCTTTTTAACCATTGATTAAAATACATCATTTAGTTTTTGTTATTTTCCCAGTCACCGGTTTCTTTTATCACTTGATTGACAAAATCCGTCATTCGTTCTTTTATGATTGGGTTTTTCGTGGCTCTATAATAACTTTCGGTCATTTGCATCAAAGATCTAAAATAAAAAGAATGCATCTCATCGGTTTGCATATCTTCAGTCCAAAGATTTATAGCTAAAGTATTTGATTCGGTTGGATCCCAGATCGATAAAGAAAATGCTTTACAGTCGGTAAATTGCCCACGATCGCTATCCGAAGCCATCCATTTAATATCTACAGGGATTTTATCTTCGTTTAATCCAACTTTTAATTTTATTTCTGAAAAATGCATATTTTTTTGTTTTTAAATTTAATAAGATTCCACATCTTCAAATGTTTCTTCATAATTGTCATATTTGTTCTCCGCATCATCAATAGGTTTTGAATCAATTACCTTAGCCTCGTCGTCATTATCATAAGTACTAATTCCCCATTTGTATTTGCTACAATCCAATTCTATAGTTCTTAAATGATGCTCAACTTGAACAAAGTTTTTATTTAAATCAATATTTAAAGACTTGTCATTAGACACTTTACTGAAAAATTTGCCCCAAATAGGAAGCGCCATCGAAGCACCTTGACCTAAACCTGTACTTCTAAATCGAACCAAACGATCTTCGCAACCCACCCAGCAACCTGCTATTAAGTCAGGGGTAATTCCAATAAACCATCCATCGGCATTGCTTTGCGTTGTACCCGTTTTCCCTCCTATATTGCCCGATAATCCATAGGCATATCGCAGTCTTTGTGCGGTTCCAGCATCTACGACATATTTTAACATGTCTTGCATAATATTTGCAACTTCTGGACTCAATACCTCTTTAAAATTAGGATAATTTTCATAAATAATATTACCATTTTTATCTTCAATTTTAGTGATAAAAATAGGATCGGTATGAATGCCTTCATTGGCAAAAGCACTATAAGAACCTACCATTTCAAAAACAGAAATTTCAGGTGTGCCCAAGCAAATTGATGGATAAGGTGGGATTTTTGTTGTTGAATCTATTCCTAGATTTCGCATGGTTTTAATTACCACATCAGGACCTAATTCATACATTAGTCGAGCCGAAACCGTATTTAGCGATTTAGCCAAAGCTTGTTTAAGCGTTGGAGAGCCGCCATATCTTCCTTCGGAATTTGAAGGGCTCCATGCCGCAGCTAATTTCCATCTAGGATTACCTGGTCTAAATACAATTTTACTGTTTGGAATTTGATGACAAGGTGAGTAGCCTTTTTGAGAAATTGCAGTGGCATATAAAAAAGGTTTGAAAACGGAACCTACCTGTCTTTTCGTTCCAATATTGACGTGATCAAATTTAAAATAATCATAATTAGCGCCTCCAACCCAAGCTTTTATATATCCATTTTGAGGATCCATAGCCATAAATCCGGTTTGTAAAAACATTTGGTAATAACGCACGGAATCCCATGGACTCATCACCGTATCTATGACACCTTTTGAATAGGTAAAGATTTTCATCTTTACAGGCTTTTTAAGAATTTCATAGATTTCTTCATCTTCTAATCCTTGAGCTTTGAGCTGTTGGTATCTCGATGAGATCTTAATATGTTTTAAAAAACGCCCTTTTCTGCCTTTCCAAGGATCCTGACCTGCCCAATGCGCAAATAATACCTTTTGGTATTGCGACAAATGCTCTTGTGCAGCCTCTTCGGCATATCGCTGCATTTTAGAATTTATGGTGGTATGTATTTTTAACCCATCGCTAAAAATATCTACAATTTTACCATCTTTTTGAGGATGCGATTTAAAATATTTTTTTAAATATTGCTGTAAATAAGATACAAAATGAGGCGCTATACTCTCAATAACATAGTCATTGTTAAAATCTAATACAATATCCGTTTTTACATAATTGTCGTGTTCTTCTTTAGAAATGAATCCAAATTCTAACATTTTACCTAAAACAACATTTCGTCTTTCTTTAGAAGCTTCTGGATGAATTCTTGGATTGTATTTGTATGGCGCTTTTAACATGCCTACTAAAGTGGCTGCTTCGGGCACGGATAATTTTTTCAAATCTTTATTAAAATAGGTCTTTGCCGCACTTTTTACGCCAAATGCATTATCCGAAAATTCAACGGTATTAAAATAACTGGCAATAATTTCATGTTTTGTAAAGGCTCTTTCTAATTTTACGGCAATTAACCATTCTTTAAATTTCCTTATAACCAGTTGTATTTTATTAATATCTCCTCTTGGGAATAAATTTTTAGCTAATTGTTGAGAAATGGTACTTCCACCACCTCGGTTACCCGAACTAAAAAATCCTTTTAAAACGCCAAAAAGTGCTTTAGGATCTATTCCATAGTGTAAATAAAATCGTGAATCTTCAGTGGCAATTAAAGCATTAACCAAATGATTGGGAAGTTCATTAAATTCACAAGGTACGCGATTGTGAGTGAATATTTTACCTAACAAAACACCATCAGCCGAATACACTTCAGAAGCCATATTGCTTTTAGGATTCTTTAACTCCTCAAGGCTTGGCATTTCTCCAAGAAGTCCAAAGTTTAGAAAAACAAAAAACAAGAAAATGCCAGCATAAAGCATTAACGCGTATTTCCAGAATCTTTTGGATTTTTGTAAAAAACTTTTTTCCATATATCGTAATCTTTGCAAATATAAAACTATAATTTTAGAACAATTTAATTTTTAGTATTATTACTAATTCTTTTTGATGAATTATATAAAAAATCCAATTTATAACGTTTACTAATAAAAAAGATGCATTCAATGAATTTAAAATATAAACTTACAGTAAAAAAATTAAATTTGCAAGATTGAAAAAGTTAATTCTCATTTTTTTTGTTTTATTTAAAGTTCAACTGCTATTAGGGCAAGCTGAAAGTCTTATATTTCCTGAAAAAAATAAGAAAATAGGGGATGTTAGCTTCTTTGAAAACAATATCATTACGTTTAATTTTGAAAATAAATCAAATGCTTCCGTTTATTTTGATCCATTTCCTGCTGAAGCGGATTTAAATATTGATTTTCAGAGAACTATAGTGCCGCCTGGTGAAAGCGCTTTTTTTGTAGTAAAATATTATTCGGATAAAATTGGTTCATTTACAAGGAAATTTAAAGTGACAACCAATGAAAATAAAAGTGGATACGAACTTTCAATAAATGGAAATATCCTTAGTTTTTCTAACAATAATAAAGCGATAAATACTCGATTTAATAAATCGTTGGGAAATGACCAGTCGGCTCAACTTAGTGGAGACAAGGCGGTTAATTTTTTCATTGCAGATGAAGATACAAAAAAGCCTATACCATTTGCTAAAATTGTTGTTATGGGATTAGCAAACAATAAATCATATGTTGGCTTTTCGGATGAGAAAGGATTAATTACAAATATGATTCCGGAAGGAGAGTATATATTAACTGCAATGATTGAAGGGTATAATCAAAAAATTAGCAAAACTGAAATTGATGAAGCGCTTAATGCGGTTTTTTTATTGGTCAAAAAAACGAAAAAAGATTCAGTAAGTAAACCGAAAATTGAAGAACGGAAACCTTTGGATCTAATTACGAACAGAATAAGCAAAGTCAATGAAATCAGGCAAAATGTCAATTTGAATTTGGGTTTAAAAATTAATTATGCTAAATCAAATTTTGATTTAAAGAAAAATATTGAACCACGAAAAAATATGGAGCTTTTTGTAAAAGCAATAATAATCAGTCCAATTTATAAAGAAATTGCTCCACTTGAAGTCGCTTCTTTAAAAATTATGACAAGCCCATACATTCAACTTAAAAAATCGTTTGAAGAAAAAGGTAAAGTAAATGAAAGTATAACTATAATTTCGTTGAATTCATTAAAAGAATCTCAAACTTCATTTAAGTTAAATAATGTCTTAAAACCAAATACTTTAATTCTTGAACTTTCTAAATTAGTTGAAAATCGAAAAGAACTTTCTTCTGAAAATATAACGCTAAGTAAAATTTCAAATACTATAATTCCATTGACATTGGATTCGAAAAAAGATGTAAAAATGGATTATTCTTTAATAGAAATGAACCGTATCGAACCCGTTGCTTTTAATAGAAAATCTAATGTTAATATAGAAAAAGTAGAAAAAAATAAATTAGAAGAATTTCAAAAAAGTAACAAAGAAGATTTCCTGAATGAAACAAAATTCGAATTTAATG
>JAFEIJ010000042.1 GCA_017495115.1 Chitinophagaceae bacterium | reverse complement strand
TGACTTGCTGTTAGCGAAAAATTTTCCGAGATGACGAAGGGAAGTAAACGCGTTCACTACGCCTTTAAAAACCCATATTCATATACTTTCGGTTGGATTTTTTCGGCGAGGATGGCGAGTTGGTTTCGCAAATCGGATATCAACTTCATATACGTAGCATCATCGCTTTTGGAGTTCATACGGCCTTTGTCGTTGCGGCCTTGGAAGTATTCGCGGATGTCGTAGAGGCTGGCGTTGGGGTTGTACCCACCTATGGGGAATTTTTGTGTGTGGTAATATTTCCAGAGGGCTCTGCCGGCATCGAATACGGCGGTAGCTTCGGGGCTGAATGTGAGGGCTTTGCTCGATTGCTGAGACTTAGGAGGTGTGGCGCTGGATGGCGTGCTGAACAAATCTTGCGTTTCTTTCGGCTCCGCTTGGATTTTCCCTTGGATGAAATCCGTCATAAAATGACTCTCAAACTTCGCTTGTGCATCCACTTCACGCTCTGTGAACGGAATCCAATGGTTGACGCCATATTGACTTTGAATATTATTATAAAAGAGTGTATATGTCAAGCAATCATTCTGAAATTCTTTATCATTTTCCCAACCATCATTTGGGTATAAAAATTGGTCACGGTCGTTAAGCCAAGTCTCATCAAAAATATGACGGACAGAATGATATATGGTTGTTTGTATAATGTTTTTTGAAGTTATAATTGTAAATAACTTTTTCTTAAAGTCATTATCAGTTAACTCATTTGCAATAAACACTCCTCTGTTATTTTGCATATCAGTACCTACCATTCTAAGGTATGCTAATCTATCTCCATTTTTATCATAATAGTTTCGTAACCATTCTATGATATATTTTTCATCCTTATATGAATATATATTTTTTTGACCAATAAATTCACCTTTAGTTCCATAGACATCTGCAGTTATTTGGTTGAAAAATTGAATCTCTATTGTATTATAAATAAAAAAACCAATTGGGAAATTTCCTGTCACATTATCAAAAGTATTAGCAGGTGTTAAAAAAATTTTTTCGAGCTTCGCTCGGAAAAATTTTCTAAAGTCTTTAAAATTAGACGATTGCAAATTTTTCAAAGTTGAAAAATTTGCAATCGTACTGTTAGGGATTTCATTATAAATTCTTATTAGAAATTGTGCGAAAAGTTCTCTTGCAGCTGTACCAATAGTTTTTTGGTATTTATCATAAGTTTTTGTAGCATTAGAAATTCCTGTTCTATTTTCTCCAGTGCCACTATTTGTTTTGGCATTAGAGGCCTCCGCATACGGCGGATTGATATAAACAACTAATTTTTTGCGTTTTTCTTCATCGTTGATGATTTTATACAAATCTTCGGGCATTTTGCCTCCTTTGGAAATGGGTGTAAAGTCATCGTTCAAGAAATCGAACTGAAAGACATTACCTTTCAGCAAGTTAGCGCCGTGGTCTATACGCTCGTGGATGACATTGACATCGGCTTGGTCTAGGGTAGAGGCGTAGATATTGTATTTATTGGTGAGTCCTGCGAGGAGATTGCCTGTTCCGGCGGCGCAATCCCAGATATAATAGTCGTCTTGCCAGTTTTCGCCCAAATAGTCGGTAATGTATTTTTGGGACAGCTCTACCCATTTTCGGGGTGTGAAAAATGCCCCTTTGCGCTCGCGGATGTCTTGTGGCACCAGCAAATCGCGTCGTTCGATGATATAATCCTGAAACTCCTTGAGCGGCGGTCGTTTGTAACGTTTCCAAAACTGCGTGTACGCATCCTTGTCTTTGAGCCCTATGGTAGCGTCAAACATCTGACGGAGATTTTCTTTGGCTATCTTGTAGCCTTGATTCTGAAATACCACAAAAAGGCTGTCGCGCAGTGAGGTGTCATCGTCTATCGATGCCGTGTCTTTGTCGTCTACAAAGAGGTCGGCAAGGTAAAAATCGCTGTCGAGGATATTGGCTTTTTTCAGCGCATCCCAGTCCACTTGGATGATAGGCTTCACCATTTCGAGCCAGCGGAGGTAGATAGGGATAAAATTATTTTTGTCTATCTTCAGCTTGCTGGTGGTGCTTGCATTGGCTATATTATTTTTGATAAAAGCCTCTAGCTCTTTGGCATCGGCTAGGTAGTCGTAGGTATAGGCGTTTTGATGGAGGGTAGCTTCTATGCGCTCCTTGATGAGTAGAAATTCTTTGGAATCGTGCTGGCTGGGCGTTACGTTCCAGTTGAAGTCGTTGAGATAAAAAATGTCCTGCACACTGCTATAAGGCAAAAAGGCTATTTTCACAAAGTCAAAAGCCCCCAGAAACGCAGGCGGCATCGTTTTGTCAAACGTTCTCGCCTTGCCGATAGTGAGTATCAACTGCACAAACATTGCCACTACATCAAAGTTGCCCGTTTTGGCTTCTGCCCACAGCAACGGCGTACGCCCAAACGTTTGATTTTGCTTAGGGAAAACCGTAAAATCGATATTGCCGATAATCTCAGTGGTATCAAAGCCTTTGAACCAGTCCGCCCCGACTTTGTTTTTGAGTTCTTCCTCACGGATATTCTTGTACTTCATTGGTGTTATTCTATCTAAAAATGCCTATTCACGATTAAAAACACGAAACTACTTCAAAAAAAATAATTTGAAAGGAAAAGTTGGGGGGGAGGATTAATTTTTTGATTTAGGCCATTTATTAGTATTTTTTTGATTTGAATTATAATAAGAAGGTTCATTAACTTTTGAAGTGAAAAAATTAATAAACAAAGCAATAAATATTATAAAAATTATAATCTGTGCAATGATTAATATCTGACCATATTTATTAGTTATAAAAATATCTCCATAACCTACAGTTGCTGAGGTTACAAAACTGAAATAAATACATTCTATATTATTAGTAAGTTTCTTATTGAAAAAATCAGGAATGGTTCTGTTGCAATAAGAATAAATAACTGCAAAGTTAAGAGAAATTTCAAAATAGTTAATAAATAGAGTAGTAATTGAACGTCTGTAGGAAATAGGATTTGCAAATTCATTTGATAAATAAATTAATGAAGTAAGATATAGAATTGTTTCAATTGCCAAGTAGCTTGATATAAGAACTACAATTATATTATTTGTTTCATTTAGATATAAAATTAATATTGGAAGAATAAGTTTAAATGTTACGTATAATTCTACACCTATTTTTCTACTAAGTAAACCAAATTTTCCAAAAAAATGTCTAATGTATAGCCCAGGAAAAATAAAAAGTGATAAAGATAAAATTAGTCTAATGATTCTTTCTATACCAAAATCTTTATAGTTTTTATTATACCATATTTTTTTTACAGTTATACATTGATTTTTAAAAGCAGGTTTCAAATTGTTCTTAGGACGACTATTTTTCTGTCCTAGAAAAAGTATCTTTACAAAATTAAAAATAATTGAAGTTTTAAAATATATAAACATAATATAATAGTAC
>JAFEIJ010000020.1 GCA_017495115.1 Chitinophagaceae bacterium | reverse complement strand
CAGTAATAGTACATAATTAAATTAATGATTATTCTTAGTTAATTTTGGTGTTTTTGAGTCAGGTTCAAATATTGGCTTATCTAATTTTATCATAAGTGGCATTGGAAATTCAACTCCAATTAAAAGTGCTTCTCCACTACCTAATATAGGTAAAAATGATAAAACACTTTTATTTGCAGAAGAAGAAGCGTTTTCAACTGCCTTTTTATCTTGCTCGTTAATTAATCTATGAACAATAAATGTTCCAATTTGACTTAGTGTTCCAATTGGAATATCTCTTGGCATTTGAGTGCTTAAACACAGAAATAACCCATGTTTTCTGCTTTCTTTTGCAATCAAATCTATACTTTGTAAATAGAAAGAACTATCGTCATCAGCATTAATTCGCTTATTTAAAAATTGATGCGCTTCATCTATAAACAAGACTAAAGGATTTTCTTTAAAGTCATGTTTTCTTGATTTTCTCAAAAGGTATGAAGCAATAAAATCAACTATGATTTCTCGGATTGAAAAATCATAAGAAAGATTTTCAAAACCAATTCTTAAAACTTTTTCGTTGTTGTTTGGACTGATAAAATTATCAATAATTTCAACCAAGTCTTTTATATTCCCATTTTCTGTTTCTGTAACTAATCCTAATCCTTTTTTGATTGTTTCATTGTTTAAGAATAATTCAACTCTAGAAATTAGATGTGAGCAGTAGCTTAATTTAAAATCGTGATCAACTAAAATATTATTTCTACCAACTTGGACACATTCATTTTTTATTTGATTAGGCAATTTTTTTAAGTCAAAATTACTGCCTGATATTTTGTGAATATTTTCTCTTATGAGTTGATTTATTGTTTCAGAATTTTTGCCAACTTTAACAGTGTCATCATATATTCCTTGCTCTACAAATCTAAGAGTATTAATTGCTTCGCAAAGAACATTAACAGTATTAGGGGAATGCTCTCTAAATAAAAAACAAAAATCACTATTATTAAGAACCTTATAAGAAAAATATGTGTCTTCACCTAATGAACAACTTAATTGAGATATGTTTTTGTATTCACCAGTTGCGTCTATAAGTATTACCTTGTTATCTGTTTCATAATTTAATAATTCTATTAATTTGGCTGTTGTCCAACTTTTACCTCCTCCTGTCGTTCCGATAACTGCACAGTGTCTTCCAAAAAGAGCATTTAAAGAAATATGACAGTCGGCATTGTTTGATGTTAGTCTTCCTAATTTGCCGTAAACATTTTCTTCATTATTACTGGTATCATTCTTGCCAAACTCTTTTATGTAAAGTCTAATTTGTTCATCAGAACAAGAAAAAACTTTAGCACCAATAGAAGGATATTTTGAAACTGTTTTTTGAATTTTCGTTGGATTATAAATGTCAAAACTTAATAATAGTTCAATTTTTCCAGAAGGATGAAATGTAGTTTTGTCTTCTTTTATAGCTTTCTCACTTATTTCTTTTCTTTCACTATCTGGAAGAATTGATTCAATTACTCGACCTAAAAAGCCAAATTCTTCTCCTTCAATAACAACAAAATTACCAACATTACCACCAGCATATTGACTACCTTTAAAATGAAATTTCTCAAGTAAGTTAGAAGATGGAAAATGAATTTTTACATATTGCGGGTTTACTTCGTTTATATACCCTAAAAAATAACTATGGTCAAAAGGATTCATGTTTATTGTATATTATAGGTTTGATTAAGTGGAAGTTTATCTACAAAACCGGTGAAAGTATCAAACAAAACTGTTACATTATTTAAAGGAATAAGATTTGAAATTGCCTCTAAATAATCTTTAATTGGTTCACCGATAATTCCAGTTTCACCTTGATCATTTCTATTATAAAAAACTATAACTAAATGAAAACTTGAATTTTGATTAACTGCTTCACGTATTACATTTTGAATATGTTTGTCTTGAAAACCAAAACCAATTACATACAAAACAGTATTTTCTTTTCTTAATGATTGCTGAAACCGTGACATCATCTCAAAATATGGTTGTTCATAAGAACTCTCATATTTTTCAGAAGCGGGATAAATTACCAAAGGATTTTCAGTTTTTTCACTCAGGATTATTTCTTCATTTTTTCTTTCCCAATTTAAAGAACCGTGTAATTTATAAAGGTGGAACACTTTTGGAACAAAACTTTCTTCTTGTTTAATTCTTGAGTTTTCTCGATTTACAATATCATAATCAAAATATCTGCCTGAAAATTGTCTAGGTTGATGAAAAGAAAAACCGTCAATCAAAACAAATCCACCTTCATTAGATGCTTGTTCAATTAAAGTGTCATAATTAGTTGTAAAAACTTGAACCCTTGGATCATTTACTTTTCGTGACGTTATTTTATCTAAGAATTTTTTATGAGGTGCTTTAGTTTTATCCAATATTAAAGTGCAAGCATCCACTATTTTTCTTTCTATCTTCTTAATGGTTTTTTCACCATCGTCAGAAACTATTTCTTCATTAACTTTTTCGTGTAAAATAAGTGATGTTAAGAAGCCTTCAATATCATAGGTATTTTGAAATCCTTTATTTTTAATGTTTGGACACCTTGTAAAGATGTAATCAATTTCATCTTTACAATCTTCCCATAAACCTTCTCTTGATTTACCTCTATTGCTTCCATTGTCCATAGAAGCTCCAGCAGCAAGAAGGACAACTATATTTTTATAGTACTTTTTAAAAAATTCGTTGTAAAATTTCTCAACTAAATTTTTTGCAACTTCTTCAGTTGTTCTAGTTTCATTTAGTTCTTTTTGTATGGGGTGTCCATTAACGTAACAATGTTCATTGTCATGGCTTATGTTTTGACTTTTATGCAATAATAAATGTTTTTTATCAGCATTCATAAGAAAGAGTATTAATTTGCTATTAATTTAATAAGAATTTATGTAAATTTTGTGATTTTATATTTTCCTTCCATTTATAAAGGTTAATACTTTAAATTGTTTTCACTATAAATAGATAATAAATACATATCAAAAACCCTCATTTTAAACCATTTTTTGTAAATTATTGGGTCTTGTATGCTGAAGTTTTTTAATTGTTCATCGATTTCTTTTACTTTTATTTCAAAAAGAGTATTCCATTCCGTTACGTATTCTTTGTAATTTTTTACTTTGTTTAGCACATTTTTATTGTTGTTATCCATTATAATTGTTTCGGGCTTATATAGCCATAAAATTTTGGATGCAGCTACTTCTACTTGTTTTATCTCATTTCTACTAACAAAATTCTTAGATACTAGAATATTAGAAAGTTCTTCAACTTTTATATTAGTTTGGATTAAATTTTCTACTTCTGATAAAATCTTTTCAGCCATATTAGATTTAAAGTTTCTTGCAATTTTCATGTAATTACTCATGTAATAATGAAATGCTGGAATAGCGTTTTTCTTATTTTGTATTGCATGAATTATATTTTTTTCAATATCATGGTATGCAACATAATATCTCATAATGTCAAGCTGTGCGATTTGTTTCATAAATAGTTATAAAAAGTTATGGTTCTCTTTTGCTTTTTTCCAATTCTTTTTGAGAATTGGTTTACTTACGCTTGTTTCTCCATTTGAAGCTTCTCCTGAGAAGTGGCAATATTTTTCGGGATAGTCGGGGTCGCTATACTCATTCCATTTTTTAAATGCTTCATAAGATAGTGGCTTTTCTACATTAAATGGAATAGATGCACCTGTTCGAATACAAAATCCTGTTTTTTTTGTTTCTGTCTTTTTTTCCTTAGTTTCATTTTTTTCTAATTGTTTATCTTTTGATGGTGCTTTTTCTACTGAGATAATTAATTCAGAACTAATTCTTATTAACCTTTGTGCTTCTTCAAAAATATCTTTATATAATTCGGGGTCATTATTTTTTTCAATATAAATTCCCATTTCTTTATTATTAACTTGAGAAAATTCGTATAAATTCATTGAAGTTATAATAGCTTCATTTTCATTTAAATAGCATTTTGCATGTAAATCTTTACAAAAACTAGAACGAATACTTGACATGGATTTTAACCAGTTGTTTTCTTCTGGCTGTAGTTCATTTTTACCATAAATAACTCTAATGTCGATTTTCAACCTATTTTTATCTTCAAGTTCTTGTTTAATTCTATCATTTATTTTTAAATAAGGACTTATTAAAACTAACTTTTCGTTAGCTTTATTAATTAATTGTTGAAGATGATATGAAACCCCTGTCGTGTCTAAAAATTTTGCCATATTGATAATATTTTCACCAACAAAAGTATAATAGCAGTGTTAAATTTAAAACTCAAATTGATTATTTTTATATTATTAACTTATTTATACGAAGTTTAACTTAAACTATATTAAATATGTTATCATTTAATTTTTTTTATGAATTTAAATTCATTTTAAAATAACACAAAAAAAGACACCCATTACTGGATGTCTTTTTCTTATTAAACTATAAAAACTAAACTAAAAAACTTAAGCTATTTTAGCTAATACCGTAAATGAATTCAATATATTCCAATCTGCATTTCATTTGATTGTCATATTTGAATGCTATAACGGTATTTCCAAATCTAAACTCATAAATTAATTTGTATTATTTTATGAGTAAGATTTGGATAACTTCCTTTTTCTAATATTGTGTTTCCATACACTCACCATATAGAACATTACGGGAACCATAATGAGCGTAAGGATGGTAGCATAAGTAAGTCCAAAGATAATCGTCCAAGCGAGTGGTCCCCAGAAAATTACGTTATCGCCACCTAAATAGATGTGTGGATTGAGGTCGCTGAGGAAGGTAAAGAAGTTGAAATTGAGCCCAATAGCCAACGGAATTAATCCTAAAACGGCTGTCGTAGCGGTAAGCAATACAGGTCTTAGACGCGATTTGCCACTTTCTACAATCACATCACGGATATCATCAATTGATAAATCATCGTGTTTTTCTACACCACGTTCGGCTACTTTTTCATCCAATAATAGTACAAAAAAGTCCATAAGTACAATTCCATTTTTCACCACAACCCCAGCCAGCGAGATAATTCCCATCATCGTCATCAAAATGACAAAATCCATATTGGTAAACACATATCCAAGAAATACACCACTAAAACTCAAGAGGATCGTAGCCATAATAATTACGGTTTTGGAAGTAGAGTTGAACTGTAAGATAATAATGGTAGCCACTCCAATCAACGCATATAAAAGTGCTAGACCCAAGAAGTTTTGATTTTTGGCTTGTTCTTCTTGCTCACCACTAAAACGGTACGAAACACCTTTTTCAAACTTATAACTTTTCAATTCTTGCTTGATTTGTTTGTTGATTTCATTCGCATTGAATCCATTCAGGACGTTGGAGTAAACAGTCAAAACACGCTTATTGTCTCTTCGTTTGATTTGATTAAATGTTTTAGTGTTTTCGGTAGTAGCAATGGTTGTAATTGGGATTTGCATCATTTGACCATTGTTTTGATTTCTAAAGGTCATTGACTGATTGAACAATACACTAGCATCTTTTCGCTGACTGTCTTGAAGACGCATATTGATTTCATAATCATCATCGCCTTCTTTGTAGTTGTCAATTTCCTGTCCATAAACCGCTCTACGGAGCGTGAAGCCAACCAATGCGGTAGACGTGCTCAAATTTCCAGCGGCTACACGGTCTACATTGACACGAAGTTCGGGCTTGTCTTTGTTTACATCTACATTTAATTGCTCAATTCCTTTGATTTTTTTGGTATTGATAAATTCAATCATCTTTTCTGCTTCTACGAGCATTTGCTCATAATCTTCACCTTTGAGTTCAATACTAATAGGGTAGCCCGATGGCGGACCATTTTGTTCTTTTTCAATAGTGATTTTAGCACCTGGAATAGGAGCAATTGTAGCACGCAATGTATCTAAAATGTCTTGCGTATTGATACCTTTTCGCTCTTTAAATTCGTGATACAAAACGGTTACTTTTCCTTTGTATGGCATTTCGGAACTGTTTCCAATATCCATTTTTACATTTCCGCCACCTTCGCCTACTTGCGAGGTTACCGATTGTACCAAAAAGTCCATACCTCCATACGGTTTTGTATAACGCTTCAATACATCCAAAACTTGTTTTTCTACTTGTTTTACGGCTTCATTGGTTTTGTTGATGTCGGTTCCTTGTGGGTATTCTACATAGACAATATTCATATTTGGAATATTATCGGGGAAAAATAATACTTTTCGAGGGAAAACACCAACCAATACAAAAGATAAAATTAATAGGATGATGATTCCAAAAAGCGCATTTCTAGGTTTTTTACCGTGTAATAAACCTGCCAAATATTTAGAATATTTCTCTTCCAATCTAGGGAAGAATGAATGTTGGAAATTTTGTGTCCAACGGAAAAGAAATTTGTGATAGAACCATATAAATCCTATTGAAAGTATAGCCAAATGTCCTATTCCTCTCATTACTCCGCTACCCATAATATATCCAGGAATGGCAAATAATAAACCTACCGCAAATAGAATCATAGAATAACGATTCATATCTTTTTTTTCGATATTTTCGTCGCGTAAATCCATAAATCCTGCCGTCATAGAAGCATTGATAATCATGGCTACGATTAAGGATGCCGCTAAAACTACAGATAGGGTAGCAGGGAAGTAGATCATAAATTTACCCATCGTGCCCGGCCACAATCCCAAAGGAAAAAATGCCGCCAATGTAGTAGCTGTAGAACTTATTACAGGCCAAGCTATCTCGCCAATACCATACTTGGAAGCATCAATACGGTTCATTCCTTTTTGCATATTGGCAAATACGTTGTCCACGACCACAATTCCATCATCTACGAGCATCCCAAGTCCCATTACCAAGGCAAAAAGTACCATCGTATTGAGTGTAACGCCGTACCAAGATAAAAATGCAAAGGCCATCAACATCGAAAGCGGAATAGCCGACCCCACAAAAAGAGAGTTTCGAAGTCCCATTGTGAACATCAATACAAGCATTACTAGAACGATTCCAAAGATAATATGGTTGGAAAGTTCATCTACCGAATGTTCTACACGGTGGCTTTGGTCACCCGAATATTCTATATTTACGTCTTTTGGAAGGTATTCTTCTTGTGCTAATTTTATTTTTTCTTTGATTTGTTCAATAGCGGTAATCATATTTTTACCGCTTCGTTTTTTCACGCTAAGCATGACCACTTCTTCGCCTTTTTCACGAGCAAATGTAGTTCGTTCTTTTTCTTTGAATGAAACGGTAGCAATATCTCTTAATAATACCACACCACCAAAAGATTTTACTACAATATTATTCAACTCTTCAGGATTTTTGATTTCTCCTACAATACGAATATTGCTTTGATTGCCATCTTGCGTCAAGTTTCCTCCACTCAAAGTAATATTCTCACCTTGAACGGCTCTTTGTACATCGTCAAAACCAACTTTTGAAGCGGTCATTTTGAATATATCAATAGCAATTTCAACCTCTTTGGTTCCTACGCCTAAGATATCTACTTTTTTCACCTCGGCAATATCTTCGATATCATCTTTGATGTCTTCTCCAAATTGTTTTAGCTGCTGCGCGGTATAATCACCTTTTAGATTAATGTTCAAGATTGGATTTTCTTCCGCAATATTGATATTGAATACTGTTGGACTTACTTTTCCACCATTATCTAAGGTAGGCCAGTCATTGTCTGATTTAGCCAAATCTACTTCGTCTTTTACCTTTTGTTTGGCTTGATCTACCGTAAATTCCTCCGAAAATTCTGCAATAATCATGGAGAAATCTTGATAAGAACTCGAAGTGATTTTTTCAACACCACTTAACCCCTTGATTTTCTTTTCCAAAGGTTTTGTGACCAATTTTTCCAAATCTTCCGCACTATTTCCGGGATATACGGAAGTGATATAGATTTTATTTTCAATAATTTCTGGGAAATCTTCCCTCGGCATGGTTACATACGCTATAGAACCTGCTATAACGATAATTGCCGTCATAATATAAACCGTGACCCTATTATTAATGGCCCACGTGGATATTCCAAATTGTTTTTTCTCGTGCATATATTTTATATTTAGATACTAGATTATAGATGTGAGATGTTAGATTATAGATAATTATGTGATTAGTAATTAGTAATTTGTGATTAGAATTTATATTGTTATTTTTTTAAAGATTTATTATGATTAATTTTTTTGATTAATCCAATAATCATTCTTGAAAGGGTATCAATTTCATTTGAGAACTCCAAAAGTTTTTCATTTGAAATAAATTCTAATTCTTTAGAAATAATCAATTGTGTTTCTAATTCGTATAACGAACCTTTTGCAATATTTAAAAAATTTATAAAATAATTTTCGCTATCTCTGCCCCAACCTTCAGCAATATTTGATGGAATAGAAATAGCACTTCTTCTTATTTGAGAAATTAGTCCAAATTGTTCTTCTTTTGGAAATGTTTTTGTGATTTGATAAATCTGCAAAGACAAATCTTTACTTTTACTCCAAATTAGTAAGTCCTTATAGCTTTTAAATTCTGACATTTATCTCAAATTACTAATTACAAATCACTAATCACTCTTTTTTAAAACCTAACCTTCCTTCCTTCGCTCATATTGTTTGCGCCTTCAATAATTACTTTGTCGTTTGGAGAAAGTCCCATCAGTACTTCTGTTTGGTTGCCGCTTGATTTTCCTTTAACGATAATAGTTTTCTTGGCTACACCTTCATTTTTATTGATTTTTGCAATGGTGTATACGTAGAAATTATTTTTAGCATCTTGCTTCACCACTTGAGTAGGCACGACAAACGCATTTGGATTTTTATAGTCCAAAATTTTGATTTTCGCCATCAAATTGGGTTTGATCGTTCCATCGGTGTTTGGAATGTGAATTTCTATATTAAAGGTTCTATTGCTTGGATTGATGCTGCTTCCTACTTTTACAATTTTACTTTGTAGTTTTTTGCTCAAGTTTGGAATTTCTATATGTACATCAGACCCTTGTTTAACTGAGCTAATATAATTTTCTGGCACGTCGGCTTCTACTTTCATTTGGCCTAGACTTACTAATTGAATGATTGGCATTCCGGGCGCAACCACTTGACCATTTTGGATAATTACTTTGTCAATAGTCCCGCTAAAAGGTGCTTTTAATTTGGTACGACCCAATTGTACTTGTATCGCTGCAACTTGTTTTTGAGCGGCTTCTGCATTGGTTTTCGATTGCAAATATTGAATCTCCGAGCCAATATTTTGTTTCCAAAGTGATTCTTGTTTTTTAAATGCCGTTTGAGCCAAATTTGCCTGCGCTTTTGCTTGTCCCAATTGTTGAGAAATACCACCGTCATTGATTTCGCCAATGATTTGGCCTGCACTTACGTGTTGCCCTTCTCTTACATACAATTTTAGGGTTCCTGCAAATTCAGGATACATCATGACATCTTGGTCCGTTTTTACACTACTTTGCAAGTCTACAAAATGTTCAAAAATACTTTCTTGAATATTTTGAGCAGAAACTAAAACGGCTTCTTCGAGGCTTGGTTCCAATTTTTCAATTTCAGCGTCAATAGATTCTAATTTTTGATTTAGATCTGCTACTTCTTTACTCAGATCCGCTCTTTCTTTTTTTAAATTTTCGAGTGTATTGCCACAGCTCATAACGATAAAGGTGATAGCAATAATGATTGCATTTGATTTGTTCATATGTTTTATTATTTATAATTTACCAATTGATTTTCTGAATTCGATACCCTTTACAGCCACGTTTAAAATCGACTGAAGGGTTCTTAATTGTTGTTGAACGCGTTCATTTTGTGCTTGAGCCAATTCAAAACTGCTTCCAACACCTTCTTTGTACTTTATTCTAGATTTATTTTGAATTTTTGACGAAAGGTTCAAAATATTATTATTGTTTTCATATTCATTAATTGCATTTTTTAGATTTAACTGCGATTGAATCACTTCAATTCTTGACGCATTCATATATTCTTCTTTAGATATGATGGCTTTTTTCCATTCTAATTTTGCTTGACTTACTTGATATTTTCTGGTTAATCCATCAAAAATAGGTACTTGTAGTTGTACGCCAAAATTTCCGTACGAAAACCAATCGCCACCACCAAGGAAATTAAAAGATCGACGAAATGCTTGCCAACCATATCCTGCAAAACCATAAAGAGAAGGTAGATAACCCGCTTCTGTTTGTCTTAAATCATATTTTTTGATTTTTTCATTTTGCTCTATCATTTTGAATTCGGGTTTCTTATTGATATCAAAATCAAAATTAGCTACTTCATTTTTAACAATTTCTAAATCGTTTGTTAAGCTTCCATCAATTTCAAGAACACTATCCATCGGATAACCCATGTTAAACTTTAACGCATATTTTACGACTTCATACTGATTTTTGGTATTTGCTAAAATATTTTGAATATTCAATAAATTGTATTGCATGCGCTCCACATCCAATTCTTCAACCAAACCGGCTTTGTATGTTTTTTGCGTTTCGTCGTATAGCTGTTTGATAATTTTTTCATTTTCTTCTAAAGCGATAACACTCTGTTCGGCAACTAAAGATTGATAAAATAACTTATAAATAAGTTCTTTAACACTTTGTGTACTCATTTCTAACTGCGCATTGGCCAGTGATTTGATTGCAGAACGAGCTTGGACGCCCACTAAATATCTACCGTCAAATATCAATTGCTGAAGGTTGAGCGAAACATTGGCATTGTTGGGTAAACCAAACTGAACGGGAACAAAAGCACCTGCTGGTCCTCCGGCAATTTCCGCAGGTAATAACGTAGTAGGTATTTGGAAATTGTTTTGATATCCTACGCTACCATTTATTTTAGGAAAACCCATAGTTAAAACCTCGTTGGTTTTCTCATAGGTTATTGCTTTATTCAAAATTTGTTTTTGATGATTGTAATTGTGTTTAAAAGCATAATCAACAACCTCATTTAAACTCCATTTTTTTTGAGCGGATAAACTCAGCGTGCCTATAATAGCTATTAAGACACTAAATAACTGCATTGTTTTTTTTATCATAATTTGATTGATATATAAATATTTTATTAAATTCTTGAATTCCTGTTTCGGTGCAAATCGCTTGAATAAAAAAGTTGTAAAATTTAAATAAAAGCTGATTCAGCGATTCGTTTTTGTTTTGTGCAAAATAATCAATGACCATCAATTGGTTTTTGGTATACAAATGTACAATAAATGGGATATCGATGTCATTTTTGTATAAGCCCTTTTTTTGTCCCTTTTCTAAATTGTCTGCGATAAATAATGGACATTCAATTTCAATATGATTGGACATTAATTGCCAAACGTTGATATAACTTTTTTTGATTTCTTCAATGAAAATAGAATTTAGATTTATTAACTCAATTGTATTCATTTGATAAATCTCATAGAGTTCTTGTATGGCATTTTCAGATTTTCGTTTTATTTCATCGATTTTAGCTCGTTCCGTTTCAATATATTTTTCAGCGATTTCAAGCAAAAGCGCTTCTTTACTTTCAAAATATTTATAAAATGTCTTTTTGCTTATACCGATTTTTGTACAAATATCTTCGATACTTACCGATTTGATGCCGCGTTCAAAAAATAAATTTTGAGCTACAGAAAATATTGAAATTAAGACTTGGTCTTCCATAATGACATTATCAACACTTTGGAAACTCAAAAAGTTTCCAAAGTTTCCATTTTTAATAATTTTTTAACATTAGTATTCTAATTCGAGAGGAAAGGATGTTTTTTTATTTAAAAATTGATATTTTTGCAATTATTAGATATGATTAAAACAGTTAAAGACGTTTCCGAAGGGGTTTATAAAAATTTGAATTCAAAGTTTATTGCATATGCAATGCCTTTTGAAAATATTAATTTGTTGAATGGCATTTTGGAAAAGTTAAAAAAAGAACATCCGAAAGCAGTTCACTTTTGTTATGCGTATCGATGTGGATTTTCCGATGAATGGGTTCGTTCTAATGATGATGGAGAGCCGTCAGGAAGTGCTGGAAAACCAATTCTAAATCAGTTGTACTCCTTTGAAGTTCAAAATATTTTGGTTGTTGTCGTGCGTTATTATGGAGGAACTAAATTAGGTGTGGCTGGATTGATACAAGCCTATAAAGAATCGACACGTGAAGCATTAGAAAATGCAAAATATATAGAGGTTTTTCCGAAGAAAAAAATAGAAGAAACTTTAGATATCGAAACGTATTATTTAAAAATAGAGTGGATTAAGAAAAATCAATATGAAATTGTATATCAAGAGTTTATTGATAAAAATGTCATTTTGCATTATCTAGTAGAAATCTAATTCTTATTTTGAAATTTCAATTTTAAAACTATCCATACCCAAAATTTGAACCAAATCCGAAATATTATCTTCGGTTATTGATACGGAAACTTTTCGGCTAAATACCTTAATGATATTTTGCATTATCGCAGAATTTACTTCAACTGTATCTGGAGTTGATGAAGCGCTTTTTTCATTTTCTGCTGGATTTTCAGAAGTAGTATTATCTATTTCTTCTTCGCCTTCGGATAAGGCATCAATTTCAAACTCTGGATCTACGGTAAATGATTCGGGAGTTCCAACGAATTCTTCCGTTTTAGGCGCTAAAACACCATCAGAAATTTCAAAATACATCGAAGTTTTGCCTGGATTATTAATTGCAAATTGCTTTAATTCTTCAATTAAGTTTAAGGTAAGCGTGTTGACATCAATTTTTACCGTAATTTTTTGAATCAAATCATAAATTTTCTCTAAAAGTTGTAATTCTATAAGTTCATCATAAATGATGATTTCTCCTGAAGGCGGTTGATAGGACTTTTTTTGGACTTTTGCCAAAACATACAAGGCTTTTTTTACCATTTCTTCATACTTAATTAAATTGTCTTTTTTCAAACTTAATTCATGCGTATGAGAGAAATTAGTAATAGAAAATTTCCCATATTTCTTGCTACTTTTATCGATACCAAATCGGGAACCGGTAATCATGCCCGCCATATAAACGGTCCCGTGCTGTAAGTTGAATTCATTAAAATTATTAAAACACGTGTCTAATATTATTTTTTTGAATTTATCCAATGGATGCCCACTTAAATACATACCCAAAACTTGCTTTTCGGCATTCAATCGCTCCAAAACTGGATAATCCGGAATGGAAGGTGGGATAGGGCGGTCCGGACCAATATTTTGATCGGTTTGGTCAAATAAACTTGTCGTATTATTTATGTTGTGAAAACTGGTGCTGTACTTTATAATCTGCTCAACAAAAGAGGTGTTATTAGGGACGGGATTAAAGTAATATTGTTCTCTTTGTAATCCTTCAAAACAATCAAAAGCGCCACCCATCGCTAAGGGTTCAATAACTCTTTTATTAATAACTCGCGTGGATAATCGCTCAACAAAATCGTAAATATCTCTAAATAATCCGCGTTGCGATCTTTCAATTTCCAATTCTTTTACCAACTCCTCACCTACGCCTTTAATCGCCGAAAGTCCAAATCGTATCTGACCATTTTCATTGACTTTAAAACGATACGAAGATTCATTAACACTGGGGCCTAATACATCTAAGCCCATATTTCGTGCTTCTTGCATGTATTTCCCTACTTCGTCGATGTTATCCATATTGTTGGAAACCAATCCGGCCATAAATTCTGCTGGATAGTGTGCTTTAAGATATGCCGACTGATAAGCTACTAAAGCATAGCACGTTGAATGCGATTTGTTAAAGGCATATTGTGCAAATTTCTCCATATCTTGCCAAATCTTTTTGGCCTTTTCTTCATTATGTCCATTGGCAATACAACCATCAATATAAATGCTGTATAATTTATCCATTTCTTCCTTAACTTTTTTACCCATTGCTTTTCGCAAACTATCGGCTTGCCCTTTGGTAAAATTCGCTAATTTTTGACTTAACTGCATTACTTGCTCTTGATAAACCATAATTCCATAGGTTTCTTCAAGGATTTCTTTACTCGCATCAATATCGTATTCGATAGCTTCCGTTCCATGTTTACGCGCAATATAGTTTGGAATATAATCAATAGGTCCCGGTCGATATAATGCGTTCATCGCAATTAAATCGGTAAAACGGTCGGGTTGCAGACCAATTAAACTCTTTTTCATACCCGGGCTCTCAAACTGAAAAATACCATCGGTATGTCCTTTTTTAAAGATTTCAAAGGTTTTGGCATCATCTAAAGGAATTTCATCCAGTTTAGGTTCAAATCCATGTCTTTGTTTGATTAACTCTACCGCACTTTTTAGAATATTTAAAGTTTTAAGTCCTAAAAAGTCCATTTTAAGTAAACCCGCTTTTTCTACAAATCGGTTGTCAAATTGGGTTACATACATTAAGCCTTCTTTAGCTTTTGAAAGCGGAATGAGGGTCTCTAAATTTTCAGGTGCGATAATCACGCCACAAGCATGAACACCTGTATTTCGAATATTTCCTTTTAGTTTTAAGGCATAATCTAGGATTTTTTTGACCTGTGGATCTTTTGAATACATCGATTTAAGCTCTTCGGCTTTCGAAATTTCATCGGGTTTTAGTTGGTTTTTTTTAGTTTTATACACATCGTCATTCAAGATATCTTTTAGTGTAATGGTATCCGGTACTTGCTTCGTAATATTATTGACATCAATCAAAGGAATTTGAAGTACTCTTCCGACATCTTTAATCGCTGATTTTTCTTTCATGGTACCAAATGTAATGATTTGAGACACATTATTGGCACCGTATTTTTGAACCACATAGTCCAAAACTTTTTGCCTTCCCTCGTCTTCAAAATCGATATCAATATCTGGGAAACTGACCCTTTCCGGATTTAAAAAACGCTCAAAAAGTAATCCATATTTCAAAGGATCAACTAAAGTAATATCTAAACAATATGCCACAACGCTTCCTGCCGCACTTCCTCTTCCTGGTCCAACCCAAACATTCATTTTTCGTGCCTCTCTCAAAAAGTCTTCGATAACCAAAAAATATCCTTCAAATCGACTGTCAAAAATGGTTTTTAGTTCCAATTCAATTCGTTCTATAGCTTCGGCAGGGATTATATCACCATATTTTCGTTTAGCACCATCGTAAACCAGTTTTCGCATTAAATCTTGTTGGGTATCATAGCCTTGTGGAAGTACAAAATTGGGCATCATGATATCGCGCATCAAACTAAATTCGGAAATCTTATCTACAATTTGAAGCGTATTTTCAACCGTTTGTGGTACATCCGAAAAAAGTTGTTGCATTTCTTGTGTACTTTTAAAGAAAAATTGATCATTCGGAAATCCAAAACGGGTTTCTCTCGAACTTCCTTCTTCATCACCATCTGATTTGATTGGAGTCGCTTTAAAATTATTGGTATTCACACAAAGTAGAATGTCGTGCATTTCCGCATCATCTTGTTCTACATAGTGGCTGTCATTCGTGCATATTGCAGGAACGTTATAGCGCTGACTCCACTTGAGCAAAATTTGGTTTAAATCTTCTTGACTGATTCCGGAATTGTTGATATTCATGATTTGGTGACGCTGCAATTCTAAATAAAAATCATCGCCAAATAACTCAAACCATTTTTTAAATTCCTCTTCCCCAGCCGTTTCTCCTTTTTCAAGAATGGTTTGTGGAATGATCGCTCCTATACAACAGCTTGTAGCAATCAATCCTTCTTTATGTTGTTTTAATAAATTCAAATCTATTCTCGGATATTTTCCGAAAAGCCCTTCTTTGTATCCTTTACTACATAAAATGGACAAATTTTTATAGCCTTCGGCATTTTTTGCTAAAAGTAACTGGTGGTATCTTCGGTCTTTACGTCCTGTTCCTGCAAAACTGGTTACATGCATATCTTCAACCATATAGAACTCACATCCTACAATAGGCTTGACACCTTGTTTTTTGCACTCATTTACAAATTCAAAAACACCAAACATATTGCCGTGGTCGGTAATTGCCACCGCAGGCATTCCGTCTAGTTTTGCTTTTGTAACCATGTCGACAATACTTGCGGCACCATCGAGAACGGAATATTGAGTATGGCAATGTAAATGAGCAAAAGACATCTTGAAAATTTTTTTAGTATTATTGAATAGGTTTTGTTTTGCAAATGTAAAAATCTAAATTCATTTTGTATTATTTCTTTATCCACATTTTACTATTTTTTATATACTTTTGCTATAAAATAAACCCTCTTGAACGATTATTTTTTTGAATATGTATTAAAAAGCTTGGAATGGATTGCGGCTATTTGCGGTATTGTAAGTGTTTATTTTTCTTCTAAACAAAATATTTTGGTTTATCCGATTGGAATCATCAGTACGTTACTTTATATTTTTATTTTTTATGAACATACGATTTATGGAGAAATGGTGATTCAAGTTTACTATACTTTAGTGAGTTTTTATGGTTGGTTTGAATGGCATCAAAATCAAAAAGATTCTAAAATTCAAATTCTGCATCTTGATTCCAAAAGTATATTAAAAGTTGTGCTTGTCGGCATTCTATCATTTGCTTTTGTTTTTAGTATATATATGGGAATTTTGCCTTTTGATATTTTTAAAGCACGACCCTTTTCGATGTTTATGTTTTTTGATATTGTTTCAGCTACTATTTTTTTTATAGCAATGTATTTGATGGCAAAACGATTTATTGAGCATTGGTATTTTTGGATTATTGGTAATTTGATACTCGTTCCAATGATGTTTTACAGAGATTTAATACCAACGGCTATGCAATATATAGTATTTTTAATATTGGCTATTCATGGGTTGTATTTATGGAAAATACAGATAAAATCAGAATTGAAATAAATGGAGCTTGAAACGTTTGATTTTATAGAATTTGAAGAAATTGATTCAACCAATTTGTATTTTAAAAATAATCAAAATACGCCTTATGATATCGTAATCGCTCAATTTCAATCAAATGGAAGGGGGCAAGCGGATAATAAATGGTATAGTTCGAAGTCTAAAAATGCACTTTTCTCGATGCGATTTCAACAAAAAATACCAGTTAGTCATTATTTCGAAATTAATAAAGCGGTTTCTGTAGGCGTATATAATGCCCTTTCAAAAATATTAAAAACTCAAAATATAGATACGCAGCCGCTTAAAATAAAATGGCCTAATGATATATATTATTACAATAAAAAATTAGGGGGTATTTTGATAGAAAATGCGTTAATTGGCGAATTTATTGAAAAAGAAATCGTTGGAATTGGATTAAATATTCTTGAAACAGATTTTCCGAACGCGCTCCCAAATCCGACCTCTTTAAAGCTAATTTTCCCTGATATCGATTGGAATATTTTAGAAATTATAAAACTGATTTTTGAGCATATCAAACGTGAAATGCAAACGTTAAAACCTCCATTTTATAGTATTCAAAAAGAGCTTTATACCCTTATTTTATATCAATATGGTGTCATACAACGATTTCAATTTAATAATGAAATAGCCAATGGAATCATTCAAGATGTTTTGCAAAATGGACAACTCATCGTAAAATTTGAAGATGGTGAAACTAAAGCGTTTAATCAAAAAGAGATTGTGTTTTTGTAGTATTTGTTTAAATTACCCATTTTCTTTATTCTCATTGAGCTGCATAAAGTATGGACGGGCAAGTTCTTTGAGTGTTTCGGCGTTTGAGAGGCCCTCTTTAGAGTCGATATAGTTTTCAAATAATGTGGCTATATTATTAAAATCTTGTGATTCCATTTTTGCAAAAAAACTTTCTTTTTGATAAAAACTTCGTTGCACTTCAATTTCAAAAGCCTCTTCAAAAAACTTTTTAATTGCTAAATTTGAAAAATCATGCGATTGAAATGGATTTAAATCTTTTAGTTTTATCGATAAAATAGCGTCTTGAGTAGGTTGCTTTTGTTTAAATTCGGATAGTAAATCCCAAATTTGATCGGTCTCTTTTTCAAAACAATTTTTAATTTCTAAAATGAACCATTTCCGAGTAGGAATTTCAATAAATTTTGGAATAAAATCATTGGTGTCAAGTAAACAAAAACCTTTTTTATGAGCTATTTCAGATTCGCTTAATCGTTCAATACTTCCCGAATACCAAGCATTTTTGAGTATTTCGATGCGTTGGAAATTATGCCAATGACCGAGTGCTACATAATCAAATTGATTGAGTTGATCAAAAGCTGATGATGGAAACATCGAATCGCCATATAAATCTTCCATATACGCCTTACCAATAGATGTATGCAGCATTAAAATATTTTTTTTATTTGGGTCGGCATTTATTTTTTCAATTTCGCTTTGAAAAAGCAATGGGTCATTTATGTGTGGTAAGCCATGTATTTTGAGTGCTCCAAAATCAATGACTTCATATTTTTGTTGATAAATTGGATATACATGGGGTAAATTCTCAAAAATTTTAAGAATTGGTGTTGTGAGATTTGTTTTCGGAGTGGAATGGTTTCCTGCAATAATTACAAATGGAATACCGTTATTGGATAATTTTAAAACTTGCTCAAGAGCAAAAGAAAGTGCTCGGTTACTTGGCGAAGGTCTATGAAAAAAGTCGCCAGAATGAATAACTAAATCGGGTTTTATTTCAAGAATTTGATCTATAACAAACTCAAATGCATTGTAAAAATCTTGTTCACGTATATTTTTTCCGTCTGAATTTGTTTTATCGTATAACGAATATCCTAAATGCGTGTCAGAAAAATGAATAATTTTCATCGGTTTTTTTTAATAGTTTAGTTTAATTTCCTTTAATTCAATTTGTTTTCCGAAGAAAATTTGCGTAGAGTCATTAAAATTTTGAGTTAATTCCGATACGAAAAATTCATGAGTAGGATTATTGATTTTATTTTGTTTTAGTTGTTCTTTTTCGAGAATCAAAGCCAATTTATCCGCTACAACTCGTGCCGAGTTTAAAATAGTAATTGGAGGATTATAGAAAGTCGCTATTTCTTTTTCAATAAGTGGATAATGGGTACATGCCAAAACCAAGGCATCAATTTGGTTTAAAATAGGGTCTTCAAGATAGTTTTGAATAATGGCATGACTGATTTGATTGTTTAAGAAATGTTCTTCAATCATTGAGGCTAATAGGGGCGTGGCCAAGGCCGCAAAATGTTGTTCTTTTTTTCTTCGTGTAATTTTTTCTTGATAAACTCCAGAAGATATGGTTCCTCTTGTGGCGATGATACCAATTTTACTAAAATTGGAGTTAACAAGAAGCTCTACCATCGGATCAATAACATTAATAATGGGTATTTTCTGATTAAAGGCTTCTTTTAATTCTTGATATGCTGCAGCGGATGCGGTATTACAAGCAATAACAATCGCTTTACATTTTTTATCATGATATAAAAAGTCAGAAATTTCAATCGCATATTTCCGAATACTTTCCTGAGATTTCTCTCCATATGGAAAATGGGCGGTATCTCCAAAATAGACCAATTTTTCATTGGGTAATAAATGAGAAATGGCATTGGCAACCGTAAGGCCGCCAATGCCACTATCAAAAATTCCTATAGGCATATCAATATTGGGATGCATAGGAAAAATACTTATTTTTTCTTAGGTGCAGGTGCAGAAGTTGAAGGTGTAGAAGCACCAACTTTAGATTTTACAAAATCTGTAATATCGTCTCCTTTAGGAAATACGATTAAGCTTCCGCCCGAAACATCAAAAACATGTGTGTATCCTTTTTCGATAGCTATTTCTTCAATTGTTTTTTTAGCTTTTTCAATAATAGGAGCAGATAAATCTTGTTCCATCTTTTGAACTTCTTTTTGAGCAGCTTGTTCAAAACTTTCAATACGTTTTTGTAAATCTTGCAATTCTTTCATTTTAGCTTCTTGAATAGCATTCATTGCTTTTGTATCCATACCTTTTAAAGCGTCTGCTTTCGTTTGGAAATCTTTATACATAACTTCTAGTTGCTTACTTAGTTCCTTTTGTTTCTCTTCTAATTTACCTTGAAGTGTTTTTGTTTCAGGCATTGAGAATACAACTTCATTAGAATTAACCGTTGCAATTTTTTGAGAGAATACCGTTGCAAAACTTAAGATTGCAATCAATAAGAAAAGATTTTTTTTCATTGTTTTAAATTTTAATTTGATTTATATTTATTGAATTTATTTGCGGTGCAATAATAAAACTTTTTTTTTAATATCCCATAGCTTTTATGAC
>JAFEIJ010000045.1 GCA_017495115.1 Chitinophagaceae bacterium | reverse complement strand
GATTTAAATGTAATTTTAATAAATCTATAAATTACAACTATTAAAAAAACAAATTGCTTTTTAAACTTATGAATCTTATTTGAAAACACGAACCAATTTAGCATTTTTATTTTTTAATTAAAAAAATGAAACCCAAAACTCAAAAAAACTAAATCGAAAATTCAGGTTTACATTATTTTGCTTTCATCTAAAACATGACAAAAATATAATAATTATTTTTAGAAGCAAGTCGGCTTATGTTAATTTTTGTTAAGCATAAATAAACGTTCAAAAAACACGACTAAACGGAAACATTTTTAGCAAACGTGGCATCATTTTATTTCATATTCCTTTTAATTTTTTCAAAAAAATCATCTTTTTTATTTCTAATAGCAAAAATAAGGAAATTCACGTCACAACTTGACGTTTTGGGAGGATTAATTTTATATAAATTTTTGCAGGTTGAGCGTTATCGCTTTTTCAAAATCTTTTTCGCTATGACGATCAGGTAGGTTTAAAAATTCAAAAACATATGGGTCTTTAAAAAGGTTTTGGGGTAAATGAGATTTTATTGAAGAAACAAATTGATTACTCATCATTGTTCTTTCGTAAGTTGCTGTATTTAATATTCGTTCCAATTCAGTACTACTGTAATTTTCTTTTATTGAAAGCATTATATAAAATATCTTTTCTTCATTACTTTTGGTTTTTGAAAGTATTAATCTATGATTAGACCAACTAATTTTTGCTAACAAATTTTGTTTAATGCTTTCTTCTATTTGTTCGTTATAAAGTGTCCCAAGCTAGGACACATTATAGTTTTGTAAAAGTATCCCAAGTTCGGACACTTTTGCATTTTGATCATTTTCAGCCATTTGTAATTGTGTAAACACTATTAACACAAACTCAGGATTTGAGTAGGTTTCATAAAATTGTTTCATTCTATACAAGCCCCTACGATTAAAGCCCGAAAGTTCGGGCTGTTTGGCAGCAATAAAATTGGCTAATTCTTGCACCGTATTCTCGCCCCAATTGCCTGCATCTACTTTTTGAGAAACGACCTTGCCTACATTAAAATAAAGCAACACTAATTCAGCATTTGCCTTGGTATATATACGACTACGAGCCTCTTGTATTAATACGAGTATCCGCTCAAAATCGATATTTGCGTTATTAATTTCTTTCATTTAGATAAAAGTTTCTGAAATGATTATTTTAGGTTAAATAGGTTCTAATACTTTCTTGGATTTACGCTTAATTTCATTAATGTATTTCGCAAATAAAAAAATTTAGTTTTAAAATTTTATATGTAAGATTGGTAAAATAGCAAAAATAAGAAATCACACGTCAAAAGTTGACGTTTTGGAAGGATTAGTTTCATATTAACGCCTTATTTTATTTATTTGAAACATTCCCTAATCGCTTTATAATTTCTTCTTCACTTGGCAGGTATTTTGCATAGTTTTCGGGAAGTTCGTTATATTTGTTAAAGGTGGCTACACCTAAGGGGTCTTGACTATTGGCAAGCATATACTCTACCATCAATCTATCTTTGTCTCTGCACAAAATGATTCCTATTGTGGAATTATGATTAGGTTCTTTTATTTGGTTTTTCGAAGATAATATTCGATATGAAGTGAATCTTTGCATTTTTCTAAAATAAGACAGTTTTGTGTCCATCCTATTTCTGCAACCAGTGGTTGCAGTTTTTCATTTTGAGCATAAAACTCATAAAAGTTTTTCATATTCCAGATATTCCTGGCCGAAAATCCTCTAATACCCGGATGCTCGGTTTGTAAATCTTTGGAGAGATGCTCTACAATAGATTTTCCCCATTTTTCACTTTTTACTTTTTCGCTTACGGATTTGCCAATTTCCCAATACAATTTTACCGTTTCTTTACTAACGGTTTTTAACATTTCGTAACGCGCCATCTGAATTTTTGAAAGAATTTCTTTCAAAAAAGGCTGATAATTTAATAGTTCGTTGTTTTGCATATTTTCTTACATTTTGTATCTATCAAAATCTGCTTTTTTTTTGGATTTAAACCTTGCAAATATAAAAAGAAGTATTAAAAATTTAAGGTTTATTTCTAAAGACTAAACCCTAAAAACTTCAAATCAAAAATTACTGTGTTTCATAAGATTCCCGATATTTTTGATTAAATTAATTGGTTTTATATTGCGGTTTTGGTTGCAAAAATTCGGGAAGGCTGAAAGTCCCGAGACGAAGTGCCTGTCCCGATAGGAACGATTCGGGAATTCGGGAACGCAAAGGGGGTAATTATTTAGCCAAATCTATTATCTAACTCCTAATCCCTAACTCCTAATTCCTAAAACCTAAAACTTTCAAATCACTGGTCACAAATTACTGTTTTTCAAGAGATTCCCGATATTTTTGAATAAATCAAGTGGTTTTATATTGCCGTTTTGGTTGCAAAAATTCGGGAAGGACGAAAAGGGGGTAATTATTTAGCCAAATCTTTTATCTAACCCCTAATCCCTAATTACTAACTCCTAAAACCTAAAATTTAAAACAACGCCCTCACTTCCATATTGGCGTTATGAATAAAAAGGTCATTTCGGGTGTTATATCGGCCGTTGTAAATAATATTGAGCTGGAGCATGTCGCTTAATTTTTGACCAATATTGATGGTGGTTATCAAATTCGTTCCGGGTTGCAATCCGTTGAGCATCGCTAATTCTACTTGTGGATTTGGCTTTGTAAATTGGTAATCAAGCCTCAAAATAGAACTTTTAATTTCAAAAACCGCACTATTTTTTCGTGCAATAACCCATTCTAAATCCGCTTGACGGTTGATGCTATATTGATTCCCCGTAGATTTAAACCAATACATTGCATTTAAATTTAGCGTCATATTTTTAGTTGCTTGCCACTTTAAAGATTGCTCGACTTGGTTATGCACAAAACCGTAGTTTCGTTCGGCAAAAAAATCACTTTGGTTTTTTTTGACCGCATGCCCAAGCTTGCTCAAAAGCCCCCATCGAGTGCCCAAATCTTTCCGAATTTTCAAAAGCCAAGCCTTGCTTTGCGACGCATCAAAACCGTTGGTCATCAAATTCTTGAGATCCAAGTAGGCATATTCGAGGTCTATTCCAAAATCCGATTCATTTTTTTGAAATGACAATTGTTGAAAAATATTGGAGCGCGACGACACAACTTCGCGTCCCAAAACATCCGATACAGGATTCATATATTCAAAAAGCGAAACACTCGACTGCGCCAATTGTTTTCGCATCAAATCCATACGCAATTGATAACTTAATTTCGACATCCATTTCCGAATTCCTGATGCATTAAACCAAAGCGCTTTGGGTTGTATCCACAAAAAAGGAGACATGGTCATTTCGTTAGCAGGAATAAATTCTGGCAATACGGTATAAAAACGAATATAACGATTTTCGAGCGGAAAAGGCGAAACATAGGCTTCATCCAGTTCAAAAATCCCATTGTTGTTAATATCATTCCAAGCGTGGGTTCCATAACCGTTAGGCGCACGAACATATGTAATTTGCGTTTTCTGCTCACGCCCTGCTTTGAGTTCATAAATATTATTGAGCCGAACGAATCCTCTAAAAAATTGTCCGCTATAGTCCAAACGACCCATATAATTATGCATCAACTCATTATTATTTGCATTAAACTGTGATTTAAAATTTCGGTAACTGAGTAAATAACGAAATTGGTGTTGAAATGATTTTTCGAAAGCCCCCGTCCATTTAAACGTATGGGACGTAATCTGTGGGTCCGAAAATTGATTACGCTCAACCCCTTTTTCGGTTCGATAGGTATATTCAAACAAGGTTCGATTGGGCAATTGTGGCGCCGAACCGAACTGAAAATAATAATTTTGCCAATAAAAACTGTTTGGCGAACGTATTTGCAAGGTTTTATTATCATTAATACGCTGTTCAAAGAATATACCTGCAGAAAACATCCATTTTTTTGACGTATCTAAAAAGAACTTCAATTGACCTTGAGGCCTAAAGAAAGTTGTCGACGAATCGAGAAATTCACTTTGAATGTATTCAATTTTCTGATGCCATTCCCATCGTTTATATTGCATTTTATGTTCTAAAATATGTTGTAAACCTTCAAAAAAGCCTTCTGTTTTAAAATAATTTAATTGATAACTCGACATCAACCACGAGTTGTTATATTGAAGTATTAAACTCGAAATGTTTTGAAATCCGGCATTGCGTGTATTTAAGTTCAAACCCCAATCTCGATTAAATTCAAGATTTCGATAACGTGTAACAGGACTAAAGTTAGCGGAAGAATATTCATTTTGAATTTTAAATCGAATTTTTTGCGATTTTTGAAATTTCTTTTCATAATCCGATTGAATTATAGAAGCAAAACCTAAATTTTGATGATTATCAACATCGCTATACAAATTTAAATCATGCTGGGTCATAGAAAATTCGGCAGAAGTTTTCCAATTTGGATTGATTTGATACGACATGCCTAAAATCGTCTGAAGGTGTTGTTTTGGTGTTGCTACTTTTAAAATGGGCTCAAAGCTACCTTGTGGCACATTTTGAATCGGGGTAACCCATTCATAAACGGCGCCATTGGCATTGGTCGCTTTCAATTTATAATTTCCTTGATTGGCGCCCACCAAAGTAAAAACTACCTGCAACGGCGAATCGACCGGACGCGTTGCCCATTCATAAATATTTGAATACCTATTTCCTTGAACAACCGTGTCTTTTTTAAAATAAAATACCCTATTGGGCTCCCAAATCACATTGCGTTCTGATGAAATAAATGCGCTATCAATATCGTTACCAATTCGTTTTAAAACTTCAATTTGTGAGGCATTTAAATTTTGTGACAACGGCTGATTTTGGTCATCTTTCTCTAAATATATTTGTGAATACGCTGTAAATTTTTTAGACTGATATTGCGCTTGAGATTCTAAAGTATATCTAAAATAATTTCGGTCAGAATATTGAAATTCAACGATAATTCGTAAATCCTGCGTGATTAATCGCTTAGGTGTAAAGACTATTTCGCCTAAATTATAATTAATGACATAATCAAGATCGGCGCCGCGTTGCATTAATTGCCCATTAATAAAAACCCTTTCGGTTCCTGCAATGATAACAATAAATGTTTCGCCACCGTTACCAATCAAACGATAAGGGCCTTGATTATTCTCTGTTGGAGCAATTATATTTCGAGCAAAAAGACCTCGCGTAACTGCTGCTGTTACGCCTAATTCTAATTGCTTTGTCGAGTCAAAATTGAATCTAGTTTTAGCTTGAATTCCTTGCAGTTTTCGGTCAAATTTCAAAAAATAAGACGGATTGATTTCTTTGATATCAAAATCTCCTAAAGTAAGCCGATGTTGATCTTTTTTGAGATGAATAAAAATACGGTCAAACTCTTGAATAGAAGCTGAATTTCCCTCGGGCTGTATTGGAATATTCGCATCGGTAATACTGGCTGCTACTTCAATGCCATTGGGTAATTTACCATTAAGACTCATATTAAAACCCGAATGCAAAGCTAAATCTTGATTGTTACCCACCGTTACGCCACGAAAAAAAGAGCCATTATATGCAATGCCGTCCATTTGGAGTAGTGTTGTATTTTTTTTCTGAAGCGTATAAATGACTTTATTTTCTGCTTGATTCGGATTGGAAGAAGCTACGCCTTCATATGATTTAAAAAGAATTGGATTTTTGTCGGTCCATTTTGAAAATAAATATGGATACACGCGATATTTAATCCATATTTTTTTATTAACGCTACTTTTAAACGTTATAAATGCCGAGGCAAAGTCAATATTAAAAGAATCTATTGAAATTAATTCTCCCGACTCAAAAACTTGAAAAGAAGAGGGGATTATAGAAAGTGTATCTAATTGAAAAGTCGTATCTGTAGCAGGTATTTCCAAAGTAATTACTCTTAAATTGGAAAAATTTGTTTTTTGGGCGGACAACGTTGTAGTATGAATCCATAAGATTAAAAAAACAACGTAAAAATAATACACTAAATTTCGAATTACTTTTTAGGATTATAACCTGATTTTTTATAAATTATTTTAGGATCAAAAGCAACTAATTGTTCCAAAGTCATTTTATTATTATTCATATAAGCATCTACAATACAATATCCAATATATGCACCCACCATACCTGGACTTTCAGATGGCATTCCTGGCGTAGTTGGCCCTTCATAAGCATATCGTTTGACATCCATAATATCTAGACTATATAAAAGTTTATTATCGATAAAATAAGACCAAATTTGCAATTCATTTTCTTCGCACCATTTAAACTGACTAGGTGTATATCCAAAAATAATTTCGGGAGCCGTCTTTGGTAAAAATTGCTTAATGATATAAAACTTTTTACCTTGTTCGATCATATTATATATTAACTCATCGTAGGTTTCATTATTTTCGGATAGTAAGTTATATTCCACCAATAGGACATTTCTTGTTATATAACTTCGTTGATTCCATTCGATCGTATAATTTAAACCCTGAGAAACAGCAGGATATAACGAAAATGATTTTCCGTAATAATTAAACCAATTGATACCAATCGTGTCATTTCCATATGAAAAAGCTGGCGATGGATTGGCGCCCATCGGAGAGATAAAAAAACTATAAACCGTAGGTTTCTTCTTTTTAGGAAAATGATGTAAAAAAAGGCTATAAGCCGATGATAGTTCTTTTTCTATTTCTGTTATGTGGGGTTCAATATATTTGTTGGTCGTGTCGCTCATGGCTTTATATTCGCCTTTTAAAAAATCGCAAAATAGATTTTTATAATATTGTGGATGTGTTTTTGGTGAAAAAGCGCCAATTCCTAACAAGGTTTCGATATAAAACGAATAAATATCTCCGTATGAATTTACCATTTTTGCTTCCGAACTATCCCATTTCGAACAGTCAAAATTTTCTAAATCGTTATCAAACCTATTGATTTTTATTGAAACAGACTTAACCGATGGGTTATTAAATTCATTTTGGTTACAAGAATAAATACCAAATATAATTAATATAAAAAATATAAAACGAGGGCTAAACATTAATATTAGATTTAAAAGGATAAACGTAAAAAAAGATAAATTATTGGCAAAAGTAATAAAAAAAGCCGAAATACTAGATTTCGGCCCCAAATAAAAATATTAAAAAAATGATTTTTAGTGTCTCATTACTTGAACAAATCCTGTTTTCGTTAATTCGGTATTTTTATCAAGATGAATAATATAGTAATAAACGCCATCTGGCAAATCTTCTCCATCATGATGATTTCCTCTCCAATCGTTGTTATAAACACCATTACTACGATAAACCATATTTCCCCAACGATTATAAATAGCCACTTCTAAATTAGGATAAATTCTTTTAACTACATCAATATTCCATACGTCATTTTTCCCGTCACCGTTAGGACTAATATAATTAGGTAAAACATTGTTAGATACCGTGGTTAATTTTGCTATTGCAAAATCGGAAAAACTAGTATAGCCTTCTCTTGAAATAAATCCTGAAATTGAAGTACCATTGCATCCATTAGGATCGGTTCCTTCTAATTTATAATCCAAAATTGGAGCATTATTGCCTTTCTTAGCCAGTGTAAATAAATCACCAAGTTGAATATTTTGAGGATTAAATGCCAATACCGAAACATTAAAATTAGTAATATCATTTTTGGCATTACTTAAGTTCCACCATCCATGATTAATTATTTCTTTCGCTTCTAAAGTAGCGCAATTTATATCTTTAGCCGAAAATACACCTCCTATATTTCTATTAAATGAAGCTAAAATAGAACCTCCCGAAGACACATTTGGCTTAACTTTAACTAACTGAGCACCACCTAGTGGCTCACTTGGATCAATAGAAATAGGAAACGTATACTCTACATCTGATTTTGTATTCCATTCCAATTGTCCTTCTACGATATTATTTTTATCTCCCGAAGAATTTGAAGCTCCTACTAAGGCATCATTTTTTGAATTTTCTATAATTAACTTTGCTGCATAAAGTTCTCCATTATCAAAAGAAGCTAAACCGGTTCTAACATAACCATTTCCTTGAAAAATAAAATTATTTTTCAAGGCTACGTTTGAATCCATTTCTAAACGAACGCCACTATTTTTATTTGAAATAATATTAAAAAATTGGTTGGAACCTTTTGATTCAAAGCCACCTAATATTTGTTGATTAGATGCTAAAACAGGGAAAATAACATCACTGGAATCAAAAATAGCTTTTCCATTTGAATTACGAATCAAATTACCTTCGATGATTAATTCACCTTTTTTTTGAGCACCTAAAGAAGCCGTAACGGTATCGTTTAAATTACCGATTTCTACATCTCCTAAAACACGAACCACATCCGCATTATTTGGATCATTTTGACCTACTATACTTTTATCGCCACCATGAATCATCATCGCGCCTTCTTTATGAATTTTAATTCCGAGATTTTGAGCACTTATATCCGTAAATAAAGTCACAAAAAAACTAATTGCAATTAAACTATTTTTCATTTTTAATATATTAAAAACATAACACTATTACGAATATCAATAGTCATGCCAAAATGAAAAAAAATAATATTTTCTTACTTAAAGTAAAAAAAATGACCTTTAACGTACTTAAAAATACCTTTGCCTCAATATTTTTTAAAAAAAAGAAATAAATAGGTTGAGGAAATGGATAAAAGACTAAATTCGAATTCATCCATTTTAAAAGAAAATACTACATTTAGTTAAACAAGACTTAACTATCTGCGAAGGAGATAAAAGTTAACTAAATATAACTGGGTAAAATGATTAAGAACTAAAGTCGAGTTGCTAAAAGATTTTTTAGATGCGTACAAGTAATGTAGCTGATATCTAGAATGTATTGAGGAAATAACCCAATAGCAATTACTAAAAAAGCAATAAAACCAAGGGCAAACATTTGAGAAATTGAAATTTCTTTAAAATCTTCTGTTTCTACAGAAACTTCTCTAAAAAACGTAAGCTGATAAATACGAAGCATATACGCCGCTCCAAAAATGATAGTTAATCCTGCTATGACCGCTAAAACAGGCTTATACAAATACAATGAAAACAAAAGTAACATTTCACCTGGAAATCCATTTGTAAGCGGAACACTAATCGTACCAAGAATTATAATTAAAGATAAAATTGAAAAAATAGGCGCTTTTGACGCAATGCCTCCCAAATTCTGAATATTTCTTGTACCCGTTTGTTTTTGAATTATATCAATAATGTAAAATAATCCAAGCACATTAATTCCATGAACCACCATTTGAATCACGGCACCTTGCATACCATAAATATTTGCAGTAAGCAAACCTGCAGTGATTAAACCTACGTGAGACAAAGAAGAAAAAGCAGCAATTAACTTTAAATCATTTCTTCTCAAAGCAATTATGGCGCCATACAATACTCCAATTACAGAAAGGATAATCGTAATTTCTTGAACAATAGTATGCTTTAAATCTAAAAATGGTAATACCCAACGGAATATACCATAAATTCCCATTTTAAGCATGATCGCTGATAATAAAATAGTACCTTCGATTGGTGCTTTTTTATAAGTTTGAGCTTGCCAAGAATGCAAAGGGAAAATTGGAATTTTAACCCCAAACCCTATAATCATTAACGTAGAAAAAATGAGCGCATTATATCCTTCTAAATTTCGAGTAACCATATTTAAGTATTGGAAACCATCATAATCTCCCATTTTTGCTTCAATATGAAAAAATATAAATCCTCCTAGAATCAATAAACTCCCTACAAATGTATAAACAAAAAAAGTAATAAATGTTTCTTTACGATTTTTGCCCGTACCCCAAAACAAAAGAATAAGATAGATTGGAATTAAAGCCAACTCCCAAAAAACATAAAAGAAAAAAGCGCTCAAACAACTAAAAACTCCTATCAAAGCAAATTGCATTAAAAATACCAAGCCATAAAAACGACTGCTGTAGCCTTTTTTAGTAGCCATAATATTCACATACATCACTACAAAATTAGTCAATGCAACCATGAGCATTCCCAATCCATCCAAACCAAAGGTAAATTGAGCCCCTAAAGAACGAATACCTAAATTTTGAAACGTATAATGAAAATCATTTTGAGGATTAAAATCCGTAAAAAGTAAATAAATTATATAAGCAAAAAAAGTGGTAGAAAATGCTAAAGCAAAATCTTTAACCCATTTTGTAGGTAATAAAAAACAAATTATTGAAACTATAAGTGGTATAAATAAAATAAGTGCCATACTTTTTGTTCTAATTTATAAACGTGAAAATAACAAAGATTACAATAATATTAACAAAATAAAACTAATAATTCCTAGTACAAAATAAAGTAAATAATTTTCTACATTGCCATCTTGTACTCTTTGGAAAACTTTTCCTAATTGACCAAAAATCCGAGGGAAAAGCATGATGAAAGGCTTCACTGCTTTTTTCTCAAATACTTTATACAAAAATTCACTACGAGATTCGATTTGTTTTACAAATAAATGATTATATATTTCGTCTACAAAAAATTTGTTTTCTCCTAATTTTGAAAACCTTGATTGATTCGGTAAAATATTAAATTGACGCGATGCATAAAAACGATAAACCAAAAATAATAAAACCAAAACTAAAACAATAGCAAGTCCCATTAAACCAAAAATTATAGTTTGCGACAAATGATGTTCGTGAGAAGATGGTGCCATAAATTGCATTGAAGGAATTGAAGCGATCCAATGCGATAAAAACTGGGACATATTTTCTGGTAAGAAATGTGGTAAATTTAATACCCCACCAAAAAGTGAAAGCAATGCTAAAATCATCAATGGCAGTGTCATTGAAATTGGACTTTCGTGTAAATTTGCTTTTTGAGTTTCAGAACCTCTAAAATTGCCTAAAAACACCACAAAATACAAACGTAACATATAAATAGCCGTCAACGCTGCACTAAACAAGGTAAAACCCCAAGCAATTGGAGAATATTCAAATACTTTTTCTAGAATTTCATCTTTAGAAAAGAATCCGGAGAAAAGCGGAAACCCAATGATAGCTAAAGTTCCGATAAGAAATGTAATATGAGTCGTTTTTATTTTATTTTTTAATCCGCCCATAAAGGAAATATTTTGTTCGCCGCCCATTGCGTGTATTACACTTCCTGCGCCTAGAAACAATAAGGCTTTGAAAAATGCATGGGTTGTAAGATGAAACATAGCGGTACTATATGCCCCAACACCTAAAGCAACAAACATTAAACCAAGCTGCGAAACGGTACTGTAAGCCAACACTTTTTTAATATCATTTTGATACAAACCAATTAAAGCTGCTAGAATAGACGTGGCCAAACCGATAATTAAAATAATTTGGGTAGTTAAGGTAGCAATTTGATACAAATTGGCATTACGAACGACTAAATAAATACCTGCCGTAACCATTGTAGCCGCATGAATTAAGGCCGAAACTGGCGTTGGCCCTGCCATTGCATCTGGAAGCCAAGTAAAAAGTGGAATCTGAGCACTTTTACCCATAGCTCCGATAAATAATAAAAAGGTAATCCAATTAATAATTTGAGGCTGGACTAAATTGGCACTTGCCAATTCGGCAATTGTAGCCAAATGTAGCGTTCCAAAAACTTTAAATATCAAAAATATGCCTAATAACAAACCTAAATCTCCAATACGATTCATAATAAAAGCTTTTCGTGCCGCATGACCGTAAGCTACATTATGGTACCAAAAACCGATTAATAAATATGAACACAATCCAACGCCTTCCCATCCAAAGAATAATACAACAAGGTTATTTCCCATTACTAATAAAAACATGGAAAAAACAAATAAATTAAGATAAGCAAAAAATCTTGAAAATCCTTTATCTCCATGCATATAGCCAATCGAATACAAATGAATGAGCGTCCCGATTCCAGAAATGATAAGCATCATCCAAATACTCAGAGCGTCAACACGAAAACCAAAGTCTAAAACTAAAGTGTCAATGGCTAACCAATTAAATAAAACCGTTTCAAAACCTCCGTGAATACTTACATGATTCCATAATAATATACTGGATACAAAAGAAATCAATACCGCCAACGTTCCAAGCGCACCCGAAAGTTTCTCTGGCAGTTTTTTTCCTAATATGCCATTAATTAAAAACCCAACAAGTGGAGAAAAAACAACTAAAACAACTAAAAGGTGATTCATATTTGAATATATATTAATGAGATGAAGGAAATTCTTTCTTTATATAATTTTAGAAAACAAATAATTAAAATTTCAATTTATCAAGATAACTGATATCAACCGTTTTAAATTTTCGGTAAATTAAAACCATCAAAGCTAAACCAACAGCTGCTTCGGCTGCAGCAACAAGCATAGAGAAGAAGACGAAAATATGACCGTCCATATTTCCCCATTTATAAGCAAAAGCAATAAACATTAAATTTGCTGCATTCAGCATAATCTCAATACACATTAATAGTATAATCATATTTCGTCGTATTAAAATGCCTAAAATACCGATACTAAAAAGCGCCGTACTTAACCAAAAATAATTTTCATATCCTATTAAATCCATATCGATTAACTTTTTTCGTTTTTTTGATTTATTTATTTTCTACACTTCGAGTTCCTAAAAATACAGCTCCAACAATTGCGGCTAAAAACAAAATAGAAGCCAACTCAAAGGGCAATATATAATCTGTAAATAACAATGCACCGAGTGATTTTACATAACCAAAATCTTCAGCTATAGGTCGCCCTTGCATACTTTTTTGAACTAAAAAAATCTTACTTACTGCAACCAATGAAATCATAATACCTCCAGCCGAAAGCGTTCCAATTATTTTCACCATAATTGATTTTTGTGGTTCGTTATCTTTATTTAAGTTTAAAAGCATTAATACAAAAAGCAATAAAACCATAACCGCTCCAGCATAAACAATAATATTAACAATAGCTACAAACTGAGCATGCAACAACAAATAATGCCCTGAAATTGAAAACATAGTTAAAACTAATAACAATCCGCTGTGAATTGGATTTTTAGAAAAAACAACTCCAAGCGCACACATCAATGTGAGTGCAGACAGTATGATAAAAATAATATTTTGGATTTCCATTAATTGTAGTAATTATGAATGAATTGATTCGTAAAGTTTATTATGTTTAGGGCCTTCAATCGTTTTAAATTCTAAAACTTCCTCCGTTTGGCGCACGGTAACATCGATCCTTTGATCAATTTGAAGTGACTCAACCAATTTATCTTTTCCATAAACGAAGTCCATGCGCATATACTCTGGATCAACGATTTCTTTAGTTAAGAAAATCGCTTCTTTTGGACAAGCCTCTTCGCAAAGACCACAATAAATACAACGCAGCATATTAATTTCGTATGTTTCGGCATACTTTTCTTCACGATAAAGATGTTTTTCATCTGATTTGCGCTCCGCAGCTACCATTGTAATGGCTTCCGCAGGACAAGCCAAAGCACAAAGTCCGCAAGCGGTGCAACGCTCTGCGCCATTTTCATCTCTTTTTAGAACATGCTTTCCTCTGTAGATATCGGCTATTGGGCGCGTTTCTTCAGGATATTGCACCGTAGCTTTTCTTTTGAATAAATGGCTGATCGTAATCATCATACCATTAAAAATTGCTGGCAAATAAAGACTTTCGATGAAACTCATCTTAGGATTTGTAACTACTTTTTTCTTATTTGATAGATTAAATTTGGCGTCCATAACTTAATTTCTGAGTGCAATAATAACAAAAAAAAAACAATACAAATTAAGAATTTTTGAGGGTATTTCAAAATGTTATTGTATTTTTGTTGAAACATTATCAATTAAAGCGAATCATATGAAAAAAAACCAATTTTACACCATTTTAACTCTTTTAATTTATTCAAATTTAAGTAGTCAGGGAAATTTATACATCGGCGCACAAACAGGATTTCATTTTCAAACGAATCCTACAAATGTGGATTTTCTTGTAAACTTTAACAACAATTTTGAAGAAAAAAAATCATTTACGCTTGGAGGCGGCTTTAGAGGTGGTATTTTAATGGGGTTTTTAATTTCAGATAATGTCGGTGTTGAACTTGGAATCAATTACCAACAAGGGAATAAAGTAAATTTTCTGGACAACAATAATGTTAGAACCATTGAAGCTAGTGTTCAAAATAACTCGATACAATTTACTCCTTCAATACTTATCAACCCCGGTTTAGAATTCATTAACCCATATGCAAAGTTTGGCCTTTTGATAACTTCAAACGAAACTAATATGGAATACTTAACCAGAAATACGAATGAGAATCGAATCAGTAAATATAAGTTTACGGGAGGCTTGTCTTTTGGTTTTTATTCTGCTTTAGGTGTTTCCATTCCACTTTCTGAGAACATTAATTTATTTTCTGAAATGAGCTACAGTATGGCTAATTTTTCTCCAAGTACGGGTAGCCTCGAGGCGGCATCTATTGACGGAAATGCAGTTAATGTTAGGATTTTAACAAATTCCGAGCGTTATATAAGCTTTGTAGATAAAATCGACTATAACGCCCCAACGGACCCCAATGAGCCTTCTAAGTTGATTTCAACAAATTTTTCAATCAGTTCGGTAGGTTTATGTTTAGGTACACGAATTTTCTTTTAAGATTTGGAATCAGAAATTATTATAAAAAACTTTTTGGAGGCGCAATATGAAAAATATGCCGTCTCGGAATTTATCGAAGAAGACCCTATTCAAATTCCCTATCGATTTAAAAAACAACAAGATATAGAAATTGCAGGATTTTTTGCCGCTATTTTTGCTTGGGGACGCCGCGATATCATCATCAATAAAACAACACTTTTGATGGAACTTATGGACAATTCGCCTTTTGATTTTATAAAAAATGCATCATCCACTGAACTTCAAAAACTTGTTGATTTCAAACATCGCACCTTTCAATTTATTGATTTGGAATACTTTTTGAAATGTTTTCAACTACATTTTCAAAAATATGATTCATTGGAATATGCCTTTGGAGGTTCATTATTTACCAACGAAGCTGATATATTTAATCATCTTAATTATTTTAACAATTATCTTAAAGCACTTTTACCAATCCCCGACCGCACCATAAAACACATTCCAAACCCTGCAAAAGGTGCCGCGGCCAAGAGACTCTGCATGTATTTACGATGGATGACCCGAAAAGATGCTATTGATTTTGGAATTTGGAAAACGATTTCAACGAATCAATTAGTGATTCCTTTGGACGTTCATGTGATTAATACCGCTATAAAACTAAGCATTATTGAAGAAAATGAAAAGCCCAATTGGAATACCGCAATCAAAATTACCAATTTCTTAAAACAACTTGATCCAATAGACCCTATAAAATATGACCTAGCGCTATTTGGAATGGGAATTGAGCGAGGGAAGAAGTAAAAAACAAAAAATTGGGATTTGTCTAAACATTTACGGCTTTTTTTAATTTATGCAATAGCTTACATTCCCCCGTTGCGCTCGTGATAGTAGCGGCATCCTCTGGAGCGAAGCGGAAGAGATATAGTGAATAGCACGAAAAAGCGCCCAAATTTTAAAACTTTTCTATGATAAAAAAGCCTTTTATCTCTACACAATCTTTTTGCGCATGAGCCAAAATCCAAAAAGCGATGGAATCAGAACGTTGATAATCCAAATCAAAATATTGATGGCTAGTAATTGTACGATGTGGCCTTCGATGTGATTTTCAAATACAATAGAAACTAAAGTAGCGCGAAGCATAATATCGGAAACGCCTAAAGAAGGAATTACAAATTGGGCTAAAAAGTAAACGCCACTTAAAACATAAAACTCAAAATGCGGAAAATCATTAAAAAATAAAAAGGTTAGAATCCAATATTGGGTAACAAACACAAAAAAACGAGACGCTCCTATAGCGACTAATTTCCATTTAACTGCATTTGAAAAATCTAACGCATGTTCGATTTTTTTGAAAATATTTTCTAGAAATTTTATTTTTTCTAAAAGATGTAAAATGCTTTTTGGCTTAAAAAAGAGATATGCCCAAAAAAGTAAATCTATGATTGAAATGACAATAATACCAAGAAATATAGAAATGGAAAAACCGAAAAGTGTAAAGGGTTTGTTATTTACAAAACCCATATAAGCCGCTAATGCAAAAAAACATAAGCCAACAAAGGGTGAAGCTACTTTTTGAACAATAGACACATAATACGCTACACCGCTTCCTTGAGCACGATTAGCTTCTTTTAAGACCAAAGGGCGCCCCGTAAGTTCGCCAATACTGGCTGGGAGAATTAAATTAAGCGCATTTCCATATAAAATGCCTCGATAGGCCGTAAAGTATGAAAGTTTTTGAACGCGTTGGATCGTGGTATAAAATTTTAATGTTTCTAAACCCCAATTTACAAAGGTGAGCGCTATAGCTAAAAGCAAATAGTGCAATTTGGAGATTGAGAATGCGGTTTTAAATTCATCAATGGCTTTAATAAAGCTATCGTGTGTAAATTTTTGATATAAATTATATGCTAAAATGACAAATAAAATGACTTTGAATATCGAAAGTATCGTCTTTTTATTTTTGTGCCAAAAAGATTTGAATTTATTTATGTTTCGGATAACTTTAATTTATTTAATTAAAAGTACAAATATAGTTTCAAAAATCAAAAAAGAATTGTAAAAATGCATAATTTCAATATTTTTGTTTAAATATTTTTTTTCATGATGCGGTTTGTTGTATACTTATTTTGTTTATTTTCTTCTAGCTTTTTAATAGGCCAAATTCGTCAACTTAGCGAACGCGAGATCATGGAGCAGCAAAATGATATGCAGCAAAAATTCAACACCAATGACGACAAAGACGAAGATGGAATTCCTGATCGATACGATAAATGCCCAAATGAGTCGGGTCCACTAAATTTGTTTGGTTGCCCCGAAGTCAACAATTTAGACCCATTAGGTAAAAAAAGTAGTTTTGATCCGATGGATTATATTAAATCGATTGAAATGGTTTCAATTCCTGGCAAAAGTTGGAAAATGAGCAAATATGAAATTACCATTTCGGAATATTTAGCTTATTGTTTTAAAACAAAAAGTCATTATCCGGAGTGGTTAGATTCCAATTCGATATATTATATTAAGGGTGGGAAAAATGCTACTTATATCGACAAAAGAATCAATCCTGCAATGTTTGATAAACCTATCACTGGTGTGAGTTGGGAGGATGCGGTGGCTTTTTGCGAGTATGTTGGGGCGCGCTTACCCAACGCCGACGAATGGGAATTTGCCGCTATGGCAGAACAAAATACGACGTTTTCGGGCTCGAATCAATTGGATGAATATGGCTGGAGCTACAATAATGGAAATTTAATACCTCAATCGGTAGGCAAACTAAAACCAAACCAATGGGGCATTTATGACATGAGCGGAAATGTATGGGAATGGTGCGAAAATCATGGCCGCAAAAAAGGCGTTTGCAAAGGAGGTAGTGTCCAGAATATGCCTTGGAAATGCCGCATAAAGAATTTTGAAACCCATAATATTCAATCCAAACGCTTCGATATTGGATTTCGAATTGTGATGGATGAAAAATAGCTATTTCAAATATTATTTTAATTTCTTGGTTTTAAAACTTCAATAAATTTTTCAAATTCATCTTTTTGCAAATTAATTGTTAAACTATGATTTGTTCCAATCTGAGTTAATACATTATCTACATTGTTAGAATTTGAAATATTTTTTTCTAAACTAAAAATTTCATATAAATCCGTTTCTAGCACTTCAACAATAGCATATAAAATTTCAATTGTAATATTCACTTTGCCATTTTCAATCCTACAATAAGAAGGCACCGATGTATTAAGCTTAATAGCCATATCTTCTAATAAAAATTTTTACGCTCTCTAATTGATTTTATTTTGGCTCCGATTAATTCATTTTTAGTCATAGTTGTTTGTTTTGAGCAAATATATTTACTTTTTTCATATTTTGATAAATAAATTTCATTTAATGAAAGCAAAAATTTGTTTATCTCAAAAAAATGCTTCATCTTTGCATAAAGAAAACAACATAAAACGCTATGAACAAAATAATACAAAATAACCGGGATTTTTTATTATATTTGTACTTTAGTGTTTATTGTTAATTTTCTCAGTAGGAGCTTCTGTAAAAAGCTTAGGGGACGAGAAAACTACAGCCCTATTCTGATTCTAGAGCAGATGAATCTGGATACCGATTTGCCAATCGTATAAATGGTAAAAAACTTATTAGGTAAAAATTATAAGGCTTAAAAAGGATAAAGTATGGAGTTTAATTGTTTAGAACATAATACTCGAAAATCTAATTCTACATCCAAAAACGCCAAATAGTTAATATCAAAATAAGTCAATTAATTATTAACCTTAAAATCAAAAATTATGAACACTACATTTTTTAAACACTCAAAAGCGTTTTTATTAGTACTTTTTTTTATTATAGTAAGTAACATTTATGGACAAGACGAGCCTTGTCCAATATGCAACGGACCTACTTTAAGCCAAACATATCCATCAAGTGTTGGCACATTTACTTTAGTTTATAAACAATGTTCTGATGGAACTGTAGAATTTATTAATATGTATTGTAATGGCGCAACATTGGGCGGCAAAGATTTGTTAATACACGGTATTGCTAATTTTTTTAGAGCAAACTTAAATGCAAGAGCATTAAAAATACCTGCTATTTGTATGCGTTGGGTTAAATCTGTTGGAAGATTAGCTCCTAACGGAGATGGAATGATTTATGACTTTGCTTTAGTTTCTTGTGATACACATAATGTAGGGTGTTGTATATTTCCAAGGTCAAGTGAAGGACTTTTGCAAGAATTAACCACACAAGGCTCAATGTGCGGAGAAGATTGTTTTGAATCTTGTATTTTGCCTTAATTTTTAAATTTAACCTCTGAATTTTTATTCAGAGGTTATTTAATATAATCTTATGAAATCATTAAAGATCTTTATATTTTTATTTCATTTTTCTAGTTTTCTAATCACATATTCCCAAAATATTGTTTATAACGCGGGATTTGAAGAAATTAAAAGAGCTTATGTTAAGTACTCTGGTTTGAAAATTTTAGACACTTTGTTTATGATTGATTCATTTATTACTCATTGGAAACCACTATACCATTCTCCTCAATATCATAACATATCAGTTCCTTCTCAATTTGCAATTGATACTAATTTAAACAATGGCGGTTATGAACCTATACCTAATCCTTTTCAAGGTAATGGCTTAATTTGGCTTAATGCATTTCATAGATCTAAAGACAAAAGTGAATTTAAACCAATTTTAAACCAAATTACATTTTATGGAGATACCGATTTATTTTCAACATCAAATCATTCTGGGTTTTATCAAAAAATGAAACATGTTTTAATAAAAGACAGTACTTATACCGTTTCATACAGACTTAAATCAGGTTCCGAACTCAAAACTTATGGAAGGAGTTATGATAATTTTGCAAATATTTTTGGGGTATTGTTTACCACAACTGACATATCAAGACCAACACGATTTAAAATTAGTTATTATAAACCCGAATTACAAGACACAATATTAGATACTACATACAATTGGAGGCTTATTCAAAATGAATTTATAGCCGATTCGGCATATCAATTCATAAATTTTGCACAATTTATGGATATTCGTAAAATGAAATATAAGGTAAAATCACCAACACATTATATACTTTTTGGAGATACAACATACTATATATATTATCCTTTTTTAGTGGATGATGTACGATTGTTACCAAAGTGGCAATATTTAAAAACAAAAGATATTGAAGCGTGTGAAAATGATAGCGTTGAATTGAAAGTTATAAGCGGAGTGGGACCATATTCGTGGATTGAATATAATAAAAATATTGTTTTGTCTAATCAAGAAAAGATAAAAATTAAAGTATCCGACACCAATGTAAAGTATCAAGTGATGTCGCCTTATGACACGGCAATTGTTCAAGTTAAAGTAGCAAAAAAACAGTATAAAAGTGATACCATAAATATAAAAAAATGCAATAACGAATCTTTAATTATTGACGATTCAAATATTATTAATTGGTATGATAATCAAACGGATACGTATAGAGTTTTTAATCAGTCTAGCCAAATTTGGTATGAAACATTCGAAAAATGTATAACAAAAAAAATAAATATAAACCTTGAAATTGGAAATTCTACGTATGATACATTAAATGTAAACACTTGTAAAGAATATTATTTTCAAAATAACGTATTTACTAAATCAGGTATCTATACGATTAAATTTCAAAATATTAATAGTTGTGATAGTTTTGTTACCTTAAACTTAAATACCAAAGGTGTTTCGGCAACGGTTGAAGTAAATAATCAACGTGAGTTTAAAGCCAAAGTGCCTAATTTGAAATATCAATGGTATTTGTGTGAACCATATTGGCGTAAAATCGAAAATGCAATTAATCAAAGCTTAACTACTACAACGCAGTCTAGCTTTGCTGTTATCGTGGAAGACAGCAGTGGGCAATGCCGCGACACATCACAATGTGTAGATAAATATTATTTGAGCATACATGGTAATAATTCTTCAAACTTCTCTATCTACCCCAATCCATTTACAGTCAAGATCCAAATTGAAAATCCAAAATCCGAAAAATTTTCGATACAATTAACTGATTTACAAGGAAAAACAATAGCACAATCTCAAACGATTTCTTCAAAATCATATACGCTAGAGCTCGATAAAAATCTACCCAAAGGATTGTATTTCTTGGAAATTAAAACCGAATCTGAAACTAGTTTTCATAAGATGTTGAAGGTGGAGTGATGGGATTTAAAAGTTAAAATCAAATAAAAAAACTAGGTCAGCACTTCAAAACCAATAACACACTCGGTGCAGCGATGCATTTTACAATAATTGTTGTACCATTGAAGCAATGCTTGACTTTCAAAGGCATTTTTATTTGAAAGTTCTAAATGATTTTGCATTTTGGTTAAAATACTATTTTTTTCAGGAGCTAACTTTGCTAACATATCTAACCCTTGAGTTGGAGATTCGTGATGCAAGCGATCTTTGAGATAAATTAATGGAATAATCGAGTTAATATATAACTTCTGTATAAAATCTTTAGAAAGTTTATGATTTGTTTTTTTATTTTCGGTTTTAAACGAATAATGATTTTTCCAAAAACCGGAAACTTGAATATCAAAAACTTCGTGATTTAAATCGACAATACGATTGTCAACTAATTTTGAATACAATGATTTTTGATTATGAATAAATGCTGCAAATTGAGCCAAACGAAAGGTTGGAAATGAAGAAGGAAATAATTTAGAGTATTTGGGCTTGATTTCGGTAGATTCTAATTGGAATTTTTTGGCTAAATATTGGTATTCTTTAAAAAGCCGCATTCCATATTCTGTAGCGGTATCAATAATTTGGGCTTGTCCCATCAAAATAGCTTCGAGTTGAAATAAATCATCAATACATTTTGCTAAAACAATTTGAGGCGTTTTTTGTGCAATATCCAAAAAAAAAGGCGCATTGATTTTTAAACCAAAACCCCAAAATAAAATTTGATAAAATGTATTTTCATAATTATTATTGTTGGTTTGTAGCAATTGATACATCCAATTGGATTTACTTTCAAATCGTTCGATTACCAATCTTTGAAGAAAATTGCTATATTTAATTTTTTCAGGCATTTTTCTTATCAATCCTAAACATTTTATTTCATTTGTATTTAAAAAAAGTTCATTTTGACGCGCTATTAAATCTGAATCTATATTGTTTTCAAGACATAATATTGGTATCTGATGTCCCGCTTGATTTAATGTATACAGTTCCGAAGTATTTTCAAAAACAACATGAAGAATAACGTTATTATATCCTGGATCATTTTGATGTAAATGTTTATACCAATCTTCATTTTGAATATGGATTTCTACATGACCTGCATAAATTGTCTTTCCAATTTTAATTTTGGCGTTTAAAAAATCGGGACCTTGGTCGTTATTATGTATACCCGAATTAAGAATTTCTATAGATTCTCCATAGGTCGATTTTAATTGTTTAAAATTAAAGTTTTTATACTTCCAAACAAAATGCAAAAAGGATTCTTTCATAATCGTCACGTTTTCATTAGTAAAAATTATTGCATTTTTGGTATGACAATTTCAATTGAATCTTTTAAAGTTGTAATTTTATTACTTCGAATCCAAGGATTTAGATAGCGTATTGTTTTGTAATTTGTTCCTTTACTGTTCGCAAATTCAGTTAAATTTACATTGGGTAAATAAAGCGTTGCTCTTTCTGTCTCCCACTCAGGATATTTATTTTCTTGAGAATAATGATAGCCAAAATTTTGTGGATTTTTATGAATGGCTTTCATGGCTACAATTCTAAAAACATAACGTGCGGTTTCTTGATTTAAATGAAGATTAAAATAACTCGTTTCGTTTTGTTCTTTCATTTTACTATAAATCCCTGAGATGCCCATGTTAAAACCTCCAGCAACAGCGCTCCATGACCCAAGCGTTGTGTAGGCGTTTATAAAATATTTACAGGCCGCTTCTGTTGATTTTTCAAGATGGTATCGTTCATCGATTTCATCGTTAATTACTAATCCAAAACTGGTTCCCGTTTCTCTCATAAATTGCCATTTTCCAGATGCACCAGAAGGAGAAACGACATCTCTCAACCCACTTTCTACCATCGCTAAATATTTAAAATCATCGGGTATACCATATTTTTTCAAAATAGGTTCAATGATTGGAAAATATTTGTCGGCAAGCTTTAAACTCATCAAAGTCGAACTTTGCCAGTAGGTATTTACTAGTAATTCACGATCCAATCGTTCAAAAACTTCGGGGTCTTGAGTTGGAATTTTTTCACCAGCAAAATCATACTCTAAATGGGTACAAGTAGGCGTAATGATTTGTTTTACACCACAAGATATCGTTTTTGGATTAGAAAAACTCCATAAAATACTAGCGGTAAGCATTAAACTAATGGCAATTGATAGAATTAAGATTTTTGATTTCAAAATAATTGATTTTATAATTAACGTTGTCACAAATATAAATTGAAAATAAATAAATCGTAACATAATTTAAATGCTTGTAAACAGATATTCACAATTTGTGAAAAAAAAGTCTTAACGCAATATATAAATTAACATAATTTTGTAACTTAATAGCACGTAATGAAAGTAGATGTTCTTATTGGTCTTCAGTGGGGAGACGAAGGAAAAGGAAAAATAGTTGATTATTTAGCTCCCAATTATCAGTATATCGCAAGATATCAAGGTGGTCCGAACGCGGGACATACGATTTATCTCAATGGAAAAAAATTCGTTTTACATACTATCCCATCTGGAATTTTCCATGAAGGCATTGGGAATATTATCGGAAATGGCGTGGTTATCAATCCGTTATCTTTACTCCACGAAATCAAAAATTTAGAAGCCGAAGGCATCGATGTAAAAAGCAAACTTTTCATTGCAAAAAAAGGATTATTGATCCTACCTACGCATATTGAATTGGATAAAGCGAATGAAAAAAAGCGAGGGCTTCAGAAAATTGGAAGCACACTTAGAGGAATTACTCCGGCATACATGGATAAAACCGGCCGAAATGCAATTAAAATTGGAGAAATATTTGAAAGTAATTTTAAAGAAAAATACAATAATCTTGTTGAGAAACACATTTCTATGTTAAAAACGATGGATTATGAACTCGACAACAAAGCATACGAAACGGAATGGCTAGATGCTATCGAACAATTAAAATCGTATCAATTTATTGATTGCGAATATTTTGTTAATCAAGAATTAAAAAAAGGAAAACGTATTTTAGCTGAAGGCGCTCAAGGCACTATGCTCGATGTTGACTTCGGAACTTATCCATTTGTTACCTCATCCAATACCATTTCAGGTGGCGTTTGTACAGGACTAGGCGTAGCTCCACAAAAAATTGGAGAAGTTTATGGCGTTATTAAAGCATATTGTACACGAGTAGGTTCTGGACCTTTTCCTACTGAACTTAATGATGAAACTGGTGAGCAATTAAGAGCGGCTGGCAATGAATTTGGTGCAACAACAGGAAGGCCAAGAAGATGCGGCTGGTTGGATGCGCCTGCGGTAAAATATGCTTGTATGCTTAATGGTGTTACGCAACTTTGTATTACAAAAATGGATGTATTGAATCACTTTGAAACTATACATGTAGGCGTAACGTACAAATCAGAAAATAACGAAAGTTCGGATATTATTCCTACTGTAATCTCAGATAATATTGAATGCGAATATCAATCTTTTGAAGGATGGAATCAAGATCTGGCTTACAGCAATGATTACAACGCTTTACCTACACCTTTTAAAAACTATATTTCTAGTTTAGAACGCATTTTTGAAACGCCTATAAAAATGGTATCGGTAGGCCCTGAAAGAGAAAGTTTATACATTTTATAATCTGAGTTACAATATTTAAGTCTCTTCAATAAAAACAAATTACATTGCAAGTAGTAGTTGTAATATTTTAAATACGTAATTGTAACTAAAATAGCTTATATTATAATCATGAAGTTCTTCATAAGCTGCTAGTATTTTACTTTCTAATATAAATATCTTGTTCAAAATAGTAGGGTAAATTTTTATGTTTCCATGCGGCTCGCATGCGATACATACCGATTAAAAGAGTACTTGTATTTAACTCATAAACAGAATCATGAAATTGATTTATAATAAAACGTGAATCTCTTTTTTCTTGATCAAGTTTTAGCAATTCAACAAAAATGGTATCTTTTGGTTCATAATAAGCATTATTCAAAAACAATACATGTTTATTATTTTGGTCTTGATAAAATACGGCTCCTTTCAATTGCGCTTTGAGTCGATTTTTACCGTCTATAACATTTTGATATTCAATTTCTTTTTGATAATAATTGGCATCAATCATTTCGACATTCTGCTGCATAGAAAGCCAAACCATTCCAAGCATTGTTATAATAAAAAGTATAATAAATATTGAAATTCCTCTACCCCAACTCATATTTTTTTATTTAAAAGGTCCATAAAATGTTGATTTTATTTTTTGAATAATTTTCCCATCTTTTTTCACTAAAATTCTAAAATCCATATTCCGATGATGCAAAATTTGTTTTGGAATTTTTACAAAAATAGTAAAATCTTTAGCGCTTTCTTTTTCTAAAATTAAATGTTTATATCCAATAATTTGAACTTCCCCTTTCTGATTTTCGACCTCAAGATCTAAAAATACGTTTTTATTTGTTTTATTAATCACCTTAGCCGAATACATATTGCTATAATGAGAAGTGCCTACTTTCTGATATAACTGCCCTTTAACTCTATAAATATTAGTATCAATAGAACGAATATTAAAGATAAGAACCAAAATAAATGAAACCAACAAAACTAAAACCGCAGAATAGGCTTTCATACGACTTGTATAACGGAAGGTTTTATTTTCTTTGATTTGATTTTCTGAAGCGTATCGAATTAATCCTTTATCAAAATTAAATTTCTCCATAATCGCATCACAGGCGTCTATACAAGCGGTGCAACCAACGCATTCCATTTGTGAACCATTACGAATATCGATTCCAGTAGGACACACATCTACGCATTTATGGCAATCTACACAATCTCCAAATCCATTACGCTCTTTCTGAAAACGACCTCTTGGTTCTCCTCTTACATAATCATAAGAAACTTGCATACTATTTTTATCCAACATCACACCTTGTAATCTTCCATAAGGACAAATCGTTGTACAAACAATTTCTCGAACAAATGCAAATACAATATAAAATAAAAATGTAAAAATGGTTACCCCAACCAAAGTCCCTATATTATCAAAGATATTTCCAGTAATTCGACTCCATAAAGCATCTACACCAATGATATAAGAAAGAAAAATATTTGCAATAAAAAAAGAGATGAAAAAGAAAATAAAGTGCTTTAATCCTTTTTTAAAGATTTTACTCGATGTCCAAGGTGCTTCATTTAACTTTTTCTGTTGCATCGGACTTCCTTCAATAATCCATTCTATTTTTCTGAAAATAAATTCTAAAAAAATAGTTTGAGGACAAACCCATCCGCAAAAAATACGACCAAAAGCTAACGTGAATAGAACAATAAAAATAATAAAAGCAATCATTGAAATGGCAAAAATAAAAAAATCTTGCGCCCAAAAAATACGACTAAATAAAATAAGTTTGGCTTCAGGAATATTAAATAAAAACAGAGGACTTTCGTCTATTTTTACAAAAGGAATAGTTATAAAAATTATAAGAAAAACTGTAGCGACAATATTTCGATAATTATAAAAAAGACCCGAAGGTTTCAAAGCATAAATCCACTTTCTATTACCTGTTTCGGTTACCGTACTAACACGATCTCGATGCGTTTCGGCTTTTAATAAATTATTTTCATCCATGACTTTCAATTAAAAAAGGTGCTATTCAATTTTTAAATAGCACCTTCTGATTATTAAAAAACAAAAAAGTATTATTTTAAAGAATCTGTGGTGTTCGTATTTAACACCTGTGATAAAGAATCAACTTTAGGTGTATATTTTTCTCCTTCTGTAATTTTTGGATTTACAGGCGTTTTACCTTGTAATGTATTTACAAAACTTGCTAACTGCAATATTTTTTGATCATTATAAACATCTTTCCAAGGAATCATTCCTTTTTCTTTCCATCCATATTTTATAGAACGATATACATCTTTTGGTGATCCGCCATGAATCCAAAATGCATCGGTTAGATTAGGTCCTGTTCCACCACCACCATCCGCTGCATGACAACTTGCGCAATTGGCTAAATACATTTTTTTACCTTCTTCGATTTCTGAAGCTACATCACTGAATGCAATGGTTTCCTCATCCAAACCTTTTTGATATTTTAAAAATTCTTGATGTGCCTTATCTGCTTTTTCAATCTCTACTTGCAATTCTTCTTTCATTACATTTCCAGTTCCAAGGATATGATAATACCACAAGTAAATGACCGCTAAAACAATAGTAAAATAGAATGAAAATTGGAACCATGGAGGCGTAATATTATCCAACTCACGAATACCATCGTAGCTGTGTCCAGTATCAATTTTTGCTTCATCTTCTATAGCGCCGAAGTTATTTGATTTTTTCCACCATCTTAAAACTGCATTTTCCCTTTCTACCATTTCAATTGCTTCTTTTTCTTCACTCGGTCTATATCCTTTAGAAAACTTAAACGTATAATAACTTAATAAAACTAGCGCTAAAATTTCAACAATAATTACTAAAATTAATATCCAAGAAGTAAAATTAAATTTACTGAAAGTAGAAACCGCTTCGGTAGTTTGAGCAAAAACAGAAGAAGTAACTATCAAAAACAAAACCGTTGTTTCCTTTTTAAGATTTTTTACTTTTGTTACTTTTTTCAAATAATTAATCAAGACGTGTTTAAAAATTTTACTGAAGAAATAAATAGGAATCAACAAGAAAAATGCAATTATGGTTAATGCAATATTCAACAAATCAATGTCTGACCATGAATTACCAGCATTTGTTGCATCTTGCGAAAATCCATAATTTGAAATCACAAGCATCAATAAAAGAAGTATTTTTTTTATATTTTTCATTATAACTATTTTATTTTGATTTTCTAATCATTTAAAGGTAAATTCTTATCGTAGTCTACTTCTTGTTTTGACATTTTTAACACATAATAAAACACGCCCAACAAAAAAACTACAAAAATCATTAAAGAAATTAAGGGATAAATTTCAATTCCTTCTATAGTTGTTAAATAATTTTGAAATTTCATAATCTTATTTATTTATATCTGTACCCATTCTTTGAAGATAAGCAATCAATGCTATAATTTCTTTTTTCTCACTGATTTCAATATCATTTGCTTTAAGATCTTTTGTAATTTCTTTAGCTTGTTTTAATAAATCATCGTTTGCTTTAGCTTCATATCCTTTTGGATAAGGTACACCAAGATTTCGCATCGCATGTACTTTTGAATTTGTTGTTGCTATATCTAAATCTTTATCAAACATATCTCTGTATGGAGGCATGATACTTCCCGATGCCATACTAGGCGGATCATACATGTGATTAAAATGCCAAGCATTTGGATATTTTCCACCTATTCTTGCTAAATCCGGCCCTGTTCGTTTACTACCCCACTGGAATGGATGATCATATACAAACTCTCCTGCTTTTGAATACTCTCCATATCTTACGATTTCATGTCTAAACGGACGAATCATCTGGCTATGACAATTATAACAACCTTCACGAATATAAATATCTCTTCCTTGCAATTCTAGAGGCGTGTATGGTTTTACGCTTGAAATTGTAGGAATATTACTTTTAATCATAAAAGTTGGAATCATTTCAACCAATCCACCAATAGAAATTACGATTAAACTGCCTACAAGCATAATTATTGGTTTTCTTTCAAAGAAACTATGCCAATGCATACCTTTAGATGGAGCAAACTCTTTGGAAAGTGCTGGAGCTTCGGCTTCTTCAAGAGGAACGAATGAGCCACTTTTAGCGGTTTTAACCAAATTGTAAATCATTAAAATTACACCTGTCAAATAAACCGTACCACCAATTGCTCTTATCAAATAAAACGGAATCGCCGTTTGCATAATTTCGATAAATTGATATTGTAATTGTCCTTCTGGTGTAAATGCCGTCATCATAAAGTATCCTTTAAATGCATTCCAATACATAGGAATTGCATAAAGTAAAATACCTAATGTTCCGATCCAAAAGTGTACATTTGCTAGCTTGGTACTATATAGTTTTGTATTATAAAATTTTGGAAATAACCAATACAACATAGAAAAAGTTAAAAATCCATTCCAACCAAGCGCTCCAATATGAACATGTGCCACAGTCCAGTCAGAGTAATGCGAAATGGCATTTACATTTTTAAGCGAAAGCATTGGCCCTTCAAACGTAGCCATACCATAGCAAGTTACCCCAACGACTAAGAATTTCAGTAATGGATCTTCTCTTACTTTATCCCAAGCTCCTCGCAATGTAAATAATCCATTTAACATACCACCCCATGATGGTAAAATTAACATTACTGAAAATACAGTGCCTAAACTTTGTGCCCAATCAGGAAGTGCCGTATATAATAAATGGTGAGGCCCCGCCCAAATATAAAGAAATGTCAATGTCCAAAAATGTATAATACTTAATCGATAACTATAAATTGGTCTATTTGCAATTTTTGGTAAAAAATAATACATCAAACCTAAATAAGGAGTCGTCAAGAAAAAGGCAACCGCATTGTGGCCATACCACCATTGTACTAATGCATCTTGAACACCGGAATACAATGAATAACTTTTCCAGCTGTTCCAGGCAATAGGTAATTCAAAAGAGTTTACAATATGCAATACCGCTACGGTAACCCAAGAAGCTATAAAAAACCAAATGGCCACATACATATGTCGTTCTCTTCTTTTTATAATAGTACCAAACATATTTATACCAAAAACAACCCAAATTAAGGTAATTGCGATATCTAAAGGCCATTCTAATTCAGCATATTCTTTTGAAGTGGTAATTCCCATTAATAGCGTAACCGCTGCAGCTACAATAATTAACTGCCAGCCCCAAAAATGAATTAGACTTAACGTTCGATTAAACATTGCCGTTTTAAGAAGCCTTGGAATAGAGTAATATACTGCCGTAAAAATACCGTTACCTACAAAAGCAAAAATCACTGCATTGGTATGAACGGGTCTCAATCTTCCAAATGCAATATGAGGAAAATATTCTCCGAAGTTTAAAACCGGAAATACCAATTGAAATGCTGCAATAACACCAATTAACATTCCAACAAAACCCCAAAAAATAGTTGCATTAGCAAATAACTTGGGAACCCGATTGTCGTAATTAAATTTTTCCATTTTTTATTTTTTGTTTTTATTATTTATAAATTTAGTCGTTTAGCATTCGATGCGCAGGTGAATAGTCATCATCAAATTGTCCTTTTTTTACATTATATAAATAAGCAAAAAGAAATCCTCCTGCTAACAAAATACTAATTATTAAAAGGAAAATAATGACACCCATTTTTACTGATTTTATTATATTATTTCTAATTCTTGTGCAAAGATAAGTGGTTTTAAAAATATTAAAAGACTTTTTTGTCTTTTATTTTGTTAAAATTTAACAACGTATTCATTTTCAATAAAAAAGCCAGCAAAAAAAATTTACTGGCTTAATTATTATTTAGAAAAATAAATACGTTTATGCTTCGTCGACTACCAATCGATAACCTTCACCATGAATATTTTGAATTTCAATTGATGGATCTTCAGAAAGAAATTTTCTAATTTTTGTAATGTAAACATCCATACTTCTTCCTGTAAAATAGTTATCCGAGCCCCAAACCGCTTTTAAAGCGATTTCTCGAGTTAGGATATTATTTTTTTGGATACATAATTGCTCTAATAATCCCGCTTCTTTTGTTGTTAATTTTGATTGACTCTCACCCAAAATTAGTGTTCTTTGTTTGATATTAAAAGTATATTTTCCAATTTTATACTCTTTAATTGAATCCATCAAAACACCTTTGCTGGTTCTTTTTAAAATAGCTTCCATACGAACGATTAACTCTTCCATTTCAAATGGTTTCGTTAAATAATCATCAGCACCTACACTAAATCCTTGTAATTTATCCTCTTTTAATCCTTTAGCCGTTAAGAAAATTATCGGAACTAATGGATCTACTTTACGAATTTCTCTAGCTAATGAAATACCATCTCGTTTTGGCATCATAATATCCAAAAGTAATAAATCAAATTTACCTTTTTCATAATTTTGCCAAGCTTCTTCTCCATTTCTAAATAAGATAACTTCGTAATTATGTAATTCTAAATTATCAAAAATGATGTTACCTAAATTGATATCATCCTCTACTAACATTAATTTTTTCTTGTTCATAATAATAAATATTAGATTATATATAGTTAATTTTACAATGCAAAGATAAACAAACAGTTTTTATAAAACTGTTAAATCCTGTTAAATAAAAGTTGCGTGAATAAATCGGCTGTTGCCGCTCCAATCTTTAAGCGATTTTATATTAAAAAAATCATGATTTAATAATTGAATATTTTCTGAAGTTTCGCAAAAAATGTGACCATTTTTAGTCAAATGTGATTTTGCAAATTCAAAGATTTTATCATAAAACAATAATGGACTTGTATCTTCAACAAATAAAGCAACATGTGGCTCAAAATCCAATACATTCTTTAGCATTGTACTTTTTTCGGCAATAGGAATATAGGGTGGATTGCTTACAATTAAGTCAAAATCATGATCTAATCCGTCCCATAACTTTGAATAAAGAAAATCAAGTTCGATAAAATCAATAATATAATTATTTAAAGTGGCATTTTGTTTTGCAACTTCTAACGCTTCTTTTGAAACATCGACGGCAATAATTTGAGCATCAGGAAAAAGACTTTTTAAAACAATTGATATACAACCACTACCCGTTCCTATCTCTATAATTTTATTTGGAAATATGTGTTTATCTTTATAAATGTTAAAAATATTTTCTATGAGCTCTTCCGTTTCAGGGCGAGGAATTAAAACATTATTATTGACTAGAATTTTATGTTTATAAAAATACGTATGACCTACAATATAATCCAACGGCTCATGCTTCAATAAACGATTTGTAATTTCTATCCAATCTATATCATTTAATTCTTTATTAAGATATCGATATAAAAACTCAATTTCAGAATTTGAATATATGCTACTAAGTGGTTTTGAAAATTCTTCTAAACTCAATTTTTTTCTGATTTATTAAAAGACCAATAATTATAAAAAAAACTAAAAGAGAGCGATAACGTAAAATCGTCCCATAGTTATAAACAGTTAGCCCAATTAATTGTAAACCTAAAATACTTGGAATAATCCAATAATAAAAATTAAAGCTTCTTTTTTTTGAAATACGAATATTTGGTAAAAGGAATAAAATAATTATAACAAATAAACAATTATTTATGACTAAAAAAGGATCATAAAAGAACCAAGGCGATTTTTGAGGAATATAAAAAAAGATATTTTTCCATCCTTTTACTGCAGCTTCAATAAAACTTGAAATAGTCCAATCAAATTCATGCGGAATAATTTTCAATTTACCTCTTGCGTCCTCTTTAAATCCAGTTACTTTTTTAAAGACAAATGTAATTATATGATGCATTTTTGAAAATACTATTAAAACAAACATTATTATACTTAAAATTACAAGATTTCTATTTATTTTATAAAACTTAAAAGCTGCAAAAATTCCTAATGAAGCAAAGAAAAAAATAAATAAATAGTTTCTTACGATAATCAAAAAGAAAAGCAGCAAGAAAATTAAAAAAAAACGATAAGGTGTCTTTTTTTGAATAAAAAGATAAAATAAAACAACATATAAAAAAAAGCCTAAATTTTCTTTATGCAAACCATTGATAAAAAAGGCATCGGTTCCTAATGTAAAGCTTATCAAAAGAAATATATAAATCCAAAGTGTTTTAACTTTTAATTGTATAAATATTTTAAGTAATAAAACGCGAGCTACAAAAGAAAGAAAAGCAAAAAAAAGCGAAATATTAGCTAAATGAAATGAAGAAATCGCTCCAAAAAAACCATATATTTTTATCATTAAAAAACTGGAAGGATGACACCACATATCGAGATTATAGGCAATATCATAGTGCCTTTTTGGCGGCATACCTCCACCGATTTCAAAAAAGAAATCAAAATTTCTTAAAACATCATTTTTTAAATAAGTGTACAAAATGTTTCCTTTATTTAGGAATGCTAACACATCAGACTTAAAATATTCAATAACAGCATAAGCATTTGCTAACGAAAGCAAACAACTCATAAAAAACAATGTTAAAATAAATAAACCATTAAACTGTTTATTTACGCTAAACCATTTTACATTTAATATAAAGTAACTTAAGACCAAGAATTGAGAACAATAAATCAGAATTTGTATCTTGGTCATTCAATTATTTTTTCTTGTAAAAGAAATCCATTTCATGCAACAATGCATCTGGAATTGCTGGTAATTCAGACCTTGGTATCATCAACGTAGAGATAAAATGAATATCTTTAAAAATATGGTGCTTCGAGGCTGTTTCCATCAAATAATCAACGCCTACACTACCTCCCGTTCCAATTTTACTTCCAATAATTCTTCGAACCATCTGCCCGTGACGAAAACGCCATAATGTAAGAAATTCATCCACTTCACTTAATTTTTGGATCAATAAATATGGAAGTTGCAGTAAAGGCTCATCGCGATACAAAGAAATAAAAAGCATTGAAAGCATCGCTTTATATGAAATTCTAACATTACCCGCTTCATAATCTTTGTCAAATTGTTCTTTATTAAAAACCAATTTAAAAAACGTATCCGAATCGCCAAGCATTTTGAGCCGCATTTCTTTCTGTTTTTCATTCAAATAATCAGAAGCATTAATTTCATTCGCTTCCGTTTCAAACATTTTCTCTAAAGACTTTTTGTATGCTTCCAAAAAATTAAACTCAGGGTGTTCAACAAAAGGAATTCGCTCCAACCATTTTTCTAACAATTCTAAAACCGAATCCTTATTTTCTAATTCTTCTAAAATTTGTTTTTGATTTTCATCGAAAAACGCGGCATAGTGATGCCCTCCATAAGTAATTCGATATTTATTTTTTAATCCTAAAATAACCTCAGCCTGTCGAAATTGAAAACTTTGAAAGCCCGAAGCCGGAAATAAATAATTGCGAAATTCTAAAAAATCCATTGGGGTCATCGTTTCCAGAACTTCAAGTTGATCCACCAATAACTTTAAAATTTTATTTACACGATCTAAATAATGAACGGCATTGGATATTTTTTTTTCACTTAAGGGAATTTCCTTAAAAATTTGTGAGACCCCATTTAATTCATGTAAAATTTGCTTGAACCACAATTCGTAAGCTTGATGTGTAATGATAAATAACATTTCATCGTGCGCTTCATTTCCAAATTCTTTAGATCTTGGCGTTTGACAATCGAGCAAACCATCTAATTCAAGATATTTTGCATAATGAATTGCGGCATATTTTTGACCTTCCATAGTACTTATTTAAATCGGCTACTTACTAATAATTCTTTGGAATTGGCATCCGAATAGTCGTAAAATCCTTCTCCAGATTTTTTACCCAAATAACCCGCGGTAACCATATTAACCAATAATGGACAAGGTGCATATTTAGGATTTCCGAAACCTTCATGAAGCACTTTAAGAATCGACAAACAAACATCCAAACCAATAAAATCAGCCAATTGTAATGGCCCCATAGGATGCGCCATGCCCAACTTCATTACCGTGTCGATTTCATGAACGCCGGCAACATTTTCAAACAACGTATAAATTGATTCATTAATCATTGGCATTAAAATACGATTGGCTACAAAACCAGGATAGTCATTTACTTCAACAGGAATTTTACCAAGTTTTTGCGATAACTCCATTATTGTTTGTGTAATTTTAGCATCCGTTGCATAACCATTAATCACTTCTACGAGCTTCATTATTGGCACCGGATTCATAAAATGCATTCCAATAACTTGCGATGGTCTTTGAGTAACCGATGCAATTTTTGTTATCGAAATTGAAGACGTATTTGAAGCTAAAATACAATGACTAGGCGCATTAGCATCAATGTCTTTAAATATTTTTAATTTTAAATCCACATTTTCAGTGGCCGCTTCAACTACTAAATCTGCGTCTGCTACACCTTTTGAAATTTCAGTATATTTTATAATATTCGATAATGTCTGATTTTTTTGATCTTCGGTCAAACTGCCTTTAGCTACTTGACGATCAAGATTTTTAGAAATAGTATTAATACCTCGGTCTAAAGCTGCATCGCTTATATCAATAAGTGCTACTTGATAACCATTTTGAGCAAAAACGTGAGCGATACCATTTCCCATGGTGCCTGCACCAATTACAGATACTTTCATAATTTATAATTTTTATTTATTTATCAATTGATTCCAAAAATTTTGAATTTGAATTAAATCCGATTCTTTAGGAAGCGATACCACCGAAAAACCAGGTTGGCCTCCACCACCGCCTTTAAATTCATTTCCAAGGGCCTTTGCCAATTCATTCGCTTTAAGTCCTTGTGATTGTATTTTTTCATCGCCAATACAAAGTGCTACTTTTCGCTTGTCGGAATCCAAATAGGTAATTGCTAAAGCGATATTTGAATGGCTTGAACGAATCAAAGTAGCAATATTTTTAACTAAATCACTATTTGAAAACTCAAATTCAATAAAATTAGCATTTAAATCCACAATGCGCTTCGCTTCATTTTTAGCAATATAAAGTTCATATTGTTCGATTTGTTTTCGCCCCGAAGCATTATCTTGTATAAGATTTTGAATTGATTGAATTGGATTTGACGTATTTTTCAACAATTGAACGACTTGATTTAAATCCGTTTCTTTTTCTTTAAAATAGGAAATCAACGCATTGGAAGTAATCGCTTCAATCCTACGAATCCCTGCAGCTATAGAACTCTCACTAATTATTTTAAAATGAATTAAATCTTTGGTATTTTTAGCATGGGTTCCACCACATAATTCTTGAGAATAGGTTTTATCAAAAGTAATCACCCGAACCATTTCTCCATATTTTTCACCAAATAAAGCCATGACGCCTCTTTGTTTTGCTTCTTCAATAGGTATTTGGCGTTCTTCGGTTAATTCGATGGCTTCATTTATTTTTTCATTCACCAAGAATTCTATTTTTTCAATTTCCTCTTGAGTTAATTTAGAAAAATGCGAAAAATCAAATCTTAAAAGATGTTCGTTGACCAAACTACCTTTTTGCTCCACATGCGAACCAATTAAATTCCTTAAGGCGGCTTGCAATAAATGCGTAGCTGTATGATTATTGGCGATTAAAAATCGTCTTTCGGTATCAATTTGCGCTTGAAAAGATTTGGTTAAATCTATTTCTGGCATTGATTTTGTTAAATGAAAAATCGTATCATTTTCTTTAACGGTATTGATAATTGTAATTTGTGCCCCTTCATGGTTTAAAATACCGCTATCTCCTACTTGTCCGCCGCTTTCTGCATAAAATGGCGTTTTATTAAGCACCAATTGATAGAAAATTCCTGATTTATTAGAAACTTTTCGATATTTTACGATTTTAGCTTCACACGAATTGAAATCATAACCAATAAAATCTGAAGGCTTTCCATCTAACTCCGAATGTACGACAATCCAATCTTCTGTTTCTAATTTAGTTGCATTCTTCGAACGATTTTTCTGCTCGTTTAATGCCGACTCAAACTCCACTTCATTTACGTTTAAACCAATTTCTTGAGCAAGTAAACGCGTTAGATCAATTGGGAATCCATAAGTATCAAAAAGCGTAAACGCATCTTTGCCCGAAATTACTTTATTTGAAGCATTTTGGGCTAATTGTTCAAAGATTTTAATCCCTTTGCTTAATGTAGCAAAAAACGAGTTTTCTTCTTCTTTAATCACTTGCGCAATATATTGCTTTTGAGCTTCCATTTCTGGAAACACATCTTTAAATTGAGCCGATAAAACGGGTACTAAATGATGTAAAAATGGCGTATGAAAATTTAAAAAAGAATATCCATAACGAACGGCTCTTCGTAATATTCTTCGGATGACATATCCCGCACCCGTATTTGAGGGCAATTGACCATCTGCGATTGTTGAACTAATAGCACGAATATGATCCGCTATAACTCTAAAGGAAATATCTTCTTTTGAATCCGAAAAGGTATATTTTTTTTGACATAAAGATTCGGTATATTGAATCAAAGGCATAAAAATATCGGTGTCATAATTAGATGATTTACCTTGAATCACACGAACAAGCCGCTCAAATCCCATTCCAGTATCGACATGTTTGGCTGGAAGAGGTTCAAGACTTTTGTCTGTTTTACGGTTAAACTCCATAAAAACATTATTCCATATTTCAATCACATTTGGATCATCGGCATTCACTAAACTTTTACCATCTACTTTAGCGCGATTTTCATCGGTGCGGCTATCAAAATGAATTTCAGTGCAAGGTCCGCAAGGCCCAACATCGCCCATTTCCCAAAAATTGTCTTTTTTATTTCCAAGCAAAATACGATCTTCAGCAATATATTTTTTCCAGATGGCTTCACTTTCGGTATCTTTTTGCAAATTTTCGGAGGCATCTCCTTCAAAAACAGTAACATACAAACGATCTTTAGGCAATTTATATACTTCCGTTAATAATTCCCAAGCCATTTGAATGGCCTCTTCTTTAAAATAATCTCCAAAACTCCAATTGCCCAACATTTCAAAAAATGTATGGTGGTAGGTATCCACGCCCACTTCTTCCAAATCATTATGTTTTCCGCTCACTCTAAGGCATTTTTGTGTATCTGCGATGCGAGCATGTTGAGCCGGTGCATTTCCTAAAAAAATATCTTTAAAAGGGTTCATGCCCGCATTGATAAACAATAAGGTCGGATCATTTTTAACAACAATAGGCACACTCGGCACTATTTTATGTTTTTTGGTTTCAAAATAATCCAAAAACTGTTTTCGAATTTCTTGTGCGGTCATGAAAATGTATATATTTAATTAATTTTTTTCTTAAAATGCAAAGATAATAAACGAAGTCTTTTTGAACGCAAAAAGGTTTGAAAGCGGAAAAAAATAATCCAATATAACTAATTCGTAACTTTATAATTTCCTACAACGTCATCTCGGAAAATTTTTCTTGAAAAGTAAGTGGAATTTGAAAAATTTATCCGTGATCTCAAAAAAATTACTCTAAAAACCTTAATAGCTCATTGTATTAAAACATCATAATACCTCGAACAGACAATACACTATGATAATGATTGGCATAATCAGGATGGCTCTCGTTGGCAGGAACTAAAGAATGCGTGAATCTTAAATTAAATGCAAACTGCTCCTTAAAATATAGATTTGCATTTAACAAAAACCCAATATCAATAGGTTTATATTTTAATGGCGTAGCTTCGTCGATATTTTTCCAATTGAGTGCTTGCGAGGACTGAATCAAGGAAGCTAAAACAACCCCTGCTCCGATACTCGCTCGATTCCGATCGTGTAAACTTAAAAAAATCGGTGCTTCTATATAATCTAAACCTATATATCTATGATACAAACGCGAACGATTAAACTCATCAAAAACATAGCCGCGTGCGCCGCGCATCGTGTAGTTTATTTCAAGATTGGTCGAAAATTGATCTGAAATCATAAAATAGCCGCCAATGCCTGCAGTCGGGCCCCATTTGTTAAATCCGCCCAAACTATCATTTCCCATTTGAGACGTATTAAGTCCCGCACTGACATAAAAACGAAACGTACCTTGATCAAACTCATATTGCGCATCGAGCTTAACTAAAAAAAGAATAAAAAATGCAATAAGAAATGGTCTCATATTTAATTTTTACAAATATAGATTAAACGGCATTACCTCATTTATATTTTTTTCCAATTGTAAAAATAGCTAAATTTCTTTCTCTCTTTCATTTTCCTTCTCCAATTATGTAATATTTGGTTTAATTTTGCAAAATAATAATTAAAGATGAAAAAGATACATATCATAGGGCTTTTACTAATTGCCGTAAGTATAGGATATTTTATAATAAATTTAAGTGAGGAAGCTTCGGAGTATGCGAATTTTACTACAGCAATAGAAAATCCAGAGCAACAATATCATGTAGTTGGAATGCTTTCTAAGTCAAAACCACAATATTACGACCCGATTAAAAATCCAAACTATTTTGAATTTTATATGACGGATGATAAAGGTATCGAAAGTAAAGTAGTTTATAAAGGCGCTAAACCTGAAGGCTTTGACCAAACCGAAAAAATAGTTGTTGCGGGAAACTTTGAAAAGAACCAGTTTTTAGCCTCTCAAATTTTAATGAAGTGTCCGAGTAAATATGTAGACGAAAAAACAGAGATATAAAAAAAGGGCTTTCAAATTGAAAGCCCTTTTTTGTGTCATCCTATTTTTAGTTGTGAACGTGATGCAGCACAAACATTCCTGAGAAATTATTGGCAACATTAGATGCAAAAGGCGTTACCATAATTGTTCGATTGGCTACAGCGTCAATTTTTTCTGTACCATTATACATTTTTTCTACATCCACTTCAAAATGAATTGTTGGGCGAACTGAGGCGGAAACTTTTGCGCTCGTATTGGAATTAAATGATAGACTTTTCACATTTTTTTGTAATCCAATATGATGCTTAAACGCAATAGAATCTTGAACCGCTCCTTCAGTTTTTAGGAAGATATATCCTGAGTTCCAGCTCCAATACATACCATTAAGCGGATCCAAAGCGCTTGGCAATAATTTAGGTTCGATTGTTAAATTAGAAATACTATCAATACCGATCATAAACTGAATGCTTTTATAATTTCCTATTGGAATATTTTTAAGCTCTACTTTAGGCAAGGCATTATCCTTATGCGTAATTAAGTAATACGAACTATCTTTTGGAACTGTGTAGGTAGTGCCGTCTTCTTTAGTTAAAACTACATTAGATATATAGTATTGAAAACGTGAAAACACCATTTTGTTATTAAAAGGGCCTACAAAATAAGGTCTATTTAACTCAAATGAATTGCTGCCAACTTTAGCTTCAAATTCTAAATATATAGAATTTGACGAAGATGAATTATTAGTTGATTCATTTTTAGAACAAGAGTTCAAGAATGTAATAATTAAAAATAATATAACGAAAGTCGTTGATTTTAGATAATTTTTCATGATATTTAAATTTTTTAGATAAAGATTAATAATTGAGTTTGAAATCTCAAACCCGCTTGTGTTTGGTTTTGATTTAAATTTTGTAACAAAGGTAATCCAAATAAAATGTTTAATGCTGTTTTTTTGTAAAATAAATCCACTCCAAAATTATTGAAAAACATATGCCCACCTGTTTGTTGAATCAAATCTGTAGGATGTTGATCGCGCTCTAATTTCTCAAAAAGAATACCAATATTTGGGATTACATTCCAATTTTTAAGCGTTTGCCAATAAAATAATTTAAGTCCTGAGGCGTGCCGATTACCAAATTGATATCCATTTGGATTTGAAGTATTCCAGCGAGAATTCAAGTCGGCCATAGCACCAAAATTTTGATACCTTATTATATAGTTGAATCCAGATAAAAAATCAAAACTTCCTGTTCCAGGTTGCATCGCAGCATATAAGGTACTGAAATTATCAACTAATTGATACGGCCCAGTGGGCAATTTAACACCTAAAGCAAATCGTAATTGATGTTTCAATTTACGAATTTCATCTTCATTGTTTAAAACAATTGCGTTCACCATCAATTGAACATCGCCGAGTGCCATCAAATTTGTTGGGGTTTTATCTGCTTCTTCTCTATTAATTAACAATATTGGGATACTTGCATTAACATTAAATTTGTTGGAAAGTTTAAACGTCCCGACACCTTCAATACTTTGAATAAAATCGAATGCTTTTGAATTTGTATTGTTATGATACGAAGTAAAATTAACATTTCTATACCTCAATCCAAAATAATGTGAATTGATATTAGGCATTAATGAATTGTAATTTAAAGACATTGCACCGCCACAAACATCACAAGCATTTATTTCCTTTTGAAAAAACAAAAAGATTAAAATGAATAAATACGGCATAAATAGTTTTTATATATTTAAAATTGATATAATATAAACTATGCCGTCGGTGGTTTTAAATAGATTTTAAAATATTGAAATTCATAAAAAACATTAAAGATATTATAAACTAAAATATCTTTAAAAATATGAATAATTGAGAACAGATTACAAGTGTACAAAACAAAGTCGGAAATGTACAATTTATATTGAAAACTGTTTTCCGTATTTTTATCAGACTCTGTTACTTCTAATTGAGACATTTTTTTATCTAACTGACAAGATCCATTACAATGCATTTCAGCATTCTCTTTATTTATACAATTTTCTTGAGCGACTTCATTATTAATGATCCAATCGGTAATCCATACTATTTTAAGAGAAATAGGCAGCGATAAAATTAGCAAAATTAAAAATGCCCAAAATCTTCGCATTGGATTTAAATTCTACTACAAAGATACAAAAAAAAATTAATGTGAATGATTCATTAATAAATAAAAAATGCCAATGCCTATCATAATCGCTCCACTAAGTATATGTGGATTAATGGTATGGCTTACTTTTTTAAATATTTGTTGCATTTTGTTTCGGAAAATCCAAACCAATAAAAAAAGGGCTACAAATACCGAAACGACACCAAGCATATAACTTATTATAAACAAGATAACTTGGCTAAAACTATTGGTACCCATTGAAATAAATATGGGCGCAAAAACGGATGGACAAGGCGTAAGACCTGCTAAAATCCCCAGTGATATCGCTTCTTTTTTACTTTTAGTATCCAGATTTTTATCTTCGTGGGAACAACTGCAAGCCACAAAATCGTCATTTTTACTCTTTTTTAAAACTAAAAATAAACCGTAAGTGATGATTAAAATACTGGCAAATGTTTTAATATAACCAAGATGACCAAAATTTGGCAAAAACATAAAAGCTACGGCCACCAAAATAACTAAACTAAAATGCGACACTAAAATACTTATTAGCATCCAAATACCTTGATATGGATTTAAACTTTTTGAAGTGTTTAAAGCTAAAATTGACTTACCATGACCCGGTTCTAAAGAATGCAATGCTCCTAAAAAGAAAGAACTAACAAAACCGATACTGCTCGATACCATAAATCTATTTTAAAATTAAACAAATGAATTTAAAAAATAGTTGCAACTGAGTTGCATTTTGTTAATTTTTATCGTAAATACTTTTAAAACCTTTTATAAGCCCGATATTAGAAGACGTTACAAACTGAAGAATCATATCTCGCTCTTGAGAAGGCTCAATTTGAGCTTCAATCATATCAATTCCTTTAGAAATATTAGAGTTTCTTACAAAAAGAATTCTATAAATATCAAATATATGGTTAATTGAATCTTGACTAAAACCTCTTCTTTTTAAACCAACACTATTTACCCCGTGATACGATGCAGGCATACGAGCCGCTTTTACAAAAGGTGGAATATCTTTGTTTATACTAATACCGCCACTGATATAAGAATGTGCTCCGATTCGTGTAAATTGCTGCACATTAACACCGCCACCAATAATTGCAAAATCATCAATCAATACATGACCTCCAAGATTTACAGAGTTGGCCACAATACAGTTATCTCCCATTATGGTATCATGCCCAAAATGCGCATAGGCCATAATTAAACAATTATTTCCAATTTTGGTCATCATAGAATGCGTGGTACCTTTATTTATGGTTACACACTCCCGAATCACGCAATTATCCCCAATGATAACCTGAGTAGGCTCTCCTTTATATTTTAAATCTTGAGGAACTGCAGAAATTACAGCCCCAGGAAAAATTTTACAATTTTCTCCAATTCGAGCGCCATCCATAATCGTTACATGTGGACCAATCCAGGTACCTTTTCCAATTTCTACATCTCCATATATCGTGGTAAATGGATCTATAGTAACATTTTCTGCAATTTTAGCGGAAAGATGAATATAAGCAAGTGGTTGTATCATTAATTTATATCTTTTCGGATTAGTTGATATTATTTTTGTTTTTTAATAATTGTAGCCATCATTTCAGCTTCTGTAGCGATTTGATTCCCAACGAATATAGTACCTTTCATTTCTACAATGCCTCTACGAATCGGGCTCATAAGCTCTACTTTCATAACCAAAGTATCTCCGGGCACGACTTTGCGTTTAAATTTTGCTTTATCAATTTTTAAGAAATAAACATCGTATAAGGTAGTATCTTCAATACTTCTTAATGCAAGCATTCCGCCACACTGCGCCATTGCTTCGATTTGCAGCACACCGGGCATCACGTGATTATCCGGAAAATGGCCCGGGAAATAATTTTCGTTAGCGGTTACATTTTTAACTCCAATAACAAATTCATCTGTTAATTCGACAACTTTATCAACCAAAAGGAATGGATAACGGTGTGGAAGCATTTTTTGAATCTCATGGATATCAAAAATAGGTTCTTTATTCGGATCATATTCAGGTGCCGCTACTTTTGTTTTGCTTTCTTTTATTTTTTGTTTTAATAATTTAGCAAAATCTGTATTTATTTTATGACCTGGATAGGTAGCAATAATATGCGCATTAATTGGCATTCCAATAAGTGTAAGATCACCAATAATATCCAATAACTTATGTCGAGCAGGCTCGTTTTGGTAATAAAGTTCTAAATTATTTAAATATCCCTCCGATTTTACCACAACATCATTTCTGCCAAAAAGCGAAGACAAGTTATCTATTTCCGCTTGCGATGGCATTTTATCAACCATTACAATCGCATTATCTACATCGCCACCTTTAATCAAACCGGCATTATATAATTTTTCTAATTCATGAAAAAATACAAACGTTCTACATTTTGATATTTCATCTTCAAATTGATCGATATGCTCTAAAGTTGCATGCTGAGGGCCAACGATTTGCGACTTATAATCCACCATCACGGTTACTTTAAACGTATCGCTTGGCATGGCAATAATTTTCGAACCTGTTTCTGGATCTTCAAGCACTAAATTTGACTTGAGATTAAAAATATCTCTAACCGCATCTTGTCTTAGTATACCCGCTTTATGAATTAAACCTACAAAAGGCTTTGCACTACCGTCCATAATTGGAACTTCTTCACTATCAATTTCTACTAAAACATTATCAATCTGCAAACCTGTTAAAGCGGCTAATAAATGCTCAATCGTCACCAACTTAACTCCATTTTTTTCAATAGTTGTACTTCGCTCACTTTTAGTAACAAAATCACACTTAGCTTCAACAACGGGATGACCTTCTAAATCTATTCTTTTAAAACAAATACCTGAATTTGTGGGCGCTGGCTTTAAAGTAATATTTGCAATTTGGCCTGTATGTAATCCTCTTCCTTGAATCGAAACTTCATTAGAAATCGTTTGTTGAAAATTATTCATATTTTAAAAATATCTTAACGGTTTTGATAAAACGTACAAAGTTAATTTTTTTTTATTAAAATCGTAAAAAAAGGCTTTATTTTTAAAAAATATGCTACCCTTGACTTGCCCAATTTTCGCGATCTAAACTACGATAATGGATCGCTTCTGCCAAATGTTCAATTTTGATTTCTTCGCTTTGATCCAAATCCGCTATGGTTCTAGAAACTTTAAGAATTCGGTCATAGGCTCGAGCCGATAAATTTAATTTCTCCATTGCTTTTTTAAGCAACGAACGACCTGCATCGGAAATGATACAAATTTCTTGCACCTCTTTGCCTCCCATTTGTGCATTGGCATGCAAACCTTCAATGCTTTTAAAACGATCCTCTTGAAGTTTTCGAGCTTCCATAACTCGCTTTCTTACATTTTCACTTTTTTCAGTGGGCTTTGAATCGGTTAACTCCGTAAATGAAACCGGAACGACTTCGACATGTAAATCAATTCTGTCTAAAAGAGGACCTGAAATTTTATTTAAATAACGCTGCACAACGCCTGGTCCACAAACACACTCTTTTTCGGGGTGATTAAAATAGCCACAAGGACATGGATTCATACTCGCGATGAGCATAAAACTTGCTGGATACGTCACTGAAAACTTCGCTCTTGATATCGTAACTTTTCGGTCTTCCATGGGTTGCCTCAAAACTTCAAGCACCGTTCTTTTAAATTCGGGCAATTCATCCAAAAATAAAACCCCATTATGCGCCAACGAAATTTCGCCTGGCGAAGGATGATTTCCGCCACCAACAAGGGCTACATCACTAACCGTATGATGCGGGGAACGAAATGGTCGTTCAAAAACCAAAGACTCTCCGTTTTCAAGAATTCCTGCAACCGAATGAATCTTTGTTGTTTCAAGAGATTCATATAAATTCAAAGGAGGTAAAATGGAACCTAATCTTTTAGCAAGCATCGTTTTACCGGCGCCTGGAGGGCCAATCAAAATGAGATTATGTCCGCCTGCAGCCGCTATTTCCATAGCTCGTTTTATATTTTCCTGACCTTTTACATCGGTAAAGTCATATCGTAGATTTTTTAAATTTTCTTCAAACTCTTGCCTTGTATCTACAAGTGTAGGTTTTAATTCACTTTTCCCTTCTACTAAATCAATAACTTCTTGCAATGTTTGGACGCCAAAAACCGTTAATTGGTCTACAATTGCCGCTTCGCGCTCATTCTTTTTTGGTAAAATAAATCCGTTATAATTTTCTTTCCGCGCTTGAATAGAAATGGGCAACGCACCACGAATAGGCTGAACACTGCCATCCAAAGACAATTCACCCATAATGATATGTTTACTCACATCAATTTTATCTTCAATTTGCCCACTTGCCAATAAAATACCAATCGCAATGGGTAAATCATATGCCGAACCTTCTTTTCGGATGTCTGCAGGCGCTAAATTAATAACAATTTTGGTTCGAGGCATTCTATAGTTACTTTCTTTCAAAGCCGTTTCGATGCGTTGCAAGCTTTCTTTTACGGCATTATCGGGCAATCCTACCATAAAATATTTTGTTCCCGAACCATCAACACTGACTTCAATCGTAATCGTTGAAGCATCCACACCAAAAACAGCACTTCCAAAAATTTTAACTAACATAGTCTTTTTACTTTACAATTTTTTGAATCATTTCATGATTAACATACAATAAATAAACACCATTCCCAAATCTCGACATATCAATTATCTGATCTTTATTGATTTTAGTTAAAACACAATTGGATTTCATATCAAAAATTTGGATTAAATCTCCATTTTTAAAACCCTCCAATCGCAAATAATTTGAAACGGGATTCGGATAAACCGAAATTATTTTTTTCATATCTTTAATAATCATATTGTTTGGGCAAACCAAACGAAACAAAAAGTTTCTTAAACTATTAATTGTTGTTGTTAATATTGGAAAATCAAACGTATTACCAACGACAAAAGCCGGATGGTTTGCATTTTCAAAAGAATCTAAAACGGAGTAAATACCCAAATTGGTTAATCGTTGGTGCATCCAATAACTTCCATACAACGGATTTGGCGCCGTGCCACCCATGGGCAATCCTTTACGAAATGGCACAAGAGGATCGAGAACGCTATGATTATGATATGCCGGCACTTCATTTGATTTTATGTGAGCGGTGTCCGAAATGCCTCCAGCAAAATGAAAAACACCTTTAATTTTAGAACTATAATCTTGGATCGAATTTGAAGTCCCTTCAAAACCACCCATAGAATCGATAACACTTTTTAAAATTGGAGCAAAATCATTGTATTGACTATAGGCTAAAGTCAACGATAAAACACCACCCGCAGAAGTACCACCTATAAAAAACAAATTGGTGTCTAACTGATATTCCATATGTTTTGATTTCAAAAATCGAATCGCGGCTCTACCATCATGAACCGCTCTTACAACTGCTTTTGACGATAAAATCGGATCGGCCATATTCAAAACTTGATCGAGGCGGTAATCTATAGAAGCCACTACATAACCTAATTTTGAAAAATAATTAGCAAAATAAACCAACTCACCCGAGGTTCGACTGCCTTGTACAAAACCACCACCAAAGCATAATATAACAACAGGCCTTTTGGAAAACGTATCTACCGAAGGTAAATATAAATCTAAATACAAATCTTGATTTAAGCCATTCGATTTTGTATTGTTTCCAAACAAAACTGTTTTCTTTTCATTGTCAAAAATAACATCTTTATATCGAATGCCATCACATTGCCCAAAAAAACTCGAAGTTGAAATTAAAAATAAAACGAAAAAGGATGTTTTCATATTTATAAAATTGCTACAAATATAAAACTAAATAAAGAGTAACCCATAAAAAAATGAATAATATTGAAGAAAGATCGCTTTTCGTTTTACTTCTTTATTCCTAAATATTGAAATTTTAAAGAAATCATTTTCTCACATTGCTTGTAATTAAAAGAAAAATGATTTTAACCTTTCGGATAGGAAAAGGACTTATATAGAAACGGCTGCTAGAGTCCCTATTTTTTTATCTTATTAATTTATAATCTGTAATTAAAATGTCCGTTGACAAATTTAAACGATTTTTCAGATTTCGAATCATTTCTACGGTAAGTTTTCTTTTTTTATTTAATACTTCAGATACACGGCTCTTCCCTCCAATAATATCAACTAAATCAAGTTGTTTAAGTTCCATTTCTTCCATTCTAATTTTTATGGCTTCTATAGGGTCTGGTGCCTCAATCGCATAATTTTTTTTCTCATACGCATCTATCAATAAGGCTAATATATCGGCTTCATCACTTTCTTGTGTTCCAATTTTTGCATCGAAAATTTCGTCTAATCTTTCTAATGTGTTGCGGTAATCCGCTTCTGTTTTTATGAGTTTAATATTCATTTCAATAATTTTTAAATTGTGTTTGCATCAATTTTATCATATTCATTGTGAGTTCCGATAAATCTTATAAATAACCATTGTTTTTCAAAATTAAACTTCGCAATTAATCTATAAGAATTTCCTTTTATGTTAAATACGATACGATTATTTTTTAAAATACTTGCATTTGCATACGTCTGCTTTACATCTGTTGGTGTTTTCCAATCAGCATTTTTCACCGTTTCGTACCACGTTTTTAAATATTGCTCAGCTTCCGCATGAATTTCCCAAAATGCCCTTAATGTACTTTTAGAAAAAATTCGTTCCACGCGCTATTAATATTTTTGCAAAATTACAAAAATGTTCCCACATCAAGAACTTTTTTTTAATTACAACGTATATTTAAAATATATTAATTTCAACAATTTGGTTATTTAGGTGCTAGCCAAGACGTATAACTTATTTATCTTTACACGTTTTTAAATGCTTAGTATATTCGATAATAAATCTATCGCGTTGCTTTTTGTAATCGTCAACGCTTTCAAAATTTCTGAATTCTTGTTTCATATTGTTAAAATAGAAATAAACTGTTACCCCATTACCTGGAAACATAACAAACGTGCCCAATATACTTCCTTTTTCAATTGTCGTTCTACTAAACCCATAAATTTTACACCCATTAAATTCAAGTTCGATTAAGTCTTTAGTTTCCATATTCTGTGAATTTGAATTTACATATTTCAAATTTTCAAGAAGATTTTGTTTGTCTTTTTCGTAGGATTTTTCTTCTGATAGTTCAATTTTCAAATTAACAAAAGGCACTTTATTTTCATTGTTATATAAAACTCTGTAGCCGTCAATTCGAGTCACTTCTACTTCTCCGTTGTCCGTTGTTACAGTTCTAACTTTTTCAGAAGTTTCAGGGAGCCTGTCAGGGTCTGTTACTATCAAATTTGTTGCATTATCAAATGAAATATAGCATTGTCCAATTTCATTTTTTGTTACGAAACTTAATAAAAATGTTGCCACAAAGAACGTCGAGAGTATTTTTAATTTTGATTTCATATTTTATTTATTTTTGAATATTTAATATATCGTTATTGTATTGATGGCTAACGCCCGGAGTATTTCTTTAAAGGTCGAGTTTCGCCAAACAAAGATATAAGAGAAGGCACAATTTTTCAAATATTAATTACTTTTGCATAAATACGATCACCCCGACTTTCAGAAATACGGTATATATCTGACGGCTTTTTCTTAATTTTCGTACTTTACTTATAACCAAAAGCAACACCACTTATATTTGCCTTTGCAGTGTTAATTCCATAAGCGGCTTGAGTTGAATTAGTTGATTTTATAAATATAATATGAGCACCCATAGAAGCGGCTTGTTTCTTCATTTTCATCTCTGCTTTGAGTTTCATATCATCAACTGAACTAAATATGGTTGCAGCATTTGCCTTTCCTGCAACATCACCTTTTTTAACTAATCCTGATATTTCAGATTCAATGTTTGTAATTTGAACCTTTTCCCAATCTTCTTCTCCTTTTATAATAATTAACTCTGAAAACTTTTGAATTCTTCCATTGCTTAAATGAATTTCTTTAATTTGATTTTTTGATAAAGAGTTTGATAAAGTTTCACCTTGAAATGAGTAAATTACTTCTTTCTCAGTTATGCTAGTAACTTTGCAAGTAATAATTTCGTCATTTAACTTAATTATAGCGTCAAGCTTTTCATCGTTTTGTCCATATATACTGTTTACAATGCAAGTTACAGATAGTAATAATAATAATATTCTTTTCATAAAAATTGGTTTACTTAAATTAGTTAATAATTTTGATTTATATATGCTGTTGCTAATGCTGTCAGATATATACTTTATATAAGAACAAATATAGCAATTTTTTCAAAAAAATCAAGATAAAATTAAATATAGTTTTATTAATATTTTCGCATTAGTTCAAGCCCCTACTATAGCTATTCATTCGGAGAAGAGAGCTTCCTATAATCGCAAAACAGTTTACGAAGTATGAAAATCTACCTTTTGTATATGTTTTATTATAAGCCGTTTTATTTTCCATTCAGCATATGTCTTACTTCTGGATTAATTGCTTTTGAGTCAAGTCTGTCTGTAATTTCTAAATATTTTCTTGCACTATCCTTTTGCATAAAATATGAATAACAAGCCGTCAACTGTCCATAAGCTTCTGCGTTTGTTGGATTAATAGAAACAGATTCCTTTAAATTATCAATCGCTTTATTGAGTAGTGATATGTCTTTTGATTGAAAAAATAATTGTCCGAAACTTGTAGCAGAAGATTGCCATACTTTTTCATTTTTTGAATTAAATGATAAAGACTTGTCAAAATACTTGAGGGATTCTTGAAACTTATGTTGTCTTCCAAGTATGTTACCAAAGCCCCAATAAATATCTGCGTTTGTGCTATCAAGTAACCACGCTTGATTAAATCTCATCATTGCAGAGTCAAAGTCGTTATTATAAAAATATTTCCAACCTTTATCAATGTGGTATCGAGTTGCTGTATCTCTATCCTTAAAATATTTATCACAGTCAGCTAGAAAATCTTTATCGATTTTAATTTGCTCGTCACATTTTTTAAGTCCTCCATACATAGGTAATAAATTAGTTTTGTCTGGGCAGTCTAGTCTTGCAGAACAACTAATTAAAAATATTGCTGAAAACAAGAGTATGTTTTGTAAATATTGTTTCATAAATGCCTTTTAACTACTTAATATCCCTCAAACTTACTACTTTTTTCAAAAATCACAAGATAAAATTGCATTTAAAATATTTGCTACTTAAAATTAATTGCATAAAAAAAGCCCACATTACTGTGGACTTTAGTATAAAGAAAAGTTGTTCTTATTATTTTGTTCCTAATTCGGTTCTAACAAAAGAAGTAACTTTTAGATCTGCGTTTGTTTCTTTTAAAACTTGTGCAATCGTTTTCTTCGTATCTTTGATATAATCTTGATTTAAAAGCGTAAACTCTTTGTAGAATTTAGTTAAAGCACCTTCTGCAATTTTATCTAAAATATTTTCAGGCTTACCTTCTGCAGCTGCTTTATCTCTTGCAATTGCTTTTTCACGATCTTTTTGCTCTTGACTTACACTTGTTTCATCAATTGCTACGGGTTTCATAGCTGCAATTTGCATTGCTAAATCTTTACCAATACCTGCAACAGTATCATTACCGTCCATATTTAAAGCGACCATAACACCCGCTCTAAAGTTATGATTATAAGTAGCAATATACGTTCCTTCAATAGCATGGTAACTTTGAATAGAGATATTTTCACCAATCGAACCTACTTTTTCATTGATACGCTCTGTAACCGAAACACCATTTAAATCAGAAGCCAATAATTCTTCAGTGGTTTTGATTTTGTTATCTAAAGCCAATGTAGCGATAGATTTAACAAACTCAATAAAAGATTCATTTTTAGCTACGAAATCCGTTTCACAACCTACTTGAACCATAATTCCGAAGTTGTTTGCGCTACTTGTTAAAATATAAACCACACCTTCATTTGCATCTCTACCTGCTCTTAATTCCGCAACTTTAGCTCCTTTTTTTCTCAAGTAATCTACTGCGGCATCAAAATCACCATTAGATTCCGTCAACGCTTTTTTACAATCCATCATACCGGCTCCGGTAGTATCTCTCAATTTTTTTACATCTTGTGCTGTAATTGTACTCATTTTATTAATATTATTTTCGATTAACTTATAAATTAATTAGTCTTGATTTGGTTCCGTAGCCTCCGTAACCTCTTCCGAAGATTCGGTAGCTGGAGTTTCTGCTTGAGGTGCTTCTACTTTAGCTTTTCTCTGTTTAACTTCTGGCGTGTGCTCTCCGTCTTTTTCAACCGCAGGAGCCGTTGCTTTTTCAGCTAAACCTTCTTTGATACATTCTACTAAATAGTTAGTGATATACTCAATAGATTTAGAACTATCATCGTTTCCTGGGATTGGGAAATGTACTTTATTTGGATCAGAGTTGGTATCAACTAAACCAAACGTAGTAATTCCTAAACGCTTGCTCTCAAGAATCGCGATATCTTCATGTAAAATATCTACTACGAAAACAGCTGCAGGTGTACGCATCATATTTGCAATACCGCCTAATACAACTTCTAATTTATCTTTTTGACGCGAAAGCATTAAACGCTCTTTTTTGGTAATGTTATTCACCGTACCGTCTTTGAACATTTTATCGATGCTTTGCATTTTCTTTACTGATTTACGAATCGTAGTAAAGTTAGTCATCATACCACCCAACCATCTGTCGGTTACGAAAGGCATACCACAACTTAATGCCGCATTTTTAACGATATCTTTTGCTTGTTTTTTAGTAGCTACAAATAAAATTTGTTTTCCACTTTTTGCTATATGTTTCATGGCTTGACCTGCTTGCTCTAATTTTTGAGCTGTTTTGTTTAGGTCAATTACATGTATTCCTTTCTTTTCTGCAAATATGTAAGGAAGCATTTTCGGGTTCCATTTTTTCTTTAAGTGACCGAAATGAACACCTGCTTCTAACATTGCTTTTTGATCTATTGATGCCATTGATATGTATATTTTTAGAAGATTAATAAATAATAATAAAGATTAACGTTTGCTGAATTGCTCTTGTTTACGTGCTTTTCTAAGACCTGTTTTCTTACGCTCTACAACTCTTGCATCACGCGTCATTAGTCTTTCTTTTCTTAAAGCAGGTTTGTTATCTGGATTTTCTTCAACTAAAGCTCTAGCGATTCCAAGACGAATAGCTTCCGTTTGTCCTTTGATACCTCCACCAGAAACATTTACAAAAACATCTAATTGACCTTCCATTTCTAGAACTTTTAATGGCTTCATTAAATTGTCTTGTAAAAAACTAATTGTAAAGTAATCTTTATAATCTTTACCGTTGATTGTGATATTTCCACTACCTTTTTTGATATAAACTCTAGCTACAGATGATTTTCTTCTACCTACAGCGATGTGATTTGTTTTAGTCATTTTATATATAATTTAAGGAGATTAAAATTTAATTTCTGTTGGTTTTTGAGCTGTATGCGGATGCGCAACACCTTCGTAAACGAATAATTTTTTAAACATCGCTCTACCTAATTTAGACTTAGGTAACATTCCTTTAACTGCTGTTTCGATTACAGAAGTAGGTTTTTTAACGTTTAAATCTCTAGCCGCAATCATTCTTTGTCCACCTGGATAACCAGTGTGTCTTAAATATATTTTTTGATTCCATTTACGACCTGTAAATACACATTTATTACTATTAACAACGATTACATAGTCTCCAGCGTCGTCATTTGGTGTAAAAGAAGGTTTATGTTTGCCCATTAATATTTTGGCAATTTCAGTACAAATTCTTCCTACAGTTTGATTTTCTGCATTCACAATGTACCATTCTTTTTGGTGAACTAATTTGCTAACAAATTGTGTTCGATAACTTAATTGCTTCACGATTTATTTTTTTATAGGTTAATTATTCAATATTTTTTAAAAAGGACTGCAAAAGTAAACTATTTTTTTTAATTCAATATGCTTTTTTTTGAATAAATATTTTTTTATTGCCATAAATGCATTGAAAATCAGTCAATAAATAGATACATTTTTATATTACTGTTGTTTTTAAACCAAGCTGTAATGACTATAAAAACGATTTTACACTTAAGTATTTTACTAATTAATCTAAATCTTGTATTTTTGTATTAACATTTAAAACATATGCGAATTCATTTTATAGCCATCGGTGGTGCCATTATGCATCAAATGGCAATAGCACTCAAAAATAAAGGTCATCATGTAACTGGATCGGATGATGTAATCAATGAACCTTCCAAGTCTAATTTAGAAAAAAATGGATTATTCCCTTCGAAATTAGGTTTTCATGCCGAACATATTCAAACGGATATTGATGAAATTGTTTTAGGTATGCATGCCAAGCTCGATAATCCCGAATTGGCAAGAGCCATGGAATTAGGTATCAAAGTGTATTCTTTTCCAGAGTATGTTTATAAAAACAGCATGGATAAAACACGAATTGTCGTTGCGGGTAGTCATGGAAAAACAAGTATTACATCTATGATTATGCATGTTTTAAAATCTTTGAATTTTGAGTTTGACTATTTGGTAGGGAGCTCGGTAAAAGGATTTGAACATTCCGTAAAATTATCCGATGCGCCTGTTATTGTTATCGAAGGCGACGAATATCTTTCAAGCTGTTTGAGCAATGAACCAAAATTTATAAATTATAAAGGAAATATTACTATTTTAAGTGGTATTGAATGGGACCATATCAATGTTTTTAAAACGGAAGCTATTTATTTTGAACAATTTAAAAAATTAGTTCACAGTTTAGACCATCAAGCGAAGTTGTTCTATTATAATGACACGCAAATTGCCGAAACTGTTTTATCAATTCGTAATGATGTTGAAAAACAAAGCTATCAATCTCCGGATTTCTCGATAGAAAATCATAAATATATTATATACTTTGAAGGTAAAAAATATGAATTTGACTTTTTTGGAAAACACAACATGGAAAACATGGAAGCGGCGCATTGTGTATGCAGGACTTTAGAAATCAATTCACATCTTTTTTATCAAGCCATGCAAAGTTTTAGTGGCGCAGGACGACGTCTTGAAAAAATTTACGACTCAAATGAATGTGTCATTTTTAGAGATTTTGCGCACTCTCCTAGCAAACTTAGAGCAACCATTAAAGCGGTTTCAGATACCTACTCGGATTATAAAATCGTTGCATGTTATGAACTACATACGTTTAGTTCTTTAAATAAAGATTTTCTTCCGCAATACAAAGACACTTTTGGCCAAGTAGATATTCCAATTATTTATATGGATAAAGTAACCGTTGAACAAAAAGGAAATCAAGTGTTTACTTCAGAAGAGATATTAAATGAATTTAATCGCAACGACATTTTATATTTAAATGAAAAAAATGATTTGCTTAAAACATTAAAATCATTTGATACAAGTAAAACGGTTTTTCTGATGATGAGCAGTGGTAATTTTTCAGGTTTGGATTTACTTCAAATTATTGAAAAAGAAAATGATAATCCTAAAATTGAAGAAAAAAAGTCGGAGTATCTTAATACTTTACTATCTCAAAATAAAGAAGTAAATAGCCCCTTTGAATCTAAATTTTTAAAATTTGAATCAAAAAAAACGATATTGTTGATGTATTCTTTGAGTATTTTTTCAAGTATCGTTGCACCATTTATTTTCTTAAAAAGAATTCAAAAAAATGACGCTTGCTACAACTTAATTGTTCAGAATTTTCATTTTCAAACGCTTATTACAATTGGCTATCTTATTGCATTACTCTTAATATGGGCGGATTATAGCTTTACCGGAAAATTGATTCTTTTACTAAGTTTTATTTACAATATATTAAAACTTCGAGATGCCAAAAATGCCGTTTTAGAAAATAAAGCAGTAAATCTCCCTGTCGGAATTTTGGTTTTTCCTTATAACGAAGAAATTAACCGTTAAATTTATTCATCGCATTGGAAAATCCTGACAAAATGGACTCTTCAATAGCTAAAATCGTTTTATCCAATAATTCAGGAAGTGCTTTTACTTCTTCATCGCTCCATTTTCCGAGAACATAATCAATCTGTTTTCCTTTTGAAAAACTATTTCCTATTCCAAAACGAAGTCTAGCATAAGCTGTGGTTTTCAGCTCTTGTTCAATACTTGCTAAACCATTATGTCCGCCACTACTACCTTTTGTTTTTATTCGAATCGTTCCAAACTGCAGCGCAAGTTCATCTACAACAGCCATAGACTGCTCAACGGGAACTTCAAGTTGCTCAAGCCAATATCTATAGGCTTTTCCGCTTAGATTCATATAGGTTGTTGGTTTAATCGCCGTTACCACTTTATTTTTTATCCTAAAAGTAGCCGTATCTGCAAGTTTACCTGATTTAAATTCGGTTTGGTATTTATTAACCATTCGATCTAAAACTAGAAATCCAATATTATGACGGGTATATTTATATTCCTCACCAATATTACCAAGTCCAACTAATAAAAATTTCATTTTCTAAAAATTAGCTCCCAAATATTGCCTCAAATGCTTCGTCTAATTTATCTTTTCGGGTATTTGATTTTGGAGTTTGGCGAATCGGAGCCGATGGCTCATTATTTGTCTTAATATTTTCTTTAACTTTTATATTGGTGTTTTCTTTTTTTATTGGTTCTTTTTTTACCGTATTTTCTTTATTAATTTCATCCGGCTTTGTCGTTGCCGGCTTTGTCGTGTTATTTGAAGAAGGCATTAATCCCATTAACTCTAAATATCCATTAGGTTCCGAGGACGGATAAATTACACCTTCAGACTTATCTTTATTTTTAGAATTCATAAAAGGTCCGAACTTAGTTGTTCTATATTTATAGGCATCAGGCTTATCGCTCAAATAATCATAATCTTCTACTCGAACTCCATTTGCATATTTAGAAACAAATGCACCTGCCCAATCCGAACTTCTTAACTCTTGGCTAAATTCAAAAGCTTCTTCAGCGGTTTGAAAACCCGCAACTTCAAATACATTTCGATTTGCTAAACTTGTAACCATAAGCGCTTTTGGTGTAGAAAGCATCGCTTTTAGTTTATCATTATTAAATGCTGCAATCTGAACTCGATATGGCATTTTTTGGTTTACTAATACTTCTACATTTGTTTTTGGTTTTTCAACCTCAGTGGTAGTAAGCGAAGCATTTGCAGTGGGGGTTAGCTTAGTAGTTTTGTCCACTGCAACGCTTCTTGTATTTTTAGCTTTCTTTTTATACATTTCAATCAAGCTATCTTTAGCATTTAGTTGGCTTATATACTCTTCGGCAATAGATAAATTATTTTGACTGGCTTCACGAGCTTCTTTACGTAGCTTTTGAATCATATCAAAATATGCCTTTGGATTATCCAAGTATTTTTCGAGCTCTTCTACCGTTTTGTCCTTGTTATAAGTACCCTGAGAAAAACTAATATTATTTATATAAAAAGTTGCAACAATTAATATAATTCGAATATATTGCATAAAAAATTATTATTATAACAGAAAATAAAACCACAAAGATATATAAATCTTTTGTTTAATAATTATATTTTTTTAATCTTTGAATAAAATTAAATTATAACATTTCTTTTAAAAACACAACTATCGCTTTTTTTTCAGCATCGTTTAAGTTAGGAGATTTATAATCGAAAGTATTGTTTTTTGGATCTATTTTATAATCTAAAACGGCCTCAAGTGTATTAAATTTTCCGTTATGAAAATAAGGTGCTGTTTTTGAAATATAACGCAATGTTGGTGTTTTAAAACGGTACATATCTTTTTTATCATGCGTTGCACCGTATAAACCAAAAGTTGTTGAAGTCGAATCTTCTAAGTTTAAATTATAGTATAAATGATTAGTATATAAAGGCTCTTCGTGACATTTTACACAATTAGCTTTACCAATAAATAACTGATAACCCAACCAAGCTGTTTTTGAAAAAATACGTTTATCTTTTGTTTTATAAAAAGAATCAATAGGTCGATCAAAAACAACTAAAGAACGAATAAAAGCGACCAAAGAGCGTGTAATAACGAAGGGCGAAAGACTGTCATTGAATGCTTTTTTAGATATTTCTTTGTAAAACAAATCATTTGATAATCTTTTTGATATTTTATAAATGTCAAAATTCATTTCATTAGGGTCATGAATTGGGATTAAAGATTGTGTTTCAAGTGTTTGAGCTCTATTATCAAACATAAATGTTGGGCTTAAAGCTATGTTGATTAGTGTTGAGGCATTGTGCCGACTTTTTCTACCTTGATATCCTTCACTAATTGGTTTACCGTCGGTAAATGCAAGTTCGGGAAAATGGCAAGAGGCACAAGAAATGGACGAATCTAAAGAAAGTCTTTTATCAAAAAATAGTTTTTTGCCAAGTTCTATTTGATCTTTTCGAATTGGTTTTAAAAGCGTTGAATCAAAAATGTCAACATTTTCAGGAATTAAAATATTGACCATTTCTTGATTCTGACATGACACTATAAATAAAATAATAAAAAAACCAAACTTCATACAAATACAAAAGTAATTTAAAAATTTAATTTATTTGCCTAAAGTTAAAATCATAATGGCTATTAATATTTTTTTTAGGATTTTTTGACCTATCATAAATAATTAAATATGTAAATTTGCCGTTTACTAATAAAAAATTATGCAGATGTTAGAATATTTAAATAAAAACGAGGAAGAGGAAGAAAAAGAAGAGAAGGAAGAAAAAGAAGGGCATGGTATATTAAACAAAAGAATGGAAGAGATTTATCTTCAACAGCGTCGTGTCTATTTTTGGGGCGTTGTGGATGATAAAAGTATGGAAAAAATCATTTCCAAAGTTTTATTTTTGGACGCACACGAGCCTGGAAAAGAAATTGATTTATATATAAGTAGTCCAGGTGGAAGTGTTACGGCTGGTTTAGCATTACTTGATGTTATGAATATGATTCAATCTCCTGTCAATACCATTTGCATGGGTTTGGCTGCGAGTATGGGTAGTATGATTTTGAGTCAAGGAGTAAAAGGAAAGCGTAAAATTTTTAAAAATGGCAGAGTCATGATTCATCAGCCGTCAATTGGAGGTGTTCAAGGACAAGCTATTGAACTTGAAATTACCGCAAAACAAATCGTAAAAACGCGTAAATTATTGGCTGACATTTTAGCTGAAAACTGCGGACAACCTGTTGAAAAAATTCTAAAGGATTTTGATAGAGATTATTGGCTAGACGCTCAAGAAGCCATTGAATACGGAATTGTTGACGAGATTATTACAAAAATGTAACCCAAATGGATCAAGAAATCGAAAAGAAAATTGCTCAGATTTTAGAACTACCAGTAAGCCAGCTTATCTTTAATTATAAGCAAAATGAGTCTATTGTATGTTTAGATTTAATTACCATAAATCCAAATCATAAACAATCTTTTCTTTTTCATTCCGTTAAAGCTATTGATAAAAATGAAGCTTTAGAAAAAATGCTTGACTACATTTTAAAATACCACCAAACTGAAGATAGCTATACCATTCAATGGTTAAAAATAGGAGATAAAACCTTAAACACCTCTTATTTTAGATCAAAAAACATCTACGGTGTTTTAGATAAGTTTTATTACGAAAGAGATTTAAATAGTTATAAAATTTATTCGATATCCTTAAATCCAATTAGTTAGTTATATACGTTTAATTATGAATCAAATTAAAATTTTAGACAAAACTTTCAAACCTTTTATTTCAGATAAAGAAATTATTAGCCGCGTTTTTGACATGTCCAAAATGGTTGAGAAAGATTATAAAACTAAAAATCCGATTTTTTTGGCCGTTTTAAATGGCTCATTTATCTTTGTTGCTGATTTTATTAAGAATTTCAATGCACCTTGTCAAGTGGAATTTATCAAACTTAAATCTTATGAAGGTACTGCTTCTACAGGTAAAGTGATAGAGCAAATCGGACTTCAAATGGATTTAAAAGATCAACATATCGTTATTCTTGAAGATATCGTTGATACGGGTAAAACCCTCGAACAGCTTTTAGAAATTTTAGAAAAATATAAGCCTGCTTCTGTTAAAATTGCATCCTTATTATATAAACCTGCATCATTTAAATGCTCATACAATGTTGATTATATTGGCTTTGAAATTCCAGAGCAATTTATAGTAGGTTATGGCTTAGATTATGATGGATATGGGCGCAACTTAAAAGAAATATATACTTTAGTTTCCTAATTTTTAATATTTCACAATTCAATTTAAAACAAATCTCATGAAAAATCAACTTTTAACTATTCTTGTTTTTTTTGTTTTAATGGGTTGTAATTCAGAGAAAAAGACTTCCGAAAAACCTCTGGAAAATATTGTAGAACTTGCTCCTTCATTAAGTGTGGAAGAAGTAGAAGCGCTCATGCAAGCCTCTAATCCAAACGAAAAAATTTACAAAGGAACGCTTAGTTTTGGGAATGTAAAAAATATCGAATTCACTTGTGATAGCGGGAAATTATTCTCCGTTATGTTGGAGCTACCAAACGATGGCTTTGAAATGAATACCTATAGAAAAACTAAAGTAACCAAATTTGTAGATGTTAATAAAACTATGGATTTTCAAGATTTTTTTTTAATTTCAAGCGCACCTTCATTTTCCGAAAAACCTAAAAAATCAACAACTTACAAAGTTGAAATCAAACCTTTAAGTTCAATAACGGATTCAAGTTTCGTAGTTCCTTACACGCTAAAAACGACTATTGAATAATAAATTAATATTGATGAAACGATTGGATAAAAATATAGAATTAGCTTTATATGAAATCCATGAATATCAAAATTCAGACCATTTAAACTTGTGTGTAAAATCCATTAAAGAAGTCGCTAAAAGTTATTTTTTTAAGGGGAAATTAAATACATTTGTATTATTTCTCACGCAACCAATTGATATGAAACATGAAGTTTTTTTGAGTCTTGAAAATGCCTTAAAAGAATATATTAAAGCAAATCAAGAGTTTGTTCAAAAAATGCATATAATGCTCAGAAAAGAACGAAAAGAACAAAACTTAACAAATGATCTGGAAGGAGTTCTTACCCAATTAGACTATCAGCATCTAATGCCCATGATCAAAATGTTTATAAAATAAAGCGGAAAGTAAGGGATTCGAACCCTTGAAACCCTTTTGAGGTTTACACGCTTTCCAGGCGAGCCAGTTCAACCACTCCTGCAACTTTCCAAGGTTATTATTTACTGTAAACGAAGTTTACAGTTCTATGATTTATTTATACCGATTTTAAAACCGTACGAAATGCTACAAATTGATCTCCAAATTTCTCTAAACCTTTCTGACGCACTTCATTTGAAAAATTATGAATATAATCAAAATAGCGTTCCATACTCGTCGTAACATATTGAATGTTATATGAACTTCCGTCTTGTTCGTTTTGATCCAAAAGTTTATAAAACCTAGAAGAATCAAAACATTTAGTATCAACGACATCCTGAATATGCTCATTTTTCAACCAATCCAAAAAATCTTTTTCGATATTTTGATTGGGTTTTACCGTAACACTATAAATGATTTCTAACAAAATTAATCCTAGTTTTTGTATTCTTTTTCTTTTTCGTCTTCTTTTATTCCTTTTTCAATCTCATCGGAAATAGACGCTTTAGCGCTATTAAACTCGCGAATTCCTTTACCTACACCACGCATTAATTCAGGAATTTTTTTACCTCCAAAAAGTAGTAGTATAGCAAAAAGTATAATTATCCATTCGCCACCTGATGGCAATCCTATTAAATACATAACTGATTCATTTAATGATTTGGCAAAAATACAAAAGAATTAATTAAATAAACCTATTTTATATTTCCTTTCGGTTTTATTTACTATAAAGTTCGATCAATGTGATTTCGGGGCGAATTCCAACACGACCTTGATAACCAATAAATCCAAACCCTCGATTGACATATAAATATTGCTTACCTTTTTGGTATAATCCAGCCCAATGTTTATAAACAAACTGAACAGGGCTAAAACGGAACCATTTTGTTTCGACACCAAACTGCATGCCATGCGTATGACCACTTAAAGTTAAATCTATGTCATTATACGTTTCGGCTACTTCTATATCCCAATGGCTTGGATCATGTGATAATAAAATCTTAAAAGCCTCTTTTTCTAATCCTTCATATGCTATTTTCAAATCACCATATTGCTTAAAACGCAATTTTCCGCTCCAATTTTCAACGCCAATAATTTCAATTTTAGATTCATTTTTAGTAATTGAAACGTGTTCGTTCAGTAAAAGTTTCCAATCAATTTGTTTATGATACGACTTTAACAAATCTAAATTTGCAACTTTTTCATCAGAACTGTTCCACATATAATAATCACCATAATCATGATTTCCCAGAATGGAAAATTTTCCAATTTTGGCTTTTATATTCTTAAAAATCTCTATTTTTTCGGTAAATTCACTTGCAATATTATTAACCAAATCTCCAGTGAAAAAAAACAAGTCGGCTTCAAGTTCATTTATTTTTTCTACAGCACTCTTCAATGCTTTATAATCATTTAAACTGCCCGCGTGAACATCTGAAATTTGAACAATCCTAAGCCCATCAAACGCCTTGGGCAATTTGTCAAAAAATATTTTTTTTCGATGAATTTTATAATCATAAGCCGTCTTAAAAACGCCATAACAAAAAGCAGCTAAAGGCAACGATGTGAAAATCAAAAAAAGACTATTTAAAAACTGACTTCGGTCGATATTTTGAATTGGAGAAGTTTGAGAATAACTGTACTTTGAAAATCCATAGCGCATTACTCTAGCGAGATCCTCAATACCAAGAAAAATACATAAAAGTAATTTCCCAATTAAAATGCCTAACAAAATGGCTGAAAGATAATTTTGAAATGGAATGGTTACACTATTTATTCTTGAATAAATCGAAAAAATAATTAGGAAAAGAAAAAAAATCGTAATGCCAAAATAGACATAAGTCGCAATTTCTTTGTATTTCGAAGTTTTAAAAACCGTTTTAATCGATTGATATCCATACCATTCCAATAAGAAATAAAGAATAAAAAATATCGATATTGTAATTAAACGATTCATGTTGGATATTAAAAGATATACTGATTAAAATAGTTTACAATTTTTGACTTTAAGGTTTGTTCTTGCATTTTTATAAACATTTCGGGAACAGGCTTTATACAAGTATAATGCGGCCATCCGTCTGAATCGGTATGGGTAAAATCATAAAATTCGCCTTCTAAAACTTTACATAACCCAATATGAATCAAATCCTGTTTTTCTTCTTTTTCAAATTCACGAACAAAACCAAGCTCATTAACACCAATCAAATAAAGAAATCCTTGAATATCAGGCTTTTTCCCAAAATGCGTTTCCATATAAGCCCTTACTTTAGCCCATTCTTTGAGAAGTTGTAACTCTTCTTGATTTTTATTTTCAAATAATAATGGCATAAAATGGTAAAAATAAATAATTTAACCATTTAACATAAAAGAAAGAGTTTAAGTTTCTTTTTGAAAAATTAAAAAAACTCTCGAATCACAACCGCATACAATCCACAGAGAAGTACCTTAACTGTGCCGGTTTTAAAATATAAACTAAAGTACACTCTAAAGAACCTTTTTGGGACTCTTGATTTAAACCTGAAGTGGTTACGTCAATAGATAAAGCGAGCTTGAACTGATTTAATTTAACACCAAAAACAGGCACTATGGCATCACTATTTCGGTCCACGCCCCAGCGATACATTGCGCCTCCATACAATTCATTAAAATGATTTAATTTTGTCTTTAATAAAAAACCAGTTAAAAAAGCATTGGCATTTTGAGTATATAAAAAACTAACTTTTGGCATCAGCATCCAATCTTCGCTTAATGGTTTATATCCATGATAATTGATCGAGTACTTAATTGGAATATTTGAATTGGACGCATTGTAAATATCTTTTGGCTGATTGACATGATTTAAAGATACATCTAAGGTATTTAAAACATTACCCATCATAAAATTGGCGCTAACCCCTAAATTGAGTAAAGGGCGAACGGTATTTTCATTGATATAATTTTCGAATGATGGATTCCATGGCTCAAAGCCTCCAGTGCTCGGATCCCACTGCCTGTCAAAGGAAAGCCGATCGTAATTAATCGACGTATTTTTAAAACCAAACTGCGCACCCGCAGCAATATTTATTTTTTCTGATAAAAATTTATTGTAGGCAAACGTAGCCATAGCTCGATATTGTCGGTAAAACAAAAGGTCGAATTTATCTTGTAAAACATAAATGCCTCCCGAAATGTAATCTTGATTTTCATATGTTTTTTTAAATGCCCAATCAGCATAACTGGTTTGAAGCGGTGTTCCAAATTGATTCCATTGATTACGATAAATAGCCGTAAAACGGTGCGTTCCATCAAAATTGCCAATATTAGATGGATTTTGAAACTGCATCGCATCCCAAAAATGACTAAAATGAATATCTTGAGCAAAAATAATCTTGCTTAAAATTAAAAAAAGAAAAAAATGAAATCCTTTCAAAGTAATTGATTTGTTTTACATACCGCACAAAGATAAATTATGTAGAACAAAATAAATAAAAAAAAAGCAAATTGATTAAAAATAATAAAAATTTTAAAAGAAATACATTTAATAAAATCAATAATCTTACCTTTGCAATATGAAATCGCATCAAAAACCTATTTTTATTTTGTTTTTTTGGACTTTTTGTCAGTTTTTGTTGGCAACGAATTCAAATGATTTTAAAATATTGATACAAACTAACAAAAAGGTAAATGATACTTTCATTCAAAATCTCTTACCTACTGCAATTATTGAATTTAATTGTATTGCCTCAGAATTGAATATTTATTCCTTTAAAATTGCGGCTGAAGATTCCTCCCGCATTTTAAATATATTAAAGAAAAATCCAAATATTGTTTTAACACAAAAACATGTTCAAAAAACGATTAAAACCAGAGCTTTTGAACCAAACGACCCACAGGCTTTTCAGCAAATATATTTGGATTACAAACCACTACCTAACGGCACTTTTTTAGGAATAGGTGCTAAAAATGCTTGGGATTACGGCTTTTCTCGAACAACAAAAAAAGGCGACACGATTGTCATTGCGGTTATTGATAGATCTTTTGATAGTTCTCATATTGATTTAGATTTTTTTATAAATAAAAATGAAATTCCAAACGATGGCATAGATAATGACAATAATGGAGCCATTGATGACTATTTAGGCTGGAATGCATTAGAAAATAATGGAAATTTAGCGCCGAGCAATCACAATGTTCACGGCACGGCGGTTTCAGGAATTGCGGCCGCAGTAACTCATAATCAAATCGGAATAGCCGGAGTGGCTGGGCATGTTAAAGTACTGCCAATTGTAGGAACAGAATCGAATATTGACGATATCATCAAGTCGTACAATTACGTTTTAAAGATGAAAAAAAAGTACCTTGAAACAAATGGAAAGGAAGGTGCCTATATCGTTGTTTCTAATTTATCTGGAGGTACTATAGGTTTTGAATCTGAAGAACCTATTTGGTGCCAAATATATGATTCACTTGGCACTTACGGAATTCTAAGTGTATCGGCTTCTGAAAATATCACCGCAAATATTGAAGTAGGATTAGGGGATTTACCTACGAATTGCTCGAGTCCTTATTTAATACCAATTACGTCTATCAATGAAAGTAATACCGCAATAATTCAATCTTTTGGCCCGAATACTATTGATTTAGCTACTTATGCTTCTAGTTATTCTACAATCCGAAATAATCAGTTTGGAAGTATTACATCCAATCAAAATAGTTATGCATCACCCATAGTTTCTGGAACAATTGCTTTGATGTATGCGCATTTTTGCGAACCCATTATAGAAAAAATAAAGTCAAATCCAAAAGAGTCTTTGTTATCAATTAAACAAATGATACTCCAAAATTCGGATACGCTTTCATTTTTAAAAAATAAAATTGTGAGTGGTGCCAAGTTAAATACAGGTAAAGTAATCAAATATGTTAAAGATTTGGAATCAAAAAGCGGATTTTTAGGTTGTAATACGAATTCAATTATTGAAAATGGACAAAAAATGCCTTTTGAAATATATTGGAACACCAACGGAACAATGAGATTTTTATCAGAAAATCAAAATAGTTTTGAAGTTAAAATTGTAGACTTGTTGGGTAAAACAATAATTGAAAAATCAATAAAAAGCTCAGATGATATTGATTTGAGCACAAGTGTTAATGGAATGTATCTAATTTTGATTCAAGATGCAAGTGGGCAAAAATGGAGTAAGAAAATAGTTAAATTAAATGATAAGTAAAAGATGGACTTTAAAAAATGTCAACCATGAAAAAACGATTAAACTACAGCAGGAATTACAATTAAAACATCAGAAGATTTGTCAAATTTTAGTTCAAAGAGGCATTGAAGACTCCCAAAACGCATCTGAATTCTTCAATCCTACTTTAGATAAACTGCATGATCCTTTTTTAATGAAAGGAATGCAAACGGCTGTAGAACGAATTGAAATTGCCAGAGCTCAAGGTGAAAAAATTCTCATTTATGGAGATTACGATGTCGATGGAACGACTTCAGTGGCCTTGATGTATTCTTTCCTGAGAGAGTTTGACTTAAATATTGATTTTTACATTCCAGATCGCTATTTAGAAGGTTATGGTGTTTCATTAAAAGGCATTGATTTTGCCGCAGAAAATCAGTTTTCATTAATTATCGCTCTCGATTGTGGCGTTACAGCAGTTGAACAAGTAGCCTATGCCAAAAACGCAGGTGTCGATTTTATCATCTGCGACCATCACTTGCCTTCCGAAACGATTCCTGACGCCGTTGCAGTTTTAGACCCAAAACAAGTAGATTGCCAGTATCCATTCAAAGAGTTAAGTGGTTGCGGTGTTGGATTTAAACTCTGTCAGGCTTTGTGCATGCATTGGGATTGCTCAAAAGAAAAAGTATTCCAACTGCTTGACTTAGTGGCGGTTTCTATTGCTTCAGATATTGTACCAATTATTGAGGAAAATCGTATTTTAGCTTATTTTGGTTTAAAAAAACTAAATGAAAACCCAAATAATGGTTTAAAATCTTTAATTGAATGGGCAAATCTAGAAGAAAAAAATATTACAATTAGTGATGTTGTATTCTCGTTAGGTCCTAGAATTAATGCACCAGGAAGAATGGCTCATGCCAAAGCTTCGGTAGAAATTTTGATTTCCGAAGATCCTTCTATTGGACGAAAAATGGCGGAATCTTTAAATTTGGTTAACGATAAAAGGCGCGCTACCGATGAATTAATGACAAGCGAAGCGCTTGAATCTATTGCATTAGATTTAAATATTGGAGATAAAAAAACCATCGTTTTGCATCATCCAGACTGGCATAAAGGCGTTGTTGGGATTGTAGCCAGTCGATTGGTTGAAAAATTTTATAGACCCACCATTATTTTTTCGGAAACAGATGGTGTATTAACCGGTTCGGCGCGTTCGATTAAAGGATATAGTATTTATCAAGGAATAAAAAGTTGCGAACATCTAGTCAATCAATTTGGAGGACATGATTTTGCGGCAGGTGTTTCGATGCCAAAAGCAAATTTTAACGAATTTGTAAAAACTTTTGAAAATGAAGCTTCAAAGGTAATTACCAATGAGATGCTCATCCCTGAAATAGAAATTGATGCCGAATTATATTTTAGCGAAGTCACAATGTCTTTCTTTAATATTTTAAATCGTATGGCACCTTTTGGCCCTCATAATATGCAGCCCGTTTTTATTACAAAAAATTTAAAAGATGCAGGCGGTACAAAAATTGTAGGTAAAAATCATATTCGATTTCATCTTAAAGACGAATCGGGAAAGACCTTTAATGGAATTTGTTTTGGATTAGCCGATTGGTACCAAATCGATGACATAAAAAGGAATTCTATCGATATTTGTTATTCGATACAAGAAAATCATTATAATGGGAAAGTGACGCTGGATTTAATGATTAAGGATATTAAAATTATTGATTGATATTAAACTATTGATTGAATTATAAATTCATAACGTTTGTCATAAATTGACTTGAAATAATAAAATTGGATTTATATTTGTACATTTAAAATTTATAATCATGCAACTATTAGATGGCTTAGCACTTTCGAAAACGATCAAAGCCGAAATTCGAAACGACGTGGACGAAATGATTAAACAAGGAGAACGACCTCCTCATTTAGTGGCCGTTTTAGTTGGAAATGATGGTGCAAGCCAAACATACGTAAATAACAAAATCAAAAGTTGTAGAGAATGTGGATTTGAATCTACATTAATCAAAAAAGACCACGCAACATCTGAAGATGAATTGATTCGATTAATCAAAAGATTAAATGTAGATGATTCGGTAGATGGATTTATTGTGCAACTTCCGCTTCCAAAACATATTGACGCCAATAAAGTACTTTTAACTATAAATCCTGAAAAAGATGTGGATGGATTTACACCACAAAATTTTGGTTTAATGGCTCTAGGTTTGCCAAGCTACAAGCCCGCAACACCTTATGGCATCTTAAAATTAATTCAAAGAAACAATATAGACCCAACAGGAAAACGATGTGTGGTTGTTGGACGAAGTAATATTGTTGGTAAACCAATTGGTATTATGCTAGGTCAAAATAAATCCATTGGAAATTGTACGGTAACGATTTTAAACTCGCATACTCAAAATATTGAAAAATATATGCGCGAAGCCGACATTTTAATCGTAGCTATAGGGCAACCAAAAATGGTAAAAGCTGATATGGTAAAAGAAGGCGCTATCGTTATAGACGTTGGAATTACAAGAGTTTCAGATGATTCTACGAAAGGATATCATTTGGAAGGTGATGTGGACTTTGAAGATGTTGCACCAAAAACGAGTTTTATAACTCCCGTTCCTGGAGGCGTTGGGCCAATGACCGTAACGATGTTGCTTTATAACACGCTTTTGGCGCGTAAAAAAGTCGTTCAGATTGTTTAAATTATTTTTTTTAAAAAAAATAACTATTTTTGTAAACATTAAATTTAAGAATTATGAATAATTTTATATCGTTTTTTGCCAATTTACACTCCTTTTTTGCATATGTTTTTATTGTGACGACTTTAATATCCATTGTATACGCAGTTATTGGATTCTTTAGTAAAAAAGCATACACGGATACACAATTTACATTAGCCAAATCCGCATTTATTGCCTCACACATTCAACTTTTATTGGGTATTTGCTACTGGGTAGTGCTTGGAGGTACTACAATTTTTGGAAGAATGGGAGAAATCATGGGAAATAGCGATTTGCGAAACATGTTTATCGAACATCCATTTACAAATATTATTGCAATTGTAATTTTGTCTATTGGATATATTAAAATTAAGAAAAATCAAGATGACGCATTTCGTAATAAAACGAATTTAATTTTTTACGCAATCAGTTTTGTTTTGATTTTATCTCGAATTCCTTTTAATAAATGGCTAAATCAATAAAATTGGAGCCAAAAATAATTTTAAATTCCAACCAATTAAAACTTACCATTCATCGGTTGGCTTACCAATTAATTGAAAATCATAATGATTTTTCCAATTCAATTATTGTAGGTCTTCAACCAAGAGGAATTCTTTTAGCAAAAATGCTACATCAAATTATTTCTCAAAAATTACAAAAAGAAATTGATTTTGGTATTTTAGACCACTCGTTGTATCGCGATGATTTACATTTAAAAAACTCTATTCAAACACTTTCTGAAAATAAAATGCCTCATAATATCGAAAATAAAAATATTATTTTGATTGATGATGTGCTTTTTACAGGTAGAAGTATTCGTTCGGCTTTAGATGCTTTAGTCGACTACGGAAGACCTCGCGACATCGAATTGCTTGTATTAATTGATAGAAAATTGCATCGTCATATGCCGATTCAAGCTAAATATGTTGGAAAAACAATCGATTCCATTGACTCCGAAAAAGTAAATGTATCGCTTCAAAATCCAATTGAAGAAAGCATTGTATATCTCACTCAAACGAATCACCCATCGCAAGAACCCTAAATTATGAATCATAAACATTTATTAGGAATAAAAACATTAGAGGCCGAAGAAATTTTAACTATTTTAGACCAAGCCGTTCAGTTTAAAGAAATTATAAACCGCCCGATAAAAAAAGTTCCTAGTTTAAGAGATATTACTATTGCCAATTTATTTTTTGAAAACAGTACTCGTACCAAATTATCCTTTGAATTAGCCCAAAAGCGACTTTCAGCGGATGTCCTCAACTTTTCAGCATCAAACTCTTCGGTAAAAAAAGGAGAAACTTTATTAGACACGGTTCATAATATTTTATCGATGAAAGTAGATATGGTTGTGATTCGACATTCGAGCCCTGGTGTACCGATCTTTTTATCAAAACACATTGATGCCAGCATCATTAATGCTGGAGACGGCACGCACGAACATCCAACGCAAGCACTTTTAGATGCGTTTTCGATACGCGAAAAATTCAATTCGTTTAAAGGACTTAATGTAGCAATTATTGGCGATATCATTCATTCGAGAGTAGCACTTTCCAATATTTTTTGTCTTACTAAGTTAGGCGCAAACGTCAGATTATGCGGTCCTCCAACCTTAATTCCTAAAGGAATTGAAGCATTGGGTGTAAGCGTAAGCTACGACGTGAAAAGTACTTTAGAATGGGCAAATGTTGCTAACGTATTAAGAATCCAGATGGAGCGCGCCGACGCGCCTTATTTTCCATCATTAAACGAATATGCCAAACATTTTGGAATTAATAAAGAAATGTTAGATACCTTTGGGAAAGATACCGTTATCATGCACCCAGGTCCTATCAACAGAGGTGTAGAAATTAGTACGGATGTAGCCGACAGCGATCAATCTATTATTTTAGATCAAGTAGAAAATGGCGTTGCAGTTCGTATGGCCGTTACTTTTTTACTAGCACAAAATAGAAGTGCGGTTTAAATTCAGTTGATTACAACATTTCATAAATTCCAGCAACTCCTTGTCCGCCACCTACGCAAGCGGTAACCATTCCATATTTTTGATTTCTGCGTTTGAGTTCATTAAATAATTGTACCGAAAGTTTAGCCCCGCTACAACCTAATGGATGCCCCAAAGCAATAGCACCCCCATTGACGTTCACAATACTTCGATCTATATCTGGAATATTTTGCAATACGGCCAAACTTTGCGTGGCAAAAGCTTCGTTTAGCTCAATTAAATGAAGGTCACTTAATTTGAGTCCTGCTTGTTTTAATGCCATCGGAATGGCTTCCACAGGCCCAATTCCCATATATCTTGGGCTTACCCCAACAGAAGCATAAGCAGCCATTCGCGCAATAGGAGTTAATCCTAGTTCTTTTAATTTCCGTTCACTAACCACTAAAACAAAACTTGCACCATCACTGGTTTGCGAAGCATTTCCTGCGGTTACTTGTCCACCTTGTTTAAAAACAGGTTTCAATTTACTCAATGCTTCAAAGCTGGTATCCGCTCGTGGACCTTCATCGGTATCTACCAAAAAAGTTCGCTTTTGTCTTTTTTTGCCATCAAAATAAATTTCTTCAATTTCAACAGGCACAATTTCATCCTTAAATTTACCCGAAGCAATAGCTTGAATTGCTTTTTGATGCGACTCATACGCAAATTGATCGGCTTCTTCTCTTCTAATATTATATTTTACCGCCAATTCTTCGGCGGTTAAGCCCATACCAATAAAATAGTCAGGATGTTCTTTTGCGATTTCATAATTTGGAACCGTTTTATAACCCATTGTTGGTACCAAACTCATACTTTCCGTTCCACCTGCTATAATAATATCCGCAAAACCCGCTTGAATTTTACCAATCGCCATGGCAATAGTTTCAACACCACTACCACAATATCGATTCACCGTAACGCCACTGACATTCATCGGAAGATTAGAGCGCACCGAAATCCATCTTGCCATTTGCAAACCTTGCTCTGCTTCGGGCACCGCATTACCTACAATCAAATCATCAACATCTTTCGGGTCTAATTCGGGCGTTGTCGCTAAAATATGATTAATCACCTCACTGGCTAAATCTACAGGACTTGTAAAACGAAAGCCACCTTTTTGCGCTTTTCCTACTGCTGTTCGAAATCCTTTTATTATATATGCATTTTGGCTCATAAATTTCAATTTTATTTTGACACAAAGATACTATATTTTTTTAATTTACCAAACGTTTGTTTGATTTAATCAAATTAAAAGTGTAAAAATTTAAATTTAACTATATTTGCAAATATTTTGGATAAATGAAAATAGTAGATAAACTTAAAAATGCGAATGGAAAAACGCAATTTTCTTTAGAAATTTTACCTCCACAGAAGGGTAAAAAAATTAATGATTTATTTGAAGTATTAGATCCACTAATGGAATTTAAGCCTGCATTTATAGATGTTACATACCATCCTGAAGAGATGATTTATAAAAGAAGAGCCGATGGATTAATTGAAGAAGCGCCTTTGCGTAAAAGACCCGGAACAGTAGGGATTTGTGCGGCAATATCATATAAATACGATGTAGAAACCGTACCGCATTTAGTTTGTGTAGGATTCTCTAAAGAAGAAACCGAAGACGCTCTTTTTTCTTTGTATTATCAAGGTATTGAAAATGTATTGATTTTAAAAGGAGACACGAAGAATAATATACAAATTCAAAAAAACAAGTCTCACAATTATGCAAGCGAATTGGTAGAGCAAGTAGCAAATATGAATCGTGGCAAGTTTCTTCATGAAGAAACAATAAACGAAATGGAAACGGATTTTTGTATAGGAGTAGCAGGATACCCCGAAAAACATTTTATGGCGCCAAACTTAAATACCGACTTAAAATGGCTAAAGCATAAAGTAGATTTAGGCGCAGATTATGTCGTGACTCAAATGTTTTTTGATAACAAAAAATATTTTAATTTTGTTGAGAAATGTAGAGAAATGGGGATAAATGTTCCAATTATTCCAGGACTTAAACCTATTGAATTCAAAAGACAAATCAATTCAATTCCTTCGCATTTCTTTGTGGATTTACCTGAAGATTTAACCAAAGAATTGGAACGATGTAAAACTAATGAAGATATTCAAAAAGTAGGAATAGAATGGTGTATTGCGCAAAGTATGGAGCTAAAAGCGGCAGGAGTTCCGTCATTACATTACTATACGATGAGCAGAAGTGAGAGCATTGTAAAAATTGCTAATGCTGTTTTATAAAGCGTTCCAAATAAAAACAATACCAATTAAGAATAATATTTTAAGTAGTACACTTACTTTACTATAATCCTTATTATAAAAAAAATATAATAAAATTATATGATAAACAGCAAGAAATCCAATAATTTCAAGTTTAAATTCATCAAAAATTAGGTACGTAACAAAAAGAAATGATAGCGATGCGAAATAGATAAAGCTATTTTTTTCTGAGATGAGAATAGGGAATGTTTTATATCCAAATTGTGCATCACATTTTTGATCTTCAAAGTCTTTCACAAATTCTCTTAAATAGGAATAAAAACCAACAAATAACAACACAGGATTTTGAAAGAAATTTATTTTTCCTTCATGAATTGGAAAGATCTTATAAATAATGATGATTGAAAATATACAAAGTAGAGCAACTGCAATATTTCCAATAAATACAATTTTTTTTAAATAAAGATTATAAAGATTTAAAAGTAAAACGCTAAGAATTGAAATCAATAAAACGGAATAATTCGTTATTGAAAATGAATAAAAGGCGATCAAAGAAATCCCAATTATATAAAGAAGAAAAATAATTTTTATTGAAGATTTAGCAAAATGCAATAAAAAAAAGCGCTCCTTTTTTTTACACTCCATGTCCAATTTAAGATCCAACAAATTATTTTGCAAATAACCTGCAGCAGTAATGAGTATGGTTCCAAAAATGATAATAAAAATACTTGAATAGTAAGATTGATTAAATGCTTCAAACTGCATGCTATATCCAATAATCCATTGTGCCGAAAATATCATTAATAGATTAAAAATGCGTATTTCAGCTAAAAAAGAGCGCGTTAATATAATAAAATTATGCATATATCCATTTTTCGCTATCCATTTTGATAAAAGAAAAAATCAAAATTGTAAATGCAATTAAAGAAGATCCGCCATAACTCAGGGCAGGAAGAGGAATACCAATTACAGGCATCACACGCAAAGTCATTCCAATATTTATTATAAAATGAATGGCAAAAATACAAACTATAGCATATCCATATACTTTAGAAAACTTAGACTTTTGCTTTTCGGCCAAATGCATAATACGAAACATGATAAAAACATAAAGAGCAATCACTAAAATAGAGCCCACAAATCCAAACTCTTCACCTATAGTACAAAAAATTGTATCCGTGTCTTTAGCCGGAAGAAAGCTACCTTTAGATTGCGTACCATTTAAAAATCCTTTTCCTAAAAATTGCCCTGCACCTATAGCGATGGTGCTTTGTTTGACTTGATGCACATTTAATAAACGCCCTTCGTCATCTCGATCCTGACCGAGCATAACCCGAATACGATCTTGTTGATGTTTTTTTAATTTATCAAATGTAAAATCAATTGAATAACTATAAAATCCAGAAATAATAATGAAAAGCATTGAAAATGCAAGAATTTGCCTTATTTCTTTTCGTCTTCGAAGATAAAAAACTACGGAAATAATAATTAAACTTATAGCAATTACAATATAATAAAAAGGAAAAATTAAAGAAATTATGGATAAAAAAAGTAGATACATACTTACATAAACAATCCAAGCGGAAAGCCCAAAGCGATAAAGTAAAAGTATAAAGGATAAAAACACAAGTGAAGAACCTGTATCATGAGTAGCTACTAATACAAAAGGCACAAAAATGATAAGTGCTGATAAAATAATATTTGATTTTTTTTGGAGATTAAAATCTACATTACTTAATAAACTAGATAAAACTAAAGCGGTTGATATTTTTGAGAACTCCGATGGTTGCAATCTAAAAAAACCGAGATCAAACCATGCCCTATTTCCATTGACTTCTTTACCAAAAAATAATAGTAAAATAAGAAGCAGTATTGTAATCACATAGTACACATTTGCAAAAGCACTAAAAAGCCTAGAACTTAAATTAATAATTAGAAATCCAATAATCAAACTCACTACAATCCAAACAAATTGTTTTCCATAGGTCATTTTGAAGTCAAATATATTTGGATGATCGGCATTATAAGCAGCAGAGTATACTGCTATCCAGCCAAAAAACATAAGAATTAAATATGCAATTGTTAATTGCCAATCAATTTTATTGACTATCGACGATGTCTTCATCTAAATTAAATTTTATAATATGACGATTTTTTATCATTTGAAATGTAGCTTCACGAGCAGGACTTAATTTCTTTTTGATATATTTTTCACAAATTAAGCTCACAATTGGGCCCGCAGTACCACCACCACTTCCTGCATTTTCTACCACACAAGCTACTACGATTTTTGGATTATCTTTTGGGGCAAATCCTACAAAAATAGAGTGATCATTTCCATGGGGATTTTGAGCAGTACCAGTTTTTCCACACAAAGAAATCCCTTCTATTTTAGAACTTCTTGCTGTTCCAGAAACCACAACGCGCTCCAAACCATCGATTACGGCATTATATTTACTTTGTTCGATGGGCACCATGACTTTTTTTATACTCGGATTTTTATACTTTACACCATCTTTAACAATATTTTTAACCAGATGAGGAACGATATAATAACCTCGATTAGCAATAGTTGCATATGTATTTGCCATTTGAAGCGGTGTCATCAAAACTTCACCTTGACCAATTCCAAGTGAAATGATAGTAGTTGGTTTCCAAGACTTTCTATACATTCGATTATAAAATCCAGTGTCCGGAAGATTCCCTTTCTTTTCATTTTTTATATCCAATCCTAATTTTTGATTCAACCCAAAACGCATCATATTTTTATACCATTTGCTGTAATCTAAAGCTATAGATTTAGCATTATCTACATCAATTGAATTTCTAAACGTTTGACAAAAATAAGGATTACAAGAATGCATAAGCGCCTCCATCACATTTTTACATGCTGGATGGCCATGAGAACACTTAAGCCTTTTGGCTCCGATAGGATAATAACCAGGGCAATAATACGTAAAGTTAATATCTATCGCGCGCATTTGAAGTGCAACCAAAGCTACAGCAGCCTTAAAAATAGAACCTGGTGGATATACGCCCTGAATAGCTCTATTCAATAATGGTTTATTTTTATTTCGTACTAACTTAGCATAATTTTCACCCCGAATTTTGCCTTTTAATATATTCGGATCATATGTTGGCCCGCTACATAAAGCTAAAATCTCTCCCGTATTGGGCTCTATAGCTACAATGCTTCCTTTTTTATTTGTTAGCAATGCTTCACCAAACTTTTGCAATTCAACATCTAAAGTAGAAATCAAATCATCTCCCGCTTTAGATTTTTTATCATATTGCCCTTCCGAAAAACTACCTAATACTCTTCCAAATGCATCAACCATAACGGTTTTAACTCCACGTTGACCTCTCAAATATTTTTCATAACTTTGTTCCAAGCCATTTTTCCCAATATACTCTCCACTAAGATAAACGTAATCCTCGCTAGCCTTAATTTGTGAACTGTCCACTTCTCCAATATCTCCAAGAATTAATGCAGCAGAGGAATCGGGATAATTTCTTATAAAACGGCTTTGACCATAAAATCCTTTAAATTTATGAATATGTTCTTGAAAACGATTATAGGTTTCTATAGAGACTTGTTTTAAAAACTGAAACTCTTTATATCTCGATTGTTTTTTTGCTTTTTTCATTTGCTCTTGATAATATTCCATATCAATACCAAGATACTCGCAAAGTCTTATAGAATCAATATTTTTAGGAACTTCATTATAAGTAACCATAATATCAAATAAGTTTTCATTATGCACAATTAATTTAGAATTTCGATCAAAAATTTGTCCTCTTGGAGGATAAACGATGAGTTCTTTGATGGCATTTTCATTACTTTTTTCTCGATACCCAGAGTCGATAACTTGAAGATAAAATAATTTTAATATAAAAACAATGCAAGCTATTAATATAACTGCTTGAATAAAAAGCTTTCGTGAAGAAAAAATATCTTGCATTTTTAAATTATATATATAAAATTGAAGTGCAAATTTAAAAAAAAACTACGCATAGTTAAAAATAGTTTTATATTTGCACTCCTAATTTGAAAAGCGTTCTTTTAAAATATTAAGGTCGGGTGGCCGAGTGGCTAGGCAGAGCTCTGCAAAAGCTTGTACAGCGGTTCGAATCCGCTCTCGACCTCAATTATTTTGTAAAATAAAAAAAACATTGCATTTTAATTTTTTCTTTTAAATTTGCACTCGTTTTTGTTAAAAAAATGCGAAAGTAGCTCAGCTGGTAGAGCACAACCTTGCCAAGGTTGGGGTCGCGAGTTCGAATCTCGTCTTTCGCTCCACACAAAAGACACCTATACCCTGGTGGTGGAATTGGTAGACACGCAGGACTTAAAATCCTGTGGGCAGTAATGTCCGTGCGGGTTCAAGTCCCGCCCGGGGTACAAAAAGACTTACTTCGGTAAGTCTTTTTTTGTTTTTAGTAGATTCTATCTTTCTATGTTTTTCACTTATATCCTTTATTCTGAAAAATTTGACCGTTTTTATATCGGACAAACAAATGATTTAATTAAAAGAATTTTAAGACACAATAATGGATACGTTCATTCAACGAAAGCTTTCAAACCATGGAAAATTGTTTACTTTAAAGAGTTTGAAACTAGAGCGAAATCCATGAATTACGAAACATATTTAAAAAATAAAAAATCAAAAGACTTTATTATAAACTTAATAAAAGACTTTATTAATCCTTTTATTTAAACTCTGGAATTGGTAGACGCGTCCCGAATTAAATTCGGGATGGGCAGTAATGTCCGTGCGGGTTCAAGTCCCGCCCGGGGTACAAAAAGACTTACTTCGGTAAGTCTTTTTTTGTTTTTAGTAGATTCTATCTTTCTATGTTTTTCACTTATATCCTTTATTCTGAAAAATTTGACCGTTTTTATATCGGACAAACAAATGATTTAACTAAAAGAATTTTAAGACACAATAATGGATACATTCATTCAACGAAAGCTTTCAAACCATGGAAAATTGTTTATTTTAAAGAGTTTGAAACTAGAGCTGAATCCCGCCTATTCTTCTTTTTTTCTAAAACGAACCCTTGTATTTTTTTTAAATAATTTATATTTGTTCTTTTATATCGGAATACACCTTTATATTCATCTTAAAAACTCGACTATTTGAAATATTTTCATTTTAATTACAATTCAAATACCCTTTATATATAATGTCTCAATGGCCAACTCCTTTTGAAGATCGCATTAAGTTGCAATTTAAAGAAGACGCAACTCAATTTTTGAATGCTTTAAATCAGCCATCGGCAACTTCAATTCGATTAAACTCTTCAAAATCTTCAAAAATCAACTTTCCTAAAGTGCCTTGGAGCTCAAACGGTTATTTTTTACCAAAGCGACCTATTTTTACATTAGATCCCTACTTTTGGGCTTCACATTACTATGTTCAAGAGGCGAGTAGTATGTTTTTAGAGCAAGTTATTGAGCAGTTAAAACTCAAAGGACACCCTTTCCATTCCGTTTTAGATTTGTGCGCCGCTCCAGGCGGCAAATCGACACTTATTTCTAATTTAATCAAAATTACAGATTTTCTTGTTTGTAATGAAATTATAGAAAAAAGAAATGCCGCTTTAAAACAAAATATAAGTAAATGGGGAAAAACAAACATGGTAGTTACACAAAACAATGCGTCTGATTTTGGTAAAATGATTCATTTTTTTGATGCCATAGCTGTAGATGCACCATGTTCGGGCGAGGGACTTTTTCGTAAAGACCCGCAAGCTGCAACAGAGTGGAATATTGAAAATACTGAAAAATGCGCTTTAAGGCAATTCGACATCTTAAACGAGGTATGGCCTGCACTCAAACCAGGTGGCATTTTGATATACAGCACGTGTACGTTTAATCCTGGCGAAAATGAGAAACTTTTATTGCAGTTGAAAAAAAGTGGACTATTGTTTAATACTATTTCTATTGAAATTGATGAAAATTGGGGCATTTCAGAAGTTAAAAATGAAGAAATTAATGGCTACGGATTTTATCCTCATAAAGTAAAAGGAGAAGGCTTTTTTTGTGCTATATTACAAAAAAAAGAAGAAGAAATCCAATCGCATTATAAACCTAGTTTTTTCAACACTAAAACAAAATATATTCAAGATTATCTTCTAAATGAATTTTTAGAACATATTTCAGAATACGCAATGCCACAATCGACGTATGCGGTGAGTCATTCTGTTCTGAAAATGCTACCCGTAATAAAGAAACACTTATATATCAAACAAATCGGAATACCTATTGGAGAAGAATCAAAAAATGGGTTTATTCCAAATTATTATTTATCGACTATTGAAGGCTTGGATGAAAAAAAGATAGATATTGTAGAAGTTAATAAATTTCAAGCCTTACAATTTTTAAGCAAAGAAATTTTTGATTTATCAATTGAAAAAAAAGGATATTATTTTCTTAGATATAAAAATGCGATTTTTGGAATTATAAAACACATTGGAAATCGTCATAACAATTTATTGCCCCCAAATCTTAGGATATTAATGGAATGGAAGCCTCTATTTGAATCGCAAGATTTTGATATTTTTGATACCGAAACGAAATAATAATATGAGCCAAAGCCAACAACGATATTTTATAACATTAAGTTACGATGGTACCAATTTTAGTGGTTGGCAGTTTCAACCCAATCATCCATCGATTCAAGAAGAAATCGAAAACGCCCTTACGGTTTTAACAAGAGTTTCACAAAAAATAATTGGTTGCGGCCGAACCGATACGGGCGTTCATGCCGATTATTATATCGCACATTGGGATGGCCCCAAAGAACTGACTTCTAATTTTGCAATGAAAATGAATGCGTTACTTCCTAGAAGCATTTCAATACATTCAATTATTCCAGTCAAAGATAATGCACATGCCCGATTTGACGCTACTTCAAGAAAATATCACTATTTTTTACATACACGCAAAAATCCCTTTTTAAAACTTTACAGTTACGAATTCCCATTTTATAATTTAGATTTCATAAAAATTCAAGAAGCCGCAAAAATCCTTCTTGAATTTGATGAATTTTTACCTTTAATCAAATTGGACAAAGAAACAAAAAAAACCAAATGTCTTCTTTATACATCCGAATGGATACAGCTTGATGAACACGCTTGGAGATATGAAGTTAGCGCCAATCGTTTTTTACATAATATGGTTCGTCGTATTGTAGGCACATCAATAATGATAGGAAGAGGCAAATTATCTCTTGAATCTTTTAGAGATTCTTTAATTCATCAAACACCTCTTCAATATATTAATTTAGCCCCAGCCAATGGATTACATTTAGTCGACGTTGTTTATCCTTATCCTTTTTCTTTAAAATAGGGCTTTTTTGTTTACTAAAATAGTGAACAAATTAGATTCGTTTAATTAAATTATCTGTACATTTGCCCACAAATATTTAATTTTTCGATTCGTTTTTATGACTAAATATATATTTGTAACTGGAGGTGTTTCTAGTTCTTTAGGTAAAGGAATTTTTGCAGCTTCTTTAGCCAAATTGCTTCAAGATAGAGGTTTTGAAGTAACTATTCAAAAATTTGACCCCTATTTAAATATTGATCCGGGCACTTTAAATCCATATGAACATGGTGAATGCTACGTAACTGAAGATGGCGCAGAAACAGATTTGGACTTAGGTCATTATGAGCGTTTTTTAAACATTAATACGTCTCAGGCAAATAACGTTACGACAGGCCGTATTTATCAATCTGTTCTAGATAAAGAACGTCAAGGCGCTTTTTTAGGAAAGACTGTTCAAGTGATTCCTCACATTACAGATGAAATCAAGCGGAGATTTACATTATTAAATGAAACAAAAAGATATGATTTTATAATAACCGAATTAGGAGGAACCGTAGGCGATATCGAAAGTTTACCTTATATTGAAGCAGTAAGACAATTTATTTGGGACAAAGGAAAAGAAAATGCAATTGTTTGTCATCTTACTTTATTGCCTTATTTGAGTGCCGCAAAAGAATTAAAAACAAAACCCACACAACATTCCGTAAAATTACTATTAGAAAATGGAATCCAACCTGATGTTTTAATCTGTAGAACGGAGAAAGAAATCCCAAGAGATTTGAAACAAAAAATAGCCCTTTTTTGTAATGTTTCCGAAAATGCCGTAATTCAAGCTATTGACAAAGAAAGTATTTATGACGTGCCTCTTGACATGCTTAAAGAACAAATCGACTTAGTGGTGCTAGATAAATTAAAAATTAAATCGAAACAAGAGCCTAAATTAGAAAAATGGAAACGGTTTTTAAGTAATTTAAAAAATGCTAAAAAAGAAGTAAATATTGCCGTAGTAGGAAAATATGTTGAGCTTCAAGATGCTTATAAATCTATTTATGAATCCTTTATTCATGCTGGAGCGGCAAAAGGAATAAAAGTAAAAGTGGATTCGATTCATAGTAAAACCATCAATGAATCCAATGCTTCTGAAATTTTAGCAAAATATGACGGAATACTAGTAGCACCAGGATTTGGGGAACGTGCCATTATAGGAAAAATTGAAACCATTAAATATTGTAGAACTCAAAATGTTCCTTTTTTAGGTATTTGCTTAGGTATGCAAATGGCCGTTATAGAATTTGCTCGAAATGTAGCGAATCTTGAAGATGCACATTCTTTTGAGATGAATAAAAAAACTAAATATCCTGTTATCCATTTAATGGAACAACAAAAAAATATTACTCAAAAAGGCGGCACCATGCGTCTAGGTGCTTATGACTGCTCTATTGATAAAAATTCTTTAGCTTTTAAATTATATAAAACCAATATGATTTCGGAGCGTCATCGACATCGATATGAGTTTAACAATGAATATCTAGAATTATTAACTAGTAAGGGGCTAAAGGCTACTGGAATTAATCCTGAAAATCATTTAGTTGAAATTGTAGAATTAGAAAATCATCCATTTTTTATTGGTGCGCAGTTCCATCCTGAATTAAAAAGTACGCCCGAAAATCCACATCCATTATTTAAAGGACTCGTTGAAGCCGCTTGGAATAGAAAAAACAGCAATTAAAACTTTAATTAATTTTGTTTTTGGGGGCGCCTTAATTAATCAATAAAGATATTAATCTTAATGATTAACTAAATCCCAATTGTTGCACAAAGAGCAAGAGCTTATAAAGGAGTACATCAAAAATATATTGATATTGGGATGGATAATTTCATTATTAAACCCATTGAACCGAATTGTATTCATGAGATTCTAGATAAATATCTTAAAACATAGTAATTTTTCACTATTTTTGCTTGTGTTCAAAATCTTATCTACAATTTTTTTTTTATTTTTTGGCATTACTATTTTTGCACAAAATACCTATTTTGTTTCAATAAAAGAAGATTATCGAGCTATAGAAAAACTTGCAATTTCAGAAGAAGCATTTCAAAAAAAAATAGCATATCAAGTTCCTATTGATGCACTTGATTATGATATTCCTAAAGATATAAAAAGAAAAATAGAAAGTATTCAGCCGAATCTCAAATGGTCGAGATGGCTTTTTGGAGCAATAGTTATTTTAAATGAAACACAATTTAATCAATTATTAAAACTTTCATTTGTAAAATCGATTGTAAAAATTCATGATCAAAATATAAAGAAAACCAAGCAAAGCAAACTCGATATTCAATTTGAAAAAAAGGAATATGGAGACACATGGGATCAATTAAACATCCACAACTTTAACTATTTACATAAAAAAAACCTTAAAGGGGCTGGTATAAAAATTGCCGTATTTGATGCAGGATTTAAAAATGCAAATCAACTAAAATGTTTTAATGAGGCTCAATCTCAAAATCGAATTATCCCTGTTTTTGATTATAATAATTCTAGTTCATTATTTGAAGGCGATTTTCACGGAACTGCTGTTTTAGGATGTATGGCAAGTTTTATCAAAGATACCATAATTGGAGCTGCTCCTGACGCCACGTATTATTTATTTGCTACTGAAAATCCAAGTTTTGAAAGTCCTATCGAAGAATATCATTGGGCCTTAGCTGCAGAAAAAGCAGACAGTATAGGCGTGCACTTAATCAACTCTTCTCTTGGTTATACCGAATTTGATGATCCTCAATTTAATTATAATCCGTCAAGTTTGGATGGCAAAACTTCAATTTCCACAAAAGCAGCTCAAATTGCTTCTGAAAAAGGTATCATCGTTGTAAATTCAGCAGGAAATCAAGGAAATAGACCATGGAAATATTTATCTGCACCTGCCGACGCAAAAGATGTTGTAGCCGTTGGAGCTATTGATATCAACGAAAATGTCGCCCCATTTAGTTCTAGAGGATTTACCGCAAATCCAACTTTAAAACCAAATGTATGTGCCGTTGGTGTTCGAACCTTGTGTCTATGGGACAGTTCAGGGTATTATTTTGCAAATGGCACCTCTTTTTCAGCTCCAATTATTACAGGACTTTTGGCTTGTATGTGGCAATCAAATCCTACTTTAAAGCCTTATGAATTAAAAGATTGGCTATATCGAATATCTACAAATTTTAATCATCCAAATTTTGATATTGGCTTTGGAATCCCTAAAATTAACACCGACACGATTACAAGCTCATCATTCAATATCTATCCAAATCCAACAAAAGATTATCTAATCGTTGAAACTAATAATACGAATCAAGATACAATTGTTGAAATTTCGCTATACCGTTTTTTACATGCAAACCCTTCAAAAATATATTATTCGCAATCAAAAAGCCAATACTTATGGATTGATTTACGAGACTACAGTCCTGGTTTATATTTTTTAAATATTCAAGTTGGTAAAAAAACATATTGGAAAAAAATCATAAAGTCGAATTAATTCCAATTACCAAAAAATTTAGAAATATTTAATGATTACAATAAATTAAATTTAGATATTTTTGTCCGTTATATATTATTTTTTCAATATTTAAATAAAAATTCAGCAATGAAGCAGTTTGTATTTTCAATTTTTGCCTTGATAATTCATTTCTCTACGAATGCTCAAAATTTATTTACCGTAGAAAAAGAAAGCTTTACCGTAGAAGCGTTTCATAAGGGTTACAAAAAAAATAATCAAAACCCAACGTATTCAAAAAATGATGTAGATGAATATATTCGTCTTTATGAGACATTTTTACTTAAAAAAGTAGAAGCCAAACTCCAAAAATTAGACACGCTTCCTAATTTACAAACCGAAATGGAAAGCTATGTGTCTCAATGGATACAAAATCATTTTACAGATAAAAGTCAAATAGAGCAATTTATTGCGAACCAATATGAGCGCAGTAAAGAAGATATGGAAGTTTATCATATCCATATAAAATGTAGCGCTACAAATGAAGACAGTTTGGTTGCATTTGAAAAAATCAAGAAAATAGCTGCTTCCATTCAAAATTTTGAAGATTTCAAAAAAAATGCTTCTGAATTTTCAGAAGATCCTAATTCAAAAACAAATTATGGAAATATTGGTTTTATAAGTATATTTATGACGTTCCCGGTTTTCGAAGAAGCGGTTTATAATACGCCACTTGGCAAAGCTTCTCCAATCTTTAGAACAACCAATGGATACCACATCGTAATGCCTATAAAAAGAAGAGCAGCGAGACGACCAATTATCGTTTCTCATATTTATACAAAAGATGAAAACGAAGACGCTCAAAAGAAAAAATTAGCTGAAAAGAAAATCAACGAAGCGTATCAATCTATTATTAAGAAACAAAAAACCTTTGAAGAAGCCGTAAACCAATATTCCGAAGACCAAACTACTAAAAAAACCAATGGCCAATTACCTCCTTTTGGAATTAATCAAATGGTACCCGAATTTGAAGAAGCCGCATACCAACTAAAAACTAAAGGTCAGTTTTCTAAACCATTCAAAAGTGCTTTTGGCTGGCATATCGTTCGTTTTGACTCTATGATTCCCGAATCTTCTAAAGAGGAAATGTTATCAATGATTCGATATAAAATAGAAAAAGACGAACGCGTGGTTTCAATAAGACAAAAGACACAATCAAGAATTAATGAAAAAGTAAGCTTTAAAGAAAATCCTGAAATTTTTCAAAAGTTAATTTCTCAAATTAATGACACTTTCTTTGCTCAAAAAGGCTGGAAATGGTCTCCAAAAGAAAATCCAGTATTGTTTCAAGTAAATCTGAAAGAATATAAAGCGCAAGACTTTGCTAAGTTTTTAAATACAAATTTTGCAGCGAATACAAGCAAAAATACAAAAAGCTTTATTTCAGCTATTTATAACAATTTTAAAGAAAAGAAAATTAATGAAGCGGCAAAAGATATTTTACAAAAAGAAAATGCAGAATTTAAATCGCTTCTCGAAGAATATCAAGATGGGTTATTGATTTTTGAATTAATGGAACGCGACATTTGGCGCAAAGCAATTCAAGACACTTTGGCTTTGCAAAATTTTTATTCAAAAAATAAAGAAAATTACAAATATAAATTACGAGCAAAAGTGGAAGAATTCAGAACTTCTAAAAAAGCTGTTGCCGAAGATATTTATAAAAAATTACAAAACAACCAAGCCCCAAAATCTATTCAAGCCATTTTGAAAAAATCGTTAGATTCTAATGCATTTTATTTGATTGAGCAAACGTATGAACAATCAGAAAACCCCTTTTTAGATCAAATCAAATGGGAACAAAATTCTAGAACTCCAATACAAATCAATGATGACAATGAATATGTAATCATTAAAATTAATGACATTTTAACCCCTTCAATTAAACCTTATGATGAAATCAAAGGGCGCGTAGCTAATGATTATCAAAAGGAACTTGAAGATTCATGGATGCAATCTTTAAGAAAAAAATATCCAATCAAACGGAATCAAGCAGAAATTAATAAATTATATAAAAACAACTAATTCAGTACGCATGAAGTTTACCCCTTTTTTAATATTAACATTACTATTTACCCACCTAAGCGCACAGCAAATTGTTTTAGATAAAACGGCGGCTATTGTTAATGATCAAATTATACTTTTATCCGATGTTAGCGCTCAAAAAATAACTGAAAAAGACTCTTGTATCACAGATTGTGCGATGCTCAAAAAAATGATTATAGAAAAAATGTTGGTTGCCAAAGCAGAAAAAGACAGTATTATGGTTAGCGACGAGGAAGTGGATAATGAAATGGAACGAAGGATGGCGTATTTTGTGTCGGTATTTGGAACACAAGACAAATTGGAGAAATATTATGAAAAAACCATTACGGAGTTAAAAGTTTTATTCAGAGATGATGTTACTCAAAAATTAAGAGCCGAAAGAACTCGCAACAAACTGTTTGCGGGCGAAGAGCCTTCTCCAAAGCAAGTTAAAAACTTTTTTAGCACCATTCCAAAAGACAGCATTCCATATTTTAATGCTGAAATTCAAATGCAACAAATTATATTTTTCCCTAAAATTACGCGAGAAAACAAACGTAAAGCTCGAGAAAAAGCATTAGAAATTCAAAAAAAATTAATGTCCAAAGAAGCGGATTTAGGCACACAAGCGATTTTATACTCGGATGACCAAGGAACGGCTTCAAGAGGTGGTGAATTAGGATGGATCAATCAAGGTGAAATGGTTCCTGAGTTTGAGCAAGCAGCTTACGCTACACCAATTGGCGGACTTTCGGATGTTTTTGAAACACGCTATGGTTATCATGTTTTAGAGGTTTTAGATAAGAAAATGGATCGAGTTCGTGTTCGACACGTATTAATTACGCCAAAATCGGATGACATGGATTTTTCAGTTACTAAAAAATTAGCGGATTCGATAAGTACCAAACTTAAAGGCAGTCGAATTAATTTTGAAAAGGCGGTCGAATTATATTCGGATGATGATGTTTTTAAACAAAATGGTGGTATTGTATATAATTTCAAAACACAATCTTCGTATTTTGAAATTGGAGAATTAGAACCTGATTTAGCTCAATATATCAACAAAATGAACGTTGGCGAAATTACAGATGCTATGGAATATGTTTCACCAACTGGTAAAGTTGGATATCGTATCGTACGTTTAATGAAAGAAATACCGCCGCATAAAGCCAGTATCGAAACAGATTATTCCAGAATCAAACAAATGAACATGGAATCATTTAGAAACGAAGAAAGCGAAATATGGTTTAATAACTACAAACATTTATTACATATCAAAATAGCTCCTGAGTTTTTGAACTGCGCAGAGCTTAAAAGCATGAAACTTTAATTAATTAATTTTTATTTTATAAAATTATGAATGACGTATTAGCGGTAGATCAATTTCAAGAAAAATTTGCTCTTTTAAAAAAAGAAATAGGCAAACAAATCATTGGGCAACACGAGGTCATTCATCAAACCTTAATTTCTTTGTTTTGTGGAGGACATTGTTTGCTCATCGGAGTTCCGGGTTTAGCAAAAACAAAATTAGTGAGTACAATTTCTCAAGTTTTAGATTTATCGTTTAAAAGAATTCAATTTACTCCTGATTTAATGCCAACGGATATTGTAGGAACCGAGATTTTGGATAAAGACAAACAATTTATTTTTTCACCTGGTCCTATGTTTGCCAATATGATTTTAGCCGATGAGATCAACCGAACGCCTCCAAAAACACAGAGTGCCCTTTTAGAGGCAATGCAAGAAAAACGAATTACAGTAGCCGGTACGACATACACACTTCCTGCGCCATTCTTTGTTATGGCTACTCAAAATCCAATAGAACAAGAAGGAACGTATCCCCTACCCGAAGCGCAATTAGATCGTTTTATGTTTAGTCTTTATTTAGATTATCCAAATTTTGAAGAAGAATTACATATTGTAAAAAGCACCACACAACCTCAAGATTATGAACTCAATAAAATAATGAATATTGAAGAAATCATAGAAATACAAAATTTAGTGCAACGGATTCCGGTTACCGATAATGTTTTTGAATATGCGGTTCGATTGGTTTCCAATACACGACCAAACAATCCTTCGGCTCCTGAAATGGTGAAAAAATATATTTCGTGGGGTGCTGGACCAAGAGCATCGCAAAACTTAATACTTGGCGCTAAATGTGTTGCGATTTCAAAGGGAAAATATACTCCAGACATTGAAGATGTAAAAGAGGTAGCCATTGCCGTTCTAGACCATCGTATTTTTAAAAATTATCAAGCCGAAGCCGATGGCGTTTCGGTAAAAGATATCATTTATTCGATGATGTAAGATATACATTTCTTCAAAAAAAATAAATATTTCAAACGAGTTTCACAAAAAAAATTATCTTTGCCTAAATTACAAAATCATATACTTTATGTCAGTTATCGTTAATAAAAATTCTAAAATAATCGTTCAAGGTTTTACCGGAAAAGAAGGAACTTTTCATGCAGAACAAATGATTGAATACGGAACACCCGTTGTAGGTGGAGTAACTCCAGGCAAAGGTGGTCAGCAACATTTAAATCTTCCTGTTTTTAATACTGTAGAAGATGCAAGAAAAGCTACAGGTTGCAACGTTTCCATAATTTTTGTTCCACCAGCATTTGCTGCGGATAGTGTTTTAGAAGCGGTTGCTGCGGGTATAGAAACCGTAGTTTGTATTACAGAAGGTATTCCTGTTCAAGATATGGTAAAAGTAAAAGCAGCAGTAGAAGCTTCAAATACGCGTTTAATCGGCCCTAACTGCCCGGGTGTTATTACACCAGAAGAGGCTAAAGTTGGTATTATGCCAGGTTTTGTATTTAAAAAAGGAAGAATTGGTATTGTTTCTAAATCAGGAACACTTACTTATGAAGCGGCAGATCAAATAGTAAAAGCAGGCTTAGGCGTTTCTACAGCGATCGGTATTGGTGGTGATCCAATTATTGGAACTACGACTAAAGAAGCGGTTGAGTTATTTATGAACGATCCAGAGACTGATGCTATTGTAATGATTGGAGAAATTGGCGGCGGCATGGAAGCAGAAGCTAGCCGATGGATCAAAGCCAATGGAAATAAAAAACCAGTTGTTGGATTTATTGCGGGTCAAACAGCACCAGCTGGACGAACAATGGGGCACGCTGGAGCCATCGTTGGCGGCAAAGATGACACGGCTGCAGCAAAAATGGCTATTATGAGAGAATGTGGATTAACGGTTGTAGATAGTCCTGCTGAAATCGGAATCACAATGGCAAATTTGTTAAAATAAAATATATTTTTTCTTCATAAAAAAGCCTACATTTGATGTAGGCTTTTTTTATGGATTTTAGTAAAATGCTACAAATATTTACCCACTAAAGGCATTCTCCGGCCAAAACCAAATGCTTTGCTCGAAACTCTTAAGATGGGTGGCGCTTGAAAGCGTTTAAACTCATTTCTATTAACCATAGATAAAATTCGATACACTAAATCACTTTCATATCCTTTATCAATTATATTGGCTGGGCTTTGCTGGTTTTCGATATACTCAAATAAAATTGCATCTAATATTTCATAAGGAGGCAACGAATCCTGATCTTTTTGATTTGGTCTTAGCTCGGCACTTGGTGCTTTTTCAATAGTATTAACAGGGATAATTTCTTGATTACGATTGATATATCGGCTCATTTCATAGACTTCGGTTTTATACAAATCTCCTAAAACGGATAAAGCGCCGCACATATCTCCATATAGCGTTCCGTAGCCAACCGCCATTTCACTCTTATTTGATGTATTCAATAAAATATGTCCTTTTTTATTTGAAATGGCCATTAAAATCATTCCACGAATACGGGCTTGAATATTTTCTTCTGCCACATTAAAAGGTGCGCCATTAAAAACTGGAGCTAAAGTATCAAGCATCGTTTGATAACTTTCTTTGATTGAAACAATTTCATATGGGCTGCCTAAATTTTTACAAATTTGCAACGCATCATCTACCGAATGCGAGCTACTATATTCCGAAGGCATCAAGACACTTAAGACATTTTCAGCCCCAAGCGCGTCAACAGCTATTGCTAAAGTTAGCGCAGAATCAATTCCACCCGAAAGGCCTAAAATGGCTTTTTGAAATCCAGACTTTTGAAAAAAATCTCGAATTCCTAAAACTAAAGCATTGTATTTACGTTCATAACGCCCCCAATGTTCACTTTGATGTAACGATTGATTTTTATCTTTTAAATCAATTATAGCATAATCTTCTTCAAAATATTTTAAACTACAAATGGTATTTCCTTCAGCATCACAAGCCATAGAACCGCCATCAAAAATAACTTCGGTTTGCGCTCCTACGCTATTACAATAAATCATTGGCAAATTGTATTTTTTACAATTGTCACGAACAATTTCTTGACGAATATCCGCATGTTGGTATGAAAATGGCGATGCCGATAAGTTTATCATCAGCGATGGATTTTCTTTTATTAAAATATCCATCGGACATATCGAATACATTGGATTGGCGTTGTCGATATTCCATATATCTTCACAAATGGTTACTGCAATTTTTTCACCATTAAATTCGATACATTCAAAAGTATTATTAGGTTCAAAAAATCGATATTCATCAAAAATATCATAAGTTGGAAGTAGCGTTTTATTAATGATTTTTTTTATTTCTCCGTTATATAAAAATGCCGCAGAATTAAATAAATCTTTTCCTTCAATTGTTGGATTTACTGTTGGCAAACCTACCAAAATGGCAATATTTTTAGAAAACGGTAGCAATTGATTTAATTTTTCAATTCCTTTATTTACAAAATCATTTATTTCTAAAAAATCCGTAGGAGGATAACCCGAAATCGCCAGTTCACTAAAAACTATTAAATCGGCACGATCTTTTATTGCATTTTGAATTGCAACAATAATTTTATTGATATTAAAATCAAAATGACCGAGTATGTAATTTTGTTGAGAAATGGCTATTTTCATAACGACAAAAAGTTTCTATATCTTTGTTAAATCCAAGAATTGTTAAATAGCTACAAATGTAAGCAAATTTAATGAAGTTGTTAGTCAAGTTTTTTTATATTTGTAGAATTTTAAGATTAAAATATGCAAGTTAAAATTGTAAATAATTCCAATAATCCATTACCTGCCTATGAAACCGCCGGTGCTGCAGGAATGGATTTAAGAGCATTTATACCTGAATCTATTACGATTAAACCAATGGAGCGCTTGGCCGTCCCTACAGGTTTATTTATAGAATTGCCGATAGGATATGAAGCACAAGTTCGCCCTAGAAGTGGAATGGCATTAAAATATGGAATATCCGTACCAAACACGCCAGGAACTATTGATAGCGATTATCGAGGTGAAATCAAAGTCATTTTAATTAATTTATCTAACGAACCTTTTAAAATCGAATCTGGAGATCGAATTGCTCAAATGGTCATTCAAAAATATGAATCCATTTCGTGGGAACATGTATCTCAATTGTCAGATTCAGAACGAGGTGCGGGAGGATTTGGAAGTACAGGTAAATAGTTTTAAAAAAAAATAAATAAAATAAGTAGCATGAGGATTATTATTCCAATGGCAGGTTGGGGGAGCCGATTAAGGCCACATACTTTAACAGTACCAAAACCAATGCTAAAAATTGCAGGGCAATCGATTGTAGAGCGTTTGGTAAGTAATATTTGCAAAACCGTAGATCAAAAAATAGACGGAATCAGTTTTATAATTCGAAACGATTTTGGAACGACAATTGAAAAAGAACTTTTGGCAATAGCAGAAAAGTATAATACAACTGGCCATATTTTTTATCAAGAAGAACCTCTAGGTACAGCCCACGCCATTTTTTGCGCGCAAGACACGCTCCAAGGACCTTTAATAGTAGGTTTTGCGGATACGATGTTTGAAGCTGATTTTAGATTAGACCAAGAAAGTAATGCTGTAATTTGGGTAAAACAAATTGAAGATCCTAGTGCTTTTGGTGTTATTGCTCTAGACCAAAAAGGACTTATCAATGGCTTTGTAGAAAAACCTACGACATTTGTATCGGATTTAGCCATAATTGGAATTTATTACTTCAAAGATGGCGCTAAGCTCAGAAAAGATATTTCGCATATTATCGAGAAAAATATAATGGATAAAGGCGAATACCAATTGACAACAGTTTTAGAAAATATGCGTATTGAAGGGCTTAAAATGCGTCCAGGAACGGTGAACCAATGGTTGGATTGTGGCAATAAAAATGCTACGGTCGAATCCAATCGTGAAGTACTTATTAAAGATGCTAACAAAATTAGTGCTTCTGCTCAAATCATTAACAGTCAAATTATTCCGCCTTGTTTTGTAGATGAACATGTTGTAATCAAAAATGCAATTGTAGGACCTTATGTATCTATTGGTAAAGATTCTATTATTGAAGATTGTGTAATCAAAGATGCTTTGATTCAAGATAGCACAAAAATTGTTAATAAAATACTTTCAAATACGATGATTGGCTCTAAAGCCGTTTTAATAGGAAAGCCCGAAGAATACAGCTTGGGCGATTATAGTCAAATACAATAAGTTTATTAAAAAATTAAACGAAGCCCTATAATGAAATATTTCGCTCTTATTTTTTTACAATTTATAATTTGTTTAAACTTCGTTTTAAGCCAAAATAAAACATCAACTAAAGATATTAAAATTTCGGAAAAAGAAATTCAGGCTACCGAATTGTATATCGATGCCATGAAAGAAAAGAATTTAGGCAACTTTGAAAAAGCATTGGAAAAGATGCAAAAAGTTATCGTAGAGCAACCACAAAATGCGGCCGCACATTTTGAAGCATCACAAATTTGTATTTCATTAGAAAAATATAGCGAAGGAATCAAATTAGCAGAAAAGGCGGTTTCTATTGACGACAATAATGCTTGGTTTAAAGAGTACCTGGTAGAGCTTTATACAAGAAGTGGCGATGTAGATAAAGCCAGCAAATTATATGAGCAAATTATTAAAAATGCGCCAAATGATCTTGAATCTATTTTGCAATTCAGCTATATTCTGATTAAATCCGAAAATTATAAAAAAGCGCTTGAAGTATTAAATCAAGCAGAAAAAAAAGGACTTACTCACGAAATGCTTCATATTCAAAAACATCAAATTTATTTAAGGCTTAATGACTTTAATAATGCTGAAAATGAAATAAAAAAACTAATCATTTTAGATCCAACCGAAATGAGGCATCAAGTTACTTTAGCCGAATTTTATGACAATAATCTAAAAAAAGAACTGGCTCTTAAAACGTTCCAAAATATTTTATTAATAGAACCGTCCAATCCAAAAGCTTTAATTTATTTGAGCAATTATTACCTAAAACAAAATGATACTCTAGCTTTTAAAAATACGAGTATTAAATTAATTGAAAATAAGGAAATCGAATTGGATTCTAAAATTGCATATCTTGGTTATGGATTAATGAATTTTTCTAAATTAGACCCGTCTCAAAAAAGTTTTTACATTTTTTTAGCCGAGAAACTCGCCGATTTTCATCCAAATGACGCAAAATCGCATTCTATCTTAGGTGATTTCCATTTTTTAAATGAAAACAATGAAAAGGCCTCTTTAGCATATAAAAACTCTTTAAAATATCGAAATGATATTTTTGAAGTATGGCAGAATCTATTTTCTACATTATTCTCATTATCTAAATATAAAGAATTAGCGGATAGCTCACAATCGGCAATAGAATATTTCCCTGCAAATCCTTTGGTTCATTATTTTAATGGAATCGCTAATCTTCAAATTGAACAATATAATATTTCCGAAAAAAGTTTAAGAAAAGCAATTCGTTTTGCAGGAGACAATCCAAAGCTCGAAGCACAAATATACAATTCTTTAGGTGAACTTTTTCATAAACAGAAAAAGTATAAAGAAATGGATGAGGCCTATGAAAATGCCATTAAATTAGAACCGAATAATCCATTTACACTCAATAATTATGCCTATTACCTTTCTTTAAGAAAAAACCAATTAGAACGTGCTAAAAAAATGAGTCGAAAAACTTTAGATATTGCTCCCGACAATGGATCGTTTTTAGACACCTATGCTTGGATTTGTTTTCAACTTGGACAATATCAAGAAGCACTTCTTTATCAAGAAAAGGCTGTAGAAATTGAAAAAGAAGATAAAAAAACAATCTATGAACACTATGGAGATATTTTATCAAAAGTAGGTAATATCGAAAAGGCCGTTATTTATTGGCAAAAATCGATGGATGCGGGAAATAGTAATAAAGTATTAAAGCAAAAAATCACAGAAAAAAAATATATAGAATCGAATGAATAAGTTATTCATTTTACTAATTTTAATTTCCTTTCAAAATACAATTTTTGGAAATGATTCTATTTATTTTATAAAAATGAAAGCTGAAATGACCGTGTCGTATATGGATCAAAAAGAAACATATTCGACGCAAATTCGTTCTAATCTTAAAGATAGTATTTGGATGTCTTTTACCGGTTTTATGGGAATTGAAGGAGGCCGATTATTAATTATGAAAGATTCTATTTTTTTGAAAAATAAAATTGATAATATTTTTGAAGCGATGGATATTAAGTCGGAAAATCAATATATTCCTTTTCCTCTTTCTTTCAATGACTTTAAGTATATTTTTTTTAATTGTGATAAAACCAAAGTCAACGAAATATTTAAAAGTAAAGAAATTGAAGACACTTTATCCGTTGCTGAGGATTCATTTACTCATCGAAAATTTATTTTTGATACTAAGAATCAAATAAAAAGCTTTCAGATTTTAAACAAAGAGTCTCTTAACTTTTGTGAAGGATTTATTGAAACATTTAAACCAATACCTAATTACAAAGAAAATTGGGCTTACAATAGAAGATTAAAAATCGTAAAGCAAAATGAAAATCCTTTGGAAATTATTTTTAATATTGAAAAAATTGAATTAAATAACCCTCAAAATATGCCTTTTTCTAGATAATGAAATTCTTACACCTACTTTTTTTAATTTTTATAATAAATGTAACTTTTGGTCAATCTCAAAAACAAAAGTTACAAAAAGAATATAAAGCACTACAAAATGAAATTAGACAACTTGAAGCAGATATTAAAAAAAGAAAAGCACTACAAAATATCAGTTTAAAAGAAATAGAGGTTTTTAATCAAAAAATTGAAACTCGAAAAAAACTGATTCAAAACACCGAAAACCAACTTCAAATTATACAAAAAGAACTTGGATATCGGGAACAAGAAGTTGATAAAAATAAAAAAGATGCCGAATTATATAAAAAAGAGTATACCAAACTCATTTTATGGCAGTATAAAAATTTGGAAAATAATTATACGAACAAATTAGCATTTTTATTGGAATCTTCAAACTTTAGAGAAGCATGGAATCGAATAAAATATATTCGAAAATATACGAACTACACAAAAAAACAAACTAAAATTTTAGAAAATATTATTGGAAGAATGCAAGAGCGGGTTGAAGAACTCAAGAAATCGAAAGTAGAGAAAGCCAATGTCGTGGAATCGAATAAACAAAATCAAGTAGCACTTGAAGTGGAAAAAAGTAAACGCGATATGATGGTTAAAAATATAGGCGCGGAACTTGAAGATTTAAAAAAGAAAATTGCAGAGAAAAATAGAGCTGCGATTAATGTAAATAATAGAATTAAGCAAGTTATCGAGGAAGAAATCCGTAAACAAAGGGAACGAGATATTGCCAAACAAAGAGAAATAGAAGAGAAAAGAAAAAATAATCCATCGGCAAAAAAACCATCTTCCGTTGAGGAAATTTATGCGAACTCGCATAATGCCGTATTAAGTTCTAGCTTTCTAGGTAGTAAAGGATCTCTGCCGCTCCCTGTTAAAACAGGTGTTGTCGTTTCACGATTTGGTCGTCAACCGCATCCCATAGCTCCTGAATTGATAATAGAAAACAATGGTATTGATATTAAAACTTCAAACAATGCCGATGTTTTATGCATGTATAATGGCAAAGTGGTTCAAATTTTTGATATGCCAAATTATGAAACCAGCGTATTGGTAAAACATGGCGATTATTTTACTTTGTATTCGCATTTGAGTAGCGTCAATGTTTCAATAGGTAGCGAGGTGAATGCAAGGCAAAACATTGGCAAATGTGCATACAGTAGCGATTTAGGCTATGCATTTACACATATTCAAATATGGCATTTTAGTAATAAACAAAATCCATCGTCTTGGATAAAAGGTGTGTAAAAATTATAGAATCTGCAATTTTGCAAATTTGAGCATTATACGTCTTTCCGTTCCTCCAAACATAATACTAGCTACTTTTTTATCGGCATCTCCATCAATGCCTACGATATTTCCTTCACCAAAATTTTGATGCATTACGCGCATTCCAACTTCAAGTTTATCAGGATGATCCGGTTTAAAATCAGTCGGTATTTTCTGAATATTATTCGTAGACTTTATTGTATTGATTAATTGATTATTTCTTTGATAATTCTTATGAATTGGATTGGATGGATTTGAATTCGTTTCATTTTGCTCTGAAGTTGTAAATTGAATATCTAAAATCTCTTTAGGCAATTCAGATAAAAATCGTGAAGGTTCGCACATATCTATTTTGCCAAATTTGTACCTTGACGTTGAAAAACTCATCGTAAGAAATCGTTCGGCTCGGGTTACCGCTACATAGAATAAACGGCGTTCCTCTTCTAAGTCTTCAAGGGAATACGATGAACGTTCACTCGGGAAAAGCCTTTCTTCCATACCAACAAGAAATACACTTTTAAACTCCAAACCTTTAGAAGCATGAATGGTCATCAATTTTATACATTCTTCATTATCTTTGTTTTTATCTTGATCCGTCAAAAGCGTAACAGATTGTAAAAAACTACCTAGTGATTTATCCGATTCTAATTCTTGATTTTCTATAACTTCATCATTTTCAACAAATTCTTTTATACTATTGATTAATTCCTGCAAGTTCTCAAAGCGACTAATTCCTTCAACACTTTTATCGGCATATAATTCCCCAATAATTTTAGAAGTTTTAGCGATGTGATGTGCCAATTCATGTGCATTCATATCTTGCTGCAAATGAAAGGATTGAATCATCATTCTAAATTCTGTAATCGTATTAATAGCTCGTGCTTGAAAATGCTCTTTGTATTTTTCGATTTCACATACTACGTCCCATAATTGTTTGTTTTCTTGCCTTGCAAACAAAAGCATTTTATTAACACTTGTATCTCCTATCCCACGAATTGGATAATTTATAATTCGTTTGAGCGATTCTTCTTCATAAGGATTTACCGTTACTTTTAAATAAGCCAAAAGATCTTTTACTTCTTTTCTTTGATAAAAAGACAGCCCTCCATAAATAATGTAAGGAATATTTTTTCTACGAAGCGCCTCTTCAAAGCTTCTCGATTGATTATTTGTTCGATATAAAATGGCAATATCTTGATACTTAATTTGCTTTGTTAAAGATTGTTCTAAAATTTTATCCACCACCATTTTTCCTTCATCATTATCTGAAAAAGCACGCATTACGGCGATTTCTTGACCTTTTTCATTTTCGGTCCAAATGGTTTTTTCAATTTGATTTTTATTATGTTTTATAAGCGCATTGGCTGCATTTACAATAATTTGAGAACTTCTATAATTTTGCTCTAATTTAAAAACTTTTAAATCAGGATAATCTTTTTTAAAGTTTAAAATATTATCAATACTTGCGCCTCTAAAGGCATAAATACTTTGGCTATCATCACCAACCACACAGATATTCTGATGCACATCTGCAATTTTTTTTACAATCATATACTGCGCTCGATTGGTATCCTGAAACTCATCGATGAGTATATATTGAAACTTATGTTGAAATTCATAAAGTGTTTCTGGAAATCGCAGAATTAATTCATAGAATTTAATGAGTAAATCATCAAAATCCATGGCATTATTTTTCATACATCTTTTTGTATATTCTTTAAAAACTTCACCAAATTTAGGCCGATGTGCTTCCTCATCTTCATAAATCAACTCTTGATTTTTAGAATATATATTGTAATTGACTAGATTATTTTTTAAATTAGAAATACGATTATAAAGAACATTTGGTTTATAAATCGAATCATTTAAAGCAAAATCTTTAACGATAGATTTTAAAACACTTTTGGCATCATCGGTATCGTATATTGTAAAATTATTGGTGTACCCCAAAGCCTCTGCTTTTGTTCTTAATATTCGAGCAAAAACACTGTGAAACGTGCCCATAAAAAGACTTCTTGCTTTGCTTCCTACAATCTTTTCGATACGTTCGCGCATTTCCTTACTACTTTTATTCGTAAACGTAAGCGCCAAGATATTAAATGGCTCAATACCTTGCTCCATCATAAATGCTATTCGATAGGTCAAAACACGCGTTTTACCAGAACCTGGACCGGCATTAATCATAATTGGGCCATGAATTTCAGTAACTGCTTCGTATTGAATTGCGTTTAGTTCATCTAAAAAATGCATCTTCTAATTTTTAGTAGGAAATGATACAAAAGTAAATGAAATCCATTTTTTGTTTAATCAAAGTTATTAACATTGACATTAGTTTTCAGAATTCCGACTTTTAATAATCCATTCACAAAAATCTCGAAACGCACCAAAGCCACCTTTATTTGGAGCTATAAAATCAACGATTTCTTTTATTGGATCTACCGCATCATTTGGACAAGCAGAGATTCCAACTTTTGAAATCACATCAAAATCATTTAAATCATCACCGATATATGCAATTTCATCATAGTTCAAATGATTTGATTTAAGAAATTCTTCCATTACTTTTACCTTGTCTTTTACACCCAAAAAGACCGTATCAATTTTCAATTTCTCGGCTCTTCGACTCACAGGACCACTATTTTCTCCAGTCATAATGGCTATTTGAATCGGCGTAAATTTTCTTAACCGTTCGGCCCCCATGCCATCTCTTAAAGAAAATCTTTTTAACTCTTCACCCTCTGAAGAATAGTAGACACCACAATCCGTTAGGACGCCGTCAACATCGGTAAACAACCATTTTATTTTATGAAAATCCATACCAATTTAGATTTATTTTTTAAATAATATTTAGCAAATATAAAAGATTGATGTTAAATCAAAAATATTTTTAAAACATTGAATTACAATTACTTAAACAAATATTTAACATTGTCTTAATATTTAAATTACATCGAATTAACAATAAGAGATTTTCTTAACCAACCCTTAAAATCGCATCGAAAGAATACCCTTTAGTTTTGTACTCGAAATAAAAAAATGTATTTAATCTCAAAAAAATGAAAAAATTAATTTTACCACTTTTATTACTAATCGCATTTAAAAATAGTAGTGCTCAAGTTTTAAAAGGAAACGTCAAAGATAGTGAAGGAAATCCAATTGCATTTACTTTTGTTAAAGTAACAAATCAAGCTTTAGGAGCAAAAACAGATTTGCAAGGAAATTATCAAATCAAATTTCCACAATCAGGTAATTTCCAAGTTGTTTTTAGTAACTTAAATTACAAAACCATTACCAAAAATATCCAAATAACGGAAGGTCAAGAAATTATTGAAAATATAACGCTTGAAGCCGAAGCTAAAAAAGTAAAAGGTGCGATAATTAGAGGTGTTAAAAATAAAGAGTCGGAACAAGCGATTTTACTTGAACAAAAACAAGCGGTTGTGATTCAAGAAAAGATTGGTGCCGAAGAAATGAGTAAAAAAGGAGCAGGTGATGCGGCGGCTGCAGTTACTAAAATGGCTGGAGTAACGAAATCAGAAGGTGGAGATAATGGTAGCATTTTTGTTAGAGGTTTAGGAGATCGATATAATAGTACAACTTTAAATGGATTGTATATGTCTTCTAACAATCCAGAATTTAAGAATATTTCTTTAGATATTTTCTCTACAGATATTATACAATCTGTTTCGGTTAGTAAAACTTTTAACGGAAGCTTGTCTGGAGATTTTGGTGGCGCAGCTGTAAATATAAATACAAAGGAATATTTAAGCAAACCATTTCTTACGGTAAATGTTGGAATGGGAATGAATTCACAAGCGGTAAGCAATGATAATTATGGATCGGGAATGAATGTTTTTGGATTTTTGAAAAACAATGATAATCCTGACACAAAAATTAACGTCACAGAGGGGAATAATGTTATTTATAATCCAACAGGGTATCGATATACAGCAGCATATGACGAAAGAATCCAATGGAAAAAAGAAAAACGAAATCTTCCAAGAATTAACAATGAATTTGGATTTACAGGAGGGACAAGCTATAAATTTAAAAACAATAAAACGGTATTAGGCGTTTTTGGAACGTTTAACCATGCTAATAAATTTACTCAAAACGAAGGGGTTTCTAATGATTTTAGATCCGATGGAGAAATTCTAGTAGGTACCAATAAAACACAAACTGCACTAACTGCATCACAAAATGCAATGTTGAATGCTACGTTATTAATAGATCAAAATCATAAATTACGATTTAATTCAATTTGGTCGAACACCTCTTCTGATGTGGTTTCTAGTTATCTTGGAAGACATAATTTTAATGGAAACGATATCTATGTTGAGCGAAGTACACAAGACAATAATAGTTTGTTGATCAATCAACTTTTAGGAAATCATAAGATTTTAGATCGATTAGAAATCGACTGGGGCGTAGCATATAATACATTAAATTCAAATCAACCTTATAGAAAAACACTATATTTTAACGAATTTAATAGAGGTGAAGCTAATAATTACAGAATATTAAGCCCAAATGTTGGTGCAAGTAATATTTACTATCAAGATTTTAGTGATGAAGTGATTTCTGCTAGAGCTAATGGAAAATTGACTTTAGGTAAAAAAGAAAATGAATCTACCAATCCAAATGCTCCAAAGTTCAATTTTGGATTTGAGTTTACGGACAAAACAAGAGATTTTTCAGCTTTACAATATAATTACTCGGTTAAAACCGCTGCTCAAAATTCTAACAATGTCAATGAAAATAACATAGATCAAACCATGTTTGGTAAAGATTCATTTAATGCTGGGGCATTTGATATAAGAGGACAAAGAGAAAATAATGGAGAAGTGGCTCCTTCAACGTATAGCGGAAATATTCAAATTTTTGCTACAACGCTTGGATTGGATTTAAAGTTAAACGATAAGTTTTCATTAAGTTTTGGTTCAAAGCTTGAAATGATTAATCAAAACATTTCATATAATGTAGCTGCGGTTCCTAGTGGAGATGTCAATCGATCTGATTTTGAAATATTACCATATGTTTTCGCTAAATATGCAATAAATGATAAATCTAACTTTAAATTTGGTGCTAGTAAAACGTATACACTACCTCAATTTAAAGAACTTGCACCATTTTTATATGAGGATATAAGCACTAATAACTCTTTTGGTAATCCACATTTATACCTTTCTACAAATTATAATTTAGATTTTAAATATGAAATTTTTCCAACTAAAAATGAACTATACTCCATCACAGCATTTGGTAAAATAATCCAAAATCCAATTAACAAAGCTATGGTTGCTACGGTTGCTACTGGAGACTTTTCTTACGCAAATACAGGAGATCAAGCTATCGTTTTTGGAGCGGAAGTTGAAGTTAAAAAGAATATTTTCGATCAATTTGAAACTGAAAAGGCATTTAAATCGCAATTGAGTACAGGAGTTAATTTATCGGTATTATACACACATCAAGATTTAAATAAAGATAAAGTAGCTAATGAGAATGCCGCTAAAGATCCTAGAATTGAAATGCCATTTACATTTACAAGTTCACAATTAACAGGAGCTTCACCTTTAATTCTAAATGCAGACATTTCTTATAAGTTTAAATACAAAAAACTGGAACCAACATTTACTATAGTAGCCAACTATTTCATGGATAAAGTTTATTCACTTGGCGTTTATTCAATGAACAATATTTATGAAAAAGGATTTATCACATTAGATTTCATATCAAAATTAAAAATATCTGAAAAATCAAATATCAGTTTAAATGTAAGGAATATTTTAAATCCTGATATTGACAGATATTTAAATCAAAATAACATGCACCTTACCGCTTCATCTTTTAGAAGAGGTATCGATTTCAGTATTGGTTATTCATATAACATCATAAAATAAAAAAATTATTAAACACAAAAAAAATTAAAAAAAATGAAAAAAACAATCACATTACAATCAATCCTTTTAACTTTAATTGTTCTAGGATTAGCAACTTTTACATCTTGTAAAAAAAATGAAAGTGTAGCTACCAACACTACCGAACAAGGTGAATTAAAAGGTACAATTACTGCAAACCGTACTTTAGAGGCAGGTATTTACAAGTTAACCGATGCATTAATCGTTGAAGCAGGTGCTACTTTAACAATTAAACCAGGTGTAACTATTATTGCACAATCTTCAACTGCAGATAAAACAAAATTATATATTGCCGTAAAACCAGGTGCTAAAATGGATGCTCAAGGAACTTCTGCAAATCCAATTATCATGACAGCTACTGAAAAAGCTCCAGGTGGATGGGGTGGTTTAATTATTTGTGGTAATGCGGCTACTAATGCTGCTGCTACAGCAGGCGGAACCGCTCAAACTGAGGTTGCTGGGTTAACTTATGGCGGATCAAATAATTCAGACAACTCTGGAGTATATAAGTACATCGTATTAGAATATACTGGTTCAAAAATTAATGATGAAAGAGAATTTAACGGAGTTACATTTTACGGTGTAGGAAGTGGGACAGTTGTTGAAAATTTAGAGTCAAGCTGGTCTAATGACGACGCTTATGAGTGGTTTGGTGGATCTGTTAACTGTTCTAATCTTTATGCATTTAATAATGATGACGATAACTTTGATTGGGCTAATGGTTATACAGGAAAATTAACTAATTTGTACTCTGTAAACAAAAATCAAAATGCTTCAAATGATAGTAGAGGTATTGAAGCAGATAACAATTCTAAAGATCCTGCTGCGACTCCAGTTTCTAATCCAACAGTAGAAAATGTAGTATTAATTGGAAGAGGTAGCGGATTTGCAGGAACTCAAAAAGAAGGTGTATTATTGAGAGTAGGAACTAAATCTACAATCACTAATTTATTAGTAAAAGGTTATAAAGATGGTGTTTCTTTAGGTTCAAACACACCAGCTGCAGACAACAAAGTAACGAATGTTAAATTTGACGATGTAACTAATAAAACTTTAGGCACTGGATTTACAGTAACTGAAGGAGCTGGACCAAGCGAAGCTTTACCTACGTGGGCGACATTTATTAAAAATAAATAATTAAGAAAAAACCGGATTTTTTTATAAAAATACGTTTTTTATTTCAGGAGCCTTGTTGATTTTCAACAAGGCTTTTTTTTATCCCAAATTTTAAATATTAACGGAGTATAAAGCCTTGAATATTTCATTCCATAAACAACTTTAATTTACAAAAGGAATTGTTATACCAATCTTACTTATAAAATAGTCCAAACTATTAAATAAGTTTAGAGTGGTAAATGCCGTCATAACAAGCAAATAGAACAATCAAGAGAAATGAAAATTGGACTATGTTGTTTGTATGTACGGTAGTTGAAAAAAATAGCAAAGAAAATAAATTAATTAAAATAAAGACAACTGAACCGTTGTTACTTTTTGTTTGGCATCTTGCTTGGACTCTTGTTTTTCTTCTTGTGAAGAAGCCTCTTGGTTTTGAGAAGAAATTTGAGGCAATACTACTTCAGAAATGATAGATGCTTCATTTTCATTTACTTCATCTATTTTTATAAAATCGGATTCAAAAGAAAATTCAATTGCATCTTCTGAAACGGAATCTAAAAATGTATTTTCTTGTATATCTTCTTTAAAAATATCAATTTCTTCGATATGTAGATCCTCAATACGTTTTTTAGTTGAAAGTGAAACATTACGAAGCGGTATATCTTCTTTAATTGGTTCTAGATTATTTACATCAATTTTTACAAATTGATTTCCTAAGTCATCTGAAAATGTATTTTCAACTTTTGGTTCAGGTTTCAAAACTCTTAAAGCTTCTGTTTTCTTAACTTTTAGTAGTTTAGGCTGCGCAATTAAACCCGGATTGGCTTCAATTTCTTTTAAAAATTCAGACCCAATCAGTTTAATACTTTCTAATAAAGGGAATAAACGAACGCCTTTATCCGTTAATGAATATTCTACACGAGGTGGCACCTCTCGATAAACTATTTTTTCAACAAGCTCAAATTTTTCTAGGATTCGTAATTCTTTGGTGAGCATTCGAGGTGTAATTCCATCAATATTCTTTTGTAAATCTCTAAAACGAATCGGGTTTGCAAACAATTGATCTAAAATAATCAAACGCCATTTACCACCCAAAAACTCGTTGAATGCCTTAATTTCACTAAGAATCGACAGATACTGCATCTAAAATATACATTATTAATTCTAATGCAATTTTAAACATTTTTTCACAATAAATAACAAGAAGTTATCAAACGTTTTTCAACATTTTTATAAATTCACTAAACATAGGCATTAGAACCTCATTTTTGGTCAGGATTTCATTTTCTTGATGCAATTTCAACAACCAATTTTGAACAATAATCCGATTGGACTTTGGTAATTTTTCACGCATAGCCACTTGAGCGTCATTTGCTTTAAAAATCAATTCTAAATCTTGAAGCGTGAAAAGTAAGCCATTTGGCCCAGGATTAAAGTAGAACTTTATATCTTCTTGATATACTAATTCACTATTATTACAATGACTTTTTGCCATGCACAAAAGCAATTTTTCTTTATGAGGCAACCCAAATATCGGTAAATCTAATTTTTCTGAAATCATTAAATACAAAACGGAAAGTGCGTATTCACTAATTTTTTGTGTTTTAAAAATCTGACAAAAATCATCGTGCGACATCGAATAATTATATTCTACAACAAAGGATTGGGCAATATACTTATCCATTATTTGATAAATCTCACTTGAACTTGACGTATAATGAATCTTGTCAGAAACTTTTAACGCCCATTTATCTATACAATCTTGAATAAATTGATTTTGATCGGAATTATTAAATATCAAGCCATTCAATTCAATAATAAATTGACTTAATTTCATTTGATTCCCGAAAATTTCATCGGTAAGTTTATCTAAATAAAGCTCAAGCTTAATTTCAGATTCTAATCGGGCGAGACCCTTACTTTTAAAATTATATGAACTAAAATACGCTATTTCTTCTAAAATTTCTGAATGGTCGATAAAAGAGATTTCGTGTAATTGAGATTTTAAAATCTCATATAAACCTTCATCTTCAATTAATGAAAAAATATAATGCAGTTTATTTTTATACACTTTTTTAATCTTATCGCTTTTAAATGCAATGCAAATTACGCTAAAATTCAATTAAAATTTAACTTTGAGTATATACATTTTATTTTCCATTGTCCTTTTTTTTTGACAAAAGTTTATCGATTTTAAGTAAATTTGCACGTTACAAAAAACCTCCAAATATTTTGAAAAAATATCCCCTTTATTTACTTTTACTTTTGAACCTTTTTGCGTTTGAATCTTTAAAATCTCAAGAAAGTATGGCTTTTGGAGTTAAATATTTTGGAGCTCTTGGCGCACCTGCATTTAATCAACCTCAACAAACCGCTGCAGCTTATACTCAAAACGCAACGGTTTTTATCGAACATCGGCTACATGCGTTTTTCTCCGTTGTTATGGGGGGCTCTTATGTTCAAAGAAATTTTGAAATTGGCAATGCTCAAAAAGCGACATTCGAAATGAATTACCTTGCTTTAGAGGCGTTAGGCAAATTAAGAATGCATCATGACAATATCACTTGGACTATTTTTGCTGGTCCACAAATTGGATATGCAATTCAAACTAAAATCAATAAAAACGAATTATTTGCCCCACAGCATTTACATAAGAATTTTTATAGCTTAATTGCGGGCACAGGAGTACATTATCGGATAAAAGCCTTTGAAGTATTTTCTGAATTACAAATGAATTTAGGACTTTCGGACATCACAAGAAAACAAGAGACGCTATCTTTTGGCTATAATCATTTTGGATTAACACTAGGTTTGTTATATTATGTTCCTTAAATCAATTTTGTTTTTTTTATTATTTTTTGCCATTTCTTGCAAAAATGAAGTTCATATTTTTATAGATGATGAACTAAAATTAAAGATTTCTTCAAACGATTCGTCAATCAAAAATTATGTCATTAAAGATTACAAAATCCATGTAAAAATAGATTCATTAAAGCATTTTAATGGGTTCATTCTTAAAAAGAACAGCAAAATGCAGTTTTTTAAAGGCGAAAATCTTGATATTTATATTACAGATAGCCCAACAAAATATTGGATTGATCCGCAGATGATCCGAATATAGTTATTTTAATAATGCGTCTAATTCCGATAAATACTGATTCGAATTTTTTAAATGATGCTCTTTTTTGGCTATATCCATTTTATCAAAACTATGAACGAGCATAGAAAGTCTTGGATTTTTAAGAAAAAAATCACGATGCGTATCCATAAATCGCCAAAACAAACCATCCCAAACTTCTTGCCAACTACCTTTTGAATAATTACTCATTTTTAAAATGTAATTACTCCCGCTAATATAAGGTTTTGTAGCCATAAGGCCACCATCGGCAAATTGACTCATTCCATAAACATTTGGAACCATAACCCAATCATACGCATCAATAAATAGCTCCATAAACCAACGATACACTTCATCGGGGTCAAATTCGCATAAAAGCATAAAATTTCCCAAAACCATCAAACGCTCAATATGATGACAATACCCTGTTTTCAATACTTTTTGAATAACATCATCAAATGGTAAAATCCCTGTAGTCCCTTTCCAAAATGATTCAGGAATTTTTCGTTTAAAATTCCAAAAGTTTTTAGTTCGCTCTTCCGTTCCTTTTAAAATATAAACACCACGAATAAATTCTCTCCAACCAATTACCTGTCGAATAAAGCCTTCTGAAGAATTTAAAGGAATTTCATTTTCTAAAATAAATTCTAATGTACGATCTATGATATAAGTTGGCGTTAAGAGGCCGACATTGAGCATTGGTGTTATCAAACTATGATTTAGGATCAGTGCATCCGATTGAATGGCGTCTTCATAAATTCCAAATTCCGCAAACCTATTTTTTAGAAAATCTTCGAACCATATTTTACTGGATTCAAAATCAATTGGATAAACCAATGATGCGTCAAGTTGACCATAATTGTCATGAAAATGAGAGGCTACATAATTTAAGGCTTCTTTATGAAAAATGGAGAGATCTTGTTGCATTACTTTTGGAGGCGTTTTTCCTTTTGGATATTTCTTTCGATTGTCAGCATCAAAAGTCCATTTATCACCAATAGGCTTTTTATTTGAATCCAATAAAATATCCCATTTCTTTCTTTGAAAAATATAAAAATCGGTCTGAAACATCCTTTTTTTATCTTTAAAAAAAGATACCATTTCTTCTTGTTGATTCAAAAACAAAGGATTATTATATTTTACAACCTCAAGTTTATGTTTTTTAATTCCATTTATAATTCGTTTCTCCAACCAATTATCGACAGGGTCGATGAAATGAACAATTACATTTTCATCAAATTTTAAAACATCAAAAAACAAAAGAATATCAGATGCTTCAGAAATCGATTCAATATAATTGACTTTGATATTTTTAGCCTCCAAATAATTTTTATAAAATTGCATAGAAGCTCTATGAAACAATATTTTTTGTTTATGAAATCGATATTGTTTAAAAAACAAATACTCTTCTATTAAGTACACTTGATCTACTTCATTTATGATTTCGTGATTTTCAAAAAGTTGATTCGGAAAAAGGAGCGCTATTTTCATAATTTATTTTTATTCATTCGACATTTATCACTACAAAATTTAACTTCGTCCCATACTTTTTCCCATTTTTTACGCCAAGTAAAAGGTCTTTGACAAACGATACAAATTTTCTCAGGAAGATGTTGTTTCTTAACATTTTTCATAATCCATTTACTTTGTTTTTTGTTTTACATGTTTTTTAAGAATTCGTTCGGTTTCAATTTTAGAAACTTCAGATTTACGAACGTCCCAAACGATATCACTGGCATATTTTCTTGTTTTTTCAATATCTACAATCGGATGCGGATAATCTTTACCAATTTCTACGCCATATAATTGTTGCTCCATTAAGTTCAACTTCCAAGGTTCGTGAATCAATGAAGCAGGAACATTTTTCAATTCAGGAATCCATTCTTTTATAAACAATCCTTCTGGGTCATGCTCGATTGAGTTTTTAATTGGATTGTATATTCGAATGGTATTAACTCCTGTTGTTCCCGACTGCATTTGAAGTTGAGGATAGTGAATGCCAGGCTCATAGTCCAGAAATTGACGTGCCAAAAAATGCAACTCTTTCCAATCTTGCCAAAGATTATATACAAAAAACGAAACAACCATGGCCCGCATTCTAAAATTGAGATAACCCGTAGCCACAACACATCGCATACAAGCATCCACAATAGGAACTCCTGTTTGTCCATTTTGCCAAGCTTCAATATATTCTTGATTTCTAGGCTTTTGGATAGCATCATAGGCTTTATTCAAGTTTTCGTTTTCCATACGGTATTCATCTTCAAATTTTTGAATAAAATGACAATGCCAATGCAATCTTGAAATAAAATTAGACAAACTTCTTTTAAAACCTGACGATTCATAATGTTGCATCGTAAACTGATAAACCATTCGCATACTTAGATTCCCATATGCTAAATAGGGCGATAATCTACTACAACTTTTTCGGCTATTTAATGGCTTAGAAATATGAAAGGAATAATTCTTACCCCTGTCATTCACAAAACTTGTTAAGTACTTTAATCCATAAGAAGTGCCTCCTGGTTGAAAAAGTTTATTGGTTTCAAATAATAATTTTGGAAGCTCTTGACCTTTTATTTTTTCAAAAAAATTATTATCTAATTGGGATAAATTCAAATCTTTAATATCAACTTGATATTGAGAAACTTCCATAAATTCGCGCCAACGTTTCTCCCAATTTTTTCGACTTCTCAATCTTCTAATTACGCCATTATTTTGATATTCATACCATACTATTTGATGTTCTTTACAAAAATTCTGAACTTCTAAATCTCTTTCAAATGTTTTTAAATTTCCGGTTTCTTGATGCGAATACATATACTTAATTTCATATTCTGAAACTAGATGTTTAAAAACACGAAGTATTTCACTATGAAAAATGTAAATTGTTTTTTGAAAATGGTCCAATTGTTTTTGCATATCCATTAAAGATTGCATCACAAATCGCCAATGACGCATATCGCTGTCTTCACATTGCATTATTGAAGGCTCGAAACAATATACCAAAATAAAAGGAGCACCATTTTGTTGTGCTTCAAATATAGGTCGATGATCCAAAAATCGTAAATCTCTCTTGAGCCAAACGATGTTTAATGGCATTTTATCTATATTGGAGTGGGCCATACATTTGATTTTGCATAAGACAATCGTTGTTTTAAATCAAAATGACAATAAGCATCCAAACCAATATTAGCAAGTACATCCAACTGATGCAAATTCACAAATCCATCCTCCGAAATATACTTTGAATCTATATCAATGGTTTCTATCTGCCCAATAATTATTATAGTATTATTTATAGAAATATCAATACGTTCCGCAAATTTTAGTCCAATTTTTATAGGAGAAGAGGCTACAAATGGCGCAAAAAAATCATTTACATATTGCGCTTCAAATCCACATGATTCAAACTCTGAAATATGAGATTCAAATTTTGCCGATGTTTGGTGTGCTTTTTCAAAATCATCTTGATTGATATAATTCAACGTGTAACAATTGGTTTCTAAAATATTATTCAACGTATCTCTTTGAATGGTATCTGGCCGAAAAACAATACCCCATAAGGGTGGATTGGCACCAAAATGAATTATATTACTGAAAATTGCTACATTTTCTATACCTAATTTAGATTTAGACCCCACTAGAAAAGATTGTCGAATCCCAGCCAAACTATTAATCATTGTCGCTCGATATCTTCTTTCAAAATTGGCAATTTGTTCTTTATGGATCATAATTAGGTATTTATAAATGGATTTATTTTTTTCCAATAGGCAAAAAAAGAAGGGAAATATCCCGAAATGGATTCGCAAATCCAATCCCTCGACACTTCAATTCCTTTATAGTGGTTGTTTAATGGATATTCTTTATAAACAATTTTATCTAACTTAAATGAAGATTCTAATTCCTTAAAAGAACCCGTAAAAATTTGTAAATCCTTGATATTTTTGCTTAAATCAAGTACAAATTGAATACATTTTTCACTAACTGGAAATTTAGAAAAAAAATCCGGTTCTAATAAAAGAATTCGATTTGCATTAACATCTGCGCCCCACAAAGGATCTAAATTGTAATAATTATAAACATATGTGGGCCATTGAGGATTAATAGAATGAATATTGGATTCGGGAAGTTTTGTTTGAAAATCTAAGTCTAAACTTTCAATAAAATGAGAAGGAATTTGAGAATTGACAAGCGATTCATAATCACAATCCAAAAAAGTATTTGATTGAACTAATTTGGTGTAGGTATTGATATTTTCTTGATTGGCATAATATTTCTTTGAGCTATTTGCACCTGCTACCCATTGCCAGCTACACGCATTACTCGCAAAATCCCCATCCAACAAATGATAATACAGCCATTTTGAAGGCAAACTCCAATGATATTGAGCTATGTTACAAACAATAGAAGCTAAATACATTCTCAAATGATTATGCATATAACCTGATTGATATAGCAAATGTATCGCATTATCGATCGCTAAAATTCCCGTTTGAGCTTCTAAAACAGCTTTTGGAAAAGATTTTGAAAAAACAGGACTTTGAGGATTTTTAATATCAAACGCTACATTTTTATGTTGAGCAACTCTTTGAAAATAATCGCGCCAGCATAATTCTTTTACAAAAGATTCGATATCTTTTAATGCAAAACCTTTTTTTAATACATGATTTAGAACCTGATTTGTAGTTATAACGCCTCTTGAAATATAGGGAGATAAATAGGTTACCGCACCATCAATATGATTTCTAGTTTTCCCATATTTAATAGGATCAATTTGATCGATTTTATCAAAAATAGATTGATAACTAGTAGGAAAAGCTTCCATCTATCGTTTACTTATTTTATTACTTGAAATAGATTTTTGCCGACTACATTTAAATCGAACTATTTCATCGCTTCTTTTATGTAAATGTTTCTGACTTATTCCAGAATGCACGCGCTTTCTCCACAATTCAAAACTAGACCTTTTTAAATGAGATCGCATTATTTTAATCACCTCCGACTCATTAATTCCAAATTGAAATTCAATGGCTTCAAATGGCGTGCGATCTTCCCAAGCCATTTCAATAATTCGATCAATATCTTGTTGAACCATATTTGAAAATATTCATCACAAATATAATTCAAATCCAATTATTTTTTATAAAATAAGAAAAGCCCCTTCAAAAAAGGAGCTTTTCTTAATCTAAATTAAAAAACTTTAGCAATTAAGCATTTTCTGATTTTTCTTCTTTAGGAAGCAAAACCTTTCTACTCAAACGCAATTTACCCGTTTTATTATCTATTTCGATAAGTTTAACCTGAACTTTATCGCCTGTATTAAAAATGCCTTCCATACTAGGAATACGCTTCCAATCAATTTCAGAAATATGAAGCAATCCTTCTTTACCAGGTAAAATCTCAACAAATGCGCCAAATTCTACAACATTTTTAATTGTACCGTCATAGATTGTTCCTATTTCTGGTTTTGAAGCAATACCTTTAACCCAAGCCACAGCTTTGTCAATAGATTCTTTATTATTTCCAAAAATCTGAACAATTCCAAAATCTCCAGACTCTTCAATAGTTAACGTAGCTCCTGTTTCTGCTTGAATTCCTTGAATAATTTTTCCACCAGGTCCGATAACGGCTCCAATAAATTCTTTATCAATTTTAAGTTCAACGATACGAGGTGTATGTGGCTTAAGTTCTGCATTAGAAGCTGAAATCGTTTTGTTCATTTCGTTCAAAATAGTTTCTCTTCCTGCTTTTGCTTGGTTCAAAGCTTCAATTAATAAAGCCTCACTTAATCCATCAATTTTAATATCCATCTGACAAGCTGTAATACCTTTAGAAGTACCCGCAACTTTAAAGTCCATATCTCCTAAGTGATCTTCATCACCTAAAATATCAGATAAAATTGCATAATTACCTTCTTTATCTGTAATCAAACCCATTGCAATTCCGCTTACGCCACCTTTTAATGGCACACCAGCGTCCATTAACGCTAAACTACCAGCACAAACTGTAGCCATAGAACTCGATCCATTACTTTCTAAAATATCGGAAACAATACGAATGGTATAAGGAAAATCAGGAACTAACGCTTTTTCTAATGAACGTTGTGCTAGATTTCCGTGTCCCACTTCTCTTCGTCCTACACCACGATAAGGATAAGCCTCACCCGTAGAGAATGAAGGGAAGTTATAATGCAAAATAAACTTTTTACTATCTTGGAAAACCGCACCATCAATACTTTGTTGATCCATTTTAGTGCCTAAAGTTACGGTAGTAATTGACTGCGTTTCGCCTCTTGTAAAAATTGCAGAACCATGTGGGCTAGGTAAGCAATCAATCTCGCTCCAAATACCACGAACTTCCGACGTTTTTCTACCATCCAAACGGATTTTATCATCTAAAATCACTCTTCGAATAGCTTCTTTTTTTACTTTACCATAATATTGTTTGATTAAAAACTTTTTAGCAACCTGCTCTTCACTCATGGTAGCAACACATTCTTCTAAAATACTTTCTAAAGATGCCGAACGAACTTCTTTGCTACTCGCACTTTTAGCAACAGCCTGAACTTTGTCATAACTAAATGCTTTGATTAAGGAATAAAGTGCCTCATCACTATTTTCATGACAATAGGTTCTTTTTTCTGTTTTATTTGCAGCCGCTTCTAGTTCTTTCTGAACTTGACAATGGATTTTGATTGCTTGATGTCCAAAAATAATCGCTTCTGCCATTTCTTTTTCAGAAATTTCATTCATTTCGCCTTCTACCATCATAATATCTTTTTCGGTAGCAGCAATCATCATATCGATATCACTTGAAGCCATATCTTGTTGGTTTGGATTAATGCACAATTGACCATTAATGCGACCTACTCGAACTTCACTTACTGGACCTCCAAATGGAATATCCGAAACCATAATCGCGGCACTTGCAGCCAAACAAGCTAATGTATCTGGCATTACTTTGTCATCCGCACTCAAAAGAGTAACCGTAACCATTGTGTTTGCGTGATAATCATCAGGAAATAATGGACGAATCGCTCTATCTATTAATCTAGAAATTAATATTTCATAATCACTTGGGCGCGCTTCTCTTTTTAAGAATCCGCCTGGAAAGCGACCACTACTTGCGAATTTCTCTCTGTAATCTACCGTTAAAGGCAAAAAGTCAATATCTTCACCTGCTTTGTAATCTGAAACTACGGTTGCTAATAAAACCGTATTTCCTTGTCTGATTTCTACTGAACCATGAGCTTGCTTTGCAAGTTTTCCAGTTTCAATGCTGATTTCGCTTCCATCAGCCATTTTGATTTTTTTGTTAATAATTTGCATCTTTTTATTTTTTTGCTTGCGCAACATTGCGACTTTTTATTACAAAAAAAGCCGACAAATCATAGATTTATCGGCTTTTATATAATCTTATTACATAAATATTATTTACGAAGATTTAATTTTTTAATCAAATCTCTATATTTTTGAATATCATTGGTCATGATATATCTCAATAATCTCTTTCTACGACCAACCATTTTCAATAAAGATAATGTTGTGTTTTTATCTTTTTTTGCTTTTTTCAAGTGACCTGTAAGCTCCGAAATACGCTCTGTAAGCATAGCTACTTGCCCTTCTGCGCTACCTGTATTTTTTTCAGAACCACCAAATTCTGTAAATATCTCTTTTTTTCTCTCTGACGTCAATGCCATATTAATAAAATTTATTATTATTTTTAAATTTTGGAATGCAAATATAATGCTTTTTTTTTATTTCAATCTTTTTTTATTAAAAATAAATATAATGCTATCCTTCAAATCAAGATTTCACTGCTTTCTGGTATACTTCTAAACATCTTTTTCGGGCGAAGGTATGCTCAACTATTGGCTTTATATATTGAGAAGGATTAAATCCTTGAATCCATTTTTTGATATATTTATATTCGGGGTCAAACTTTTTTTGTTGTTCGGATGGATTAAATATTCTGAAGTATGGTGCCGCATCTACACCGCAACCTGCAGCCCATTGCCAATTACCCACATTAGCACTTTGTTCAAAATCCAAAAGTTTTTTAGCAAAATACGCTTCGCCCCATCGCCAATCTATTAATAAATGCTTGCATAAAAAACTAGCGACAATCATTCGGCATCTGTTGTGCATATAGCCCGTTTGGTTCAGCTGGGTCATAGCGGCATCTACAATGGGATAACCTGTTTTGCCATCACACCATTTTTTAAACTCTTCTTCGTTGTTTCGCCATTCGATTTGATCATAAATTGGCTTAAATGCATGGTTTACCGTTTGCGGGAAATGCCACAAAATCATCATAAAAAACTCTCGCCAAATCAATTCATTTAAAAATGTTTCGTGATTTTCATTTTTAGCTTTTAATGCAATCTGACGAATACTAACCGAACCAAATCGAAGATGTGGAGACAAGTTTGACGTACCAGAAACTGAAGGAAAATTTCTTTTTGACTCATAATTTACCACCAATTCATTTGATATTTCATAATTCAAAACCTCTTGATTGGAATTTTCAAACCCAATTTGATTTAAAGTCAAAAATGGATAGTGATGCGCTGCAATTTTATTCAAATGTGAAGCGGAGTCAAACGTTTCAATTTTAATTTTTGAAAACGCCGACTTCCATTTTTTACTGTAAGGCGTATACACTAAATAAGGCGTTTTATCGTCTTTAACAACTTCATTTTTCTCAAAAATAACTTGATCTTTATAGGATTTTACTTCAATTTTATGCTTCATTAAAAGTTCATAGATTTCTTTATCTCTAGCTCGCGCCGAAGGCTCATAGTCTCTATTAAAAAAAACAGCCTTAATTTTATTTTCTTTTAATAGTTGATGAAACACATTTATGGGCGTATCATGAAAAATGGCTAGTGAATGGCCAGATTCTGCTAATTTTTGATTGATTTGACTCAATAAAGAATGAATAAACTGCACTCTTGCATCATTTTTGGGAAGATGTTCGATAATATTTTTATCAAATATAAAGATGGGCAATACCGATTCTTCTTGCTGCAAGGCATGAAATAACGCCACATTATCTTCAATTCTTAAATCTCTTCGAAACCAAAAAATATTAAGCATAACTAAATTTTATTTTCAAAATTACCCTATTTAAGCCAAATGCGTTTGGTTTTTATATTTTCTTATTTTTTTTATTGTATTTTTGTTTTATGATTGCTATTTATTGCAAAAATAAAACACCTCGAATTACCTATACCTTCGAGTGGATTTTTGAATTTATTTTATCTCAAAAAATTTATTTTGAAACAAATATAAGTGCATTTAAAAATTTCGATGGGCCAAAAATAGCGTATTCCGAAACTCCAATACCTTATTCACTTTCACTCGGCGATTCCAACTTGCTTTATCAAGATGATATACTAAATCAAGATTTGATAAACATCGAATTTGAAGATCTAATTGGGATTATTAAAAGTAATCACCACAGTATGATTCCTTTTGACATTATTGCATCTACGTTTTATCTTATTTCGAGATATGAAGAATATGTACCCAGTATTTTAGACCAACATCAACGGTTTCTTTACTCACAAAGCGTCGCTTTTCAGCAAAATTTTTTAGATAAAACGATGGTCAATCATTATATAAATTGGATCCGTAGCGCCTTAAATCAGCAATTTGGCCTTCAAATTCCTAAACCAAAAACTCATTTTTTGTTAACGATGGATGTGGACCATGCATTTTACAATAAAAATGTGCCTCTTGCCCAGTTTGTCAAACGAAATATGTTGGATTTATTCAACCAAAGCCATAAAGACAAATACGATACCTATGATTTTTTTATCGATGCGGCAAAGAAACAAAACATTGAAACATTACTTTTCTTTTTATGTCCCGAAAATCCACATCCTTTAGATCATCAAAACAATAGAAATGCTGCCGTTTTTCAAAAATTAATCTCCTACTTAAAAACGCGAACCAAAATTGGAATTCATCCGTCTTATGATTCGATAGGAAACCATAAATTAAACGAAGAAACGATTTGGCTTCAAAATACATTACTACAAAAAGTGACCAAAAATAGATTCCATTTCCTTCGATTTCAAACCCCAAATTTATTAAAAAGAATTCAGAACACAACGATTCAAGAAGATTATTCTTTTGGATATGCTCAAATTGGTGGCTGGCGAAGCAGTACTTCGTTTCCTTTTCCTTTTTTTGATTTAATAAAAAACAAACCCACCCCATTATGGATTTATTCGCCGTGTTGGATGGACGCTACTTATAAATACCATCAACAAAATCAAGAAGATTTTGGATTGGATGTTGCAAAAAATCAAATTAAAGAAATTCAAAAATACGGAGGTGTATTTATACCTATTTTTCACAACGACATTCTTTCCGATGAAAATTGGCAAAAAGCGTATCTCCACATTTTAGATTATTGTAAAACGGACTAAAATCATTTATGGAAAAATTCATCGTTTTAAGAAATAATTTGATTGACCCAATGAAGTGGGATGAAGCCGTTATCAGAAATCAAGGCTTGCCCTATCAGCTATTTGAATATTTAAATGCGTCTTCTTTAAACGGTTGGAATGGCATCATATTTGGAGACTATCTTAAAGTTTTTCCTTTTTTCTCTAACAAAAAATTTGGAATACCTTATATCTACATGCCGCAATCGATTCAACAATTTTCGAACCAATGTTTTACCAAATCCGAGTGGCACGCGATTATAAAGTATTTAGAAAGTAGGTATTTAAAAATCGCTATTCGAGTTTCAGATTATGGAAATTCGAGTTCCTTAAAAAAACAAAATTATATTTTAGAAAAAACAGCAACGGAAAATGCTTCCAATTTTTATAGCAGCTTGCTCAAACGAAATATTAACAAATCGAAAATACTTTCAATTACTACAAAACCATTTGAATTAGAAGATTTTGACTTTATTTTTAGTCAAAAATATTACCAGAACTCGATTAAAAAAGACGTCTTTTATCATTTTTACAACAACCTAAAATCAAATTTAAAACTTTATCAATCTTTTTACCACGGTGCTATAGTTGCGCAACTTTTGACCGTTCGGATTTTAAACAGAGAAATTTTACTCATGCCTGTTTCCAATGAAATTGGCAGAACAACTCAAGCGATGAGTGGCCTTATCAACGAAGTTATTCAGAATTCGGATGCTGAAATTATTGATTTTGAAGGATCATCCATTGCTTCAATCGCTCATTTTTACAAACAGTTTGGAGCTAAAGAAATTACCTATTTTGAACTTAATTATTGGAGTTTATTTGGATTAAAATTTTAATATAAAGATCCTAAAAATACCCCTCCTTTTTACGATCTTCCATAGCGGAGTCGCTGCGCTTGTCATCGGCTCGGGTACCTCGCTCGGTGGTATAACTTTTAGCTATTTCTTCAACTATTTCAGCTAAGGTTGAGGCATTGGATTCATAAGCACCTGTAATGGTAATATCGCCCATTGTTCGGAACCGTATTATTTTTTCTTCAACGACTTCATTAGGTTTTGGTGGTGTGAATGGATTTTCTGAAATCCAAGCACCGCTTCTAAATATCACATTTCGTTTGTGCGCAAAATACAATGAAGGCAGTTGAATATTATTTTTTAAAAAATATTGCCAAACGTCTAATTCCGTCCAGTTGGATATAGGAAAAACTCTAAAATGTTCTCCCATGTGTTTTTTAGTATTATAAATATTCCAAAGCTCAGGTCTTTGATTTTTGGGATCCCATTGCCCAAATTCATCACGATGGCTAAAAACACGTTCTTTAGCACGCGCTTTTTCTTCATCCCTCCGAGCACCTCCCATTAATGCATCGAACTGATACGCTTCAATAGTATGTAACAAGGCTGGAATTTGTGCAATATTTCTGGAAGCATTAGAGCCTTTTTCTTCATGTGCCAAACCTTTATCAATCATTTCTTGCACACTCCCAACAATCAATTGCAATCCAAATTCTTTTACTAATTGATCTCGATAAATAATAGTTTCTTCAAAATTATGCCCCGTATCGATATGCACTAACGGAAAAGGAATTTTAGCTGGATAAAATGCTTTTTTAGCTAAATAGGTTACTAAAATACTATCTTTACCTCCCGAAAATAAAATTGCAGGCTTTTCAAAATTAGCCGCAACTTCTCTAATGATATAAATGGCTTCACTTTCCAACGCATCTAAATGTGTTGTTTTTAAATTCGACATACAATCTATTATATTTTATTTAAAATAAATTCCAACAACTTTTGGGCACTTTCTTCTTGACTAATTTGATCGGTTTGAATCACTAAGGAAGGATTTTCGGGAACCTCAAACGTAGCATTAATGCCAGTTAATTGGTTCATTTCACCCGAAATTGCTTTTTTATAAAATCCTTTGGTGTCTCGAGCCATCAACGTTTCCAATGAGGCTTCAATATAAATTTCATAAAAATCATTTCCTATAATCGAATGCGCCAGTGTTCTCAAATCATTTTTTGGACAAACAAAAGTGGCTAAAACTATAGCGCCGTGCTCCATAAACATTTTGCAAACTTCAGCCGCTCGGCGAATATTCTCCAATCGATCTTCATCAGAAAATCCAAGCGATTGATTTAATCCATTTCTTAAATTATCGCCATCAAGAACAACGACATATTTACCTTGCTCAAAAAGCTTTTTTTGAACTTTTGATGCAATCGTTGTTTTTCCACTCCCACTATTTCCAAATAACCAAAAAACACCTGCTTTTTGATTCAGTAATTTTTCAAATTCACTTTTAGAAATTAATTGATCAAAAGTGGGATGAATCGACATTTCTATACTTCGATAAAATTAAACAAACGCATTGATACCGGTAATGTCATTACCTGTAATCAATAAATGCACATCATGTGTTCCTTCGTAGGTAATCACACTTTCCAAATTCGCTGCATGACGCATCATCGGGAACTCGCCCATAATGCCCATACCTCCAAGTACTTGTCGTAATTCTCTTGCGATATGAATAGCCATATCCACGTTATTTCTTTTGGCCATAGATATTTGAGATGGCGTAGCGCGATCTTCATTTTTCAATGTTCCTAATCTCCAGCAAAGAAGCTGCGCTTTTGTAATTTCAGTAATTGCTTCTGCTAATTTCTTTTGTTGCAACTGGAAACCCGCAATCGGTCTTCCAAATTGCGTACGTTCTAAACCATATTTCAATGCTACTTCATAACAATTTACTGCCGCGCCAATAACACCCCAGCTAATTCCATAACGCGCTGAATTCAAACAAGACAAAGGTCCCTTTAATCCTTTGATATTTGGTAGAATATTTTCTTTAGGTACTTTTACATTGTCAAAAACCAACTCACCTGTAGCCGATGCTCTTAAACTCCATTTATTATCTGTTTTTGGTGTAGAAAAACCAGGCATATTTCGCTCTACAATAACGCCACGAATCACGCCTTCTTCATCTTTAGCCCAAACTACAGCAATATCCGCAAGTGGACTATTTGTAATCCACATTTTAGCACCATTCAAAATCACGTGATCTCCAGCGTCTTTAATATTTGTTTCCATTCCATTTGGATTACTACCATGATTTGGCTCCGTTAATCCAAAGCAACCAATCATTTCACCTGACGCCAATTGAGGAAGATATTTTTTCTTTTGAGCTTCACTTCCAAAACTGTAAATGGGATACATTACCAAACTACTTTGAACGGAAGCGGCAGAACGAACCGCACTATCGCCACGCTCTAATTCTTGCATAATTAAACCATATGCAATTTGATCTAAACCCGCGCCACCATATTCTTCAGGAATATATGGACCAAGCGCTCCAATAGCACCTAATTGTTTCATCAAATTAGGAATCGGCTCATGCTTTTGTGCATAATGATCAATAATTGGAATAATTTCTTTATCAACAAAATCACGAACGGTTTGACGAATCATTTTATGTTCATCCGTTAATAAATCGTCTATCAAAAAGTAATCTGTAGTTGGATTCATATTTAAAGCGTTGAAAGTTTTAATTATATTTGCAAAAATACATTCTTTGAATTTAAACGTCTCAGTAATTTTTATACGTCATCTTTTATGTTATATTTGGTTTAAAAACCATTTTCCAATTTCCATATTATTGGATAGATGAACCACTTTATTTTGTGCACCCAGTTTTTTATTTTCAATTCGATACGCTTCAAATGAACCCGAGTTAAGCCAAATAATCTGACATTGTTGAATAATTTCACCCTCTATAAGGTGTTTATAATATGAGTTTTTCTTTGAAAGTTCACGATCTAAAAAGGCTTCGTATTGTTTTTGGTTTATCTTCAATTTCTCATTAAGCTCCGCTTCGATAAACCATAAATATTGTTTATTAGACACATCTGGGCAGACATGAAAATCGATAATCTCAATATTTGAGAACTCAATAAAACTTGACATTACTGATTCAATATGATGCGCAATAACATGTTCGCCAAAAGCCGAAATGAAATGCTGCACGCGTCCCGCAACATGTATTCGATAAGGCAAAACACTTGTAAAACAAACTAAATCTCCAATAGCATATCGATAAAATCCGGAAAGATTGCTAATGATGAGTTCATAAACCACATTTGTTTTTACATTTTCCAAAGAGATTGTTTCCAAACCCCCTACTTCTCGAAATTCATAATAAATCCCGTTATCGGTGAGCAAAAGCATATCATCTGCTTCTGGATGATCTTGAATAGCAAAAAAGCCTTCCGATGCCGGAAATGTATCCAAACAAACGACATCATTTCCGAGTAATTTTTTAACTTTAGATCGATACGGAGAAAAATCAACCCCTCCATGAATGTATAATTCTAGATTTGGAAATAATGATTTTAAATTTTTGACTTGCGTTTCTTTTAAAAGTGCTTCAAAATATTGAATACACCAAGGTGGAATACCTCCGATAATTGAAATATCTTTACTTTTAGTTTCATCGACGATGGCATTTATTTTTAAAATCCAATCTTCAATGATATTTACTTCGTATGAAGGTAATTTATTTTTTTGAAAAAACTTTGGAACTTCATGGTATACAACGCCTGACAACCTACCAGCGGGAATACTATTTTGAATATCTAATTGAGGACTACCTTGCAGAAAAATCATAAAATGCTTCATAAATGAAGCATTTTTTTTATGTAAGGCATATAAAATTAAAACAAGCTTAGCACCTCTAATCTGATACGAAATACCTTCTTTGGTTATGGGAATATATTTAGCTCCCGAAGTGGTGCCACTAGAGAGGAGCATATATTTTATGGAATTTTGGCAAAACACGTTCTGATCGCCATTTAGTATTTTTTCAATAAATGGTTGAAGATTTTCATAATCTGAAACAGGTATTTTACTAAAAAAGTCTTCCGAATTTACAATTAAATCTTCTGAAAAAGCCTTTTGATATTGCGTACCATTAAGGTTTTGAATTATTTTTGACAATGTCTTTTTTTGCGATTTTAAAGGATTTCTCGCAAAAAATATTTTGGAATAACAAACTGCATAAATCCAAAATAAAAAAGACTTCAAAATAATTTATTTTAGCATTAACTATTCATACTGGTCAAAAACTCATTATTGTTTTTGGTACCTCGCATATGTTGTAATACAAATTTCATAGACTCATCAGGATTCATATCCGACATTTGCAATCGAAGCACTTCAATTCGTTTTAAAACATCTCTATCTAATAATAAATCATCGCGTCTAGTTGAAGATTGCACCAAATCAATAGCAGGATAAATTCGCTTATTCGAAAGTTTACGATCCAACTGCAACTCCATATTACCAGTTCCTTTAAACTCTTCAAAAATAACCTCATCCATTCGAGAACCTGTATCAATTAAAGCGGTAGCTAAAATTGTAAGGGAGCCTCCATTTTCAATTTTTCGTGCGGCTCCAAAAAATTGTTTTGGTTTTTGCATCGCATTAGCTTCTACCCCACCCGAAAGTACTTTTCCCGAACTTGGAGCTACGGTATTATATGCTCGAGCAAGACGTGTAATGGAATCTAGTAAAATAACCACATCATGACCACTTTCTACAAGTCTTTTCGCTTTCTGCAAAACAATATTTGATATTTTTACGTGACGATCCGCTGGTTCATCAAACGTAGAAGCCACTACTTCGGCATTGACACTTCGCATCATATCCGTAACCTCTTCCGGTCTTTCATCTATAAGAAGTACGATTAAATATACTTCAGGATGATTATGCGCGATTGAATTCGCGATATCTTTTAAAACGGTTGTTTTACCTGTTTTTGGTTGAGCCACAATCATCCCTCTTTGGCCTTTTCCTATCGGAGTAAATAAATCGATTAAACGACCTGTAATGTTATTGGAATTTTCCATTGATAAGTTTAACTTTTCAAATGGAAATAAAGGCGTAAGGTAATCGAAAGGTACTCGATCGCGCATCATTTCAACCGTTTTGCCATTTATATAATCCGCTTTTTGTAAAGCAAAATACCGCTCTCCTTCTTTAGGAGGACGAATAGGGCCGACAACGGTATCTCCTGTTTTTAAGCCGAAAGCACGAATTTGAGATGGTGCTACATAAACATCATCTGGAGATGGTAAATAATTATAGTTAGCAGAACGTAAAAATCCAAAATTATCTGGTGTAATTTCAAGAACACCTTCACACATAACTGCACCTTCAAGTTCAGCTAAAATTTTATTTTTAATCGTTTGCTGGTCTTTCTGAAGTTGTCTTGCAATTTGTTCGGCTAATTGAGCTTCTTTTTTTTGCACATCATCTTCAATAACATTATTTTGAGTTGAAACTACCGATGCATTTTCCTCAACTACATTTTGACTTTCATTTAATAATTCGATGGATAAGTCTTCGGCTTGGATATCTTTAATTTCCAAATTATGATTTTGAGCATCTGCATTTTGATGCTCATTCCTAGATGTTTTTTTGGTTATTTTTCCTTTAGGTTTTGAAAAGGTTTTACTTTCAGAAACTAAATTTTCTTTTAAAACAGGTTCCTCCACAGCAACTGCTTTTTCCTTTTCTGAATCAGCAAATAAATCACTTGGCGTTTTTTTGTCATTTCTCTTTGAATTTTTTGGTGTTTTTTTAGCCACATCCGGATTCAAAACTTCATTATTAGGACGTTCTTGAGTAGGTTCTTCAATTATAGCTGGTTTTTCTCTTAAAGAAATAACATTTTCTGTTTTTTGGATTCTTTTCCTAGGCTTTTTATCCGCGGAACCTTCTTCGAATTGATTTTCTTTCATTAAAATCGTGTTTTATAAAAATTATAATAAGTAAAATGAATGTGTTTGAAATGGAGAAACGAAATATAATGGTATTGAATTACTGATTTCGTTACTGCAAATATAGTATGTTTGATACATTTAATATTAAAAAAAATAACATTTGAGAAAAAAAGACTACTTTTTGAAAAGTAGTCTTGAAGTGTAGCGAGGACGGGATTTGAACCCGTGACCTCAGGGTTATGAATCCTGCGCTCTAACCAACTGAGCTACCTCGCCTTGATTACAAAAATAGCCTAACAAAAGTTAGGCTATTTTGTTGGTGATCCCGCTGGGACTCGAACCCAGGACCACTACATTAAAAGTGTAATGCTCTACCAACTGAGCTACGGAATCTAATAAAGTTTAGAACTTTATACTTTTATGAAATCATATTCCCTAAAAGCGAGTGCAAAAATAATCTTTTTTTTTTAACTCAATTATTTTTTTAAGCGTTTAAGTTAAAAATTTAACTTAAACATATGAAAATCACATTTTTGCAATTAATATTTTATTGAAAAAAATATTAAGGAATTACTTTTTCTATTAAATAATCATTGCGATTCGAAGCCGAACGCGAAATCAATTCGCCTAAAAAACCTGCTAAAAATAGTTGTGTACCCAAAACCATCATGGTTAATGCAATATAAAAAAACGGACTATTAGCAACTAAAGGAGCCGGATTACCATTATAAAGTGAATTTAATTTATCCACACCTAAATATAAAGCCATTATAAAACCAAGAAAAAAAGCTAAAAACCCGATAGTTCCAAAAAAATGCATAGGTCTTTTAGCAAATCTTGAAACAAAAGAAATCGATAACAAATCTAAAAATCCAAAAACAAATCGCTCTATACCAAATTTTGTCGTGCCATATTTTCGAGCTTGATGCTGCACTACTTTTTCTGTAATTTTAGTATATCCAGCCCATTTGGCAAGAATTGGAATATATCGATGCATTTCGCCATACACTTCTATGGATTTAATAACACGATAATGATATGCTTTAAGCCCACAATTAAAATCATGCAAATAAATGCCACTCATTTTTCGTGCTGCCCAATTATATAATTTTGTTGGAATTGTTTTTGTTATTGGATCAAAACGTTTTTGCTTCCAACCACTTACCAAATCAAAACGTTCTTTTGCAATTTTATTATATAAATCAGGAATTTCATCAGGACTGTCTTGCAAATCCGCATCCATCGTAATTACAACCCTGCCGTTTGCATGCTTAAAACCTTCAAACAAAGCTGCGCTTTTTCCATAATTCCTTTGAAAACGGATCCCTTTTATACAATTATTCTTTTTATTTAGATCTTCAATTACATCCCAAGATCGATCTTTACTGCCGTCATCAACCATCCATACTTCGTAAGTAAATTGATTTTGCAACATCACCTTTTCGATCCACTGAATAAGCTCTGGCAAGCTCTCTTCTTCATTAAATAATGGAATTACTATAGAAATATCAATCATGACTTTGGATTATTCATTAATAAAACAGTTAAAATCGCACCAAATATTGCACTTAAAATTGAAAATAAAATCAAGTTTATATTAAAGATTAGCATATAGGATTTCCAACCTTCTAAATCAGGGAAAAAACCAGGCAGAATAGATTTTTGAATCACTATAATTGATAAAAAATAGAAAAAAGCTTGAATCATTCCGGCTTGAATAGCGGATTTAAAGCCTTCAGGAAAAGCTAGTGAATAATTTTGCTGTTTCTTAGTAAAAAGTAATGTAAAATAGATATTAAAAAACAAAATACCACTGGTTAAAATAAATCCTATTGATTTATCTTCGATTTTTGTTGCTAATATAATATTATTGACTAGCCCAAAGCAACCGAAAAAAAAACCTACAATGACACTTGTTTTAAAAGGCATAAAATTATTGTTCTATAATTTGATTATTATTTGATGTTTCAAAAGAGACACCACCATGAAATTTATATGTTAAATTATATACCCACGCAAACAACATTCCAAAAATAAAACTAATTATGGTATAGAACATTAAAATAAAGAAAAAAGCACCTACAAATGCCAATGAAGAGGTTCCAAAAAAAGAAGGCATGCCACTAGCCATTCCAAGGCCAACAAAAACGGTACTAAAAAGAAAAATAAATGGAAGAGATATTAAAAGTAATACAGCAAAAATAACCACTGCGTACACTTTTCCCATTTGAAAGACATCTAGTTTGTTGATATTTATTTTCATACATATAAAATTTAAAAGACAAATATAAACTAGTTTTTATCTTTTTTGTTCTTTTTTTTAAATCACTTATTAAACCCATATTAATCATTAGAAAATAAT
>JAFEIJ010000019.1 GCA_017495115.1 Chitinophagaceae bacterium | reverse complement strand
ATATTCACTTGTATGCAGAATATTCATTAAAATTTGATGATTAACCTCAATATTTAATTCTGATTTTCGTTCTAATATAAATTTTTTTTCATTTTTATTACAATAACTAATTACACCAATAGAAATATCATAATTTAAATACAAATGCAACTTAGATTTAGGAACAATTAAATATATTTCATTAAATATACTTTTATATGTTTCTAGTTGATTACCTAAACGTTTGGTTGAATCTAATTCTGTTTTAATTTCAAAAACTTTTGAAAGACTATTAAACATCACTAAATCTGCTACTGCATTATTTAATTTAAATTCACTAAAAACTTTGGAATTCCCGTTTCCTAATTCCTTAATAATCCATTCATTCAAAAATGAATTTTTGTAAATATATTCATTTGGATAATTTTTTTCTAATATAGAATAAACATATTTAAGGTAGTCAAAATATGTTGTCGAATTACTCGAAAACATATGACTATCATATCTTAGAATTTTTAAATTTATATTTTTAAAATCTAATTTAAACCATTCTAGAGCCACACTTCTTGAAAAAAGAGAAGCATAATCTCGTAATTGATTTTTATTTATTGCAGCTAATTCCAATCTTTCATATATAATAATGCAAATTTATTACAATTAACACAAAAAATGATAATTAATTTTTTTATCTCCCCTCCACAATTTTTATCTCTTCTTCCGTCAAACCATAAAGTTGATAAACCAGCTGGTCAATTTCTGCTTCTAAATCAGTGGTATCGGCATTTTCAGTTGATTGAATAGATAGAACTAAATCTTTTATTTGATTAGAAAAATTTACTTGAAAATTGGGTATTGGAAACGAATTAAGATATTGAGACGAAATTTTATAAAACCCACCTTGTTTTATTGGACACAAAGAACTCATTAAGAATTGAGATACTTTTGAATTTAGTATGCCTAATAAAACTTCATTCAATTTAATATCATAAGGTTGGATTGCAAAAACACGGCCTACACTAAACATATAACCATAATAATCAATACAATAAGTGTTTCTAGGTACAATATATCCAACTAAAATCTTTTTTTTATTAAAAATACTAATTAAACCTTTTCTTGTATAAGAAAACCACTCTCGTTCCATTTCTTTGAAAGTTTTCCTACTATCCATTCTATTTTCTAGCTCATTTTTATATTTTAGAAGATAATTATAGCAGTTTGGATAAATATCTTTGAATTTTTTTTCTTCAATTATTAATGTTTCATTATTATCACCAATAATATAAGGATATATACATTTTTTTATTGGCTTATTTAGTTTATATTTTTTTGGTTCTTTTCCCATAATTATGGGCTTAATAATTTCTTCTTCTAAATTGTATGCTTTTATAATTGAATCATCAACAAAAAATGCTTTATCATAGCCGGTAAAACATCCTGAATTAATTTCTGAAATAGAACCAAGACTTTTATATGATTGAATTTTTTTAATTAGACTATTATGGTTATCATTTTTCAAAACCCAATTTTCTTTTCCAAAATTAGATTGATTAAATGATTCAAATATTTGGTCATTAATTTTTTTGGAAATGTTTACAATTGAATCAATTTTTTTAAATTGAATTTTATCAGGTTTAGATTTTGATACAAAAAATATTCCTGTATATGTAATTGCTTCTTCAAATATTGGCAAATCACAAAAGTCAACAATTTTAGAAACTTTGTATTCACTCAAAAATTCTCTTAATTTAAGTCCATAATCAGAAGTTAAGAATAACGTTGGATTAATAAATGACAAAGTTCCTTCCTTTTTTATTAGTTCTATAGCCTTTTCTATAAAAAGTATATAAATGTCAGCTTTTTGGAAAAATGATTTGTAATTTAATTTAAAAAAATCAACTTGATTGTGATCTAAGTTTTGAACTCTAATATACGGCGGATTTCCAATCACTACATCAAATCCTATAAAGTTTCCTTGGTCGTCGAGGACTTCGGGAAATTCAAAACGCCATTCAAAGGCATTTTCATAGATTTTGTTGGCTTTGATATCTTCTATTTCTGCCTCTATTTTTTTGATTTCTTGGTTTAACTTTTCTATTTGCTTGTTCCATTCCGCTTTTTCTTTTTCGCTGCGTTCAAAAAGCGGTACTTGATGGGTTATATTGTAGAGTTCGCCCGAGAGTTTGCGCAGTTTTTGGAGTTTGGGGTCATTCTGCGATATTTCACTTCTAAAATCCGATTTGATATCCTTTATCAGTCGTTCCATTTCTCGTTTTTGCTCTTTGTTTTCGGCATTTCTATAGGTATCTACCGCCAGTTTGTAGCTGTCTATATTCCATTTGCTTTTTTTGAGCGCTTGGCTTAGGTCGGCATCGATAGCAAAACGGCTCACGAGCGAGTTGCCACATTTGATATTGATGTCAATATTGGGAAGTGTTTCTAACACACCCCCAGCCCCTCTCAAGAGGGGAGTATCGGAAGATTGTTTATAATACGCATTTTTTAGCAATTCGATCCACAGTCGCAGTCGGCATATTTTCACCGAATTGGGATTGATATCCACCCCAAAAAGGCAATTTTCGATAATCGTTTGTTTTTCGTGAAACAAGGTTTCTTGAACCCGTTGACTTTCTTTGTGTGTGGGGTGGTATTCAAATAATTCACCTTCCTCATCCGTGATAATGAGCTCATCATTTTCTACCACAAATTGATATTCTTTGAGTCTTTTTCCCTCTCGGTCTTGTAATATTTTTAAGTCATTTTTTACGGCGATCATTTCATTGAGCGCCGATACCAAGAAGTGTCCCGAACCTACTGCGGGGTCGCAAATTTTAAGACTATTTACGATCGTATTGGCTTCATCTCTCGAAAACATACGGCCTTCGCCTATATGTTCATAAATGTCATCCAAAGACTTAAATTCAAAAAGAACACGCTTAGAATGTTGAGGCACGTGAAAGTCCCCTCTTGAGAGGGGATTTAGGGGTGTGTCCTCACAATGAAACGAAGACAAATCGCCCGATTCATATCCTTGGATATATTCTTTTATTTTATCCAAAACATATTCAAGATGTTCAAAAACTTCGGTATCGGAGAATCGCAAGGTATTCAATCCCAGTTCATGAAGTTTACATTCTTTTTCATGGTCCTTTTTTTGGGTTTCTTCCCATTCGTGGGTCATTCCATCAATTTCTATGACCAATTTTAATTCATAACAAAAGAAATCGGCGATATAATTGTCCAAAGGTTTTTGTCTATGAAAATCATAACCTCCTTCAAACTTACCTTTCAGTTCATTCCATAATGCAATTTCGGATTTGGTGCTATTATTTCGGAGATCTCTGGCGAGTTCTTTGAGCTTGGGATTGTAGGGGATGATTTCTCTTCTGTTTGAGGTCTTGTCTCCGTTATTTGAAAAGGACACACCCCCAGCCCCTCTCAAGAGGGGAGTTGGGTTTTGCTTTGCCCCTCTCAAGATTGGCGTGGATTCTTGGTTGCTTCCATCATTTGAATTGGATTCTTGGCTACTTCCTTGAAGAGAGCTGGAGTCTTGATTGTTTCCTGAAAGTGATGTGAAATTCTTTTTAGTGTAGGTTTCATTGAATTTTTGAACGACGGCTTTACGGATGGTTTCTCTACACATATACATAGTAATGAACCCTGGAGTAAAGAAAGAACCATCTTTATATCCATTGATTTTTTCAAAAATCAAACCCAGAACCGATGCATTGATAAGTGTTTTGTTATCTTCTTGAATTTCGGATTTTCCTTCACTACTAAAATCGTACGCATCCAAAAATGCAAAAAAGTATGCCAATGTATTCATACTTCCGTCCATTTTTTTTCCTTGCGTGTCTTTAAGTACCGTTTGAGTATACAATGGAATGGTTTTGTCGTCTTTTAGGTTGCTGATAAATAGCGTTTGATGTTCGAGTTCGGTAGGTTCAAAGAGCGAGGAATTGAGGTAAGGAACCGATTCAAAAAGTTTTTTGACATCTTCGTTTCGCTGGTCGTATTTTTTTGCTAACACTTGAAAAAATAGACTATTGAGGTCGTCGTATTCTTTTATTTTGTCCAAATTCAAAAAGGCATATTGTTTGTTGCCTTTATGATAGTTTAGGAGTTGTCCTTCAAGCAATTTTAGAAATAAAATTCTATTGACCCAAGTGATACATAATTCTAAAGCAACAGAAAAGAGTTGTTCTTCATTATTCGTGCCATACGAGCCAAGATTATCTACTCGGCTGAGTTTGTCCATACTATCGAGCTGAATAATGGTATCTTCTAACAATGTACCTGAATGACGAGCGCCTTCTTTGTTCCTTCCAATGAGTTTTTTGCCTCCTTCTTTAGTTTCGGCCAAACCGATAATATGCAATAATTCGGCATAAAATCGTTTGTCTAAGCTATTGCTATCATTAGCAAAGGGCAACTTAAGCAAATGCTGTGGAGCATATACTTTGAATAAATCAATTAATGTATTATCATCATTTTTGTCTTCATTTCTAAGAGATGTTTGATAATTTTGAATATTAAAATAGGTACATTCTATTTCTGTTGTTATATTCTGGATAAATGGCTCCGCAATTTGTTTATAGAAAAAATCTGTTTTTGTATCAGCAAGACGCCCTGCTTCAAAGTCTTCAAATTGCTTTACCAAAACTTTGTTTTGTGCAAATAGTCGGTCAAAAAGCATCGCATCAAAGATAAACCATTCGTTGATATTGGTAGCCACAAGATGTTTTACCTCAAGATTTTTATGTGTAATCCGTTCACGCAAATAATACAATACCAATTCCTGAAACGCTTTTTTGTTGAGATTATCCTGTGAAATCATTTCCGCTTTATTCGTAGGCTTTTTGGCTTCAAGAATGACACCCACCGAACTCGTTGCTTGATTTCCATTATGAATGACGAGGTCATTTCGCCCTTTGGTATTGATAAAATGATTTTGTTTGTAATACGTGTCTTTTAGAAAATCGGAAACTAAGTTTTTGTGAAACTCTTCGCTTTCTTTGTCATTGGTTCTGTCGAGTAGCGTAATCAGATTATTTTTGAAAAGTTCTATTTCTATTCGATTGGGTTTTACTTTCAAAAAGGCTTTGTTAAGCGCTTTACGTGGGTTTAGTATATTTATATTCATGAATTAACAATTCGTTTTATTTCACACAAAAATATATAAAAAAAAGTATTAATTATTTTTAATTATTCACATTTTCATGTGAAAAGATTATTAAAATTAAAAATAAAGAAGTTTTATATTGATGAAAAAGTACTGTTTTTTTGAAACCATTTATTAAGATCACGGATAAATTTTTCATAGCTGACTAGTTTTTCAAGAAAAATTTTCCGAGATGACGTATTGCGCGAATTCGAATACCAGAGCTCAAGCATTACAAAAATTCTAATTTGAAGCTTTTAAGTGTTTATTCAATCTTAGGGCTTTTATAGAACGGAAAATCTATCAACAACTCCAGCTCACTTCGCTACCTTGAGGCGTTCTGATGACTTGAAGCGTGTTTGGAAAGACGTCTTTGATACTATCGATATGTGAAATAATATAGATTTGAGCAAACTGTTCTTGTAGATGCAGAAACATTTGTAAAATTTCTTGTCTTCGCTCTTCGTCTTGGCTACCAAAAATTTCATCAAAAGCCATAAAACGTATGTTTTGGCTGCCACTAAGTTCGCCAATTGCCTTGGATAAAGCAATCCGTAAGCAAATATTACATAAGTCAATTTCGCCTCCCGAAAACCGTTGAATCGGGTAGGGCTTTCCATTGTCGTATACAAAAAACTCAAAATTGTCGTTGATTGTAATCATTTCATAGCGCCCTTTAGTTGTAATGGCAAAAAGCCGGCTGGCTTCGTTACTTATTGTTGGAGAAATACGTTCTAAAATATGCATTTTAAACGATTCTACTAAGGTTTTTAATTGTTTGAGATGGTCGGATTTAATTTGTTGTTTTTCAATAATTTGAATCGAATCAAAGTGCTTTTTTAATTGGGCTTCGCATTTATGGATTTCGTTATTAATCGCTATTTCTTTTAATTTTAATTTGTTAATCGCTTCTACCTTGTTTTTATCTTTTTCGATAAGTTCATTTTTAAGCAGCTTTTTAGTCTCGTGAACGGATGGATCGTAATTGAGTTCTAATAATTTCGCTTCAGTTTCCGCTACAAATTGATTTCCCTTGATTAATCGCTCTTTTTCGGTCTGTAAACTTTCTATGTTTTTTGGAATATCTTGCAATAATTTTGCAGAATTAAATTCAAAGCTTTTGTAAAAAGGTTCGGCGTTTTTATCTTCTTGTAATTTTAATTGATAGGCCGCTTCATCAAATTGAATATGTTGTATCGTTTCAAGTTCTAATTTGATATTGTTAATTTCATTTAAAAGGTTTTTACTTTGTATTTGATTTGCTTCAAAATCTATAACAAAAGCATTTATTCTTTCGATTTCTTTCTCCGTGTTAAGTTTATGATTTTCAGCATTTTTTAATATATTTAATATATCATTACTTTCGGTAGTTAATGCATCTAATTTGGGTTGTAAATTTTGATCAATTTGCGATTTTCGTTCCTCAATCATCTTAATAAAGGAATCGGCTAAGGTGTTTTTGATATTTGATACATCTTGCAAACAAGTTGGGCAATTGGCTTGAGTTTCGAGTGCTATAATTTTTTCATGCTTTTGCGACAAATCTTTTATTTCATTCTCATTGATTAAAATTTGTCCTTTCAGGTTTTCAATCGTGAGTTTTAGATTTTCTAAATGATTTTTATGAGGCTCATTTTCATTTTGAAATTGAATTAATGATGAAGTTAAGGCTTCTTTTTGAGAAAGCGCTTCATTTTGCTTTTCAATTTTTTGCTTTAAAACTAAATATTCCGATTCTAGTCTTGTCGATTCTTTCGTTAAATTTTCTTTTCTCATGAACTCAAAACGCAATTGCGTAAGTTGTTCCAATTCCTTTTTTAGCAGGGTTAATTTTTCAAATTTTGGCGTGTCAATTACATTTTGCTTTTGAAGTTGTTCGAGATTAATTTTTTCTTCTTCAAGCTTTTTTATATTTTTTTTAATTTCTTCAACGCCCTTTTTATAATTCGTTAAGGTATTATTTATTGAATTGAAGTTGTTTTGTGCTGTATCCAAAGCAATAAGTTCTTGATTCACTTTTTGTATTTCGCTTTCGATGTGCTCTTTTTCTTTTTTTAGCGTTATAGTTTCTAAAAGTTGGGATTCTAAAGATTGTTTTTGTTCTTCAATCAAAGTATTTAGCGCTTCTATTTCGTTTTCTTGCAATAGTGTTTGCTCAATTCCCGAAATTTCATATTCATTTTTTTTAGTATCCCCATTGATATGTTGCTGAATTTTATCGAGCTGGTCCAGTCCCAAAATTTTCCGTATGAGCTTTCGTCGTTCTTCTCCGCTGGCATTCGTAAGGTCGTCCAATTCTTTTTGGGTAGAAAAAATCGTTTTCTTAAACCCTTCCTTATCCATTTTTAATAAATCCGAGATATATTCTCTAACATGACTTACGCTACTTGTAATCAGTTCATTTTCATTTTTATACAAAAGGGCGTGATGGGTCGAGTTTTTGCCTTTTAATTGCCGAATGATTTTGTAAATCGTATTATTATATTCAAATATCAATTGAACTAAAACAGTGCTGCTGGCATCTGCAAATTCCGAACGAACGCTGTCTTTATCTCGAATATCGCCATAAAGCGCAAATAATATCGCATTAAAAATCGTCGATTTTCCAGCGCCATTTTTGCCTGAAATAGAAACCAGGCCTTCTCGGAAATCAATCGTTTGATTCCGATATTGCATAAAGTTTTCAAGTTGTAATTGATGTATTACCATAAGTTACAAAATTATAAAATAAAATCGTTTGTGTTCGTAATTTTATATATTTGTTGAATAAATAAAAAATTAATGAAAATTGGTTTAACCGGAGGTATTGGAACGGGCAAATCTTTTGCGATGTCTTTTTTTGAAAAAAAAGGAGCGGTTTTATTTTACTCCGATCTCGAAGCAAAAAAAATCGTCCAAAATGACCTTTCGGTTCAAAAAGCAATTCAAAATGTCTTTGGAAAACGCGCTTTTGATACATCTGGACAATACAATACAAAATATATTGCAATGATTGTGTTTAACAACAATTACTTATTAAAAAGGTTAAATGGGATTATTCATCCAAAAGTTCATGAAGTTTTTAATCAATTTTGTGAAAATCATAAAAATAAAATCATTTTATACGAATCCGCATTGATTTTTGAAAATAAGGCCTCCAATTTATTTGATAAAACCATATTAATTACCGCACCTTTGGCATTACGTATCGAACGCTTATCAAAAAGAGATGGATTGCAACCTTCGGCTATTTTAAAAAAAATAGAATCACAGTGGCCCGATGCAAAAAAAATACTACTTGCGGATTATGTGATTGATAATCAAGATAAAATTGAATTTGAAAAAGCGTTAGAACAGGTTTGGAATGCGCTTCAAAAAATGCAGCATTTTTCAGGATAAAAAACAGAAAATGTAAAATCTACTTAATCAATCACCACCAAATCGCCTTTAAATACTTTTATCATTCCATTTAATAAAATAATACGACAGGTGTAAATATAAATACCTGAAGCGACGTGTTCACCTTTAAAACGTCCATCCCAGCCTTCAAGGTGTGCATTTTGCGATTCATATACCTGCTCGCCCCATCGGTTAAATAGCTTCACTTCGGACTTCCGTATATGATTTCCATAAATCTTCCAAATATTTGATGCACTTCGATTGTTGAGATTGATGGCATTTGGAATGTATATCTCATGCGTATCTTTTACATAAACTGTTGCCTTTGATTCATAAACACAACCTAAACTGTCCATGGCTTTTACTTTAATTTCACCGCTCATATAAGTTTGCAAATAACTACTCGGACAATAACTACACGAAAACCATGACTCTGGATGCCATGCTATCGTTTTCCATGTCGTGGCTCTTGGAGTACTTAATATTTGAACCATTTCTTTGGAACCTAAATTAAGGTCAATCACTTCAGGTGCAATTTCTATCGACTTGGGTTGTGCATTTTCTAATATAATCATGGTGTCTAGCATACAGCCCGCACTATCTCGAACCATTAAGGTATAGTGATCTGGTGCCATTTGAAAATATCGATTTTGTTTACTAAATACTTTTTGTATCGGCTCAAGTTTATAATCAATGCCACCTACGCCACCCTCAGCAATCACTTCTATTTGGCCATCATACGAATCAACACATCGTGGCGAGAGGATTGCTAACTTAGTAATTCGTAGCTTTTCGGGCTCGCGTATCATAAAACTAAATGAATCGATACAGACCATACTATCTTGTACCTTTACCGTATACGTCGAAGCACTCAAATTTGTTATTTGAGGCGTCGTCTTGCCATTATTCCATAAATATTTATATGGAGGAATCCCGCCTATTACTCCCAATCGTATCGAGCCATCTTCAGAACCAAAACAACGCAAATGATACAACGTATCTATTGTTTCTATTTTACGGGGCGTGGTGATGACGTAGTTTTTAGCATACACACAACCCTGTTGGTCGCGTGCGACGAGTCCATACGACCCTTCCATTAAATTTGCTATGTTGGCCGTTGTATCGCCATGACTCCACTGGTAGGTGTAGGGTGGCCATCCGCCTTCAAGTGTTGTCGTAATTTTACCACTGTGTATTGGAAAACAGGTTTTATTTACAACCGCTTCGCTTAGAAGTCGTATTGCTTTGTTTTTGTAGGGTAAATGATAGAATGAGGTATCGGCACAAAATGAATCCGATACGATTAAGGTCATCTTGCCTGAATCCAAATTGCTTCTTATCGCATTGCCTGCTTGCCCATTCCATCTGTATTTTACTTGCCCTAAAGCACCAAAAACCTGAACTGACATTTGACCGTTTGATAAACTACAAAAGGGCGTGTCGATGGTGGCGAAGGTGGTGAATTTTGGAATCGAATCCAGAAAAACACTTCCCGAATCGCTACATCCGAGGGCATCCATTATTTTTAATCCATAGGTTTTATTAGAAATAAAAGCGGTGCGGTTGGAAGCCGTATTACCGTCGCTCCAAAGATAGGTAAAAGGCGGTGTACCACCTTGTATCGATACGCTTATGGTGCCATTAGTTAGATTACAACGGCTCGGCGAAGCTACGAAACGAAGTATGGGTGCGTTGGAACTTTGGATTTGAATTGAATCGGTTACTTCGCATCCACGGCGATCATGCGCTACAACCCAATACAAACCGGCTGAAATGCCAAATAAACTATCCGAAACACTTCCAGTATTCCAGATATACGTATAGGGGGTATCTAAACTTTGTGGTACGGCTACCAGATAGGCATCGTTTCTACCACATAAGGGTTCGATGCTTCTAAAACCAATCTTGGCGGGTGGGTCAAAAGGCATTTGAAAACTATCGCGAACCACACATCCATTGACATCGGTGGCCAAAAGTAGGTATTTGCCACTATCGAGCTGTGTGATGGATTGCGAGTTGGATTGCGTATTCCAAAGATAGGTTATGGGTGCTTTAAAATTTGAAATAGAAACCGATATACTTCCGTTTTGTAATCCACAACGTTGGATTATAGGGGTAAAGGTAACCTGTGGTGCTTGATTGGGAATTTGAAGTATCGTATCTAAAATGCATTGATTTCGATAGCGAACTTGTATAGACTGCATTCCCGAAAGAATTGACGTCAATGTCGTATTGGATTGCCAAGGATTTGAGGCCTGTCGATAGTCTAAGAAGGATGTAAAATTGGTATTCGGAAATAACGTTACCGCTCCTTTATTTTTAAAACACGTGTCAGGCGTTATTTTGAAGCTATCGAGCAGACTTTTAGGAGCTATAGACTGAATGTTAAAACTTTTTAGAGAACCGCATCCGTATTCGGAGGTAACTCGAAGCGAATAAAACCGATTTTGTGATGGAAATGCTTTGGTCGTGGGGCTATCGTTTTGAGACAACTCAAGATGGGGTGCATAAAAGTATTGATAATTTCCAACAGGCAATATAGACGGAACAATAGTGATGCTGTCGCCGCGGCATACAAAGGTATCTGAAAAAAGTTGTATAGTAGGTATGGGTTTTATTTTGAGGTTGACATTTTGGCTAATCGAAGGACAAGTAGGGTGTAACAGTTGTGCCAAAAATTGGATGGAATCTAATACCGTATTGGCGGTATAGATAGGGGTATTAGAGGTCGGATCGGAGAGGGGGGCGCCACTCCAAAGGATATTATATTCAGGGAAAATGGGGATATTGCTTTGTAGCGTTACACTTTGATTACGGCACACAAACGTATCGGGCAAAAGCGTCCAATCTTTGGCGTGGTCGAGGATTTGGATTTGTAATGTGTCGTAATAATTGGAATTGTTGGTAAGGTAAATGGTGAGCGTTCTATTAGGCTGAGAAAGGGTATTGGCAAGTGCCGAAAAGGAAAAAGAAAGTAGGCTATCGCCAGCGGGTAAGGTAAGTGTGGTGGGTAGTGTGCTCAACTGCCCTGGTATTGCAGTGCCTCCATAACTGAGCGAAAGGCTCTGTGCCGTCGTGTAGATCCTACTACTGCGGAGCTTTACTTGTACCGCACCGCAACCTTCTATCGCATAAGGCGATAGACTAGGCAAGGTATCGCCACTACTATAAACTCTTGGCTGATAGAGTCCTGGACTTTCTAAGCTGCCGGCTCGGATAAACACAAATGCATCAAAACCGGGCTGTCCAACATCCGCAATAGCAAATTTAAGGGTATAGGTACTATCAGGGATGACTTTTTGGGAAGCCCGCAAGGGTTTGGTACGTCCGTGGAGGGGAAAATAATCATTGGACGTATCAAATACATATAAATTATGGTTGGGGATACCGTTGCATTCTCCTAAAAAATAAGCGGTATCCGAAGGATAGCCATTCAGAGGATCACAAGTATTCAAAAATAAACACGAAACCTTATTTGGTCCTATCGTATTGGTATTAACAGGAGTATTGGTACCCGGAATAAGGGCTAAGTTTTTTTTACCTACAATGCCTGCGCCCGAAATAAATAAACCAAACGCATCGGGGGAAGAGCAATTGGATGTGTCGCCTAAATGGTAAGCGTTATATTCTCCGGAAGCCATCAAATAATCAAAGGTAATGGAGTCGCCTTTGGGGATGGCATTGAATTGCAAAAAACAACGATCGAGAAGCACCGTAGGCCACCAGTCGGTAATGGTATTGGGGTTTACAATCGATAATAAATCAGCGTCTTGTACCGTAACCTTATGATTCCATTGATGAATGGAAGAACCTGTATGAAACCGATGTTGGCTCGGCTTATCCAATCCATAAAAACAGGACCAGCCACTAATAGGATTCGGAGTCCATACACCATTACAAGGCGTGGGAAAAGGCGAATAAGAACGAATAATGCCCGTACTGAGTACAACGCCCGTATCGATGCCCAAATTCCAACTCGAATGCGCTTGAAAAGTAGCGTATTGATTGCTTTTGCATATAATGGAGGCATTGCTTACCGATACATTTTTGCCCGCCAAGAGCTGCGCCATCTGAAGAGCCGTAGAGGTAGTATCGTAGGAAACTTGTGCGGAAGTACTTATATAGATACTGTATAATAAGAGATAATAAAAATATTTCATCATGCGTATGTTTAAAATGTTAAAAAAAAGGATGCCGCCCTACACAAAGAGCGACATCCCATTAAATCAATTACCTTTGAATTTGCAATTTGGCATTACCCAAAAATATATCATCTTTACTAACTTTTAAATAATAAACACCATTGGATAAGGTATTGAGTTCGATACCTTGTTGTAAGCGTTCGTATGTTATTTGAAGTTTTTGTAAAATCTGACCTGATATATTGCGCACTTCGATAGACAATATCTGCTCCGAAGATAACGCTATGGCATCTTCTAATATTAACTTGAAGCTACCGTTGTTCGGATTCGGAATAATCTGATTTTGAATATTCGTTTTAGCATTTTGATTGGATACAATAGGCTTTGTCGATTTGGTTTCAGTATCCGAGTAATCACCGGCTCCATCATTAGCACCATGTTGATTATGAGTGGCATCGGCAGCTTTTACTGAGGTATTGCCTTGGGTGGGTGAGCCCGGAGTAGTAGGAGTGGTAGGAGTAATCGAAGCGACTACGGCTGGATTTATCGGAACGGGATCACATTTGAATAAATCTTCATTGCCTATCAAATTACCTGTGGTGCATACATCATCTACTGCGTCAGGAGCACAACAACCCGAAGAAACATTGATTAAACTTTTTGAAAACTGCATGCGCTGGCAATAAGGTGTGTTAGTAAAAGCACTACCTATTTTTTGATAAGTATAGTCCAAAACCAACGCATTATTGTATCGCAAATCGACCGGCACATTTTGCAAACAAACTCGGATCTTAGGTAACGTGGCGTTCATTGCTAAAAAAGATGAAGCAATAGCTCCGTTTGAAGGATTTGTAATTGTAGTAACAATTTGCGGATTAGATAAATCTACATCTCCAAAAAGATGGCTCAATTTGAATTTGAAATCTTCGACTCTCATTTGTGTATTTCCCGTATGATTTTCAAAATCAAAACAAATATTAACGGTATTACAATTTGGATTGATACCACTTACTTGTATATTCGTAATAGGATTAATCACGTTTGTACAAGCCACCTGAGGCGTAGCATTACAAGAAAAGGTAGCATTACTATACAAAAAGTTTCGATGTATAGGGATGTTAATATTATTTGAACGGGTATTGTGAAACACAAAATTAACATCAATACTCGCTACCTGAGCATTTGCTTGCATACTTGTAGGTCGCATTCTTCTTACAAATATTAAGTCCGTTAGATTTCCTAGAGGAATTGAATTGTCGTATCGATAAATACGGAATGTATTATTTCCCACATTATGCAAATAGTAATCATTGGCAAAAGCTGGATTAATACTAACAATATATCCATTAAGTAAATTTTTAAAAATCAATTCAATATAACCCGTTGTAGCACCTTCCAAATTAGAAATCGAAATCTTACCAATATTCTCACAAGTGGCTCCAGAAACAACTTGTTTATTAAAAGTAGCATTTGCAGAAAATCTAAGATTTTTAGGTGTATTACATCCATTATTTACAGCAACTCCAAATGGTTGTGAACACTTGTATATTGAGGTGTTCTCCTCATCAATTACATCGTAATGTGCCTCTTCTTGAAACTCTATATCATTTGATTGAATTAAATTATCTTCAAATTGTAGAGGAAATTCAATCCCAAAAGGATCTATAGAAATTCCATGAATATCACATCCTTCAATTCTTGGATCAATAGCTCTATAAGCGTTAAACTTAATTTCGCTTGGAGAAAAGTCTGAGTTAAAAACACTCTTTAAACCATTAGCAGTGTTTACAATGGTTTTTGGTGTAAATTCGCTCGATAAAGTTCTACTGCTCGGAGAATTGTAAAAATTAAAATCTTTTAAATAGACAAGGTTTGACTTAAATTTATTAAAAGCATTCACTTGAATATTCGTTGAATTTAGATTCATATCAATTTTTTGAATAAAAGAAAAATGAGAAAGAAAATCTAAATCAACAGCAGGCTGATTTGAGTTAGGAGGAGCAGGAATCGTGATATAACCTTCAATATTACCCGAAACAACCAATGAATTATCGACTTTTTCTATACAAGTCGCATTTGCTTGCTGATATGATGATTGAGGCTGAAATAAATTAATTTGGGTTGCATTAAATAAATTGGGGGTTGAAACTTTTGATAAATAGCCTAATGACGATACATATTGAAGGTTTTGTTGCAGATCCAATTTATATTTAGCAATATAATAAGAACTTAGAAAGTAGTTTTGTAGTCTAAAATGACCTAGAGTGTAAAGAGATCTAGTCGCTTCATCATAATACAAGTCAGCACCTTTACAGGTACCATTAAAACTATTTTGATAACTACTCAAAACATTCAATTGAGGGTCTACAATTGTAAGTACCTCTTTAAAAGAATTTAAATTAAAAGCATCTGATAAACTATGATTACGATTTGAAGTTGAACCTTGTACAGCAAAGATAACATTATTCTGACTAAGAGCATCTAATATCGAAGGATCATTAGGTAGTTCATCTCTAGGTGTTCCAATCTGTACAATGTCGTTAAATGTTAATTCAACATCATTTCCATTATTAATATTGAAATACTTTTTTTGAATAATATTTAAATCTTTATCAAAAATAAAAATGATTGCACCACTACCTTTATTGTTGTCAAAATCTTTAGCAACTCCAATATAGTAATTTGAAGCCATTTGGTCATCCATATTTGTGCCACCATATACTATTGGTTTCAATGTTACGCCTCCAGTTCTTAAAGTTTGACCATTGAAATTAAAAGTAATGTATTTGTAATGCATTGTATTAGAAACATTATCAACATTTGTAAGAACGGTGCCTCTATTTTGATTATTATTATCTTTCATAGCTCCACCAATTATTATAGAATTTCCAACTTCACCATATCCTTGATTAGTAGACAAATCCATATTTTTGATAAAATTAAAAGGATTATATACTAATACATTAGATTTTATTAGCTCTAAGTTATTGTTATATATATCTAAATCATAGGATTTTAACTTTGTGAATCCTGAATTAGAATGTTTATAGCGATTGCCTCCTATATAGACATTGCCAATTCGATCTTTTGTTAAATGAATATCTGCAATTTTCCTTGTATGATTCTTAACACTAGGAATTTGAGAAATAATCCTTTTCGTATGGGGTTGTACATTAATCGCTTGTGTAAAGCAGTTTAATGAAGTTAATATAAATAGTATTATTAAAAATATATTTTTCATATAATTTGGTTTTTTAATGATTAAAAAAAAAAGCCTAAATTTGCATTTAGTTTGATATAAAATCATTCTAGTTAGACAAATCCTGTGGGGTATTTCCTTGCGGATTGTGAATGACGGCCACTGGTGCTGGTATAAAATTTCGGAGTTCTATAGAGCCCCAGTGGTTTTTTTATTAATATAAAATTTGTGTAAATTTTTTGACAAAAAAGCATTAATACACCAATAAAAAAATTAATATATATTAATAAATTTTGAAAATGTTTTAAATAGATAATAATTCTTGTTTTCATATGTTATAGTTCTATTTCTATCACAAAGATAAACTCTTTTTTTATAAAGTCAAGTTTTTTGATAAAAAAAACAGAAAATGTGAAATGTATTTTTAGATAGAATAAAAAAAAGTAATCATTAATTTTAAAATACGTATTTTTGCAAACCTTTTTAGAAAGGGAATGTTTCCGTAGCTCAACTGGATAGAGCACCTGACTACGGATCAGGAGGTTTGGGGTTCGAATCCCTACGGGAACGCTTCGGCCTTTGTGACTATCACAAAGGCTTTTTTTTTATAATTCGGAATATGAATACCAAGATTTTAAGAATTGATTCCAATAAGCCCGACGAAAGGGGTTTAAAAATGATTTTAGATGCTTTAAAAAACGATGGAATCATTATTTACCCAACAGATAGTGTTTATACGATGGGCTGCTCGATTAATAGCAAAGCGGCTTTTCTTAAATTGTGCGCACTTAAAGGCGTAAAGCCCGACAAAGCGAATTTTTCAATTATTTGTGCCGATTTTAGTCATTTAAGTCAATTTGCCAAACAAATCAGTAATTCGGATTTTAAGATTTTAAAAAAATATTTACCGGGACCCTTTACCTTTATTCTAGAAGCGAGTAAAGAAGCTTCAAAGTTCTTTAGTTATCCTAAAAAAACAATTGGGATTCGTATTCCAGATTATGAATTGGTGCACCAAATTATAAAAAGAAATGAAATGCCGCTTTTTTCAGCGAGTATTCTTGTTGAAAAAGATTTGCCTTATGCTACCACCGCCGATGAAATTTTGGATGTTTATGATGGAAAAGTAGATTTAATTATCGATGGAGGTCTTTGCGGCGAAATACCAACTACTATTGTTGATTTAACGGTAGATTCGGATCAAATTTTAAGAGAAGGCGCTGGAGAATATTTAGATTAAATCAATTGTTTTGTTATACAACAATTGTATGATTTGTTGAAAATTGTTAATTAATATACTTAAATTACTATTTGAATTTTTTAATCACATAAGTAACCATGCCCCATATTAAAAAGTCGTTTTCTTCGGTTACTTTTATAGGTTTATAATTTGGATTTGCGGGAATCAAATAGCACGCGTCTTTTTCAATCTTTATTTTTTTTACGGTAAATTCACCATCAATAAAACAAACTGCAATTTTACCATCTTGTGGTTCTAGACTTTTATCAATAATCATAATATCACCATCGTCGATGCCTTCATCTTGCATCGAAGTTCCTTTAACTCTTCCTAAAAAAGTAGAGAAACTATCACCAATAAGTTCTTTATTAAGGTCGATTCCCACTTCTGAAAAGTCTTCGGCTGGAGAAGGAAATCCCGCAGAAATTGTACTTTGAACTAAAGGCAATGACAATTCGGTTTCTGTAACTACAGAAAATATATCAATAAACGTTCCGTGTTGAATCAGTTTCATAAAGATTATTTTATTTCTGTATAACATCAAAAAAACCGAGAAAGGATCTCGGTTTTTTCTTAACTAAAATTTTGTTATTGTTGCCAATAACTATGAAAAAAGAATTTATCCACTACAAGTAATACAACCTTCTTCCATGCTACAAGTTCCACCAATAGATTCTTCTACCGTATTTGGAGAAAAATTATCTAAATTGATTTCATTCTTAAAATTATGTAATTCCGGATTGGTTAAGGTTTCTAATGTCTCTTGAACAGGAATTTCCAAAGTGGCTTCGGCTTTACCTATCGAAACAGACTGAGGTCTTGCAGCCGCTTTAGTTCTCAAATAGTAGGTTCCTGTTTTAAGCCCTTTTTCCCATGCATACATATGCATAATCGAAAGTGATTTTGGACTCGCATTTTCCAAGTGAATATTCATACTTTGGCTTTGGCAAATAAACGCACCACGGTCAGCCGCCATATCAATGACTACTTTTTGTTTGATTTCCCAAACCGTTTTGTATAAATCACGAATATGCTGAGGAATATCTAAAATGTGTTGAATGGTTCCATCCGCTTTAATAATCTCATTTTTCATTTTTTCACCCCAAAGACCTAAATCAATTAAATCTTTTAGTAAATGTTTATTTACAATAATGAATTCACCAGAATTTACTTTTCGTTTGTAAATATTTGACGTATACGGCTCAAAAGCTTCGTTGTTTCCAAGAATTTGTGACGTACTGGCCGTTGGCATTGGTGCTAACAATAATGAATTTCTTACACCATATTTCATTACATCTTGTCTCAATGATTCCCAGTCGTATCTGCTATTTCCTGGATCGATTCCCCATAAATCAAATTGGAATTTTCCTTGACTTAGTGGAGATCCTTCAAATGTAGAGTATGCGCCGTCTTCTTTGGCAATTTCCATAGAAGTTTTCATAGAGGCATAATAGATGGTTTCAAAAATATCCTTGTTTAATTTAAAGGCTTCTTGGCTTTCAAAAGGATATCGCATTAAAATAAAAGCATCTGCCAGTCCTTGAACTCCAATTCCAATCGGACGATGACGCATATTACTATTTCGAGCTTCTTCAACTGGATAATAATTTACATCAATAATTCGATTTAAATTTCGAGTTACTCGACAAGTAACTTCTTCTAATTTTTTGAAATCATAAGAGCGGTCATTTCCTACAAATTTATTTAACGCAATAGATGCTAAATTACAAACTGCAACTTCGTCAGGAGCAGTATACTCAATAATTTCGGTACATAAATTACTACTTTTAATTGTACCTAAATTTTGTTGATTCGATTTTGCGTTGGCATGATCTTTAAATAAAATGTATGGCGTTCCGGTTTCTGTTTGAGCCGCAATAATTTTACTCCAAACTTCTTCGGTAGGAATTTGTTTAATAAATTTACCTTCTGCTTCGTATTTTGTATATAAATCTTCAAACGCTTTTGAATGACAATCTGCTAATCCCGGAGATTGACTTGGGCACATTAAGCTCCACATTTCTCCATTCTTAAGACGTTTCATAAACAAGTCTGGAATCCATAGACCATAAAACAAGTCTCTAGCGCGCATTTCTTCTTTACCATTATTTTTCTTTAAATCCAAGAAATCCATAACGTCTGCATGCCAAGGCTCTAAATATATAGCGAAAGCACCTTTGCGTTTTCCACCACCTTGATCAACATAACGCGCCGTATCGTTAAATACTTTCAACATCGGAATAATACCATTTGAAGTGCCATTAGTACCTTTAATATAGCTTCCGTTGGCTCTGATATTATGAATGCTTAATCCGATACCACCAGCACTTTTTGAGATTTGTGCACATTGTTTTAAAGTATCAAAAATACCATCTATACTGTCGTCTTTGGTCGTTAATAAAAAGCATGAAGATAACTGTGGTTTTGGTGTCGCGGCATTAAATAGGGTAGGCGTGGCGTGCGTAAACCATTTTTCGCTCATTAAAGTGTACGTTTCTAAAGCCGCTTCGATATCGTGTTTGTGAATACCCACTGATACACGCATCAACATATGTTGTGGTCTTTCGGCTATTTGACCATCAATTTTTAATAAGTAAGATTTTTCTAACGTACGGAAACCAAAATAATCATAATTAAAATCTCTAGCTTGAACAATGGCTCCATCTAAACGGGCAGCGTTGTCCATAACGATTTGGTATACGTCTTCGGAGATTAAACTTGCGGATTCACCTGTTTCTTTTTGAACATAATGGAACAAATCGTATATAACTTCACTAAATTTCTTTTTAGTATTTTTTTGTAGATTGCTCACTGCAATTCGAGCGGCCAAAACAGCATAATCTGGGTGAATCGTAGTAAGCGTCGCTGCGTTTTGTGCGGCATATTCGTCAATTTGACTTGTCGTTACTCCGTCAAAAATTCCATTAATTACGATTTGAGTAATTTTTTCAGGACTTACATATTGCGGATTAAGTCCATAACACAACCTACGAACTCTTTCGGTAATTTTGTCAAACATAACAGGCTCTTTAGCCCCACTTCTTTTTACTACTTGCATATGATTATTTTTTTAATATTTACTATTTGTATTCTTTTCCTTTTAAAAGTCCATTTCGCCAGAAAACGAAATTTCATTTTCTTCTGCAGAATTTCCAACACCTGGTTTTTTATATTCTCCAATCTTTACTTCAAAGAAATTTCCTTTAGGTCTTAAATTAATTAATTCCATAAATGAAAAAGGATTCGAAGTGTTGTAGATTTTAGGACAACCTAAATTTTCTAATAAAGCATCTGCTTGGCATTCAATGTATTGACACATACTGTCTGCATTCATACCAATAAGAGAAACAGGAAGTGCATCTTTTACAAATTCTTTTTCATATTCTACCGCTTCGCTAATAATTGATTGTACCGTTGCTTGAGGCAATTTATTATTCAACATTGAATATAATAAGCAAGCAAAATCACAATGCATACCCTCATCACGGCTTATTAACTCATTTGAAAAGCTAAGTCCTTTCATTAAGCCACGATTGTTTAACCAATAAATCGAACAGAAACTTCCAGAAAAGAAAATACCTTCCACAGCTGCAAACGCAACAAGACGCTCCGCAAAAGAAGTCGATTTTTCAATCCATTTAAGCGCCCAATTGGCTTTTTTCTGTACACAAGGCACGGTTTCGATGGCGTTGAATAATCTTTGTTTTTCTGCCGCGTCTTTAATATATGTGTCAATTAGTAAGCTATACGTTTCGGCATGAATATTTTCGATAGCAACCTGAAAACCATAAAAGCATCTTGCTTCAGGAATCGTTACATCCTGCATGAAATTAACAACCAAGTTTTCGTTTACTATACCATCACTGGCTGCAAAAAAGGCCAAAACATGACTAATGAAATACTTTTCATCCGCGGTTAGTTTATGTTCCCAGTCATACAAATCCGACTGTAAGTCAATTTCTTCTGCAACCCAAAAGCAATTGACCGCATCTTTATACATTTTCCAAATGCGCTCGTGTTCTATTGGAAATAAAACAAATCGCTCTTTAGATTCTTGTAAAATCGGCTCGTTTGCATTTTGTAAATCTTGACTCATAACGTTAACTTTTTTAAAGTGTTTTTTCAAAACAAAAAAAATGTTTTAAAACGATTTCATTATTCTGAAATACGTAATAAAATTTAGTACTTTTTTCGTACTGCAAAATTACATTCGAAATTTGAAAAAAACGAATTAAATATTAACATCATGTTCATAAATTGTTAAAGACTTAAGAATGTATATTTTACGATGTTTTTTATATTAATTAATTGAAAATCAATAAATTAAAAATGTTAAATTATCTTAAAGCAAGATTTTCAAAGCATTGTAAATATTTAAAAGTAACTATTGAATTTCTATGTTTAATAATGTTTATTTTAAGGTAAAATTAACTTAAAATATGTAAAAATAGTAGGTTTTGCTTAGTATAAAAATGATACCATAATAG
>JAFEIJ010000036.1 GCA_017495115.1 Chitinophagaceae bacterium | reverse complement strand
TCTTCGTCGTATCATTAACCGTTAAATGCAAATATAAAAAGCTGTCACAGCCTTTTGAATTGACTAACGTGTCTCGATAAATTCCTGATATGTTTCGGCTAATACCATTAAAGAGAATCGGCTGGTTTTTACACGTAATTAAGAATGAATCTTTTTTGGTGGTATCGTTAACCGTCAGATTTAGATACACAAAACTGTCACAGCCTTTGGAATTGACCAATGTATCTTTATATAAACCTGATATATTTCGTAAAATGCCATTAAATAAAATCGGATTATTGACACAAATCGTCTGGAAAATTTGATTTGTAGTCGTATCATTAACCGTTAGATGCAAATATAAAAAGCTATCACAGCCTTTAGAATTAAACAATGTATCTTTATATAAACCTGAAGTATTTCGTAAAATACCATTAAATAAAATCGGTTGATTTTTACATATAATTCGGAAGGAATCTTTTTTTGTCGTGTCGTTAACCGTTAGATGCAAATACATAAAGCTATCGCAGCCTTTTGAATTGACAAGCGTATCTCTATAAATTCCGGTGCTATTTCGGCTGATGCCATTAAAGAGAATTGGTTGGTTTTTACAAATAATCAAGAACGAATCTTTTTTCGTCGTATCGTTAACCGTTAAATGCAAATACAAAAAGCTGTCACAGCCTTTTGTATTGACTAACGTGTCTCGATAAATTCCTGATATGTTTCGGCTAATGCCATTAAAGAGAATCGGTTGGTTTTTACACGTAATTAAGAACGAATCTTTTTTCGTGGTATCGTTAACCGTCAGATTTAGATACACAAAACTGTCACAGCCTTTGGAATTGACCAATGTATCTTTATATAAACCAGATATATTTCGTAAAATGCCATTAAATAAAATAGGATTATTGACACAAATCGTCTGGAAAATTTGATTTGTAGTCGTATCATTAACGGTTAAATGCAAATATAAAAAGCTATCACAGCCTTTTGCGTTGAGCAACGTATCTTTATAAATTCCAGTTGTATTTAGTGTTTGACCATTAAAAACAACAAATTGATTTTTACATATTATCCTAAAAGAATCTTTCTTCGTCGTATCATTAACCGTTAAATGCAAATATAAAAAGCTGTCACAGCCTTTGGAATTTACTAACGTGTCTCTATATGTTCCGGTGCTATTTCGGCTGATGCCATTAAAGACAACGAGTTTATTTTTACAAATCGTTAAAAAAGAATCTTTTTTGGTTGTGTCTGAAAAAGTTATCAAACTTGAAACAGTACTACTTGGACATCCAATAATTTTAACATCTACGGCATCTAAAAAATTACCAACCGTCGTATTGCCACCAGCAGAACTTACGGAATTAAATCTTAAAGTAAATAAAGTGTCCGAAACGTTATTTGGAATTAAATAATTGACTTTATTGTAATTCCATTGGGTATTTCCAGCAGAAAAATTTCCTAAATTAACATAAGGTCCGCCAATTTTACCAATTTCAATTGACATAACATCCGTACCTTGTCTTCCTCGATGTGCAAAGGAAACTTCAATCAAATTTCCAGATTTTGCAACAAACTCTTGATACAACGTAGAAACCATATTGGCATTTAACTCAGCAAATTGATTTCCAGAGAAAGAAGGGACTCCTATAAATCCACTTTTCCATAATTCAATCATACCATCACTTGCAGTCGTTTTCCAACAAGGAACACTATTTTGCGACACAATTTGGAAACTTAAACTCGTAGGAATTGTATATCCTTCAAAATCGGTATTACATAAAACAGATGTTATTGTACGAACATTTAATGAATATAGGCCAGGAACATTTGTTGTGAAATTATTTATATTTCCTGGGTTCGAATACCCAGCAGGCGTTGTCCAATTATAAATATAGTTAAATTGAGAAGGTAAAACCGCTTGAATAATTGAATTTTGGCCCGGACATAAATTCGTATTATTATTTTGAATTGATGGAGTAGGAGCAGACAATACTTCTAAATTAAATATTAGTAAAGAATCACAACCAAATCTAGAAGCATTTTTAAAGGTATCTACATATATTCCACTAACTATTTTGCCCCTAAATGTATCCCCAAGACAAATAGATTGAAAAATATTATTTGTAGCTTTTGGTCTTATGAAAACTACTAATTGTTGGTATTCGAAACATCCGCTGGAATTAATTATGGTATCTTGATAGGTTCCAGCACTTTTTATCCAAATATTATTATATAAAACACTATCTCCTTGACAAAAAGTATCAAATAGTATAGAATTAATTGGATTGTTATTTGAAAAGTGAAGATATATAAATGAATCACAGCCAACGGTATTCACTAAGGTATCCTTATAAATACCGGGAATTCCAATTGTTTGATTATTAAAAATAATGGTTTTAGGACTACAAATTGAGAAAAAAGAGTCAAATTTTGAAGTGTCTTTAAAACTGACTATATAATTAATAAAACTATCGCAACCTAAATAATTCGATAACGTATCTTTATAGATACCTGGCTGATTGACCATTTGATTATTAATAATAACAGACGAATTTTTGCATATAAATACTGGAACATCGGAAGTTGAAGATAATTTTACAGTATCTTTAATACTTAATAATATTTCACAAAAAAAGCTATTCACTTTTACAATAGTTAAATCTACATCTTGGCTAGGGTTCAATATTTGAATGATTGCAGAATCGTTATTTCCGATGATAACACTATCTAAAATACCATTAGAAATATATTGAATTACATTGTTTCGTCTCCCTTTGATAATAAATACAGCAATACTATCATTACAATTAAAAGGCTTTTTTGATAAAATGGGCGTGTCGCAAATTGTGCCACAAATATTTACAACTGGTGGAATTATAAAATTAACTGAACTAAGAACATTTGCAGCAGAACTATTGTTTCCAATGGAACCATTAATATGATGGCCGACATATCCATATCTAGGTGTATTTTTTTTAATATATGCCGATGTATGGCCACCTACTTCGCAAAACGTAATGGTATCACTAATATTAATACCGTTTGGAAGATTTAAATTATTAACACCACTATTATTAGTTCTAGCGATCATTAATGTATTGTTATTTCCTGCAGTAAATACATTGTAATTTGTATTAATAACTGCAACATTAGGATATATAAAATCATGTTCATTAGCCGAAATCCATTTCGCATTATTTACAAAACTTCCATTTGAATATCTAGCTTGAACCCAAACTAAACGATTTGTAGTTGTATTGTCACATATTTGCCCAAAATTATTAAACCCTAATGCATACATATTGTTTAAAGTATCAATTGCATAATAGGAATGATTGCTTGATTGACTTGTTGCTTGTATCATTCGAATTGGGGTAGAGGTAGGTAATGTCATTTCCACTGCTGAAATTGAATTACTTGCTGCGGTTCCATTTCCAATATATACATTTTCACCCCATGTCCATAGTTTATTGTCTGCTGAAAGCGCGTAACCAAGTCTTGAATTACCTCTTGTTGCAATTATGTTTAATAAAGGCTGTCCTGTATTTGTTATAACCTGACTCCATTGAGTCGCACTTCCACTAATATTACCTCGAACAGCAGTATTTTGACTTAATACAAAAACCCGTCCACCACAAGTAGTTATTATTATGGTTTGGAAAGATACAAACATCATTTTTACACTATCTGGTGTAATTCCAGTGGGAAGACCATCCATTTTTCCATTCACAGTAATTTTAGTAAACGGTGTTGTGTTCTTAATAGAAGTACTTATAACCGCACCCGGAGCACCACTTGCAAATAAACCCGTTGAGGTAAGAACAATTAATTGAACATTATTTAGGCTATTTGAACCTAAACCGACATGATAAACAGAACCTGTTAAAGAAGGATAATTGATACTATTCAAATTAGTTGGGACTAGAGCATTCCCCGTTCCATTATTAAGCATTCTTTCTCCCCAAATACGATATCCATTTTCTTCTGATACTAAAGAGGAATGAAATGAAGAAACCATATTGTCATACCCAATACTTTCAGGATTATTATTGGTAAAAATACCAACATTTTGGTTACAATTTGTAATACATTGCGCATTCAAATTAATAACAAAAAAAACTAAAAAAATAGAAAAAATTTGTTTCAAAAAATATTTAAATATTTGTGTAGTTTATTACATTCAAAAAATGTGCCAAAAAACATTACTTTTACAAAGATAGTTATATATTTGTATTTATGTGTTTTTTTGTACATCAAAGTCTTAATGCGAATAAAATTGAAAACCGTTTTCATAAGGAAGTTCGATTTGAAAATAATTTACAAAAAGGAATGATTAATGGATATAGTTTTCCTAAAATAGCAGTAATTGTTAATAATGAACCGAATATAGTTCAATTTTATAATTGGGGGTTGATTCCTAGTTGGTCCCAAACTACGGAAATTAGAAAATTTACATTAAATGCTAAAGTTGAAACGTTAGATTCTAAACCAAGTTTTAAATTATATAAAGATCAACGATGTATTATCATTTTAGATGCCTTTTATGAATGGAAGTGGCTCGACGCTAAAGGAAAAGTCAAAGAAAAGTATGAAATTCAAAACGAAAATATGGATTTAATGGCTATTTGTGGCCTTTGGAATGTATGGAAAAATCCAATAAATCAAGAGGAGATAAAAACCTTTACCATGATTACAACAGAAGCCAATGAATTAATGTCTCAAATTCATAATACGAAGAAAAGAATGCCAATGATTTTGAATAACTATGAAGAAGAGGAATGGTTGAAATATGGAATCATAAATCCGAAAAGAAATGTTGATTTATTAGCTACAAAGCTTTTGACTTGAGTTTTTTAACTTCTTCTTCAGACAAATTTCGCCATTTTCCTAATTTTAGAGCACCTAATTGAATATTCTTAAATCGGATTCGCATTAAATCCGTTACTTGATAACCAAGTTGAAAACACATGCGCCGAATTTGTCGATTCAAACCTTGTTTTAAAATTATTTTAAATTGATTTTTTGACATTACTTTTACTTTACATGGTTTTGTTTTTTGACCCAAAATCCGCAAACCACCTTCCATTTTTAACACAAAATCTTTATCTAAGGGCCGATTAACTCGAACCATATATTCTTTTTCATGTTGATTTTCAAAACGTAATAAGTCATTAACGATATCTCCATCATCTGTAAGTAAAATTAAGCCACTGCTGTCTTTATCTAATCTCCCAATTGGAAAAATCCGTTTAGAGTGATTAATAAAATGGATAATACTCGTTTTATCTTTTAAATCCGTCGTACAGGTTACTCCAATAGGTTTAAAAAAAACAATGTACGTTTTATTTTCAATTACTTTTACAATTTCGCCATCAATCGCTACACGATCGCCTTCAAAAACACGGTGCAATAAGGTAGCAATTTGATCATTAATTGTAACACGCTCTTCTTCGAGATATTTTTCGGCTTCTCTGCGGCTACAAAATCCTGTTGAAGAAATATATTTATTAATACTTATACCATTCATAATGTAATTAATATAATTGAAAGTAAAGCAATTATAAATCCAATAATTTTTTGAAGAGAAATCTTCTCTTTAAAAATAATTAAACCTATAATTATACTAAACATGATGATTAAAATATTGTTTAATGTGAAAATTGTTGCACTGGTTAGATGGAAATCTTTATTTAACTTTTCTAGAGTTTTTAATAGAAAATAAATCGAGAAATAGTTAGGAATTCCTAAAAATAAGCCTCCAATAACACTTTTGATATCATATTTTAAATTATTGATTATCAACAGATAAAAAACGCTAACCAAGAAAGCACTTATAAACGTAATAAATGTAAAAGCACCGGATTCAATTAAGTGAAAAAAATTCACATTAACGAGCTGAAGCATACTATCGCAAACCCCCGAACCCAACCAAACCAAAAAAACGATGTATTTACCAAAGCCTTTTTTTGCTATAGCTTGATCTTCTTTTTGATAGGTCAACAATATTAATGCTATGAAAGCAAAAAATATTCCAGCAATCTGAAGCCAATTTGTGTTTTCATTATAAACGAATATTCCAATTAATATTGGGAAAATTAGAGCTAATTTCATCGCAACGCTTGTCATTCCAATTCCTGCAGACCGAGTCGATAAATTACAAAAATTAAAAACTATAAAAAATAAAGCCCCTAAAATAAAAGGCAACAAGATGTCTGAATTCAATAATTGCGTATTAAAAACCAATGTTTTATTAGAGATAAATACTAAAGCTATAATGGATGCAAAGAAATAATTTAAGCTGATCGCTTTAATGGTATCTACTTTATATTTCTCAAAAAGTTTGAAGAAAATTAATAGGATAGAGGAGCTCAGTACACTTAAAAATAGATATATCATTCCTTTAGTTAATAATTTATAAGTTTTTGATAATGTTTAATTTGAATACCATTAAATACTTTTGAATTTAGTTTATTGAAAAAAGTAAAATTCATAATAGTTGCTTCAATTCCATTTGGAATTTTCAACTTTAAATTTTTATTTATAAATAGTTCATCAATGTAATTATGATTAGAAAAAAAGGACAAGATTTTTGACCCACCTTCAATTAGTATTTTAGTCATACCTTTTGAATTAAAAAAACGTATCAATTCTGAAATATTTTGAGTATCCAATTTAACATAATGAATATTTTTATACGTTTCAGATTTTACATTATTTAAAATAAATATCTGTCGATTTAGTTGAATATCCAAGTTTTCGTAACTATTCTGAAGCATTGAATCCAAAACAATAACATCTGGCTGATTTTCAGTAAAAGTAAATCGATTGTTTAATTGAGGTTTATCAATTCTCCAAGTATTTTTACCAATTAAGACGCCATCAACGCCACTTCGTATGTCGTGAAACAATGCATCTAATTCTATTGGGGTTATTTTATCTTTTTGTTCTTCTGAGCCCATTTTGTTATTATTTGAAATTGAATATTTTCCAATAAAATAGGGGCGTCCATATACTTGATTTACAATGAAAGGTAGATTGATTTCATTTTGAAGTTCAATTAGATTAAGATTAATAACCTCAAGACCTTTATTTTTTAATAATTCAACACCTTTGCCATTTACTTTAGGATTTGGATCCAATGAACCGATAACAACTTTTTTGATACCGCTTTCGATGATTTTATTTGCGCAAGGAGGCGTTTTGCCAAAATTAGAACAAGGTTCTAAAGAAACATAAAGCGTAGATTTTTCAATAATTTCTTTACTTAAATTAGGATTATCTAAGCATTCTACTTCAGCATGAGGTCCGCCAAACGAATGATGAAAACCTTCGGAAACAATTTTATTATTATAAACTAAAACAGAACCCACTTTTGGATTTGAAAGGGTATTCCATTTTGCATTTTTTGCAATTTTGAAACATCGTTCAATAAATATAGAATGCTGTAAATTTGAGTTCAAATAATTAAAAGTATAAGAGGTTTAAAATCTACAACTTAACATAATGTAAATTATAGGACAAAAATGTATGACAAATTAAGATGACCAAATTTCTATAATATCTAATAATTTTTGAGTATAGCCCATTTCATTATCATACCATGCAATAATCTTGAAAAAATTAGGATTTAACATAATTCCCGCTTTTTCATCAAAAATACAAATTTCATGAAAACCAATAAAATCTCTTGAAACGACTTCTTCATTTGTGTATGCTATAATGCCTTTCATATTGGTTTGCGAAGCTTTATAAATGGTATCGCAGATTTCTTGATAATTGGTGCTTTTTTTAACCTTAACGGTTAAATCTACAACACTTACATTCGTCACAGGCACTCGAAATGCCATTCCCGTAATTTTGCCTTTTAAATCAGGAATAATCATCGCAACCGCTTTTGCAGCGCCCGTAGTAGCCGGAATAATATTGTCCAATCCCGAACGGCCCGCACGCCAGTCTTTTGAAGATGGTGCATCTACTATTTTTTGAGTTGCCGTTACGGCATGTACCGTTGTCATCAAGGCTTCTTCAATTTCAAAAGCTTCGTGAATTACTTTTGTTAATGGCGCTAAGCAATTCGTTGTACAACTCGCATTAGAAGCAATTTTAATATTTTGGGTTAACAAATGATCATTGACGCCCATTACAAACATTGGTGTGTCATCTTTTGAAGGTCCTGTCATTAAAACATAGCTCGCTCCTGCTTCTAGATGCCCTTTTGTCGTTTCCTCGGTTAAAAATAAACCTGTAGCTTCAATAATATAATCAGCCCCAATGCTTTTCCAGTCAATTTTTGAAGGTTCTTTTTCTTGAGTTACTCTTATTTTTTGATTTTCAATTATGATGTAATCACCTTCAATTTTAATGTCTTTTTCAAATCGGCCATGAACACTGTCATATTTAAGCATATAAACTAAATATTCAATATCCATTAAATCGTTAATCGCTACAACTTCAATATTTTTGCGATTTAAAGATTCTTTTAAAAACAATTTACCGATTCTTCCAAATCCATTAATTCCTACTTTCATAATTTAAAGTTTAATGATGCGACAAATATCTTTCGGCTTCTAAAGCAGCCATACAACCAGTTCCTGCAGCAGTAACTGCTTGTCTATAATTCCGATCCATGACATCTCCACATGCAAAAACACCTTCTACATTTGTTTTTGTTGTTCCTGGTTCCACCACAATATATCCATCATCATCTGTTTTAACAAATTCTTTAAAAATTTTAGATTGAGGCGTATGTCCTATTGCTACAAAAAAACCTGTAATTGCAATCGTTTGTTTTTCTCCTGTTTTATTATTTAAAATACGAACCCCTTCTACCGCATTTTGACCTAAAATCTCGTCGGTCTCCGTATTCCAATAAACTTTAATATTTTTGATATCGAGAACACGTTGTTGCATAATTTTAGATGCACGCATTTCTCCTTTACGAATAAACATATGAACTGTGGTACATAATTTAGACAAATAAATAGCTTCTTCGCAAGCACTATCCCCTGCTCCAACAATGGCCACTTCTTGACCTCTATAGAAAAAGCCATCACAAACCGCACAAGCCGAAACGCCACTTCCATTCAACCTTTTTTCACTCTCAATTCCCAACCATTTTGCTGTAGCTCCAGTGGCAATGATAACCGTTTTTGCTAAGATTTGGGTGCCATTATCTGCAGTACATAAAAAAGGAGGCTTTTGATTCGAAAAATCTACTTTAGCGATGATTCCAAAACGAATATCGGCACCAAAACGAGCCGCTTGAATTTTTATATCTTCCATCATCGATGGACCATTAATTCCATTAGGATAACCTGGGAAATTTTCAACATCATTTGTTGTCATTAATTGACCTCCCGCTTCCATTCCTTGATATAAAATTGGATTTAAATTTGCACGAGATGCATAAATAGCCGCGGTGTAACCTGCAGGTCCTGAACCAATAATCAAACATTCTGTTTCTTGTACTGTACTCATTTTATTATTTAATTTTTTATGTTGTCGATTGCACAAATTTAGCTATTAATAACTTAATCATGTTAAGTATATCTTTTAGTTGTGGAAAAAATGTTTAATCTCTTAATCCAGTCTGCTTGTTTTTTTGATATAATTTCTTTTTTTTAGGTAAAACATATCAAAATAACTACAAATAAACAAGATTGAATAAGAACATGTAGAAACTATTGCTATAAATCGAATCCCAAACTGTGAACCATAAATATAATTAATCAAAATATTGGCAATTGTAATAGTTCCTAAAATAACAATATTTGATTTTTTATAGCGTACACTGTGCATCATGATATTGAGCACTGCATAAAGCGACCAAGGAATAAATCCGATTAATAATATACGAAGTGTATCAATTGAGATTTGATTTTTATTTTTAAAATAGACTTCGATGACCCAAGGTGCCATAAAATAAAATACAAGACCTATAATTAGATTTAAGACCAAAACAAAAAGTAATAGCTTATTTGTTTTTTGTATAACCACTCGAAAATCTTTTTCCTTTAAGAATTTTGGAATAAACATCGTTGCGGCAATAGCACTTAATATCTGTAATTGTTCTGTAATGACACCCGATTGTGTGTAAATTCCAGTTTGAAAATTTCCTAAAAAATATTTTACAATATATTGATCGCCTCGCAATAAAATGAAAAAACATATTCCAAAAACGTATGATTTGGTATTAAAATTAAAAAGCGTTTTTAAGAAAATAAAATCCATTTTAAAATCAAGTTTTTTGATTTTAAGCTTAAAAACTCCAATAGTTGTATATACCAAATACTCTAAAAAAATTAATAATATTGACGATGTTATACTTAATAAATCATTGTAAAACAAAAGAATACAAAATAAAAGCAAAAAAACTTTAATGACCGCATCTACTTTGCCCGAAAAAATAATATCATCTTGACCGATCATTAAACTTCTTACCGTTAATTGAATCGAATACATCAGATATGTTATTATAAATAAAAAGATTATTGTGGTGGATTTTAAAGGAATTAAGTTTGGAAGAAATAAAAGCAAAAATCCAAGAAGTAAAGAGGAAATGAATGCGATTAAAATGTTAAAACTAAAAAAAGAAATCCGTTTTTCGGGATATTGATTTGATATTGTAAGCGCACTACTATTAAATCCAAAATTTAAAAATAAATTAAACATGGTCAGCGAAGTAATAAACAAATTATACACACCTCTCCCCTCCTCTAAGATACTTCGGGTTATTAAAATTCCTGAAATCAATGTGGCGATAACGGCAATAACTCTTAGGAATAAATTAATGGACAAACCTTTAAAAAAGGATTGATTCGTTTTAAAAAGTTCTATTACTTTTGTAATCATTATTAGACGATTCATCAATGAAACTCACAAATATATTTAATTTAAAATATTCCTTCTTTTTTTATTTTTTCTTGATTGCAACGCCTATTGTTTTTAGTCAAAAAAAAGTACCACAGATTTCAGAAAGCAATATCGAAATTGAGATACCGCTTTTTACGATTGAAAAAATGCTGAATGAAAAAGCGCCTTTTAATCTATACTCCGACACCAGTTTTGAAGACAATCAAAATGATCGCATCAAGTGCCAAATTTTTAAGAAAAGTCCTTTTAGAGTTTCGAATCTCAAAGATACTTTATATTTTACGATTCCTCTAAATGCTTGGGTCGAAAAAGAATGGAATACCATGGGTATTAAAACTCGACATTCGAGCAATTTTGAAGTTACCTTTCAAATCATTGCATTTCCCGAACTCAAATCTACTTGGAACGTCAAACCAAAAGTTAAAGTACTCGGTTTTATTTGGGCTAAAGAGCCTTATTTAGATGTGATGGGTTTTGATATTCCTATTGCTTCTTTGGTCGAACGCGAAATCAAGAAAAAAATTCCATTAGTTACTAAAGTGATTGATTCAATTGGAGCTCATGCACTCGATTTTTCAGAGTATACTTTAAATAGTATTAAGGGATACAGCAAACCAATAGCAATTGATGACGAAAATCAATTTTGGCTCGTTTCCAATCCTTTACAATTTAAAGCCACCCCTCTTAAAGTTACGGAAGAAGCCGTAAAATTCAAAATGTCAATGCTGGCAACGCATCAAATTTTTGGAATGGACTCGGTAAATTACTTAGAAGTTCCTAAAAAATTACCCAAATTACATCTGACCTCTTCTTTAAAAGACACTTCGAGTTATAAAATACACAGTTTTATTTCAATGAAAACATTACATCAAATGATTGCAGGACAAACGGTTGGTAAAGAATATACCTTTAATGAGGATCAATATAAAATTAAAATAGAGCAACTTGATCTTAAAACGGATTCAAATATTTTTCATTTTAATATTAACATTTCTGGGGATTTTAATGGCATCATCCAATTAAGTGCAACGCCGTATTTAGATACTTTAAACCGTGAATTAAGAATCCGAAATGTCGATTTTACGCTTAAAACCAAAAATATTTTACATAACGTAGCGCAATGGATTTTGAATAAGAAAATTGAAAATCAACTCGAAAAACAGTTCGTTTATTCGTATCAAAGAGATATTGAAACCGTTCGGAATAAAATGATCCTAAAACTTAATGAACCATTTCATCCCTTAATCGAAAATTCTGGAGTTTTATACGATTTAAACGTAAATGATTTTAGCGTTTTAGAAAAAGGAATACAATTTACAGCACATGCCAAAACCAAAATAGAATTTAAAGTAAAAATGAAGTAATTGCTTTAAATATAAGTATTATTGATAATATTATAAATCCCATCGGCATTAAGTTTATAAAAATTGTAAATCACGCAAAACATAAGAGTCGCACATTTTTTCACAAATCTTTACTATTAACTTTTAATTCCTATGGAATCGTTTTCAGATCCCTTCTGGATTTTATGTTTGTAACCAATACAAAACTCTTGTTTCATATTAATCAATTTATTCTTTTTTTTTGCATGAGGGACAGAAGGGAATGTCTACAAGCGTAAGCCAGGCCCAAACCTAGAGCAGTAAATATATTTTGGTGGAGGGCATGCCCTAACACAAATCAATAATATATATTAAGTATTAAAGTAAGATTAAAGGCAATAATTGAAACATACAACAATAATCAAAAATTTAATTTAATGACATTACGATTAAAAAGTATATTTTTGTAATGTTAAATTAAATACATGTCATTAAAAAAATATTTGCCCATTTTATTTTTATGGATGGGAATCGGAAGCCTCAGCGCTCAAACACCCAAAGATACCGCTCGAAATTTTAAAATTGTTAAAAATTTTCAATGGAAAATCAATGCAATTGTTTCCATTCCTACTTCTACAAAAGGTGCTATTGTATTGATTTCAAAAAATCCGATTATGGATACTTTAGTAGATCAAAAATTTTATCAAAGAGGTGAAAATATTAATAATGCTAAAGTTGCACGAGATTTAGATATTGGTAATAATGACTTATTCTTACAATCTTTAGATGCAAATACAACCTATTATTTAGCCTTTTTTCCTTATAATAAAGTAGATTCAAATTCGACTATTTTTTATTCTAAAAAATCATACAAGGTGTCATTTACAACTGAAAAAGATACTTTTGACAACTATTACAGCGGTCTTGATGTGTCTCAACCCGATTTTTTAACCCAACTTTCGGCCAAATTGCAATATGCCTTACCAGCGAATCATTATTTTAATTATGGACAAATTGTGGAAGAGCAAATGGCTTATGATACCATATTAAATAATACTCCCGTTCGCTTTGTAAACTGTGATTATTCTGACTTGAAGGGTTATTTTAATGGTAATTTCTCATTTGGAAATTCGGTTATTGATTTTAATCGTGAGCATACGTTAGCTAAAAATTGGATGAATCACAGAAAGGTTTCGAACAATTCTTTATTGCATAATTTTAATGAAGGCGCCGATTGGCATAATTTAGCCATGACTCAAGGAACTCAAGTAAATTCAAAACGAAGCGATTATGCACTTGATATCGTTGAAAATGACATTCAAGAAATTGGATTAAGTAAATTTGGTAAAAACAAGTTGAACCAAACTGTTTTTGAACCAAAAAATGCCTATAAAGGTAATACCGCTCGATCAATTTTTTACCAAATCATTGCTTATAATGGCACTTTTGGTGCCAATTGGGGTATTGAAAACTTCACGTCGGCAAATGGATTAAACCAAAATCAAGTAATTCTTAAAGACTGGGCACGAAATGATATTCCCGATGCCTACGAAAAAGCAAGACATGCTTTAATTTACAGCGTTCAAAAAAATCGTAATCCTTTTATAGACTTTCCGGAATGGATCGATTGTATAGATTTCAATAAAGTTTTAAAGATTGGAAATTGTAAAACAATTCCAAACAGTTCTATAAATCATATTAAAAAATGGGATGTAAATGCTTATTTTGCAAATGAAACGCTAAAAATCAGTTTATACCATGACAAAGTACGTTCCATTCAAATTCAATTATACGATATGAATGGAAAACTTGTTTTTAATGCGGAACCAAATTTTGGAACAGGTTTTCAACAAATGGAATTGGAAATACCAAATTTAAATAGTGGAATTTATTTTATTAAAGTTCAAAATGGAGATTTATTATTTACATCGAAGTTGTTGAAAAATTAATCTAATTTATTTCCATTAAAAAAACTGACAATATCCATACTTTTTTTGCCTTCGGCTTGAATTTCATCAATTGCGTAAACTCCGTCATTACAATTAAGATGTAAAAAGGTTTTATTATCTGTTTCAATTACAGAATTTGTATTTGCCTCTTTTTGATTTATCAAATGACCTTTTTTAATGATATACTTTTTATCGTTATGAATAAAATAAGGCTTGTAAACCGGATTTAATCCTCGAACCAAGTTAAAAATATTTTGTGCGGAAGAAAAATCATGAATTACTAAAATATCTTTATCAATTTTTGGAGCCGCAGGATTTGAACCTTCTAGATCTTGAGGTATACTTTTAATTTCATTTTTTTCAATGGATTCAATTGTTTTCAAAACCAAATTAGCTCCAATTTCTTTTAACTTTTGATACATCGTTCCAAAATCATCATGTTCTTGTATTGGGCAAGACTCTTGAAGAATCAATGCGCCTGTATCTATTTTTTGATTAATAAAAAACGTAGTTACCCCAGTTTCTTTTTCGCCATTAATAATCGCCCAATTGATTGGTGCCGCACCACGATATTTAGGTAACAACGAGCCGTGCAAGTTAAATGTACCTTTTTTTGGCATAGACCATAAAATTTCGGGCATCATTCTAAAAGCAACAACTACAGCTATATCTACGCTTAATGCTTCAAAAGTTTTTAAAAATGTTTCCGATTTTAAATTCGTAGGTTGTAATATATTTAAGTTTTGGCTTTCCGCATATTGTTTTACTTCCGAACTTTGCAATTGAAGCCCTCTACCCGACGGTTTATCAGGCGCTGTAATGACCGCAACTATATTTTTATTATGTTCAACCAACTTTTTAAGGCTAGAAACGGCAAAATCAGGAGTTCCAAAAAAGGCAATACGCATATTTTATTTATTTTAAAATGCAAATATAATGGTTAAATCAATTTATGAATCCGTTTTTCAATCTTTTAAATAATAAACTAAATTAAGTTGAAAATCATTATATTTGTTTCAAATTTATAAATCTTATGCTTACGAATATCATTATTGTTTTATTGACATTTTTCATTATGGAAGGCATAACGTGGATGACGCACAAATATGTTATGCATGGTTTTCTTTGGGTTTGGCATTATGATCATCACAATAAAAATCCAAAATCATTTTTTGAAAAAAATGATTATTTTTTTATCGTATTTGCAGTGATTTCAATGAGTTTCTTCCTTATAGGCACTTTTGTAGCACAATTTTGGTTCTTGTTTTACATCGGTATGGGAATTTTAACTTATGGAATGGCTTATTTTGTAGTTCATGAAATTGTAATTCATCAACGTTTTCGTTTTTTTACCCATTCGAACAATTTTTATGTAAAAGCCATTCGAAGAGCGCATAAAAATCATCACAAGCATTTAGAAAAAGGAGACGGAGAGTGTTTTGGAATGCTTTGGGTACCTTTTCATTTTTTCAAAAATGCTTGGAACGAAACCAAATAGCATATGGAATTTATTTTTCAAGATAAATATACATATTTTTGGGTTGACTTTTTATGTATTTTTTTTCCATTTGTTTTTTCCTTAACCAAAAAATTTGATTTTCATAAAGATTGGAAATATTATTTTCCTGCAAATTTAATTATTGCATTTATATTTATTATTTGGGATATTTACAAAACTAAAGCCGGTGTATGGTGGTTTGATCAAAAATATACTTTAGGTATCAATTTGTATAACTTGCCCATAGAAGAAGTTTTCTTTTTTATTTGTATTCCTTATGCATGTATTTTTACATATTATTGTTTTAAAAAATACATCAAAATCAACGCTTACTTTATCCAATTGACCGAAAAAGCGTTGTGGATTCCTTTTATTCTCATTGGATTGTATTATTACGACCGATTGTATCCAATGGTAACTTTTTCACTTTTAGGCATTTCATGGTTGGTTCTAAAAAAATATAAACCCGCTTTTTTTCCTGCTTTTTTGTTAGTTTATCTAATCATGTTTTTTCCTTTTTTCTTATCCAATGGTATTTTAACTGGTGGATTTATTAATCGTTCGATAGTAAATTACAATCCCGAAGAAATTATTGGATTTAGATTATATACGATTCCTTTCGAAGATTATTTTTATGGAATGTTGCTCATTTTATGGACGATTTGGCTTTATGAATATTTTAAAAAAATACAAAAATGGTAGCAAAAGAGTACAGAAGTATTGAATTTGAAAGATTGTGTGAAATTATGGATACCCTTCGTGAAAAGTGTCCTTGGGATAAAAAACAAACATTAAAATCGCTTTCACATTTAACTATAGAAGAAATTTATGAGCTTTACGACGCTATTGCAGAAGAGAATTCAGATCATATTTCCGAAGAGATTGGCGATATCATGCTCCATCTTGTATTTTATATTAAAATATTAAATGAGAAAAATGGCACAACGGTAAATGATGTATTAAAGAAACTTAATGACAAGCTTATTTTTAGACATCCCCACGTTTATGAAAACCAGAAAGATTTAACAGAAGAAGCGGTTAAAAAAAATTGGGAGCAGTTAAAGCTAAAAGAAGGTCGTAAATCCATTTTACAAGGCGTTCCAAATGCATTGCCAGCAATTATTAAAGCGTATCGAATGCAAGAAAAAGCGGCACAAGTTGGATTTGACTGGCCCAATTATCAAGACGTCTATGATAAATTTCAAGAAGAAATTCATGAACTTAACGAAGCTATAGATTTGCAAAACAAAGACGAAATTGAAAACGAATTTGGTGATGTTTTATTTAGTTTAATCAATATGGCGCGTCACCTCAAGATTGATCCTGAAATGGCATTGCAAAAAACCAATAATAAATTTAAAAAACGTTTTGAATTTATAGAAGATCATGCGGAAAAGCCTTTAAATGAAATGAGTTTAAACGAAATGGACATTTTATGGAATCAAGCAAAAACAATTTAAGTATTTTTAAAAAGGCATTCCAAGCGCGTGCAACTCAAATTCCGATTGTTATTGGGATTTGTTTAATTATCTTAAATTTATTGACTCCTTTAGACCGTTTATTAGATTTCAATAATTTGAATACCATTGAAAAAATTGAAAATGATATTCAAACCATTTCTAAAGAATTTAAAAATGCACCAAAATCATTTTTTGATTCCCTAGATTTCAAAAATAAGAATATCGAATTTCCAAATGTTATCAAAGATAATTATGCTTATTTTATCTTTGATAAATCCAATACAAATCATTCATTATCTTTTTGGCAAAATAATTATTCCAATTGGGATACCAATTTTTTAAGTTCAAAAAATGATTTTAAATTTGATATAAATTATATCTATTTAAAAAAACAAATTGATTCAAATAAAATTGCGATTTGTTTAATTGACGTTTCTTTAACCGTAGATAAATATTGGAGACAAGGTGTTCAAATTTTTGACACTGAAAATAAAAACAAAAACTATACCATATGTACAAAAGCGGAAAACAATGATTATTTAATAAATATCAGTAAAAATAATAATCTGTATATCAAAAAAATTAATACCCCATCAGATCTACAGAATATTTATTTAATATTTTTATTTATACTTCAAGCTACTTTTATATTGTACGGTGTCCATAATTTTTTCAAAATTACAGTTAACAAGTATCCAATAATTTCAACTATTTTATATATTTTTTTAATATATGCATCCAAATCATTTTTGATGCATCATAAAATTCCATCATTTTTATATCAGCTTAAACTTTTTAACAACAGTTTATATTCGGGAACCGCTTTAAACCCTACGCTTGGTGATTTTTTACTATTTATTCTTTTAAATCAAATATTAATCATATTTGTTTACAAACGCCTTTTCTTTAATCTATCCATTTTAAAAAAGTTAAAAATTGGATTTCTAGTCCACACCTTTGTATTGATATTTTTTCTTGGTGAAACCTTTTCGATTGTAAAAATCTTTAAAAACTTAGTATTAGACAGCTCTATTTGGTATAATTTTAATTTTTTTCCTAGAATTTCAATATACAGTATTGTCGGTTTAAGTATCATGTTGATTACGTTTTCTAATTATTATTTATTATCAAAAAAAGCACTTAAAACAATTTGGAAAATTGAAATCTCAAAAGCAAAACGTATTATTTCTTTTGTAATTACATATCTGATATCATTGTCATTATTGTTTTTATTTAAATTAGGAATTACACATTTTATCGTAATAAATTTATTATTTATTTCCTTTCTAATTATATATGTAGGTTTTTACTATAAAATACGTTTTAAATACGCCACAAGTCTTTCATTTATCCTTTTTGCATCTATACTTACCACATTTTTATTACATGAAAGTAATTCCTTAAAAGAAACTTATGTTAAAAATTCGATAGCTTCCGAAATTTCATTTAAACTTAACAAGGACTTAATTAGAAGTATTACTTATCACTTTGAGTGTCGTGCTATTTTAAATACCGAATGTCCGCATCCGCTAAAAAACAATAATGAACTTACTATAGATACTTTAAGTTCATTTGATTTTAAAAAGAAAGAACTTCGTTTTCAAGAATTATATCAAAATAATCGATTTAAAATATTTTCGATTAGTGATCTTACGCAATCTTATTATCTTGTAAAACAAACGGATAAAGATATTTTTTATAAAATATACAATCAAAATTTCTTAAACAAGCTGAATCCAAATGTAAAATCAAGTATTCAAAACCAGGTTATTGGTCAAAATTATATTAATTACGCCATTTATATCAATGATACGTTAAAAGAAAATAACGGACAATATCCATTCAACAAAATATTCAATTATAATTTAAATCAAAATAATGAAATCATTGAATATCAAGAAACTAAAAATTATGTAAACCAAGTATATAATTATGGGAAAGACCTAAAAGTGGTTATTACAACATACTCTTTGCAGCCCATCTCTTTATTTGCGCTATTTTCTTATATTTTTTGTTTTAATACCATTTTATATTTATTTTACTATATCATTTCTTCATTTATAAATTTTTATAGATATCGTAGTATCAAGTTTAATTATTCGAATATTTCACTTCGTCAAAAAATTATTTTTTCAATTATTCTTTTAATTTTTGCCATTTTCGCCTCTATTACTTTAATAAGTTTTATTAATCTCAAAAAGAAAAATGAGGAATACAAAAAGGAATATTTGATCAACAAGTTAAATTCGATTGAATTATCATTAAATAAAGCTTATGAGAATAAGATTTTCAATCTGGACTCCAATTTAATACAATTCATTAGCCAATTGTCAAAATCAAATAATGTCAACATTCACATCTATAAATCTGATGGAGCATTATTTTATCAAACCTATTTATTGGAAGATAAAAATACAAGTGAAATTTTACATCCGCTATTAATGTCAAATTACAAAAAATCCAAATTAAAAAATATTTATAAAATTACCGAAAACAATAAAAAGCAGTTTGTCGCTACTAATTTTATTAATTTTAAAAATGCAAATCAAAGTATTATTTTAACTTTATCTATAGATGCCGAAAGTAATTGGGCAAAAAATGATCTTACCAATTTTATAATTTCTTTAATTAATATCTATGTCTTTTTATTTCTGTTAGCTGTAGTTGTTGCTTTAGGGATTTCAAATTTAATTACCGAACCGCTCAATATGTTAATTGGAAAATTATCTAAAATAGCATTTTCTCAAAAAAATGAATTGATTGAATACAAAAATAATGATGAGATTGGCCAGTTTGTTAAGCAATATAATCATATGGTTATAAACTTAGAAAATAGTTTGGATGAATTAGCAAGTAATCAAAGAGAGTTGGCATGGCGCGAAATGGCAAAACAAATCGCTCATGAAATTAAAAATCCATTGACTCCAATGAAATTAAAAATCCAGTTACTTCAGAAAAATATAAAAGAAGAACGTGAAGATGCATTAGAAATGACCGAAAAAGTTTGCCGTTCTTTAATTGAACAAATTGATAATTTAAGTAATATTGCAAATGAATTCTCAAATTTTGCGCGTCTAAAAACTCCAGATTTGGAAAAAGTTAACTTGGTCAGTATTTGTGAAAATGTCACCGCTTTATTTGAATCGGTAAAAGATTCAAATGTAATATTCAATACTTCGCTAAAAGAAGCATGTATTCTTGGAGATAAAGATCAATTGGTAAGTTGTTTAAACAATATTATTAAAAATGGAATTCAAGCTGCAATTGATAAGAATATTATTCCTATAGTAGAAGTTGATTTGATTGAAGTCGATTCAATATTTAAAATCATTATTAAAGATAACGGTGGTGGTATTCCGGTACAAATCTCAAATAAAATATTTGAACCTAACTTTACTACTAAATCTTCGGGTACTGGTCTTGGATTAGCAATTACAAAGAAATTTGTAGAACAAATGAATGGTAAAATTTATTTTGAAACCAATTATGGGATTGGAGCAACCTTTACATTTGAGTTTAAAAAAGAAAAATCGAATAGTTAAAAACGACCAAGCAACTCTTTAGCGGCATTTAAAGAGGTTTCGGTTACCTCGCTTCCACTAATCATTTTAGCAATCTCCTCCACCCTTTCTTTGCCGTTAAGCATTTTTATATTGGAAGTTGTAGATTCTTTTGACTGATCTTTATAAACCCAAAAATGTGTATTTCCTTTACTTGCAATTTGCGGTAAATGCGTAATAGCAATGATTTGATGCGAATTGGCCAGTCGCTCCAAAATTAATGCCACTTTATGAGCTATAGCACCCGAAACTCCGGTATCTACTTCATCAAAAATTAAGGTTGGTAAATGCATTTTATCCGCCATAATCGATTTAATAGCCAACATAAAACGATTGCGCTCGCCTCCTGAAATTGCATTTTTAATATCTTGTAATTCGATTCCTTTATTAGCAGAAAATAAAAATCGAATATCGTCGTAACCCGATTCTTTGAGATTTTCGATACTGGAATTGATCCATATTTTAAATTGACTGTTTTCCATACCTAAATAACTCAACGTTTTTATAATGGAATCTTCTATTTTTTCTAAAACAGCCTTACGACTTTGACTCAAGATTTCTGCTTTTTGGGTCGTTTCTTTATATAACAAAACTACATTTTTCTTTAGTAATTCTAGTTGTTCGTCAGAAGTATTTAAACTACTCAATTTCAATTCATAAGATTTCTTTAACTCAACCAATTCATCAAATGATTGTAACTTATGTTTCACTAATAATTTATTAATAAAATCCACTTTTTCTTTAGCTTCAATAATCTGCTCTTCTTCAAATTCCATTTGATTTTCAAATTGCTCAAAAGACTTAAATGCATCTAATAAATCCTCAAGTGCGGCATTGGCTTGAAGGTTATAGTTTTTGACCTCTTGCGATACATGCTCAAACTTTTTTATCTTTAATAACATGTCTAAAATCACTTGATAAATGCTGTTTTCCGAACTTCGAAATGCAAATGTGGCATTTGAAATAATTTGTTTGATTTCAATCGCATTTTCCATGATTTCGAGCTGCTTTTCCATTTCATTAAATTGCCATTCTTCAAAATCAAATAAACTCATTTCTTCAAAATGATACTGAATCAACTCTTTTTCTTTATCATTTTGCTCCATATTTTTAATCAATGACTCGTATTGATTTTTATTTGTCAAAAATGATCGGTATGTATTTTGATACGCTTTCTTTAAATCTTTATTTTGAGCATACGAATCAAGAATTTCTAATTGAAAAGCCGAACTTTTTAACTCCAAGCTGTCATTTTGAGAAAAAACATCAATTAAATTGACGCTCAACTCTTGTAATAACTGAATCGAAACGGGCGAATCATTAATAAATCCTCTCGATTTGCCTCCAGGCAAAACCTCCCTCCTAAGAATCGTATAATCATTGTAATCAATCTCATTATTTTTAAACCATGTATGTAATTGATAATTACTAATATTAAAATGCGCTTCAACTATACATTTTAAATCTTGATTTTTTATAATACCACTTTGTATACGTTGTCCCATGACTAAACCCAACGCACCCAGCAAAATGGATTTTCCTGCTCCCGTTTCTCCGGTTATGATATGCAAGCCATGATCAAATTGAATTTCAACTTTATCAATAATTGCAAAATTTTCTATGGATATACTTTTTAACATACAATTTTAAATGATTTTAAATTTTAGTCTTTATTTTTTAATGATTTAAATAAAGTAAAATAAGCCAAAACATCAATTCCTAAATACTTTAGTGACGCAAATAATATCGCAGTAATAATAGTTTCATCTATATTACCAAAAATTGGAATTATATCTGGAATAAAATCAATACCTGCCGTAATGTTCATCAAATAAATAATACAAAGAATACTAATGAAAATAGCAATGAGTTTTGAAAAAAAGCGACCTTCCATTTTTTTAATTTTTACAAAAATATAAAAAAAAACAAAAAGAATTGAAATCTTATCGTATACGGTCGATTAATCGTTCAAAAGTATTGAATATATACTGTGGATTGTCGTAAATTCTACTTAGCATAATGCTCCCTTCAATTTCAGCTACACTTCTTTCGGCAAGCTCTTCGGCTATCGATTCTTCAAATTTTGTTTGATAAATATGTTTCAGTGCCAAAAAGAAATCATTAAAAAAACTTTGTAATAGTGGTGTAAAATCTGAAATGACCATCGCGCTTTCTACACCCATATTTCCATACATTTTACCCGTTTTTTTATTTACAAAAACAATCTGTGCCGCTTCAAATAATAATTGTAAGCGATCTACCCCATTTAATTCTTCTTTAAAAGCAAACGTAAAAACTTCGGTTTTAAAATATTCGTGAACCGCAATAATTACTTTACCCATTAATTCTTCTTTACTTTTGAAATAATGATATAAACTGCCTTTTAACAATCCACACGCCTCGGCAATATCCGACATCGACGTATTGTGATACGTTTTGATTCGAAATAATTTAATCGATTGATTGATAATAAAATCAATATCTACTTTTTGTTTGGCCAAATTATTATATTTTTGTGCAAAATTAATATATTTTACCAAACGTTTGTTTAAAAACATTTACTTTATATTTCCAAATAAGCTGCAATGAGCCAATTAATTGATGTTCGAATAGATAAATACCTTTGGGCAGTTCGATTTTTCAAAACACGAACATTAGCTTCGGACCAAATTGAAAATGGAAAAGTTAAGTTATTTGACCTAAATATCAAATCTTCTAAAAAAATTAAAGTGAATGATATTATATGGGTCCGAAAACCGGAAGCACATTATAAAATTAAAGTGCTTAAAATAGTTGAGAAAAGAGTTTCCGCTCCTATAGCTATAGAATGCTATGAACTTATAGAAAAAATTGATTTAAACATACCAAAAGTCGAATCCTCATTTTTCAATTCTAATATTTTTAGAGAAAAAGGAAGTGGTCGTCCGACCAAAAAAGATCGTAGGGATATCGATAACTTTACATAATATTATTTATTAC
>JAFEIJ010000039.1 GCA_017495115.1 Chitinophagaceae bacterium | reverse complement strand
CCTCCTTAGCTCAGTTGGTTGAGTCCCGTACCTACGGGATTAATCAGAGGGAAAAACAAGGAAAAATATTAAAAGGAAATTATTCCTCCTTAGCTCAGTTGGTTGAGTCCCGTACCTACGGGATTAATCAGAGGGAAAACAAGGAAAAATATTAAAAGGAAATTATTCCTCCTTAGCTCAGTTGGTTAGAGCATCTGACTGTTAATCAGAGGGTCGCTGGTTCAAGTCCAGCAGGGGGAGCCAAAGCCACTTCAACACTGAAGTGGCTTTTTTATGTTAATAAAACGCGTTTATGTTTTACATTTATATCATTTACTCCAACGATGCTGAAAAATTTTATGTTGGGCATTCTGAAAATCCTTGGGAACGAATTCTTCAGCATAATGAAGACCGCAATGATAAATATACGGGTAAATATCAAAATTGGGAGTTAAAAGCCGTTTTTGAAGTTTCTAATAATCGTGGAGATGCCCTTAAAATTGAAAAGTTTATCAAAACCCAAAAAAATAAAAAACTTTTACTAAAACTAATAGATCCCGAGTTTATTCCGAACGACACACTTGCTCTGTTGGTTAGAGTCCCGCACGTGCGGGATTAATCAGAGGGAAGTCCCGTTGGTACGGGATCCAGCAGGGGGAGCCAAAGCCACTTCCGCACTGAAGTGGCTTTTTTATGTTAATAAAACGCGTTTATGTTTTACATTTATATCATTTACTCCAACGATGCTGAAAAATTTTATGTTGGGCATTCTGAAAATCCTTGGGAACGAATTCTTCAGCATAATGAAGACCGCAATGATAAATATACGGGTAAATATCAAAATTGGGAGTTAAAAGCCGTTTTTGAAGTTTCTAATAATCGTGGAGATGCCCTTAAAATTGAAAAGTTTATCAAAACCCAAAAAAATAAAAAACTTTTACTAAAACTAATAGATCCCGAGTTTATTCCGAACGACACACTTGCTCTGTTGGTTAGAGTCCCGCACGTGCGGGATTAATTAGACAACGATTATTGTAGCTTGTAATATATTCTTTTGTGGTAATTCTTTCTACTTCGACATCAGGATAACCTAATTCTTTATATGATAAAAGATTATTGGGCACTCGATTATGAAGCTAAATTTAAAGGATTAACATTGTTTCTTTTTTATAGTTTATACTTTGATTTTCTCCTGCGACATTTTAAATTTCAAATGAAATAAATATAGTTACTGACAACAAATTCCGATATCGAATCATTGTATTCTAAAAAGCTTAAAAAATCGATTTTTAAACTGAAAAAAAACATTAAATTGAAAAATATTTCAATTTTGTCATTTTTTTAGACTACCTTTACGTAAAATAATTAACTCAAGAGTATCATAATATTGAGTCAAACTATTTTTGATATAGTAAAACATTTATATAATTCTGATTTAATACATTTTCTTAAAATTAAAAAGTTATGATTTTATATATAAAAAACATGGTGAGCCATCGTTGTAAAATGATCGTAGAACAAGAACTTAATAAATTAGAAATTAAATATTTTTCTGTAAAGCTCGGTGAGATAAAATTACAAGAAAGATTAAATCATGCTATTTATAAAAATCTAGAATTAGTTTTAAAAAAAATAGGACTAGGGATAATTAAAGATAAAAAATCATTACTAATTGAAAAAATGATTCATTTAATAATTGATAAAATTTATAATTCTACTGATGATACGAAATTTAATTTCTCCGAATATTTAACTAAGAATTTATACTATAATTACCATTATCTTGCGGAATTGTTTTCCAAAAAAAAGGGAATTACAATAGAACATTTTATAATTCTTCACAAAGTGGAGCGAATCAAGGAGCTGATCATGTATAATGAAATGAATTTGACCGAAATATCGTATATCATGAACTACAGCAGCGTTTCACACTTGTCTAAGCAGTTTAAAAAAACGACAGGATTCACACCTTCTTATTTTAGAAACTTGGAACAGAAAAAACGAAGCTACATAGAGGACTTATAGCAAAACCTACGAATTATACAACATTAATTCTTAATTGTATATCATTTTGAGTCTTTTAAAATCTACCTTTGTAAGGTAGAAACAATTCGGTAGCTACGCTAAATTTATTGAGATGAAAAATAATTCGGAATTGCAGATAGATGTCCAAAATGCTATAAAATGGAAACCACTTTTGAATGCTGCCGAAATAGGCGTAACGGCAAAAGATGGCATTGTTTCTTTGACTAGTTCGGTAAGTTCTTGGCATAAAAAAGAAGAAGCGGGACGTATAGCGTGGAATACGCTTGGAATCTGGCGAGTAAATAATGACTTGGCTTTAGATCACAGATACTTTTAGGTATAGAAGTAATTATATTCAAATCGATGAGAGGCATTAGTTTTTCATCGTTTTTTATCACCTAAAAAGCAATATAAAAAATGTTACAAGTCAATAAAGAAGGTATAATCCTTTCAAAAACAACATTGGATTTTGAATGTGAAGGCGTATTGAATCCCGCTGTAATCAAAGAAAAAAATGAAATTCATCTTTTCTACCGAGCGGTAGCTAAAGACAATTATTCTACGATTGGATATTGCAGATTGAAATCACCCACAAAGGTAGGACATCGAAATAGTAAACCCATTCTATACCCCGAATCGGATTATGAAAAACAAGGCTTGGAAGACCCTCGCGTTGTAAAAATTGAAGACACCTTCTATCTTTCATATACGGCATTTGATGGCATAAATGCATTAGGCGCATTAGCAACATCAAAAGATTTGACAAAATGGGAAAAACATGGAATCGTTGTGCCCCAAATAACCTACGAAGAATTTAAAGCTTTTGTAGAATCCAAAGTCCCTTTAAGTGAGAAATATATTCGGTTCAATGAAAATCAAAAAACCCATGAAAAACAGGATGAAAAACTCTTTTTATGGGATAAAAATTTGATTTTTTTCCCTAGAAAAATTGCTAATAAACTATGTTTTATGCACCGTATAAAACCTGATATTCAAATCGTAGTCATGATAGATTCCATCCAAGATTTAACCATCGGATTTTGGGAGGATTATTTTTTGCATTTTGACCAATTCATCGTTCTTACCCCCAAATATGAACACGAAACAAGCTATATTGGAGCAGGCTGTCCGCCAATAGAGACTTCTGAAGGTTGGCTCATTATCTATCACGGCGTACATGACTCAGTAAAAGGGTATGTGTATTCGGCTTGTGCGGCATTATTAGACTTGGAGCATCCCCAAAAAGAAATAGCTAGACTTCCCTACCCTTTATTCTTTCCCGAAAAAGTATGGGAGCTAAAAGGTGAGGTGAATAATGTTTGTTTCCCCACAGGAGCAATCTTGGAAGGAGATACTCTTTATATTTATTATGGTGCTGCGGACGAACGAATCGCTGTAGCTTCCTTAAGCATGAAAAATTTGCTAAAAGAATTATTACTTCATACTTTATAATCTAAAAAAAATGACACTAAACGCACCTTTATTCAAAACCAATATGTTTGAAAAAAAATGGAATTACATTCCATTTCGATCGCTGACTCATAAACTAGAAATTTCTTTGCCGGAAATTGTTTTCATTACCACATTTCCACCTCGAGAATGCGGAATAGCTACCTATTCCGAAGATTTGATTACTGCACTAGAAAATCAATTTTCTAAATCATTTAAAATAAATGTTTGCGCATTAGAAACAAACCACGAAAAGCCCGAATATCTCCAAAAGCCAATATATCGATTAAATACTGATAAAAAAGAGGATTTTTTGTCTATGGCATATAAACTCAATACAAATTCCAATATTAATAGCATTGTTATTCAGCATGAATTTGGATTATTTGCGAAAAATAAAGAAACGTTTGAGCGCTTTTATTTAAATTTGAATAAACCCATTCTGTTTGTTTTTCACACTGTACTGCCAAATCCCAACAATACGCTCAAGGCTGAAGTTCAAAAAATGGGAGAAAAGGCCGCTGCCATTATTGTAATGACAAAAAATGCCGCTCAAATCCTTAATTCAGACTATGGCATTCCTTTTTCTAAAATAAATATTATTCCACACGGAATACATTTGTCTAAAATCAAGGATAAATGCAGATTAAAAGAAAAATATCATTTTGAAGGCAAAAAAATATTATCTACCTTTGGGTTACTGAGTCCTAATAAAGGAATTGAAACCACCCTCAATGCGCTTCCAAAAATTATTAAAAAATTTCCCAATGTTCTCTTTTTGATTTTGGGAAAAACGCATCCTTGCATTTTAAAAAAGGATGGAGAGCAATACAGGCTCCAACTAGAAGCAAAAGTTAAGGATTTGAACTTAGCCCAACATGTTTTATTTATAAATGAATACCTTTCGTTGCCCATTCTTCTTGAATATTTACAATTGACTGACATTTACCTGTTCACTTCTACGGATTCAAACCAGGCCGTAAGCGGTACTTTTTCCTATGCACTCGGTGCAGGATGCCCTATTATTTCAACCCCCATTCCTCATGCCAAAGAGTTACTTAATAGAAATACGGGTCGTTTCTTTGAATTTGGAAATTCAAATCAGTTAGCTACTGCTACATTAGCATTATTAAAAAACCCTGAACGAAACAATCAATTATCTTTGAATGCGCTTCACAAAATGGCGCCTTGTGCTTGGGAAAATTCGGCGATTCTCCATTCAAAATTGATTCAAGAACTTTCGCCACAATCAAAAAAGCTAACCTATCAAATGCCTCCAATAAAGTTAGATCATATCCAAAATATGACTACTGATTTTGGCATGATACAGTTTGCAAAAATTTCATGTCCCGATTTAAATACAGGATACACAATAGATGATAACGCAAGAGCTTTAATATCGATTTGTCAAGTATATGAAAAAAACAAAGACCCAAAATACTTAAGGTTGATAAATATTTACATTCAATACATTAAACATTGTATGCAACCGAATGGAAAATTTATAAACTATTTGGATATTGAAAAAAATATTTCACCCCAAAATTCAAATGAAAATCTCGAAGATAGCAATGGGCGGGCAATTTGGGCATTGGGCTATGTATGCTCACTAAAAGAAATACTTCCAGAACCGATAACTTCTGAAGCGGAACGTTTACTAAGTAAGGCTATACCAAATGTAGAACAAATTTACTCTACAAGAACGATGGCATTTATTATCAAAGGACTATATTTTCAAAACAAAAAAGAAAATCAATATTTAATTAAAATTTTTGCCGACAGAATGGTTCAAATGTATTTGCATGAAAGCAAAAAAGATTGGTATTGGTTTGAGGATTGCCTTACATATGGAAATAGTGTACTTCCGGAATCCTTGTTGTACGCCTATTTGCGAATTAAAGATAAAAATTATAAAATAATAGCCGAAGCATCATTTGATTTTTTATTATCAAAAATTTTCAAACAAGGACAAATTCGTGTAATTTCTAATAAAGGATGGCTTTATAAAAATAAAAAAACGAAGAACGTAAAAGGTGGTGAACAGCCTATTGATGTAGCTTATACGGTCATTGCTTTGAAATTATTTCATAAAATATTTCCAAGTAAAAAATATAAGGAAAAATCAAAAATTGCGTTTAATTGGTTTTTGGGAGAAAATCAATTAAATCAAACAATGTATAACCCCTCTACAGGAGGATGTTATGATGGCTTAGAAGAAAAAAGTGTCAACTTAAACCAAGGTGCCGAATCAACAATCAGCTATTTATTAGCTAGACTATCTGTAATTTAAATAATATATTTATATCATTTCACTCGGAATAACCCATTGATCAAACTCTTCGGAAGTAACATATCCTAGCGATAATGCAGATTCTTTCAAAGTAGTGCCTTCTTTATGAGCTTTTTGTGCAATTTCAGCAGCTTTATAATAACCAATTTTGGTATTTAATGCGGTAACTAACATCAAAGAATTATTTACATTACGATCAATATTTTCTTTTATTGGTTCAATTCCTACAGCACATTTATCATTAAATGCAACACACGCATCTCCGATTAATCTTGCAGATTGTAAAAAGTTAGCTATCATTAATGGTTTAAAAACATTTAATTCAAAGTGTCCATTCATGCCACCGATATTGATTGCTACATCATTTCCCATTATTTGAGCACAAACCATAGTAAGTGCCTCACACTGCGTTGGATTTACTTTTCCTGGCATTATTGAAGAACCTGGTTCATTATCCGGTATAAATATTTCACCAATGCCAGCTCTAGGTCCCGATGACAGCATTCGAATGTCATTTGCAATTTTCATTAGTGAAACCGCAACCGTTTTTAATGCACCATGTGTTTCTACAATGGCATCATGAGCGGCTAAAGCTTCGAACTTGTTTGGAGCCGTCACAAACGGCAATCCAGATAGTTTTGCAATATTTTCTGCTACTTTTTCGGAATAACCTTTGGGCGTATTTAAACCTGTACCTACGGCTGTTCCTCCTAGCGCTACTTCTGACAAATGTGAAAGCGTATTTTCAATTGCACGAATTCCATAACTTAATTGAGCGGCATATCCACTAAACTCCTGACCCAAAGTTAAAGGAGTCGCATCCATAAAATGGGTTCTTCCTATTTTAACTACATCTTTAAAGTCGTTTGATTTCTTAGCTATTGTTGCTTGTAGTTTTTTTAATCCAGGCAACGTAATTTCTACTATTGTTTTATAAGCAGCGATATGCATCGCAGTAGGAAAAGTGTCATTACTACTTTGGCTCATATTTACATCGTTATTTGGATGTATACACTTTTCTTTATCTTCAAGAGACCCACCTTGATTAACATGTGCACGATATGCAATCACTTCGTTGACATTCATATTGCTTTGTGTGCCCGAACCTGTTTGCCAAACCACTAATGGAAACTCCGCATCTAACTTGCCTTCAAGTATTTCATCACAAGCTTTTGAAATTAAATCTTTCTTATTTTCGGGTAAAACGCCCAACTCACAATTTGTAATTGCAGCCGCTTTTTTCAAAACCGCAAATGCTCTAATAATTTCAATTGGCATTCTTGAAATATCTGTTGCAATAGGGAAATTATCAATTGAACGTTGTGTTTGCGCTCCATAAAATTTTTCTACAGGAACTTTTACTTCGCCCATAGTATCTTTTTCAATTCTAAATTGATTTGACATATTAAAGTTAATTTTTTATTTTAATTTATCGAATTTTATAACATCCATAATTTTTCCCAGAGGTTGGAAAAAGATTATAACCGATTTTTAATTGCAAAGTCCAAAATACATCATTGTTATTTTTATCGCCTCTTTGCTGACCGGGTGCTGTAACATAATCATAAATATTATTTGGATCTATTTCTAATCTTCTTTGAGCTAATGCTGCGGATAAAGCAGGAGTACTGGTTCCAGAAAAAGTAGGGTCAGAATAATACGAAGTACTCACATCGTCTAGGTAATCTGTAGAAGTATAACGATAAACGCCCTCAAGACCAATCCAAAAATTACGTTGAGGAAAATAGGCTTTAACACCCAAACCGATTGGAAAACTAAATGCGGTTGTACTATATTTGCTTGGGCCACCAGTAAGACCTTGTCCCTCTGTACTTAACGCTCTTAAAGAAACCTCTTGACCATTATATGAAGCTTTTGGATCAAAAGAAAAAAAGCCAATTCCTGCAGAAATAATAGGTGAAATTAATATCTTATCATTATTCCAATTATTAAAATTTCGGAATGGTTCAAAACCTACCATAGCATTTACTTCCGTGATATCTGAATAAAAACTTAAATTTCTAATATATCTAAAAAAAGCATCATTGTACTGCTTAACATCTGCATTGTCACTATCATAAGCGCTAACATTCATAAATGAAGCATTAATACCTATACTAAAAAACTCTTCAAAGTTATATTTATAACCAAGTGTATAGCTTGCTTTTATATTCTGACTATTTAAAAAATTAAATGGACTTTCGGTATTATGTTTTGGACTCAAATCACCAATATAATTTGCCATACCCAAACCAAAACTAATTTCATGATGTTGCGCATGACTCCTAAAGCAATTTATAGCAAAAAGGAACAATAATAATAAATATCTCATCTCAATAAATTTAATATAAAAAATATAAAGTTAAATCAACTTTAGTAATTAAACGGCTAAACATTCATTTAATTATTTACAAATATAGAATGAATATTCTCAATTTCTTGTTATTTTTTTGGTAATTTTAAAGCATTATAAAAAATTTCAATTGGATGAAATGCTTTTTTTGATACCCCATCTTTTATTTGATGTCTACAACTTGTTCCACTTGCAGAAATTATTGTTTTGTCCGAAGCCTTTCTAATTGAGGGAAACAGAACTAATTCTCCAATTTGAAAACTTAAATCAATTTGTTCAAAACCAAAACTACCCGCCATTCCACAACAACCACTCGGAATTTCTTTAGCCAAATAGTTTTTAGGAAAGTTTAACATTTTTAGAGCAAAGTCGGTTTTACTTAATGATTTTTGATGGCAGTGTCCGTGATATAAAATCTCCAATTTTTCTTCGGTAAATAAATCTTGTGAAATTAAATTATTGTCCATTTGATTTGAAATAAATTCTTCAATGGTCATGGTATTTTTAGAAATATTTTCTAAAAACTCTTTATTGTTTGCATTTACTAATCGTTTGTAATCGTCTTTAAAGCCTAAAATACTTGACGGTTCAATGCCTATAATTATAGCATCTTCTTGTACTAAATGTTTTAATTCTTCGAGATTTTGATTTATCGTTATTTTAGCTTCTTCTAAAAAACCTTTTGAAATAAGGCTTCTTGCACTATCCATAACGGGTAAAACAGAAAACTCAATATTTAATTTTTTTAATACCAATAATACTTTTTTAGCAATTTCGGAATCTAAATAATTAGAAAACTCATCACATAACAAATAGACGGACGCGTTTTTCGATATTAAATCTTTGTGTTTTTTTTGTACCCAATGTTCAAAAGTTTGGTGGCTGTATATTGGCAAACTTCTCCTTGAATTTAATTTCATAATTTTTTTCGGAAGCCAATTCAATAAAGGATTTTGGTTGATTATATTCAAAAGAGGTGCAAATGGCGCAATTTTCTTAGAAATTTTATAAAAATTGGCATAAACCCGATGCGAAAAAGTAGCAGGATTATGTTTTAAATATTCATTTAAGTATGAAGCTTTTATTGAAGCCATATCTACACTACTTGGGCACTCACTTATACAAGCCTTACAACTTAAACATAAATCAAGGACTTCCTTAATATTCGAATTATTAAACACTTTTTTATCTCCATAAACGATATAATCTCTTAAAATTCGAGCTCGAGCTCGAGTGGTATCTTTTTCATTTCGTGTTGCCATATAACTTGGGCAAAGCGTACCGCCAATCACTTCTGTTTTTCTACAATCTCCACTTCCACTGCACTTTTCTAATGCTTGCAAAAAACTTCCTTCTTTTTCAAAATTCATTACAACTTCAGGATTTTCAAATGGCGTTTCAACAAAATGTTTAAGATGCGCATCCATTTTATCTGGATTTACAATTTTACCTGGATTGAATATATTTAATGGATCCCAAGTGTTTTTTATTCGTTTTAACAATTCATAATTTCTTGGGCCCAAAACAATAGGTATAAACTCGGATCGAACTCGACCATCTCCGTGCTCACCACTTAAAGACCCATTATATTTTTTTACTAAATGTGCGCTTTCTTCTGCAATTTTTCTAAAATGAGCAACGCCTTCTTTTGTCTTTAAATTTACTTTTGGCCTAATATGAAGTTCGCCTGCACCCGCGTGCGCATAATATACACTTTCCGTGCTATTATTGACCATAATTTGCTCAAAATCTTTGATATACTCAGGCAATTTATCAATAGCTACCGCGGCATCTTCTACAAATTCGAGAGGTTTTGACTCGGATTGAATATTTTGTAATACGCCTAGCCCACTAGCTCTCAAATGAAGTGCTTTTTTTATATCATTTCCATATAAAACCGTGTGGTCATATATTAAATTTTTGGATTCGAAACAATGAATCATTTTTTCAATCTCTTCAGATAAGCTACTATTTTCTTTTTGCTCTACTTCAATCATTAAAATTGCTGCGGGGTCGCCTTTTATAAAAAAACGATTTTGAGCTTGAAGAATATTATCTTTGGTGCAATCCAAAATAATTTTATCCATCAATTCACATTGATTCGGATGGAGTTTCATCGCTTCAACAGCGCCATTTAAGCTTTTATCTAAATCGTCAAAATGCGCACAAATCAACGCAATATTTTCGGTTGGTAGTGGTACTAATTTTAATGCAATTTCGGAAAAAAGCATCAATGTGCCTTCACTTCCACAAAGCATTTTAGAAAAATTAAAAGGCTTTTCACTTTGTTCGAAAACGTCACTATCTAATAATTGATCGACTGCATATCCCGTATTTCTTCTTGTTACATTTTTTTCGGGAAATTCTTTTTTGATATGTTCTTGAGTTAAAGGATGACTCAATTCAAAAGCAATTTGCCTATAAATAGCGCTTTCAAGAGTCGTTCCTCTAGTTTTTTCTCTAAAATCTTCGGTTTCTAAATCTTCAAATACCGCAATAGAGCCATCACTTAAAACGCCTTTAACAGAGGATACATTTTCTCTGGTTGTTCCGTATTTTATACTGTATGAACCACTCGAATTGTTCCCAACCATACCCCCAATCATCGCTCGGTTTGAAGTAGACGTATTGGGGCCGAAAAATAAACCAAAAGGTTTTAAAAAAACGTTTAAATCGTCTCGAATGACTCCTGGCTGAACTTTAATCCATTTTTCTTCTGCATTAAATTCAATAATATTTGTCATAAATCTAGATACATCTACAACAATGCCATTACCTACACACTGTCCTCCTAATGAAGTACCCGCGGTACGAGGAATTAAATTGGTTTCGTTTTGTTTTGCAAAAATTACCAGATTGATCAAATCTTTTTCGGACTTTGGATAAACTACGGCATCTGGAATCATATGATATAAGCCGGCATCAGAGGCATACATCAATCTAAACGCATCTTCTGTATGTATTTCTCCTTCAAAGTATTTTGAAAATTTGTTTAAAGCTTTAGCTAATTTATTATCTTTTAGTTGTTCTAAAGTAGTCATAATTTCTATGATTTAATATCAAAAGCATCTCTTAAACCATTACCAATAGCATTAAATGCAAAAACGGCAATCATAATGCATGTGCCAGGAATAATACTTAAATAAGAAAGATCGGAGCCGATAAATGAGAAATATTCACGCATCATACTTCCCCAAGATGGGGCCGGTGGCTGAACACCTAATCCTAAGTAACTTAAACCCGATTCCATAAGAATTGCAGTAGCAAAATTTGAAGAGGTCATTACTAGTAAAATCGTGTAGGTATTAGGTAAAATATGTTTAAATAAAATTCGAGCATTGCTAAAACCCATAGAAAAAGCCGCTTGAATGTAGCCCATTTCTTTTAACTGCATCACTTGACCTCGAATAATTCGAGCCGTATCGACCCACATAGTAAGTCCTATTGCAAAAAACACAATTAAGAATTGATATTTACTTTGTGTAGAAAATGCTATTAATAATGCCATAGATAATAAAACCGTTGGTATCGACCAAAATACACTGATAAACCACATGATTATTTTATCAATATATCCGCCAAAGTATCCCGCCATTGCTCCCATAATAACTCCAATTATCAAAGAAATAATTACCGCTATAAAACCTACGGTTAATGAAATTCGAGCGCCTAAGATCAAACGACTTAGCACATCTCGACCAAGGCTATCGCTACCGAGCCAAAATGTTCTTTTTTTGATATTTTGAAGCATAAAAGTTTCCGATTTCTCATCTATATATGTCGCTATTGAAATATCTGAAATTGGCAATGATACCAATTGATTAAATTGGTTTTTATAAATAAGACGTTGATTTTCTGTGTAAAACGTATCATAAATAATTATAGATTTTGATTTTTGGGGAAATCCAAAAAAGTAATTTTTAATAGAACCTTCTTTTTGGTAATCAAAGGTCAATTCATAAAAACAAAACCCTGGTTTTTTTAGTTTTAATTCTAAGTTTTGTGAATTGGCATTTGAAGTATGATCAGGCACTATAAAATATCCAAAAATAGCTATAAAAACTATTAGGAATACTATAAAAAATGAGGCAAAAGCCAAATGATTTTTTTTAAATCTTTTAAAAGGCTTTGATTTAAGAAAAATAGACAATTTTTCTCTCATAGAAATTAACAATATGAAATGCAATACTACAAAAAGTTATACAATCAAATCAAAAAATAAAAAAATACTAGGAATTATTTTTTTTACTTTAATTTTGACACTTTATAAAATATAATCTTGCATTATTTTTTTAAGTAAAATTGGATTTTTTCATGACAAATCGATATTTATCTTTATTGTATTTTGCTTTAATGTTTACATTTAGTGCATTAAGCCAAAATCCATTAAAAACAGCTTTAAAAGGAAATTCAGAATCTCCATACAACAGTCGTTCTCAATATTTTTTTGAAGCTTCCGAAAGACCAAAGGTCTTTATTTCTGATGTTATTGACAATCGTTCAAGCAATTGGAATAAACAAGTCTCTGAACAAATCAAAGTTGAACTAATTCGTGATTTTTGGAGCTTTCCTTATAAGTATAATCTTAAAGAAAAGTTGGTGCAAGATTTAAATTCGCATAAATTCCAAATTATGCCTACAAAAGTTGGAGCTGATTTTATTATAACTCCAAGTGCTGAAATTCATTACCCAAACTATATCTATTCACCTAAAGGATATCGAGTTTATTCAAGAGTTAACTTAAGAGTATCAAAAAACGGTAAAGATATTTTGGAAAAAGCTTATGAAGATTTATTTAACTATAAAGAAGGAGAAGAAGATTGGAATGACAAATTTCATTCTAATTATCTAGAAGGAACGAATTACGCGATGTGGATTGGAATGCGAAGATTATTAGATATATTTTATGCAGATTTTGACAAATTAATTAAAAATGAAACTGTTGAGCCCAGCAAGTTGGCTTTAAAAATTGAATCGATAACCTCAAATATTAATACAGACTTAGCTATTGTTAAACAAGAAAAGCCTTATTCTAAAGTAGACGAAAAAGAAAAAGTAAACATCAAAACTGAAATAGAAGCCTCCGCGCCAAAAAAGCCAGAAGCTTCAGCTCCTATAGCCGAAGTTAAAGAAAAGCCTATTGTACCAGAATATAAAGACCCAGAACCTCCAAAAGTAGATGCTAGCGGATTAGAAAAAGGACTTAAATCTATTGGATTAGATACTAAAGAAGAAGAAAAAAAGAAATTAGAAGAAGTTAAAAAGCTGGAAGAAGCAAAGAAGCTTGAAGAAAAGAAAAAACAAGAAGAAAAGAAAAAATTGGAAGATGCTCGTAAATTAGAAGAGAAGAAAAAGTTAGAAGAAACTAAAAAGCTGGAAGAAACTCGTAAAAAAGAAGAAGAAACTCGAATTGCTGAGGCTAAAAAGTTAGAAGAAACTCGTAAGAAAGAAGAAGAAACTCGAATTGCTGAAGCCAAAAAGCTAGAAGAAGCTAAAGAATTGGCTTTGAAAAAAGCAAATGAAGAAGCTAAAAAACGAATAGCAGATAGTATTGTAGCGGCAAAAGCGACTGAAGCACAAGCTAAAAAAGATCGTGAAGTGGCTGAAAAATTAGAGGCTGAAAAATTAGCAAAAGTTCAACAACAAAAGTTAGATTCTATAAAAAAAGAACAACTTTTGGCTTATCGAGCTAAGCAAGAAAAACTTAAAATTGAGGATTCTGTAAAAAAAGCGGAAATCAATAAAAAAATTGAATTAGCAAAGTTAGAAAAAGAACAAAAAGCTAAAGAAATAGCACTAAACAAACCTAAAGAAACTCCAAAGGTTGAAGATAAAAAAGCTAAAGAAGCAACGCCAACGGTTTCAAATGTTGCAGCAATGAAAAATGAAACTAGCGCTGAAAATGTAAAAATGTCTGAAAAAGAAGTCATTAAAAAGAATTTAGAGGAACTATCTTCATTACAAAAAGAACCGACTAAAGAAATCATTAACAAAGCACCATTAAATGAAGTTGTTTCAAATAATCAAGTTTCACAAATTCCAGCTCAAAGTAAAGAAATGGAGCCTTTAATCGAACCGCTTGCAAATCGTATTAATTTCAAAAATGAAATTAATATTTCAAAAATTGACACTCCTGTTGCGCCAATAGAATTACCTAAAAAGATAGAAAAAGAACCGCTACAAAATATTGTAAACGATAAAAACATCCCTCAAATCGAAGATCGAAAAGTAGTTGCCGAGGTAGAATCTTCTAAAAAAATAGAAGCGCCAGCAATTGAAATTTATAAAGAAACCATCGAAGTGTCTTCTATTAAAGCGCCTCAATTACCTGATCCAGCAAAAATAGATGATAAATATACAAGAGAAGACTTCTTAAGAGACAGTTTATTTTACGAAAGTGAAAAAAATAAGAAAAAGGCCGCAATTATAGCTGCTCAAAAAAGAGCTTTCGAATTGGAAAACAACAAGGCAAATGCCAATTTAATGGTAAAATTAACGGATCCTCCAATGAAAGTTGAAGATAAAAGAACTCGTGAAGAAAAACTTAAAGATCGTGTATTTGAGCCACAAAATGACCTTTCTAAAGAATTGTTAAATCAAGTTGTTATTATTACTCCAGATGAGGAGAAAAAATTTGAATTATTATTAGCTTCTTTTAATCCTATACGAAGAAGAGAATTTCTTGATTCAATAGCCATAGCTAAACAAATAGCTAAAGCCGCATCTTTAAAAGAGAAAAAAGTAATCATTGAAGACAATACTCGAATTTCTAATGAAGAAAAAGAGGTTGATGATATTAAAAAAAGGCTTTTAAAAGAAAAAACAAATTCGCAAAAAACAGAAGTTGCTCCCAAAAATAGTAGCTCGGATAAAAGTAAAATTATTCCGACAACGAAAGAAAAAGAAGTCTTAAAATCTTCTGAGAAATTAACAGAGAAAAATAAAATTGAATCTAAAGAGATTAAGAAAACCCTAGAAGAACCATTGAAATCTAAGGGAGAAACAATTAAAAAAGAAGCCCCTTCTAGTAATAAAACACCAAACAAAGCACCTAATAAGTTGCCAAACATGCAATAAAATAGAGATAAAAAAATATATATTTAAAAGAAAAAAATTATTTTTGCAAACAAATTAAAAATTACAATATATGATCAAGCCATTAGCAACCATGCTTTTTATTTGGGGTTTAATAATGTTTTTAATCACATTTTTCAACTTTCTTAATAATCCAATATTCATCGAATATAATGGAGCCGTAAAATATTCAATGGTTGATTCCGGAATGTCAATTTCATTTTTACTATCTTTAATTATGCTAATCTCTGGATTTGTATTATTAAGAGTTAGTAAAGTACCAAGAGATGTATAATTAAAATATACTCATTTTGACCCATTTAGACAAAACTAAAGAACTGATTTTACAAAAATCAGTTTTAAAACAGGATATCTTTGAAAATATCCAAAGCCATTTTATGGTTTTTAAAAAACAAGCACAGGAAATTGAACATCAACTAAAAAATTGGTGTGCCGATGCACGAATATCTATTAAATATTCCGAAGAACATCGTTTTGAATTTTGGCTTCAAGTAGGAGGCGATTTACTTATTTTTTCAATGCATACCAATGTGTTTTCTTTTCCAGAAGAACACGTTTTTTTGAAATCAAAATATGTAAAAGAAAATACGAACAGAGGTTTTTGCGGCATGATTGAAGTTTATAATTTCTTAAACGATAGTATCAAATATCAAAGAAACAATGACATTGGAGAATTGATAGCCCGAGTTTTTATCAATAGCGAAAATCATTTTTTTGTTGAAGCTGATGGTCCTCTTGGATTTAAATATAGAGATTATGATAAACAAATCATTGATGAAAATGCGGTTTTTCAATTAATCGAAAATTTTATAAATTCGAGTATTGATTTTGATTTATGGGTACCTAATTTTAATGATGTGAGATACGTACCACTAAATTATTTGATGATGCGAAATGGTGAAAATCCGCCTCATGAAACTTCAAAGAGATTGGGGTTTGATATATATAATTTAGACCAGGAAATATAATTATTTTCTTGTTTAACTTTTTACTTAAATTAATAATTCATGATATATTTTCAAAAAGAAAAGCGTATTACGTTAAAAGAATACGGAAAAACAGTGCAAAAAATGGTAGACCTTGCGGTTCAAGAACCGGATAGAGTTCGAAGAACAGCTATGGCTTATGCAATTGTTGAGATTATGTCAAAAATATCTCCGCTTAGCAAGCAAACGGAAAGTTATGTTCAAAAACTTTGGGACCATCTTTTTTTCATTTCCGATTTTAAATTGGATGTTGATAGTCCCTATCCGATGGTAGCTCGAGAACTTATAGTACCTAAAGCCGACAAATTTCATTATCCTCTTCGAATCAACAAGCATCGTCATTATGGCAAATATGTTGTGGAATTTATTAACAAGGCCGTGGAGATGGAAGAAAGTAAAAAACATATTGTAGCGCATAGTTTAGCGAGCTATATGAAATTAGTTCACAAAAACTGGAATAATGAAGTCGTTAATGATGAAATCGTGAAAAATGATTTAAATATTATTTCTAAAGGAAAATTAGAAATGCCTGAAGATGAATCGATTAAACAACTTGTAAGTGGCTGGAACAACAATTTAACGAATTCGAATAAATCTAAAGGTAAGTTTAATTTTAAGAACAACAAGAAGAAAATAGGACATAGTAAATTCACAAAAAAAAGTTCATCTACAAAATAATAAAATATGAAATATTTTGAGGTAGAAGGAGGAAGAAAACTACATGGTGAAATTATACCACAAGGCGCAAAAAATGAAGCTTTACAAGTAGTTTGTGCGGTTTTATTAACCGACGAAGAAGTAATTATTAATAATTTGCCCGACATAAGAGACGTCAATTATTTAATTGACCTTTTGGAAGCAATGGGCGTAAAAATAAATCGAATTGATAGAAATCAATGTGCATTTAAAGCCGATGCGGTCAATGTCGATTATATGCTTACGGATGATTATAAAAAAAGAGCTGGAGCGCTTCGTGGTTCCGTAATGGTTTTAGGGCCGTTGTTATCGCGATATAAAAAAGCGTTTATGCCAAAACCCGGTGGCGATCGAATTGGCAGAAGACCTATTGATACCCACTTAATCGGTTTTGAAAGTTTAGGCGCTACGTTTGAGTATAATGACGATTCTGAATTTTTCAAAATTAATGCGGAAAACTTAAAAGGAAATTACATTTTGCTTGAAGAGCCTAGCGTAACCGGAACAGCTAACATAATCATGGCTGCAGTTATGGCAGAAGGAACAACGACTATTTACAATGCAGGCTGCGAACCGTATATTCAACAATTATGTTTAATGTTGAATAGTATGGGTGCTGAGATTACAGGAGTTGGGTCCAATTTATTGACAATTAAAGGCGTAGATGTTTTGGGAGGTTGCCATCATACTATCTTACCCGACATGATCGAAATTGGCAGTTTTATAGGTATGGCTGCAATTACCGAATCGGATATTACGATAAAAAATTGTCGTATTGACCAATTGGGATTAATTCCTAATGTCTTCAAAAAAATGGGCATTCAGTTTGAATTTATTGGTGATGATATTCATATTCCGTCTCAAGATCATTATACGATGAGTAAGTTTATTGACGGCTCCATCTTAACGATATATGATCACCCATGGCCTGGATTTACTCCGGATTTATTAAGTATCATTTTAGTTACGGCTATTCAAGCTCGAGGCAGTGTGCTTATTCACCAAAAAATGTTTGAAAGCCGATTATTTTTTGTAGACAAATTAAAAGATATGGGCGCTCAAATTACACTTTGCGACCCGCATCGTGCTATTGTAATTGGATTAGACAAAGCTTTTCCTTTGCGTGCCATTACGATGTCCTCACCGGATATTCGTGCGGGAGTAGCGCTTTTGATTGCAGCTATGAGTGCCAAAGGAACGTCAATTATTCATAATATCGAACAAATTGATCGAGGCTATCAAAATATTGATACTCGACTCAACGCAATTGGCGCCAATATTAAAAGAAAGTAGATGAATTTATTAATTGAACATTTTCGTAAATTTGTATCAATAACATCTAGTGAAGAAGAAGATATTTTATCTTATTTTGAGTTAATAAAGGTTCCTAAAAAATCTTTTTTACTTAAAAAAGGAGACATCTGTGATTCTTCTTTTTTTATTAACGAAGGTTGTGTAAAATTTTATAGTATAGACAATAGCGGGGTAGAACATATCATTCTTTTTGGTCCAGAAAATTGGTGGATTACCGATATGTTTAGCTTACTATCTGAAATTCCTTCGGAATTGTTCATCGAATCAATATTGCCAACTTCATATTATCAAATCACGCGCAAAAAACAATTACAGTTACTAGAAAATTTTCCTAAACTAGAAAAACATTTTAGAATTTTATTGGAAAATCATACCATCTCTAATCATAAACGAATTCGACAAAACATGGAATTAACGGCAAAAGAGCGATATGAAATCTTCTGCAACCGATATCCTTCTCTGATTCAAACGATTCCACAAAAGTTAATTGCTTCTTATTTAGGCGTAACGCCTGAGTTCTTGAGCAAACTAAGAGGGATGTATTGATAAATTAAGTTATTTTAGTATTTAGTTATCGTTTTTATTCGTACCTTTGTTAATTATTAACATTTAAATAAAAAATCATGGGATTATTTGATTCATTAAAAAATTTATTTTCTAAAGGAAAAACGCAAATAGAAAATACCGTAGAAACGGCTAAACATTCAGTTGAGAACGCTTCTCATACGATTCATAATATTAAAGAACAGGCTACGGAATTGGTAGATCAAGTTCAAGAACAAGGAAAAGAGCTTATCGATAAAACTATTGAAACGGCAAAAGAAGTTGCTGAAAATCCAGGACAAAGCATTGAAGAAATTAAACACAAAATTTCGGAAGTGGTAACTGAAATTCAAGAAGAAGGTGCTGAGTTAATTCAAAAAACAGAAGACGCTGTTCAAGAAGCTAAAGATAAAGTTATTGAAAAAGGTAAAGACCTTGTCGAAGACGTTAAAAGTAATTTTTCAAAAGAAGATACAACTATCAAAACCGATAATGATCCTACTAAGCCCTAAAATATAATTTTTGATATTTTTAAAAAAAGCTCCTTTTTAGGAGCTTTTTTTGTTTGTTAATCTTCACTTATAAAAATTATCTCGCTACTGTATTTATTAACTTTAAGTAATTAAGAGATAAAGATTCATTAAGATTATATCTTAACATTCTTTACTCAGATGTTACTTGGGGAGCACATTTGACGGTAAAAAAATCTTCTACTTTTTCACTTGAACAATTCCAGTGATGTGTTTAATTTTATAGATTCTAAGGTTTTCATCGGCGGTAAGTGTATCGCCATAAATGGTTTCGGTTTGTGTTTTTAACGCTACACTGCCATTTGTTTGCAGCATTCGAGTCTGCTGATTCCAAGTTAAATGTTTACATCGCAGTGATTGTCCATTCGAGCTTATAACCAAAACACTATCTTTAGCCGTCATTTCTTGGCTTATATGATCCATCGCGCCATATTTGGCTTTTAAGGTGCTGCCCAGTGTCCCATTTTCTTGATACATTTCTAAATAGATACCTTCTGGAAACATCGTTTTATCCAGCGTATCTTTCTTTTTTACCATTACTGGAGCTCTCAATATGGATTTTTTTTGCGCATTTTCCGAAAAATAAATTTCAATGTCCGTAGCGTATTCTTCGGTTATAGATAAATCCTTTACTTTTTCTTTTGAAATCGTATTCAAATCATTTTTACATGAAAATGTAAGTATCAATAATAATAAAAAAGCATACGTTTTCAATGGATTAATCAAATTTAGATCGAATAAACCAACGGTCGGCAAATGCGATTTGAATAAAGATTTTAAAAAACGATTCACTTTGCGCTTTCGAATCAAAGCCAATCATTTGGTATTCCGTACCAAGTGTTAATGTTGAAATCGTTCGGCTGATTACAGGCAAACTTAATGCACCTCGAACTTTAAATTCATTAATGCTTCCAGGCACATTAAACGCAGATTTTCCAACTCCGCCACCAAAACGATACGTAACTCGATTAAAATATTTTCGTGTATTTACAGTAGGGTGTAAGAAGGGCTTAAATTCAACCCCTGTAGCCACTTCCCATGAAGATTGAAGACTATTGCCTTCGGCATTTTTAAAGGCGCTGTAATCACTTAATGTAAATTCGGCACCAAAAGTCGTTGTATTATTAGTGGTAAATTGAGCGCCAATTCCAAATTGAGTATATTTATTTGGCGTTAATGAATTCAAGTTATTTTCAAGTTCATTAATGACCTCTCTTCCTGAATTATTAACAAAAATTGAATATGAACTCAATTGGTTTGTACCCGAATTGCTGAAATCCGATAAATAATAAGCTCCAAATCCTATACTATTCTTTTTATTGAGCTGTTTGTGATATTGAATCCCTAAATTATAGGCAATATTAAATTGCGAAAAATCGTTTTGATTTCTAATTATTGGATAATAGGAGGAATCGACAATTTTAAAATCTCTTTTTTCTTTGATATTTCCAAATTCAAAACGAAGATTTCCTCCAAAACTAAAATCTTCGATCCGATAGCCTGAACCAACAAAAACATTGTATAAGTTTCCACTTCCTTGAACGACATTTTGAATTTTACCAAAACGCGCATCCTCTTTAACCGCATTTATTCTATAATTGACTTCATGTGTTTTATGGATTCCAAAAGCCAAACCCCATTGGTTAGGAATAATTGGAAATAAAAATGCCAAATGCGATAAGCCTACATTTCCTGAATTTTTGGTAGAATCGTTAAAACGTGCCGTTACACTTTCTCCCTCTACGCCAAAATCGATGCTTGTTAAGTTTGCATAAGCATACGAAGCTGGATTTAATGTATTTAAAACGTTTGGTGTATTATAAGCGGCGTTGCCTGCACCCATAAAACGATTGGCCGAAAAAGAATAGCTTTTTGGAAGTCCTTTTTCATTAGCCGAAAGAAGTGAATTGATTTGAGCACTGATTTTAAGACCTCCTAAACCAAAAATCGCAACGCATATATATATCTTTTTAATCATAATCTATTAAGCAGGCTATTTAAACCTTTAATCGTAAAATTTGAATCTGCAAATATCTTAAAATTAATCTTATTCTGAAAAAAAACTGCATCGCCACCTGTTAAAAAAACATTTAATTCGTTAAATTGATTTTGATAGGCTTTTATTTTCTGTTCTATTTCGTCGAGAAGGCCTCTAAATACTCCATTTTCGATACTCTCATTCGTGCTAGTACCAATAAGTTCAAACGAAATCGTTTTAAGGTTTTGATAATCAATATTTGGCAACGCATGCGTCATTTGATGCAACGACTCAAAACGGATTTTTAATCCGGGCGAAATAGAACCGCCAACCAAAACATTATTTTTATCTATAAAAGTAAATGTAAGGCAAGTCCCTAAATCAATGATTAAATTATTTTGAAAAGGTTTCAATTCGCTTGCCCAGAAGGCATTTACCATCCGATCTTGACCTATTTTGCTATTTTTATCATAGTTCGATTTTATAGGAATAACCTCATTTTCTAAAACAATCCATTTACAATCGGTTTTTAGAAAAGATTGAATCCAAAGATTATCCAAATTACCGCTACCCGAAATGATACCTTTTTGGATTGGGAATTGGATGATTTTTTCAAAAATTAAGGAATCAAAACTCGATAACTTCCATTCTTGCTTAATGACATCTTCTTGAAAAAGTACCATTTTTATATTCGTATTGCCTACTTCGATAATGAGTTGCATAATTCTTATTTAGTTAAAAAAGGAATTTTTATTTCCCAAAAATTCAAACGATTTTTGATTGCAAAAATTGATAAAATAAGAAATAAAAACAGAAGAAGAAATACGATCCAAAAACTATTAAAATTCCAACAGATTACGGCAAAAACAACACAAATAATCTGCCAAAACACTAGAAATCCATAATTATAAGGCACGAAAAAGTGTTTTTGACCCCAGAAAAGACTGACTAACGTCATTAATAAATAACACAATAAGGTAACCAAAGCCGAACCCAAATATCCCAAAATAGGTATTAGAATAAAATTGCCAATAATCGTAATAACGGCACCAAAAATGGACAAATAACCTCCTTTTATGGTTTTGTCGGTAAGTTTATACCATATTGACGAATTGTAATAAACGCCCAAAAACCAATTGGCTAACAATAAAATGGGCACCACAATCAAGCCTTCGTGATACGAAGGATGAATAATATTTTTGATGAAAGGTAAAATAAAAATAGTAATTGTAAAAATAAAACCACAGATTAGATTAAAAAAATCCATAATCATCGCATAGGATTTTTTAGCATTTTGTTGATGCGATTGTTTAAAAAAAAATGGTTCGGCACCCATTCGAAAGGCTTGTATCGCCAATGTCATAATGATAGAAAGCTTATAATTGGCATTATAAATTCCCAATAAAAATAAATTTTTAGATTCCGAAAAAGGAAGCCATTTTTTAAGCATCACCCGATCTAATGTTTCATTAACCATTCCCGCCAAACCAATAATCACTAGTGGATAGGAATAGGGCAACATTTTTTTAATTAATGAAACGTCTATTTTTTTGAGAGATACTATGATTTTATTAGAAAATAATAAAAAAGTAAACCCGCTAGCAATAAGATTTGCCAATAGAATATAGGTAACTTCTTGAGATTTTTCAATCCATTGATTTGGAATAAAAACTTGAAAAATCAGAATATTGATGCTAATATTTACGATAATATTGGATAAACGATACGCCATAAATTGTTTTGCTTTTTCTTCAAATCGAAGTTGAGCAAAAGGTATATTCGTAATATTATCAAAAAATAAGATCGCCGCAAAAATTTGAATATAATTTTCGTGATTTTGGTATCCTAAAAAATTAGAAATGGCACCTGCATTTAGAAAAATCAAACCTGAAAATACGAATGAAAAATAAAAAACAAAGTTCTGCGACGCATTAAATACTCTTGACTCTTCATATTCTTTTGAAAATCTGAAATAAGAAGTTTCCATACCAAACATCATAATGACATTTATAAATGCCGCTAAAGCATATAAATGACTGATTATCCCAAGTTCGACGGGGCTCGAAAGTGTATAGGTGTAGTACGGAGTTAGTAGCCAATTGAGCATTCTACTCAAAATCGTACTGAGCCCGAAAATTGCGGTTTGTTTGGCTAGGATTTTTAATCCACTCATCGTTGGTTAGGATTCAAAAGGCTCTATGGTTTTATGAGCGCCATCGCAATAAGGTTGCTTTAGGCTCTTACCACATCTACAAAATGAAACGCGCTCTTCCTTTTCATTTGTCTCTTCATTATAAGAAACGTCCATTTTAGGCGCAAATACGCGCAAAGGACCATTTTTAACCACTTCTATTCTTGGATTTTCCATTGATTTAATTCTAGTTAATTTAAAATTTAAAAATTCTCCAATGCCATTGTTTTTTAACTACGCCATTTTCTAATTCAATAACTCCTGGATTACTTCGTATCATAGTTTTTAAAGCCGTTTCATCTGCTATAAATACTTGCGCATCATTACCCACCATTTTTTCAATTTCAGGATTCCAAGATGGCAGTAAAACGGTAACCGTTGTACCTTCACTTTTCATTTTTTTGATAAATGGAATAATTTTAGTTTTCCATGCTTCTTTTTCTGTTTTTTCTACTTTCCAAGATACAATCCAATAGTTTTTTTGAGCAATTGAAACAATATTTTCAGTCACATCTGCATTGTTTTTATCTGTTATTCTTAAATTGTTGATGGGTGCCAAAATGCCTTCTTGAATTACTTTTTCTACTCGATCTTGATATTCCCAAATCGTATCCGTTGGATAATTCTCCATTTTAAATTCTTGAATTTCGCCCGTTGATTTATTTTTCATTTTAAATACAAACTCGCTAACTGGATCTTGAATGTTTTTCATTTGTTCTTTGATATTTTTTCCCACAGCATAAGGTCTAAAATCAACAACAGGAAGTGTCCAAACAAAATTATACAAACAGAAAAAGAAAGCTAAAAGTGTTGCCGTACCAAAAGTTATAAGGTTATTAAATGAATTCATCAAAGGCTTGATTCGATGATGTATCAATACTAAAAACATACTTATTAATGTTAAGAAAATATCTTTGTAAAATGTAACCCATGGTTTTAATTTCATAAAATCACCAAAACAACCGCAATCCTTTACTTTCATTTTGTCTTTATCAAAATCACACGCGGACCAATTTCCAGAAACTTTTGCAAAAATTAAATAGCTCAATATCAGAATAACAAATAATAAAAGTGCTTTCCATCGCAGTTTAAAACTTGAAATCAATGACACACTTAATAGGCCTACAAATAATAAAATAGGAATAATTATTGCCGATTTTGTGATACAAAATCCTGATAAATAGGAATAACCCGTAAGAATTAAAAAGAAAATATTTATAGCTAAAAGCCCCCAAGCCGTTAACTTTCTTTGCCATCCTATTATAATAGCAACACCTAACGCAATTTCTAAAACAATCATGGTAACAGAAAATGCAACATTAAATTTATCTAGTCCATACCAAAAGTCTGCAAAGCCGTCGGCTGCAAAAGCGGTAAAATAATCGTGCATTTTATATGCTGTACCAAGCGGATCAATCGCTTTTACTAATCCAGAAAAAATAAAAACCCCTCCAATAAAAAATTGAAAAAATGTAATAAACATATTACAAAGGGGATTTTTCCAACGTCTTATTAATGTAAAAATTAAAGCTAAAATTCCAACTGATAAAAAAAGTTTTTCAATGGTCATATGATTTAATTTTAAAGAGTTTAGATGCAAAATTAAAAAAGAATATTAAAATCTTAAATAATTTTTAATTTTTGTTAGTATCTATTATTTACTTTCAAACCAACTGCTATACATTTTGTAATTATTAGCAATGCGCTCAATTTCGCCTTCTTTTAGTTCTTTCGAAACGTCTTTGATTTTTTTGGCTGGAACGCCAGCCCACAATTCGCCTTCTTTGATGTGCGTATTTGCAGGAACAACTGCGCCCGCTGCTACAATGCTATAGGACTCTACAATACAATGATCCATCACAATCGCGCCCATTCCAATCAATACATGGTCGTGAATTGAACAACCGTGAACTATTGCATTATGTCCAATAGAAACATAATTTCCAATGGTTGTAGATGCTTTTTGATAAGTAGCGTGAATCGTGGCATTATCCTGAATATTTACAAAATTGCCTATTTTTATTTGATTGACATCGCCTCGAACAACCGCACTAAACCATACGCTACAATCATTTCCCATTTCAACTTGACCTACAATTGTGGCATTGGGAGCAATAAAACAATTCGGTCCAATTTTGGGAGCAACGCCATTAACTGGCAATATTAACGGGGTCATATTTTTATTTTATAAGTTCTATATTAATTTTTACCGGCTGATGGTCAGAAAATGCAAAATTTAGATCGACTCCTTGACAATCCATAGTTTTAATATTAGGAGAAAGTAAGAAAAAATCTATAATCGTTGTGAAAGTTTTATCTGAATAAGGTTTGTCATTTTTTCGATTAGTTGCAACATTTGGGTCGAAAATCCAATTCCATCCATTCATAAATTTAGCCTCTACATTGGTTTGAAAATAATCACCTTCTTTACCTTTTGCTAATACGTTATATGCCCAGTTTGGCGGACATTGGTTCCAGTCGCCGCCACAAATTACATAGTTGCCTTTATCAAATTCTTTTTTAAGAAACGATTTAAGATAATCCATTTCTTGCTTTTTTAGTTTTCCGCTATCATCATATGCACTATTGTGAATATTAACCACAATAAAGTCTTTTGCATTTTGCAACTTATAATAATTGACCAACAGACATCTTCGTAAAAAGTATAGTTGTTTTGGAAACCCAAATGCACCAGGAAGTTGATGCCTTACAGATTTATAGGGTTTAAATGCGCTTAATGTTAAAAGTCCGCTTTTTACATTTCCCATAGGCTCTAGCCAAGGCTGTGGAATAAATTTTACATTATAGTTGAGTGCAAAAAAAGCAAAAAAAGAATCTTTTAATTTTGATAATAAATTTGCTTGAGGCAATTCATAGCTTCTTCGACTCATCGAATCCACCTCTTGCAATAACCAAATATCCGATGTGTCATTTTTTAAAAAAATGGAAATAGAGTCAAAACAAGATTTTACATAATCTTCGGCGGGTCTTACCATTTTACCCCCATCATAAAAGAAATCGGTTTGTGCGCCAAGCCCCGAATAACCAATATTCCAAGTCCCAACCGTGAAATTTGAAACATCTAATGTGTCGATAGCAGTTTGACTTTCGTATATCACTTCAATATCTGAAGGATTATAATACGTTAATCTGGCATAAATCAAATTAAAAATAACATACAACAAAGGGACTAGTACTATAAAAAGTAGCAAGAAGAAAAAGATTTTTTTCACGATTACATTTTAAAATTTAAAATAATACACACAAATATATATTCTTATGCCTAATTTTCGTTAATAAATATGGTTTTTTTAAAATTTTCTTAACTTTGTGCTTTTAAAATTTATATCGATGTCTTTAAAAAAAATCATACTTATTTTCTCTATTTTGTTTGGCATTGCCTTAAATGCTCAAGATATAGAAATAAAATATTTAAATCGAGTTTGTAGTCTTGGTGAAGGTCAGTGCAGTAAAATTTACATACCTATTGATAACGAAAAAGAGTTTATAAAACTACTCAAAGAATATTTTGATTCAAAAGGTGCAGCGTTTGTAAAAAAAGAAAAAAATGTTGCCGAAATTCAATTTACAAACGCACGTTTTGATCAACAAAAAGTGTATGCCATTAATGAAGTATTAAATGCGGGAAGACGCCTAGAATGGTATATGCAATTGTTTGATAACGATAATAAATCTATTCAAGACACAGATTTATATGAAAAAATTGGGCGAAAATTATATAATAAAGTGGTTTGGAATTTGTATGAAGATACGATTGAAACAGAACTTAAAAAGTTGAAAATATTAGAAAACACTTTTGAAAAAGAAGCAAAAAACAGCAATAAATCAGAGAAAAAATCCGAAAAATCGCTGGGAGAAGCTTTAAAATTAGAAAATGAAATCGATGCGCTAAAAAAAGAAAATGAAAAATTAAAGTCATCCATTCCTGATTACAAAAAAAATGCGGATCAAGCAAAATCAGAAATGAATGATTACAGTTCTAATGAAAAAGAAATAAAAAAACTTGAGAATGAAGTTGAAGCTACAAAAAAAGAACTTAAAAACTTAAATAAAACGCTAAAAGATGGCGAAAAAAATGGAAATATAGATGCTGCTGCTCAAGAAGCATTAAAACTAAAAACATCAAACCTTCAAGAAGCATTTTTATTGCAAGAAAAAGAAGCCGATACTAAAAGAGATATCTATGAAAAAGCGATGAAAAAACTCGAAAAAAATTATGATAAAGCAAAAGATAAACATCGAGATGCGGAGAAAGAATTATCAAGTAATGAAAAAACTATTGAAAACAATCACAAAAAAATCAAGTCATTAAATACGAAATCTGAAGAAAATCAAGCACAAGCTAATAAGTTTCAAAATGAAATTAAATCTCAATTAGAGTTAGATATTGAAATGCAACGACAACATATTGAAAAAATTAAAAATAAACAAGTTATATATAAAACGAATTAAATGAACGCTACAATTAATCAATATTTACTAAAAATAGGTGCCGTAAAATTAAGTCCAAACGATCCTTTTACTTGGGCAAGTGGGAAAAAATCACCTATTTATTGCGACAATAGATTAACCCTTTCTTATCCAGAAGTTCGCCGACTTATTTGTCAATCGTTTGTAGATAAAATCAAAGAGAATTTTAAAGATGTAGAGGTTATTGCGGGCGTAGCTACAGGAGGCATTGCGCATGGCGCATTGGTTGCTGAAGTGCTTGGTTTACCGATGATTTACGTAAGAGATAAACCAAAAGGACACGGTCGCATGAATTTAATAGAAGGACACCTTGAGGCAGGAAAACGCGTTGTGGTTATCGAAGATTTAATTTCAACCGGTGGTAGTAGTTTGAAAGCCGTTGATGGTATTCGTGAAAGTGGTGGCAATGTTTTAGGACTTTTAGCCATATTTACCTATGGATTTGAAGCGGCAATCAAAGCATTTGAAGCGGCAAATTGTCCTTTTGATACGCTCACTAATTTTAAAAGTCTGCTTGAGGAATTAAAAGCTCAAAATGCTCCTGAATCTGAAATTGCATTCATGGAGAATTGGATAAAATTGAATTAATTTTTTCTATTTGATTTCTTGGTGCATTCGTTTTTTTTTGATTAAAAGATATTCAAGACTCTATAAAAAGGTATTGAATTTTGAAGATTTACAATCGAAAATCAAAAAAGAAATTGTTTCCAAAAACGTCCATTCTGACTACCTAAGAAAATATACGGTCATTGATGTAAATGATTTTGACAAGCTACCTTTAATCTCCTATTCCGACATTCAAAATGATGTTTTAAGCTTTTTAGAAACTAAAAATAATCATTTATCAAGTCAGAAAATCATTGCTTTTGCGCAATCCAGCGGCACAACAAGTGCTAAGAAATGGATTCCTCATTCTTTTAATAATATTTTATATAATTATTTGGCGGGCTTTGATATGCTTACGTTATATCTTAAATCATTTCCCGACTCTAGAATAATAAAAGGAAAAAATTTTTCATTAACAGGGTCTTTATTCAAAAAAAATGACGTTGTAATTGGAGATGTATCAGCTTTGATTGCATATTATTTACCTTGGATTTTTAGTTTTTTTAAAGTACCCAATAAAAAAAATGCTTTAATAGAAAATTGGCATGAAAAACTGGAGATATTAAAAAAAGAACTAGCTAATTCTGATATTCGATGGCTGGCAGGAGTTCCAAGCTGGTTGAGCATAGTCGTTGATGAAATTCAAAAAAAAACCAACAAAAACATACGTTTGATGTGGCCAAATTTTGAAGTCCTTTTTTATGGAGGCACGGGCATTGATTGGCATCAAGATTTTTTTAAAAAACAATTTAAACGAATTCATTTTTGGCAAGTTTATAATGCGAGTGAAGGGTTTTTTGCCATCCAATGGAATCAAAACTCTAACGCAATGGCGTTGATGCCCCATTATGGAATTTATTATGAATTTTTAGATATTAAAACAAACAAATTGATTTTATTTAAAGACCTAAAAATTAGCAATCAATATGAATTAGTTATTTCTAACGTATGCGGTCTTTGGCGATATAGAATGGGAGACATTATTGAAGTTACAAATCTAAATCCACTTTTGGTTATAATTGTTGGTCGCACACAAAACTGTATTAATGCTTTTGGAGAAGAAGTTCTTGAAAATCAAGTTGAATGTGCATTAAAAGAACTTCGGCTAAAAATGAATTTTGAAATAGATGCATATACTGTGGCACCCGAAGTCTTTGAAAACGGAAAAGGAAAACATCAGTGGTTAATTGCATGGCGCCAAGAGCCCGAAAATTTGGAACTATTTGAAAAAGAACTGGATACGCTAATCCAAAAAATGAATGCCGACTATGCCGCCAAAAGAATTGACAATTTAGTGCTTGAAAATCTTAAAGTTACTTCGGTGGCAAAATCCAACTTTTTAAAATGGTTAGAGAATAAAAATCGATTAACGGTGCAAGCAAAAATACCTAAAATGTCAAACAAATTGGAAATTATAAAAGAAATTATATCCAGCTAAATTCTTTGAGAAAAACATTTATTCTAATCAATTTTAAATTATATTTGTATTTTTATATAATCAACATGAAAACAAGAAGGCAAAATTATCTTTTATTTAAAAATCTACAAAGACTTAACCTACTTTTTGTTTTCGGTATTTTATTTTTTTTCCAAAATGAATTTAGTGCCCAAAATTCGAAACTACCAACGCTTGAAAACATGCCTAAAAGTACAAAAAAATGCTATCTTTTAGGTTTGGAGGCCTACAAATCAAATGATTTTTTTTTAGCTTTAAAATATTTTGAAGCGGTTGAAGCGAAGGGATTTCGATCACAAGAAGAACGTTTTTTGTTTATTCAAATTCTTGAAAAAGTAGGATATTATGAAAAAGCAGTTGAACAATGTGAAATATTAGAAAAAGATAAATTTAAAAATCCGCTTCTAAATTATTTCATGGCATTAAACTTAATGCGATTGGTTAGAACATCTCAGGCTTTAGATTATATTAAATTTTTTTTAAAATCAAAAGAAGTACGAAGCGAGTATCCAAAAGAAACCAAGCATTTACAAGAGCTTAAAAAATATTTAGAAAGTGAGAATGCAAAAAATGACACAATAATAGCCAGTGTATATAATATTTCTGAAAACATTAATACGCCTGCCACCGAATTTGCACCTGTGATATTGCAAGATGGTTTATTATTTGGTTCTCAAGGCATCGATGGTATTCAATTTTATAATGCAAAATACGCTTCTAAAGCGGATATTCCTACTACCCGAAAATTATATTTTTCGAAAGGTGAAAAAATGAATTTATCAAAACCAAAGGCCTTCCCAATAGAAATTATAGGATATGAAATTAGTAGTATTTGTTTTGATTTAAGTCAAAGAATTGCTTTTTTATCTGCATGCAAATACAACCAAAAACTTCAAAAATATACTTGTGAGCTTTTTATAAGCCGAAAAAATGATAAAGTAAAAGATAGTGTTTTTTGGACGACACCAATTCCAATTGAATCATTAAATCTTCCTGAATCTTCTAATACACATGTAACATTTGGTTATGACCTTTTACGAGAAAAATCAATGCTTTATTTTGCAAGTGATCGACCTGGAGGACGTGGCGGTTTTGATATTTGGTATAGCTATTACAATCCCAAAAACCAACAACTCGGTCAAGCTATTCATGGTGGAGGAAAAATCAATACAACGCTTGATGATTATGCACCATTTTTTCATATACCTACAAATACATTATATTTCAGCACTAATGGGCGCGGTGGTTTTGGGGGTTTTGACATTTTTAAATCTACATTAGTTAATGGCGCTTTTCAAGAAGTTAGCTTACTTGGAGCTGAAATTAACTCACATCAAGATGACCTTTTTTTTGTAACGGATAAAAATATAGAATACGGCTATTTAGTGTCGAATCGTTATAGTGAAAATAGTTTGATTAATCCACATTGTTGTGATGATATTTTTTATTGGGATAAATCAAAAAAAGATACCGTAAAAAAACGAAACATTGAAATTTTACTTAAAGATAAAAATAATAATAATATCTCACCTGTTCGTTATCATCTCACCGAAATTGACTCAAATAAAAATCGAATCCCTATTGAAAATAAATTAGTAGAAGATCGTATCGTTTTAGAAAATCTAAAACAAAATGCCACGTATGAAGTAGATTTATTTTCAAAAAATTTCTACAGAAAGAAAATAAGCATTCCAAAAAATAATGATTCGTTTAAAAAAATGGAACTAACCTTAGATTCCATCAATTACAATCCTATTATTCTTCCATTAGTCGAATTTGATTTTGACAGCTTTTCATTAACTCCTATTGCCCGACAAATTATAGATTCTTTGGTATATCCTGTATTAATAAATAATCCGAGCTTAATCATTGAGCTGAGTGCACATACCGATAGTAGAGGAACGGACTTGTATAACGAAACATTATCTACAAAAAGAGCGCAGTCCATTAAACGATATTTAATTTATTCAAGAGATATTGATGAAAAACGGCTTAAAGCTGTTGGCTACGGCGAATTTGTCCCAATTGCTCCCAACGAAAATGAAGATGGTACAGATAATCTAGAAGGAAGGCAAAGAAATCGCAGATGTGAGTTTCGAATTTTAAGAGATGAAGTTGACGATTTCTAATTTTTACTATACATTTAAAAACCTGTTTTTTAAATTAGAATAGGCCGATAAACAAATATTTATATAGATTTGCATTTTATAAAATAAAAACAACACCAAATATGGCTAAAAATTTATTGATTGTAGAGTCCCCTGCCAAAGCCAAAACGATTACAAAATACTTAGGTGGAGATTTTATTGTAGCTTCGAGTTATGGCCACATACGTGATTTACCTAAAAATAATCATGCAATCGATATAGATAATAACTTTTTAGTTCAATATGAGGTTTCAAAAGAAAAAGAAAAAGTTGTATCGGAATTAAAGAAATTAAAAAAGAGTGTTCAGGAAGTTTATCTAGCTACGGATGAGGACCGCGAAGGAGAAGCGATTAGCTGGCATTTATGCGAAGTTTTAGGATTGGATGAAAAAACCACAAAACGAGTTACATATACTGAAATTACCGAATCTGCAATAAAAAAAGCCATTGCAAATCCACGAAAAATTGACATGGATTTAGTTAATGCGCAGCAAGCGCGTCGAGTTTTAGATCGCTTGGTGGGTTTCGGAATCTCTCCTATTTTATGGAGAAAAGTAAGACCAAACTTAAGTGCAGGAAGAGTTCAAAGTGTTGCTGTTCGAATTTTAGTGGAACGCGAACGCGAGATTTTAAACTTTAGCTCCAAATCTTCATTTAAACTTGTAGGTACATTTAATACTAAAGATATTCAAGGGAATGACGCCACGTTTAAAGCAGAGGCTTCTAAAGATATTGAAAATAAAACAACTGCAGAGAAAACGTTAGAGCGTTTTATTGATGCCACGTTTCATGTAGCCAATATTGAAAAAAAGCCCGGTAAACGATCGCCTTCAGCACCATTTACAACATCTACACTACAACAAGAAGCTTCTAAAAAATTGAGTTTTAGTGTAACCAAAACGATGCTTGTCGCTCAAAAATTATATGAAGCCGGACATATTACTTATATGAGAACGGACTCCGTAAATTTAAGTCAGACCGCACTAGAAGAGTCTAAAAAGTCTATTTTGAATATTTATGGTGCCGACTACTACGACAGCCCACGTATTTATAAGGGAAAAACGGCAAATGCACAAGAAGCACACGAAGCCATTCGTCCAACAAATTTCAACAATAACACGATTTCGGGAGACTCTGACGAACAAAGACTTTATGACTTAATTTGGAAGCGTTCTATTGCGTCTCAAATGACGGATGCTAAAATTGAAAATACCGTTGTAACGATTGAAAATGATAAAAATGAAATTCCTTTAATCGCCAAACAAGAAGTGGTTCAGTTTGATGGCTTTTTGAAAGCATATATTGCCGAATCGGATGACGAAGATGAGGAAAAAGGAAGCAGCGCGCTATTGCCACCTTTAAATGTTGGTCAAGAATTACCTTTAAATCATTTGACCGCAACTGAAAAATTCTCAAAACATCCACCTCGATACAACGAGGCGGCTTTAGTAAAAAAATTAGAAGAACTAGGCATCGGTCGACCTTCTACATATGCGCCAACAATTTCTACAATTCAAAATAGAAATTATGTAGTAAAAGACAGTAGAGATGGCAAAGAGATTGATTTTCATGTTATTGAGCTTAAGAATAATATCATCCAAGCTAAGGCACAAAAGATGATTTCGGGTGCCGAGAAAAATAAATTATTTCCTACAGATATCGGGATTTTGGTTACAGATTTCCTTTCCCAATATTTTACGAACATAATAGATTATAAGTTCACGGCAAAAATCGAAGAAGAATTTGATAAGATTTCACATGGAGATATCAAATGGCAAGAGATGCTATCCGATTTTTACACCCCATTTAAAAGTGAAGTAGAGACTACTTTAGAAACTGCAGAGCGAGTTAGTGGTGAACGCATTTTGGGAAATCATCCTGAAACCAATGAGGTGGTTTTGGTACGCATGGGCCGATTTGGACCGATGGCTCAAATTGGAGTCATTCCAGAAGATAATCCTGACTTTAAACCAAGATATGCAAAGCTTCAACGTGGGCAAAATATTGAAACCATTTCTTTAGAAGAAGCATTATCTTTATTCAGACTTCCGAGAGAATTGGGTGAATTTGAAAACAAGCCTATTAAAGTAAATATCGGACGGTTTGGGCCTTATTTACAACATAATTCGGGTTTTATATCTTTGAAAAAAGAAGATGACCCGTATACCATCGATTTTGAAACTGCGGTGCTTCGTATTGAAGAAAAAAGAACCTCAGATGCGAATAAGCTTATTTTAGATTTTAGCGAACATGATATTCAAGTTCTTAATGGCCGTTGGGGACCATATATCAAAAAAGGAAAAGATAATTTTAAAATTCCAAAAACGACTGATGCGTCAACCCTTTCTTTAGAGGCTTGCATGGATATTATTGAAAATCAAAAAGATGCACCTAAAAAAAGAGGAAAGTTTACGAAACGAAAATAATAAAATTTGTTTAATTTCTTTTATTCAAGAAATACAAAATCCACTTGACGTCTTCAATAATTTGGTATTTTTGATAGAAAAATAGTGCATTCGTATCAAACCCGTAATCTTCAAAACTAAAAACACCTTGTTTTATTTTGATTTTTTTAGCAGATTCCTTACTGTAAAAAATGTCTTTTAGTCCCATCGAGGTACCTAATAAATCTTGAAAGGTTATTTTTGAACCGCTCCATATTGGCCAAAGTGTTAATATTCCTGCAACTCCAGCAAAACGATGCAATATAAAATGGAAAATTCTTGAATTCCATTTTTGAAATTCCATATTATTATATGGACTATAAATCATTGAATTTTTTTGTTTATTAGCTAAATGAATCAAAGTATCCATTTTTGAAATAACCATCCATACGGACTCATTTTTTTGTTTAAAAAATGCAATTAAAGATTCATTTGAAAGATGACTTACGTCGACTAATTTATTTTGATGTTCCTTTTCGTCAATAGAGATATTAAAATTAGTAACTAAACTATACAATTCTTTAGAATAAGATATTCCATCTTTATGATTTGAGATCCATTGTAAGGGTAAAATCTTAAAATCAAAAGAAATAAAATTTGTTCGTTTAACTTTAGAAAGAATTAATTTGAAAACTAAGGGTAAAAAAAAGGCGAAAACCGTTCCGGCTAAAACAATTGCTCTTGAATATCGATAATTCAAGGGAAGAAAATTATAAATTATTAATATTAAAAATGCGCCTAAAGTGGCTCCAGCAAAATAATTATTTATAGATGTCGAAACGTGATAAACGCCTTGAATCAAGTTGCTTAAAATCCAAATAGAAACATACGCAGGTAATATTGCCAAATAAAAAAATGGGGGGTAGTATGCAACATCACCTTTTAAATTGGTGCTCCAAAAAAACGTGAATCCATAAATAGAAATATAAAGCAATACAAAATCGATAATCGGAAAAAAAACGCCTTTAAAAATTAGCTTTAGTTGGCTTAGCTTAATAATACCAAAAGTTGCGGATTTAAATATAAATTTTTCGAATTTTGAGGCATTTTTTGCCATATTTTTTTCCCAAAATATGTATAATGCTTCAAAGAAGTTTTGATAATAACTCCAGCGATTTTTGTTGCTACTTTCTCCTTTAAAATGGACGATAGATTCCGATCCTATATAATAGTTTTCAAATCCATTTTGAAGTAATTGATAGGAAAAATCGATATCCTCGCCATAAAGAAAAAAACGTGTGTCAAAACCTTTAATCTTGTTATAAATTGCTTTTTTAATAAAAAAACAAGCTCCCGCAATGATTTCTACTGGGCCATCACGTTCATCATCTAAAGAATTGGAATAATACGAAACGGAATCGTTTGATATTTTATCTAGTGTTTTATCCAATTTTAAAATTCTTAAGATACTGGATTTTAAATTAGGAATTTTTCGTTTGCTTTCTGGCAAGTAATCCCCTTTTCCATCGATCATTCGAACGCCTACGGCTCCTATTTTTTCATTTGAGTTTATGATTTCTAATGCTTTATGAATCAATGACTCTTGAATAATCGTATCCGGATTTAGTATTAAAATATTTTCGGACGTTGCACCTGCTACGCCAAAGTTATTTGCCGCGCCAAAACCGATGTTTTTATCCAGAGTGTGAAAAATAGTATTAGGAAACCATTCTTGAAATGCATCTATTTTTTCATTAGAATGGTTATCAACTACAATAATTTCAATATCTAATTTTTCCTGTATCTTAGTCAAAGCTTGCAACGTCAAGTACAAAAATTCTTTTGCATTAAAATGAACAATAACGATACTAAGAATCGGATGCTTCAAACTTTTTGAGTTTAATTAGAAATCATATTTTGATAAGGTTGACGCGCCTCTATACTTCTACCCAACGTGAGCGAATCGGTATAATCTAATTCCGAACCAAATGCAATACCTCTTGAAATGATACTAATTTGAATATGCGGTTGACTAAACTTTTTGGTTAGATAAAAAATAGTAGTATCTCCCTCTATTGTAGGGTTTAATGCCATAATAAGCTCCATTGGCGCTTCATCCAAAATTCTTTTTTCAAGTAAATCTATCGATAAGTCCGAAGGCCCAATTCCTTCAAGAGGCGAAATAACGCCATCTAAAACATGATAAAGTCCAAAATATTGATTGGTTTGTTCGATAGCGAGTAAATCTTTTAAATTTTCAACAATACAGATCTTTTTGATATCTCTTTTTGGATTTTGACAAATCGAACACGTGTCCATATCGTTAATTACATTGCACGTTTGGCAACGTTTGGCATTCGTTTTTAATGATTTAATGCTATTTGTAAGATTTGTAATTCCTTGTTCGGGCAAATCTAAAAGATGTAAAACATACCGAAACGCCGTTTTTTTACCTACACCCGGCAGTTTCGACAATTCATTTACGGCATCTTCAATAAATTTGGACAAATACATTATACAAAAATAATAGTTTTATCTCAAAAGTTTAAGAATATAAATCTTAGCTCATTTTATTGTGGATACAATTTTAATATTCGATGTAAATCTTCCGGCGTATCCACTGAAATGGCTTCTGTATCCGTTTTAAATACGTAAATATCATAATTATTTTCAAGCCATCGTAATTGTTCTAGACTTTCTGCAAGTTCCAAAGGAGAAGGTTGCAGTTTTACAATTTCTTGTAATACTTGAGGTCGAAACGCATACATACCAATATGTTTGTAAAAACTACCTAATTCACCTGAAACTTCACGAAAAAATGGAATGGGACTTCTTGAAAAATATAATGCCTTATCTCCGGCAAGGACACATTTAATGATACTCGGTTGATTTTTCAAATCAATGTCATTCATTTTTTTAACTAAAGTGCCTATTTTTCGCTCAGGATGTGCTTCAAAAATAGAAACAATTTCATCTATCGCTTGAGGCTGAATAAAAGGCTCATCGCCTTGGATATTTACAATTAGATCATATGAAGCTCCAAGCTTTTCGGAAACTTCAGCACAACGCTCCGTTCCATTGATATGATTTGCCGAAGTCATTATATAATTTATTTGGTGCTCTTTGCAATGGTTTTCAATTCGAATATCATCCGTTGCTACCACCACGTCATGAAGCGATTTACTTTTTAAGCATTGTTCATAAACCCGCTGAATCATCGTTTTGCCATGAATATCTATCAAAGGTTTGCCCGGAAATCGAGTAGATTGATATCGAGCTGGAATAATCCCTAAAGTTTTCATTTTAAACGATATTTTAAAATGCGAATCTACATTTTTTATCTTATTTCGAGTTGCTTTTTTATATCTTTGTAATGGAATTAAAAAGATGAAATTACCTCCTTTTGACGAGTTTATTGACAAATTAAAGCATTTTGATCGAAAAATGCTGAGTAAGGCTTTTACATTAAATGAAAGTACTTTAGAAATTCATAATGACTTATTTGATTCCATTCTAAATGCGTTAAAACCTGTCGAAGATCAATCGCTGGTTATTGGGATTACAGGTATTCCGGGCGTTGGAAAGAGCACTTTTATCGAATCTTTTGGAAGTTATTTACATCAATTAGGGAAAAAAATTGCTGTTTTTGCAATAGATCCAAGTAGTCAAAATACGCAAGGAAGTATTTTGGGCGATAAAACCCGTATGGAGCAATTGAGTCGACTGCCGAATGTATTTATACGCCCCAGTCCAAGCAGCAATCAATTGGGCGGTTTAGGATTGAATACACATAAAAATATTGCATTGGCTAAAGCCATTGGCTTTGACATTATTTTGGTCGAAACCGTTGGTGTAGGACAATCCGAAACGATGGTTAAAGAACTTTGTGACCTTTTTTTATTACTGATGATGCCCGGAAGTGGCGATGAGCTTCAAGGGGTTAAAAAGGGCATTATGGAAATGGCCAATTTATTAATAGTTCATAAAGCCGATGGAGAATTAATTGAAGCCGCAGAAAAATCAAAAAAAGAGTTAGAAGCCGCTTTACACTATACTCGTGACCATTCAGACGAAAACGCTGTTTTTTTGTATTCAAGTTTAACTCAAAAAAATGCTGACGCGATATGGAATTGGATAGAACGATGGATTTTGAATCGAAAAAAGAATTTGGATTTTTATAAAAACAGAAAAAAACAAGATGAATTTTGGTTTGATTATGAATGGAAACAATTATTAATCAAACATATTTCTGAAACACACCGCGATACTTTAAATGATTTGCAAAGCGAAATAACTAAAGGGAATTTTATCTCTCGAAAACAAATTATAGAACGGATTTTATACCAATCTTACTTATAAAATAGTCCAAACTATTTTGCAAGTTTAGAGTGGTAAATACCGTTATAACAAGCAAATAGTACAATCATAAGAATCGAAGATTGGACTATATTGATTGTATGTACGGTATTAAAGTAAAGTCCAGTCTATTTTTTCATATAATTGCCCATTGACTTGTAATTGAAAATAGTGCATTCCTTCAACATGTTTTCGTGTACTAAAATCTTTGAATATTTGTTTCTTTGTTATAAAAATAGCACTTCGTGGGGCTAATTCAAAGGTTTTCCATTTAAAAACTTTTGAATTGTGTTTGTTATTTTGTTTCAGATAATAAATCACATAATCTACTATGACATTCATTTGATCATCATATGGATTGTAAATTTCAACTTCAAAATGCAATGCATCTCCTTTTACAATTTCTTTTGGAAACAAGTTTACTTTTCTAACTTCTATCGGCTTGGTTTCAACTCCTAAAAACTTCAAAGTATCAGGATTTCCTTTTTTAATTAACGTTCTGAGTCCATGTTTTATAATCCATTTCGTATTTGGATGTTCAAAATTCCATTTTGACAACATTTTAATCAGCCATTCCGGTTGATTTTTTGATATGTCGTTCAAATGATTCGCCACAGATTTCTTTACATAAAGAGAATGGTCTTCTTTTAATTGATTAAGTATTTCAAATGTTAAATTTGGATTTTCAGCAACGTTCTTTAATTTTATACTCCAAGGCAAATGAGGCCTAGAGGCTTCCGAAGCCAATCTTCTTAGATGTTCGTTGGGCGATTTTGACCATTGAATTAAAAATGGAAACGTTTGCTCCCAATAAAGATTTAAAAAATGGCGAACGGCAAACTCAGAAGAGCCAAAACAAGTATAAAACGCTAAAGCATCTAATGCAGAATTGATGTCTTTGTGATAAAGTGCAATATATTCTGGAAAAATGAGATTGGTATACCCTTTTGGCATTAAAGGAATCACTTGGTCAAAAATAGATATCGTTTGAGCTTCGGATTTTGGCAGCTGCTTTTTTAAGCATTGACATCCCATTCGCATACGTTCATTCAACGAAAGGGGTTCGATTTTTTGTTCTATCTCTGCAATAAATTGCGATACATTAAAACTTGGATAAAAAGATAAAGTATGTTTGGCTAAATGTTTAAAATACTCAATATTAAACATTTCTTTTAGAGCGCTCATTCTTATTTTAATTTTAATAACGCCACTGTTTCAAGATGTAGCGTGTGCGGAAACATATCTACAGGACGGATTCGATCAATTTCGTATTTTTGTGACAACACTTTAAGTTCTTTGCACATATTTTGAGGATTACAACTCACATAAAGCAATTTAGGCGCTTCAATTTCTAATAATTTATCTACTACATCGGGGTGCATTCCGGCTCGAGGTGGGTCGGCAATAATCACATCCGGTCGGCCATGTTTTTCAACAAAATCTTCATTCAAAAGATTTTTCATATCACTGGCATAAAACGTACAATTTTCAATCTGATTGATTGCAACATTTTCTTTGGCATCCTCAATGGCTTCGGGAACGAGTTCGATTCCAACAACTTTTTTGGCTGCTTCCGATACATAAATTCCAATACTCCCCACACCACAATATAAATCATAAACGGTATCCGTTTTTTCAATCCCCGACATTTCTATAATCAAATCATATAATTTTTCACATTGTTTGCTGTTTGTTTGAAAAAATGATTTGGCGCCAACCTTAAATTTCTTGTTTTTAAGCTGTTCTATAATAAAATGAGCGCCATAAAATGTCTTTATATCCAAATCATAAATGGTATCATTTCCTTTTTGATTTTCTGCATACAAAAGTGCATTGAGACTTGGAAATGCTTCAGCAATCGATTTCATAAGGTTTTCGGTGGCTTGATTCCATTCTCTAAAAATGATGCAAACCATCCATTCATCAAGACTGGTATTTCGTATTAAAATATTTCTTAAATTACCATTTTGTTCTTTAATATCATAAAATGGAATTTGAAGTTCAAGCGCTCTTTTTCTGATAAAATTGCGGATTTGATTATTCAAATCCGGCATATGATGGCATTTTATAATATCAATGATTTTATCAAACATACCTGATTTATGAAATCCTATAGCACTTCGGTCGGCATCTTCGGGCATTGAAGCTATTTCTTCGCCTGTTAACCATCTTTTGTTACTGGCGGCAAAATCGAGTTTATTTCGATATTCTTCTGTAATTTCACATCCTAAAATAGGCTCAATCTCTGGATAATCAATTTGTGCAATACGATCAAGCGCATCTTTCAACACTTGTTGTTTCCACTCTAATTGATGTTTATATTGAATATGTTGCGTTTTGCATCCTCCACAAAGCTCATAATGGCTACAATGAGGTACTTGGCGCAACGGACTCTCTTTATGAATCTTTATAATTTCGGCAAATTCATAATTTTTGTTTGATTGTTTACATTTAATATCAACAATATCGCCTGTTACTGCTTCATCTACAAAAATAACTTTTCCTTCTACTTTTGCGATGCCTTTACCTTCGCTCGAAAGGGATTGAATCTCTACTTGATCTAATTGATAATAACGTTGTTTGAATTTTCTCACGAATTTTTTGTTTATTTCGGTAAAAATAAAATCTTTAGTATAAATAAACATCGATTTTATAAAAAATAGCTATTTTTGTTGCATATGATAGATACGACCATCCATAGTTTTTTCAAAAATAAATCCGTTTTGATTACAGGTGGTGCTGGATTTATTGGATCTAACTTAGCAGAAACATTACTTAAAAATGAGGCAAAAGTTGTCGTTTTAGATAATTTATCAACGGGTCGAAGAGAAAATATTTTAGAATTTGAATCCAATCCTAATTTTACATTTATCGAAGGCGATATTACGGATTTGGAAACATGCAGAAATGCTTGTCAAAACATCGATTATGTTTCGCATCAAGCGGCTTTGGGAAGCGTGCCTCGTTCGATTGCATTTCCCGAAAAAACCAATTGGGTCAATGTACAAGGATTTGTAAATATGCTTTTGGCAGCTAAAGATGCGGGTATTAAACAGTTTGTTTATGCCAGTTCCAGTTCGGTTTATGGCGATGAACCTACTTTGCCTAAAGTAGAATCAAGAATAGGTACGCCGCTTTCACCTTATGCAGTAAGTAAATTGACTAATGAGTTGTATGCCGATGTTTTTTATAAAACCTATGGACTCAAAACCGTTGGCTTGCGATATTTTAATGTTTTTGGACCTAAGCAGGACCCAAATGGCGCTTATGCCGCTGTAATTCCTTTATTTATTGATCGAATAAAAAAACATGAAACCGTTATTATAAACGGAGATGGAAATACTACCCGCGATTTTACATTTGTAGCCAATGCCGTTGAAGCCAATTTAAGAGCCTTAATGTGTTCTAATTCTGATGCTTTTGCGTCGGTTTTTAACGTAGCGTGCGGACAAAATTTTTCACTAAATCAGCTTTTTGATTTATTAAAAAGTAAAATGCAAATCGAAGCACTTGCCGAGCACCGCGAGGAAAGAAAGGGCGACATTCGTAATTCGTTAGCCGATATTTCTAAAGCGAAAAATCTTCTTGGCTATGAACCCAAAGTTTATTTTGAAGAAGGTATCGAAAAAACTATTGCTTGGTTTTAAAATAAATTATAAATCTATCGAAATAGAAATCGGACAGTGGTCGCTATGAAATACATCCGTATGGATTTGTGCACCTTTTAATGAACCTGCCAAAGAGTCGCTAATTGAGATGTAATCTATACGCCAACCTTTATTTTTTGGTCTTGCGCCCGCGCGGTAGGTCCACCAGCTGTAAATATCTTTTTGATTGGGGTGGCAAAGTCTAAAACTATCTTTCATTCCTGAATCAAACCATCCATCCATCCAGGCGCGCTCTTCAGGTAAAAAACCAGAACTTTTTTTATTCCCTTTTGGGTCATGGATATCAATTTCGGAATGCGCGATATTATAATCTCCGATTACAATTAGGTTTGGCGTTTTCTTTTTTAACTCGTTGATATAGCTTTGATAAAAATCCAAAAAAGCCATTTTAACTTCTTGGCGTACATCGCCAGAACTTCCTGATGGGAAATACGTATTTATTACGCTAAAATGATCATAATGTGCAATCAAAACCCGTCCTTCGCAGTCATAAATAGTATTTCCACAACCTATCTCAACAGATTTAGGCGCTTTTTTAGATAAAATGGCAACGCCACTATATCCTTTTTTTTCGGCACTAAATGTATAAACATGATATCCCAATGCCTCGATTTCTTTCTTAGGGAAATCTTCGGCGTTCGCTTTAATTTCTTGAAGACCAATAATATCTGGATTGCTTTCTTTAAGCCAGTCGATAAAGCCTTTTGTAACGGCAGCTCGGATTCCATTGACATTATATGAAAATATTTGAAGCATATTTATTTAGTTTGGAACAAAAGTAATTATTTTGAATTATAATAAACCATTGAAATTTTATAGCACTAAATCACTAATAAAAAAACCGATATCCATTTTAAATTTCCAAAATAAAAAGAAAAAACCAACAATAAAATGTTGGTTTTGTTAAAAATTACCCAAAACAATCCCCAAATTTGGTATAACTTTGACTTTAAAAGTCATATAGCAAAATTAGAAAAACATCATTTTTTTTAAAACAAAAATCGACGAAATAGCTAAAAAATCCGACGAATGAAAATTAAACTAAATTGGGGCGTAAATATTTTTATTCTTTACGAACTTTAAATACTTTGTTGATTTCGGGAAAATGAACAAAATAAATACCTGAGGTCAAATGCGCTAAAGACAATGTATTGTTAGTATTTTTTGAAATTGTAGCTTCAACTACTTTTTGTCCAAGGGGATTGAATATTAGACAAGGCATCGTTTGAGGGCTCGAAATATGTAAGATTTCTGTAATGGGATTGGGATATAATTCAATTTCATTAAATGAACTTGAATTATTTATTGAGCTATACCATTTATCAACGCATAAAGAGGTATCTCGGCATCGATTCAAGCTATCCGAAACCACTACTGTAAATCGTGCTTTGGTTGTCGTTGTGAGGGTTTGCTGAAAGGCATTCTCTATTTTGCGCCAAGCATCACATAAATACCATTGATAAACTAAATTAGGCTTTAAGGCTCTAAAATGAATTTGATCAATCACTTCAATTTCTGCCGACACTTCTAAGCTCGTCATCTGAAGCACCACAATGCTATCACATCCATTAGAAGCTGTATATCTAAAAGAATACGTTCCACTTTTATTGTAAACACTATCTCCATATCGATACATGTTGCAAGTGTTTATGCGAATCGTGTCGTAAATAGATTTTTTGATATTTAAGTTTAAAATATAAATACTATCGCATCCAAAACGTCCTTTAAGGCTATCGGTGTAGGTTCCTGATTGGCGATATGTTTTTCCTCTCCAAGTATATTGGTCACAATTTGTAATGTTTTCTGTAAAAATATATGGTTTTCGTATTGTAATTTGATAGGTTTTGTAGTAGGTTGTACATTTGTCAAAAAATGAGTAGGTATAAATTCCTGAGGTATTGATTTTTTTAGCAATGGTATGAACCGTGCCGTCGTTCCATAATGCACCCTTAGGCGCATCGATTTCATAGGATTGATTCTGGCAGTTGCTCCATATTATGGTATCGTAGACAGTTTGAGGTTTGTGGGCATATACAACAACGCTTGAGGTGTCGTAAGGCGATGTGACTTCATAAACCGTTACGCTATCTTGAGGCCAAACGGTAACGGCATCCGTGTAGGAAAGTGTGGTATATGGATAACGCCTATCGTGCCAAGTATAAGGACCTCGTCCTTTAAGTACTTTTAAATGTGCCGACGTATTCTCGCAGATATGGGTGTCTTGGCTCGTTTGGATATATAACGATTCGGGCAATAACTTGACATCGTCAATCATGATAACGCCATTTGCCTCACCAATTGTTACTTTGCTTAAGTTTAGATACGACTTAAACATTGTTTTAATTAGATATTTCATGGTATTAATCCATTGAAATTGCGAGAAATAAATAAAACGATACGCCGAATCGGCTTTAAAATACATTTCTACTTTGCGCCATTGATAGGTGGTATCCAAAACCGTGTCTTGAAGTTCTTTTTTATAATTAGAAACACCTATTTTTTCAATCGGATTTAGAGGATCCACGTCATTTCGTGGATGATAAATGCGTTCGGTCGTGAAATGAGCTCCAAAATAACTAAAAATGTTCGTGTAAAAAGGCGTTTTTGTGATACGACTATTGAGTTTTGAACCAAACTTGAGCCGAAAACTTAAATAATAAAAGGAATCTTTTTGTAAAGGCGTCGAAAGTTCTTGAAAAAATCCAGCGTTTGACCACTCTGCTGCAAATCTATAAAAGGAATCACCAACTCCAAATTTATTTTTATCTTTATAAAAAGGTATTAACTCTAAAGAATTCGTATCTTTTGTCAGATGTTCTAAATCAAAAAAAATGCACCCTTTTCCACTAAATGGCGCATCTAAAGTGTCTATTATTCCTGAGGTTATTTTTTCAGGTATATAGCTACCCAATGGATTTAGACTATTAATATAACGTGACTTTCCCCAAGCATCTTTCCAATGCAAAAGTACTTGATAAAGGCCCTCGTTTATATAAAAATTGTTGATGTTTGGATTTCGGGCTTCAAAATTTCCATCTCTAATGAGGTTTTGAGTATGTGCTACATTATAAAAACAACTTATAAAACATACCAATACTATAAAATAAGCTTTGTTCATCTATTTTAATTTTAGGATTCAATTCAAAACATAATCAAATAAGGCTGAAGCATAAAACACTTCAGCCAATTATTTAATTTTGATTATTGATTACAAAGTCCTGAGCAGCCACTACATTCTGGATTTTTATCTAACCCATTAGCAAATGTCCCATTAAAAAAATCTTGAATCGGTACCGTACAACAAGTGTTATTACAAAAATCTATCCTAAACTGATTTCGAAAAGGTTCACCGATAGCTGGAATAAATTCTATAATATAACAAGTAGAAGGAAACATGATGTGTGTAACCGAGGGGTCATTGGCTTGAATATGCTGAGCAACAAACTTATACCAACCTCCTAAAAAAGAAACGGGTTTACTGCTACCTAACCATTCTGCACTTATTTCTCTAATTATCTTAATGCCACCACAATCCTCATAAATATAATTGTATTTTATTTCTACATAACCATTTCCATTGTCTTCTTTTATTGTTATTTCACCTGGCTTCACTTCTCCCGTACAAGAGCATTCTGCAAATGTTGTAGAAGTGGTTAATGTGAATAAACTAAACGTTATTATATAAATTAAATTTTTCATTTTTTTTAAATTTAAAGTTATAAATTAGTTTTAAGAGATAATCTTATCTCCTCATTTTGAATTATTTATTATTTTTGTAACTTTTTAAAACTCAGACAAAGCCCGTAGGATATTCTACAGCCCACATCTGAGGTAGGCCACAGGAGTTATGAATTATTGGTAAGATAATTAATTTATACTTTTGTGGCTTTTTTATTATTTCAAATTTACAATTTGAAATTTTCATTAAAAAAATATGAATCCTTAAAAAAAGATTATGAAAATATCTAGAAGTTAGTTTTTCTATTATGTTTTTGATTAAAAGTTTTATTAATATCCTCATAGTAATTTGTTTTTATTTCCGATATCAAAGTTAAAGATTTTTTTTCATATAATTAAAAAAAAATATATTAATACGACAGTTACATCACAAAAATAAACTATAATCATTTTTTTTTAAACAAAAATCGACGAAATAGCTAAAAAATCCGATGAATGAAAATTAAACCCAACTTGCGCATTAGAATATTACGAAGTAATAAAATAATACCGTATAAGTATTTCTAATTTGGTCAATGTATTGCCCAAAACAAATACTAGCACGGTATTATAGCTTTTTAGATTGGACTAAATTTAACACATAAAATGTATAAGGCGTTAGTTGGGTTTAACCCCGTAAATGGATTGTTTCAATTAATATTAAATTAATTGAATTACAAGACATTATACGATTAATCATTTTCTAATGATTAATTTGGGTTTAATCTAAATTGGGGCGTAAATATTTTGAAGCCGTTTCGATATCAATACCTTTCAAATCCGCAAGGCTTTCGATTTGGTCTAATCCAATCCGTCCTATGCCAAAATACTTACTTTCGGGGTGTGCAAAATAATATCCACTTACAGAAGCGGTTGGGAACATCGCAAAATTTTCGGTTAATGAAATTCCAATATTTTCAGAAACATTTAAAATATCCCAAATGGTTTGTTTTTCACTATGATCAGGGCACGCGGCATAACCCGGCGCCGGGCGTATTCCTTGGTACTTTTCGGCAATTAACTCATCATTAGATAGTTTTTCATCCGAATAACCCCATTGATGGATACGCACTTCTTGATGCAGCCACTCGGCGGTAGCTTCTGCCAATCGGTCGGCAACGGCTTTTATCAAAATATCTTTATAATCATCATGTTCTTTTTGATATTGTTCAATATAGGTTTCGATATCAATACCTGCGGTTACCGCAAAAAGTCCTATATAATCGGCATTTGGAGATAAATAATCGGTAAGACATTTATTTTTAAGAGGCGCTTGCATTTGCGTTTGTTGTCTTAAAAAATGCAGTTGACCAATTTTTGTTTTATGGTCGTCATTTACAAATAAATGAACATGTTCGTGTTCTTTTTTACATGGGAAAATACCTGAAATCGCATGAATGCCTAAAATTCGGTCTTTTTCAAGTTGATCCAATAAAAGATTTGCATCTTCATATAATTTTTTGGCTTCATTGCCGTATTGAGGATGTTCAAAAATCTTAGGGAACGTGCCTTTTAATTCCCAACTATTGAAAAATGGACTCCAATCTATAAATGGTCTAACCACATGAATAGGAATATTTTCAGTGACTTCAATGCCAATTTCATTCGGTTTTTTGGGTTGATATTTAGTCCAATCCAGTTCTAACGCATTTTTTCGGGCTTCTTCTAAAGAAATAATAGGCGATTTTTGGCTTCGATTGGCATATGCCTTTCGAATATCTTCATTTTTATCTTTAACGGCTTGTCCAAATATTGCTTTTTCGCTGCTAATTAATTTTGTAGCAACAGGAACACTTTTTGAAGCGTCTAAAACATGCATTACTACGCCCGAATAGTTCGGTTCGATTTTAACTGCGGTGTGTATTTCACTCGTTGTGGCACCTCCAATCAAAATTGGAATTTTGACATTATTTTTTTCGAACAATACGGCTACATCGATCATTTCATCTAACGAAGGAGTAATCAATCCACTGAGTCCTACGATGTCAACATTGTGTTTGAGTGCTTCTTCAAGAATCGTTTCTTTTGGAACCATTACACCTAAATCGACTACATCAAAATTATTACATTGTAAAACGATGCCAACAATATTTTTGCCAATATCATGCACATCACCTTTAACAGTAGCCATCAAAATTTTACCTGCTTTACTACCAACTTGTCCATCTTGCATCAAATATGGTTCAAGCACCGCAACCGATTTTTTCATTACTCGCGCACTTTTTACCACCTGAGGTAAAAACATTTTTCCACTTCCAAAAAGATCGCCTACCACATTCATGCCATTCATCAAAGGTTGCTCGATAACCAAAAGTGCTTTTCCATATTTTTCTAGAGCTTCAAGCGTATCTGATTCGATGTGTTCAATAATTCCTTTAACTAAAGCGTGTTTCAGTCGCTCTTCTACTGAAAGTTGGCGCCAAGCTTCCTCTTCTTTTTTACTTTGTTTTTGGTTTCCTTTAAGCGATTCAGCGAGTTCCAATAAATTTTCAGTAGCATTTTCTTCTCTATTTAGAAGTACATCTTCTACGGCTTTTAATAAATCTTTTGGAATATCGTCATAAACTTCAAGCATCGTTGGATTTACGATTCCCATATCCATTCCATGCTGAATTGCATGAAAAAGAAACGCTGAATGCATGGCTTCGCGAACCGTATTATTTCCTCTAAATGAAAAAGACACATTACTCACACCACCACTAACTTTAGCACCAGGTAAATTCTCTTTAATCCATTTTGTCGCTTTAAAAAAATCTAATGCGTAATTTTTATGTTCTTCTATACCTGTTGCAACTGGAAATATATTTGGATCAAAAATGATATCATCTGGATTAAATTTTACTACATCAACTAAAACATCATAACTTCTTTTACAAATTGAAATTCGACGTTCATAAGTGTCGGCTTGTCCTTTTTCGTCAAATGCCATGACAACGACTGCAGCACCATATTTTTTTAGTTTTTTGGCTTGTTCAATAAATTCTGGTTCGCCATTTTTTAGTGAAATACTATTGACAATACCTTTACCTTGAATACATTGAAGTCCCGCTTCGATGATTTCCCATTTACTACTGTCAATCATAATCGGAATTCGAGCAATATCGGGCTCTGAAGCAATGAGATTCAAAAACGTAACCATAGCTTCTTTACCATCTATCATGGCTTCATCCATATTCACATCTAAAATTTGAGCGCCTCCCTCTACTTGATCGCGAGCTACACTTAATGCATCATCAAAACGACCTTCTTTAATCATTTTTAAAAATACGGAAGATCCCGTAACATTGGTTCGTTCTCCAATATTTACAAAATTTGTTTGCGAACTAATTACTAAAGGTTCGAGTCCTGAAAGTTGCATTTTCTCTAAATTTTAATCGGTAAAAATAACAAAAATCAAAGAAATCCTTTGATAAATATCATAAGGTTCGATTGAAAATTATGTAAAGAAAAAGATTCAAAGTTGTTTTTTATCAAAATTTGTATCTTTGAAAATTATTCTAATTTTTTACAATTATGATTTCATTTGATAAAAAATCTTGGGTAGCAAGTGCTCAAGGCAGTATTTTCCCAATTCAAAATTTACCGTATGGTATTTTTTCAACGGCTCAAAAAACACCAAGAATCGGTGTCGCAATTGGCGATAAAATTTTGGATTTATATGAGTTAGCTTTACATCAATTAATAGATTTGAATCCAGAAATTGCGAATCAAAATTCGATTAATTCCTTTATGGCTTTAGGAAAAGAAAAAACAAATGCGATTCGTTTGCAAATTGCTTCCTTATTAGAAATGGGAAATGACTTACTCACAAATCACTCAAATAAAGCAGATTTTTTTGTTGAAATGGATCAAGCGAAGCTTCATTTGCCGATTAAAATTGGAGATTATACGGATTTTTATTCTAGCAGACAGCATGCAACCAATGTCGGGATTATGTTTAGAGATCCTGCTAATGCTTTATTGCCTAATTGGCTTCATATTCCTGTAGGTTATCACGGAAGAGCCAGTTCGATTGTAGTTTCAGGGACGCCATTTCATCGTCCTAAAGGACAAATTAAGCCCGTTGAAAGCGAACCTCCAATATATAGTGAAAGTAAACGCATGGATTTTGAACTTGAAGTCGGATTTGTTGTAGGGCAAGCTACCGAATTGGGGCAGACCGTTTCTACTAAAGATGCAGAAAAATACATTTTTGGCTTATTTTTATTTAATGATTTATCGGCAAGAGATATCCAACAATGGGAATATGTGCCACTAGGGCCATTTTTAGGTAAAAACTTTGCGAGTGTGGCTTCTCCTTGGGTGGTTCCAATTGAAGCTTTGGATGCATTCCGTGTAGCGGGCGAGGATCAAAACCCAAAAGTACTTCCATATCTTGAATTTGAAGGAGCGAAAAATTATAATATTGAATTAGAAGTAGCTATTGCTCCTGAAAACCAAGAGGAGACGGTGATTTGTCGCTCTAATTTTAAATATATGTATTGGAACATGTGTCAGCAATTGGCGCATCACACGGTAAATGGATGTAATTTAAACGTTGGTGATGTAATGGCCTCTGGCACAATTAGTGGCCCCGAACCGCACGAATTCGGCTCTATGCTAGAATTGGCTTGGAAAGGCACCAAACCTATTCAATTAAAAGATGGCACCGAGCGTGTTTTTCTTAAAGATAATGACACCTGCATCATGAGAGGATTCGCTAAAAAAGATGGCGTAACAATTGGTTTTGGTGATTGTACGACTAAAGTCTTACCTGCTAAAAGCTAAAGACACTCCATAATTCTTTGAATACTTTTTTCTACTGCTTCGTGTGGCGTGTTAGAAAATTGATTCAGTGCCCGATTGGCAATAATAACGTTGGCTGAAATGGCTTTGTGCCCCAACAGATTACTAAGACCATATATGCCCGCGGTTTCCATTTCTAAGTTAGTAATGGGGCCAAATGTAGATTGAAATGCGGCATAAACATCTAATAAATTTTTAGATTTTGGTACGGCGCGAACTTGTCTTCCTTGTGGTCCATAAAATCCGCCATTAGTAATCGTAATTCCATGATAATCAGAAGGCAATTTTTCTAACAAGTTCGTATCTGCAAATACCGCATAAGGTTTTAAAAGGTTAATTTTATTTTGACCAAGAAAATCCATAAATTCATTTTGTAAGACTTCTTCATTATTCGAATACGAGTATTCGTAAAAATGCTGAATACCCTCCATGCCTATGGCGGCTTTACTTAAAAGCAAGGAGTTAATTTCTATATCTTTTTGAAGCGCGCCCGAAGTGCCAATTCGAATGAATGTCAATTGCTTAAGCTCTGGTAAAACGTATTTGGTATTTAAATCAATATTTACCAAAGCATCCAACTCATTGATAACAATATCAATATTATCTGTTCCGATTCCTGTAGAAATGACCGAATATTTTTTATCTCCGATATATCCCGTATGGGTTACAAATTCTCTTTTCTGTTTTTTCGTTTCAATTCGATCAAAATACTTTGAAACATCTTTAACTCGATCGGGATCGCCTACAAAAAAAATAGTCTCGCCAATATCTTCGGGCAATAAATTGAGATGATATACGCTACCATCAGGATTTAGAATAAGTTCGCTTGATGGATTCATATAAATGTCTTTAAAATATTCGTTAAATATTGCCAAGCGTCATCTGAAATGCTCGGGAAATTTGCAATTCGTATTTGGAATGCAGCTTTTGGGCCGTATCCGTTACTTATTTTAATGTTTTCTTCGTTGAGTTTTTTCTTTATGTCTTGTATAGTTTGTTCTGTAGGACTTTCTAAAACAATAATTGTAGGAGACCGAAACTGCTTTTCTTTGACCAAAGGATACAAATTTTTTCCATTTTCAAAAATTTCATAGCAATCTTGAGCGCGTTTTTTGATTCGATTCGATTCAAAATTCCAATCGTTTTTGATAAAATCTTGAAGGACCCGATTGAGTAAAAAAATGCCTAAAATATTGGGCGTGGAATAGGTTTCATTTTTTTCAAAATTTTTCCAATGGATATCCAATTGATGATGCGCACCAATAGATTTAAACGACTTTATGGATTTAGCTTTTTCTAACATTTTGGGACTAGCAATCCAAACGCCAAGCCCAGCGGGCAGTCCAAACACTTTTTGCACCGAAAAAAAAGCCGTATCTACAACGTTAAAATCGGGCACAAAAACAGGCGCACTACTTACAATATCTAAAGCCAATAAAGCATCCGGCTTTTTCTCTTTTAGTTTTTTAATCCACTCGGAAGGCAACCAAACACCAGTTGACGTTTCATTTTGGGTTACGCATAGCATTTCCGATTCGTTGGGAACAAGGATTTGATCAAGGTCAAAAATAGCTCCAAACGGAACTTGATATTGACTTGGTTTTTTATCTAGCCATTGTGCATAATCATAAAAACGATTTGAAAACGAGCCGTTGATTAAATGATATGAATACTGATTGACGCCATTAAGCAAAATGCGTTCCCAAATTTCGGAAGCCGAACCACTAAAAAAAATGCCAAAATCTTTTGGAATTTGAAGTATTTCCTGCAATAATTGTATAGTTTCCTGATGCAATTGATGAAATGCTTCGCTACGATGCGAAATACTTCCGTAGCCCTTTTCGAGAAATTCGGACCAAAAAATGTTTATTTTTGGATGCAATTCTGAAGGGCCAACTAAGAAATTCATACTTCAAATATTTTATTTAAAGAAGGAATATGAGGCTTCATACTTTTTTCTTCAATTTCAAGAAGCAACTGAATGAATGTATGTTCGCTCAATTTCTGTTTCCATTTTTTTAAAGGAAAATTAGCTACAAGTAAAAAATCAATTCCTTTAAGGCCTTTTATTAGATTTGCATTTTCGTTTGAAGCACAAATGATGAGCGCTCTTTGTTCTTTTTCTTCAAAATGACTACTTTTAAACATGGTAAAATGGGCTTCTTTTTTATCAATTAAAACACTAAAATTAGAAGCAAAAAAAAAGGGTTCGTCTAAAATGCTATTCATCTTTGAGATTAAAACAATATCTTTTAACATCGTTGAAATTCCCAAAAAATATAACTTTGGAGGTTCTATATCAAAAAGGACATTACGGATTGAGCTCATTAAAAGCAATTTATACCTACAAATTTACTTAAATATTTTTAAAAAGCCTTACTTCAAATATATTTTCTACGCTTTTTTACTTTTTTTTGATTTCAAAAAGTAAATACTTCTATTAATTTCAAAACCAATAAGTATTGCCATACTATTCCAATAAAGCCAAATCATTGTAAGCATAATCGTTCCCAAAGAACCATAGAGCTTATTGTAATTCCCAAAATGAATGATATATTTGGAAAACAGTAATGAAACACCAATGATAAGTGTCGTTGCTAAAATAGAACCGGGAGTAATAAATCGCTGTTGAATTTTTAGTGCGGGGCCGTAATTATATAGAATCGAAACGACTAACACATTTAGAGAAATACTAATGGTATACCTCAAAAAATCAATTAAAACAACCAAAAATTGACCATCATAATCAAAGAAATTAAATATAAAGGTCATTATCGTTTTACCTAAAACCAACAGGAAAATCGTAGATACAAACAAAAACAATATGATTAATGTAAGAATGATTGATTTAATTTGATTTTTGACAAACAAAAAAGGATCTTTATGATCAAAATGCACATTGAAGGATTGCATCATTGTAATCACACCATTTTTCATAAAGAAAATAATCAACAAAAAACCTATAGATAATACGCCCACTTTTGGCTGACCTAAAATATCATTTACAATCGGTAAAAATAAATTGACCATTTCTTTGTTGGGCGCCACTCGCTTTAGATAACCAATAATTTCATTCGCAAAATTATCAATAGGAACATAGGGCAGCAAGCTAAATAAAAATATAATAGAAGGAAACAATGCTAAAAAAAAGCTAAACGCAATCGCTTTGGCGCGCAACATCAATACGGGCGAAAAGATTTCTTTTAAAACAAGTTGTAAAACTTTTAAAACAGGGACACGCTCAAAACCAGGTAGTGTTAGCCGCTGAAAAATATTTGCCATGGGCTAAAATGAAATTAAATTTTATAAACCCTTTTAACAAATTCACCTTTATTGGTGTATGCTTTTACCAAATAATATCCTGATGGTAATTCGGAAAAATCAAGAATACCTTCTTGCATTTTATCAATAACTAAATTGCCTAATAAATTATAGACTTCAATACGCTGAATGCCATAATCACAATAAACCGAAGCTGTTGTTTTTATAGGTTGTGGATTGATTCTTAAAGCATTTGTATCCATCATTTCGAAACTATAGCTCGAAACAATAAAAATTAACACCACAAAAAAACCTAATAAACGCTTCATTTTTTAAATTATTTTATCTTTTGACAATAAAACTTACGCAAAGTTAAAAATATTTTTTTTATAAAGCATAATTTTTTACCAATGGTTCGGCTTCTTGGTGGCTAAAAATTTGTTTATCATACAAAAAATGCCCAACAAAGCCGATCATCGCGGCGTTATCTGTACAATATTGAAATGACGGAATGTAGCTTGGAATATTGAGTTTTTCACCTAATTTAACAAATTCGGTTCTTAAGCTACTGTTTGCAGAAACACCTCCTGCAAGTGAAATATGTTTTACGTTTAAATTTTTAGCTGCCTTTTCTGCTTTTTGAATCAGGTTTGAAACTATAGTATATTGAATTGATGCGCACAAATCCTCTAAGTTTTCTTGAATAAAATTGGGATTTAACTGCGTTTGTTTTTGTAAAAAGTATAAAATAGATGTTTTGACACCACTAAAACTAAAATTATAATCCGCTATTTTTGATTTTGAAAATTCAAATGCTTTTGGATTACCATTTTTGGCATGTTTATCAATTAAAGGGCCGCCTGGATATTCTAATTTTAGCATTTTTGCCGCTTTATCAAAGGCTTCGCCTGCCGCATCATCAATGGTTTGACCAATGATTTCCATGTCTAAATAGTCTTTGATATAAACTAATTGTGTGTGGCCGCCACTAACAATTAAGCTCAACGCCGGAAATTCGACATTTTCTTGCTCAATATACGGACTTAAAACGTGGGCTTGCATATGATTGACTTCAATTAAAGGAATATTTAAAGCCAACGCCAGCGATTTGGCAAAACAAACACCTACAAGTAAAGACCCAATAAGTCCAGGACCTTTTGTGAAAGCGATTGCTTGAATTTCTTTTTTATTAATTTGGGCTTCTTGAAGTGCTTTTTGAACGGTTAATACAATTTTTTGCTCATGATTTCGAGACGCTAATTCAGGAACAACGCCACCAAATTCTTCATGAATTTTTTGTGTATATACGATATTTGATAAAACTTTATTGCCATGTAAAACCGCTACGGAAGTATCGTCACAAGAACTCTCTATAGCTAAAATATAAGGATTCATTTTTAATTTTTTAGATAATTGATAATTTTATCGGCGATCATACGGGCTAGTCGTTCATAGCTTTCATAAGTCCATCCTGCAATATGTGGCGTAATAAACATTTTATTAGATTGGCATAACATTTTAATATCTTCATTTATTTTTAATGGTTCTTCTTCAAAAACATCCAACATTGCTGCATGAATTTTCCCATTTTTTATAGCTGTTATCAAATCAATTGTATTACAAACCTTACCTCTTGACGTGTTGACAAACCATATGTTTTTATGAAAAGAATTAAAAAAGTGTGCATTTGCAAAATGTAATGTTTCACTATTTAAAGGCAAATGAAGCGAGACAATATCCGCATTTTTATAAATATCATCTAAAGACACTATTTTTACATTTTTAATATCGGTTTTTATGGGTTGTTTATCATAAGCCAAAACCTCTAAATTAAATCCTGAAAGAAGTTTTGCCAATTGCTGACCCGTATTTCCAAAACCGACAAGTCCTATTGTTTTTCCGTTTAATTCTATTCCTCTATGTAGCTCGCGCTCCCACTTACCAGCTAATAAGGAGTCTTGGGCTTTGGATAAATTTTGAAAATGAGATAATAAAAAGCCTAAAACTTGCTCCGCTACCGCATTTCGATTTCCTTCGGGGGCGCTACAAACAAATATTTGATTTGCCTTACAATAATCTAAATCTATTATTTCCATTCCAGAACCAACACGACCAATTGCTTTTAATTTTTTGGCTTTTTGAAGCAAAATTTCATCCACTTTTATTTTACTATTGACTATTAGAATTTCGTAATTCGCTATAATTTCATGGACTCCTTGAGTGTCAATATCTTCAAATACATCACATTGTAGTCCAAACTCTGAAAATTTTTGGATAAGAATTGGGTGAAATTTTTCGGTAATTAGGACGTTCATATGTTTAATCATTCTGCGGTAAAAGACACTTTAATTTTCTTTTGTAACAACACCATACATTTTTCACGCCATTCTTCAAGCGTATATTGACTCGACCAATCTGGTTCGTTGGTATAAGTAGATTCTATAGGATTTAAAGATTCCATTTCAATTATTTTTTCAATATTTTTACCTATTAGAAACGCAAATTTATTTGCTTTCTGTCTTGCATCTTGAAGCGCTCTTGAAAATAACATGTTTTGACTCTGAATATTTTCATTTGATGTAAAATGCTTGATTTTTAAGTTTAAAATATTCTTATTTGCTCCTAAATATTCGATAAGTCCATTTAATTGCTGGTCATTTAAGTTTTCAATTCGAAATCGAATAACATCTTCATATTCATCTTGAAGATAAAAGACATTTTGATTTTGAATAGAAAGTTCATTGCATTTTTGAATCGTTTTCTGCAACAACTGACTTAATTGGACTTCACTTTTTTTAAGTTCGTTATTAAATAAATCAAAGTTAATTTCGGCATTTTGGGCGGCAAAGAAATCTTGCGCCGTTCCTATAACTGTAATTTTTGAAATGGCATTAGGATTCTTTATCGAATCTTTATGCAATTTAAAATGAATTTGAATGGCATTTTTAAATTCTTCTTCGATTAAATTTCCTATTTGATTGTCTTTATTTCGTTGCGTTTTATTTTCATTAAAAACTTGCGTGGCGTCAATTTCAAGAATATCCGATGTTTTTTTATTGGCAACTTGAGCTAATATTCGAGCACTCTGTTCGGATTTTTCCCACAAATTAAGCACCATTTTCTCTTGTAAATTCGTCAGAGTTTGTTTTTTAAAAATGGTTTTTGTCACTTGAAGGGACTGAATAAATGGATTTTTGAATAAAAATGGATAAATAGTAAGATATTCTTTTTTATCGATTAAATGAATTCTATATTTTCTATAATTTTGATTTAAAGAACGAATATTTCCGGAAGGCAAAAAACGCTTCGGATCTATTTGATTTTTAATTAATTCATTCCTAACGATCGCTTCTATATTTTCAATTGGTACGCTACCTTTTTCGGATTCGGAATAGATTAAAAATTCTAAAAAAACTTCGTCGGGAAAAACTTTTTCTATATGACTTTCACTCACTTTCAAAACTGCATTTTGAGCGAAAAGCTTTGGAGCCATTACACTAAAAACAAATATCCAAAAAAATGAAAAAAATTTAAAATTCAAAGCTGTAAATTCAAGGTTTAATATTCAAAATACGGCATTGCATTTCGATATTTTGGATTTTTAAATGTATAAAGTTCTAGCAAATCTGCTTCACCATAAATTGGACGATGTTTCAAAATATCTTCCACTTGCCATTTGGCAATAAATGGATGACTTTCAAGTGCTTCTTTGCTTGCTTTATTAATGTTTATTTTTTTAATCATCGAATTGGAAAGCGTGATCCGAGATTTAATTTTATCAAACGTAGAATCAGGCATTCTACAAATAAATCGAAATTGCTCGATATTAACATAACATCCAATTTTCTCTCGCGTTTCTACAACTTTTTGAGCATAATAATTACCAATTCCATACAACGATTTTAATTGATCTACGTTGGCTTTATTGATGTCGATAATTGTATTTTCAAACGACGGCTTTGAATGCGTTGGTGTCGAAATATTTTTTGGATCGATATCAATGTGATTTTCGATATGTTGATACAATTTCGGTGAAACTCCAAAAACTTTACTGACGTCTTCTTTCGTTTTAAATCGACCGCCTTTATTGCGATAATTAAGAAAAATTTTGGCTACTTTTGGACTAAAACCTATTTTTAGCAACCCTTGCTCATCAATTGTATTGGGATCAAAATTAAACAGATTGGCTTTATCCCATCGATTGTTATTGTATGTTTTTTTATCGTATTGGTAATTATTTTGATTTTCATCATAACCTTCAAAACTGCCTTTTGGCCTTTCTATTACTTCAAAGGAATATGATTTCGTCTGATTTGTATAAAAATACGCGCCTGTTTTTAGAACAACCACAAAACCAATAACACTAAGAATAAAAATAAATTCTTTTTTACTAAAATCGGTAATTTCGGTAAAAAAACGCTTGAGATGATGTGTTTCCATAGTTCATAAAAATACGACTATTTTTCGTTTTTGATCGTAGTACCAAAAATATGGTCCCAAATGGTGCTACTAACACCAAATCCTTCTTCGGGGTGCACAAAATGATGCGCCATATGATGTTTTTTTAATTTTACAAAATATGAATTTGTCCATTTGGCATGGTGTACCGCATAGTGAAGCATATCATAAGATAAATATCCGAATATCATTCCTGCAAACGCCGCAAAACTGGCTCCATTTTGACCAAAACCAAACCAAAATCCTAAGGCAAAAGGAATAGAAATCAATATAGAAAGCACTGGAGGCATAACCAATCTTTTGCTATCATTTGGATAATCGTGATGTACCCCGTGCATAACAAAATGAATTTTTTGACCAAATTGGCTCGTTGGATGGTAATGAAACACAAAACGATGCAAGACATACTCTGATAACGTCCATATAATTAAACCTGCAAAAAAGAAAGGAATAATCATTAAACCAAGATCGTGGCGAATGGCCGAATACAAACAAAACAAGAAAACAGGAACCCAAACAATTAAAGGCGCAGACCAATGAATTTTAGAAAACCAATCTAAAATCGGATTGTCAAACATTCTTATCGTTTCATCTTTTAGAGATACAAAGTTTTTTTGAGCACTCATATTATATAAAAGTTAAAATTTGAGGTACAAAGATACAAAAATGAAAATTATTATAGATGAATTATCTAAAATTTCATTTTTACTCATTTATTTAAATCACTATTCAATTGTAAAGTTTTATTTTTGCAATTATAAAATACATAGAAATGAATTTAGAAGAAAACGTGATGCAACAGCTTAAAGAAGCCATGAAAAACAAAAATGATGGCGCTTTAAGAGCCTTAAGAGCCATCAAAGCCGCTATATTAAATGCAAAAACAGAAAAAGGTGCTGGCGAAATGACTCCAGAAAAAGAGATTGCGATTATAAATAAATTGGCTAAACAGCGTAAAGAAAGTATCGAGGTTTTTGAAAAACAAAATCGTTTTGACTTATCAAGTGTCGAAAAAGAAGAATTAGAGGTTTTACAAACTTTTTTACCCGAGCAACTTTCTGAAGAAGCAATAGAGACGCTTATTAAAGAACTCATTGAACAACATCAAATCGTTGATGCTAAAGAATTTGGAAAAATTATGGGCATTGCAAATAAGGCATTGGCTGGTAAAGCAGAAGGCGCATTAATTGCTAAAGTCATTAAATCGATACTTCAATAATTCATTTCCATTTTGTTATTTTCACTTTTTTATTTATATTTGCACTCATAAACAAGGAAAATGCCATTATTTGAGATTCCTTTTATTAAAGAAAATATTCACCTCATAAAATCTATAGGCTATCCTATTTTAGGCATTTTTAGTGTATTTATCGTGCTCACTATTGGTTATTATTTCTACGAGTATTTTATCGATAAAAAAAATTAAAAATTCGCAATTTCAAAATCAACTATATTTAAAATTTATGCACAAATTATTAGAAGGAAAATCAAGTATTATAACCGGCGGTAGCCGTGGTATTGGCCGTTCTATTGTTTTAGAAATGGCAAAACAAGGTTCAAATGTTGCCTTTTCATACCATTCGAGCGAACAAAAAGCTTTAGAACTGGTTGCAGAAGTGGAATCCTATGGCGTTAAAGGATTGGCGGTAAAAAGTGATGCGTCAAACTTTGAAGAGGCCAAACAATTTGTAGAAAAAACACTTTCTACTTTTGGTAGCATCGATATTTTAGTAAATAATGCCGGAATTACTAGAGATAATTTATTATTGAGAATGAGTGAAGAAAATTGGGATGACGTGATGGACAACAATTTAAAATCTGCTTTTAATTTAATCAAACATACTGCGCCTGTAATGCTCAAACAAAAAAAAGGGAGCATTATCAATATTACTTCTATTGTAGGATTAAAAGGACAAGCAGGTCAAGCCAATTATGCGGCTTCAAAAGCGGGAATGATTGGTCTTACCAAATCTATTGCCGATGAATTGGGAAGCCGAAATATCCGATGCAACGCGATTGCACCAGGATTTATCCAAACCGATATGACCGATGCGCTTCCTGAAGATTTAAAGAAAAAATATTTTGAGCAAATTCCGCTTAAACGATTTGCAAATCCAGAAGAAGTAGCCAACGCGGTTATCTTTCTTGGAAGCGATATGAGCAGCTATGTGACGGGACAAGTTTTAGGTGTTTGTGGCGGTTTGGCTCGTTAATTAGCATTTAAATGATTCGCGTGAAATTTGTTTATCATTTTATAATCTTATTGTGCTTTTTTACAAAATCTTATGCACAACAAATCAGTGTATTAACATGTGGCAAAGGACAAGAAATATACAGCACTTTCGGACATAGTGCCATTCGGGTTGTAGATACCCTAACGAAAACAGATGTCGTCTATAATTACGGACTTTTTGATTTTGAAGACCCCGCTTTTATTCCTAAATTTATTAATGGTAAATTGGATTATAAAGTAGGTAAAGAATCTTTTGAGGATTTTTTTGCGCAATACGTGTATCAACAACGCGAAGTAAAGGAACAAATTTTAAATCTTTCGGATTCGCAAACCAAAGAAATTATTTCCTTTTTAGAATGGAATATTTTGGAGGCAAATAAAATGTATCGATACGATTTTTTATACAACAATTGCGCGACAAAAATCATCGATTTATTGGAACAAAAAACAAAGGGCATTTCACTTCAATATTTTAAAGCAAATCCACCATCAAGTTTCCGAGGATTGATTCATCAAAATGCAAAACAATCCGTTCCGATGATTGACTGGGGGATGGATTTGGGCATTGGATTACCTGCAGATAAAATTGCAACGCCGCGCGAATATACGTTTTTGCCAGAATTTGTTTATAAATCCATACAATTAAGCAAAAACGAATGGAATCAAAAACCTTTAGTAGCCTATGAGCGCGTGCTTTTGCCGGTTTCCGAAGATATTATTACAGAAAACACCTCATCGCCATTGCATTTGGCGTGGTTTATTTTTGCTTTATCTATTTATATTCGATTTTCAAAACGAACATGGATTCCTTATTTAAAATCCTTTTTGTTTTTGCTTTTTGGATTGGGAGGCATGGTACTTACTTTTGAATGGTTTTTTACCGAACACGGCATTACTAAAATGAATTTGAATTTATTATGGCTCAATCCAATTTTTGTATTGTTTGCATTTATTCATAATCAAAAAAGCGCATTTTCGGAAACCATACGAAAAATATTATTAGCTTGTATTGTACTGATTTGGCCGTTTCATATTGTATTTGGGCAACATTTTGCCAAGCCATCGATCTGGATGATGTGGGCTATTTTTATACTTTTAATTCAACCCAAAGTGGTTTTCGTCAACAATTTTGACCTTTTAAGTCGCCGTAATAAATTTTAACCTGCAACAATATTTAAATCAAATCTTATTTTTGTTTAAATATTTTGCATTATCTTTGCAATTCAATAAACATTAATTAATCATTTAATATTAAATAATCATGAAAAAAAGATTTATTCTATTTATCTTGACCATTTTCGCTTTCCAAATTGGATTTGCACAAGAAATGGATTTAAGAAATAAAGTTGTTTTTAATCAAGGGAAAGAAGTTCCTGCTTATGTCGCTCAAAAAGCAACTTCTAACAAAAAAGTGAAATCGAGAACAAGTACCGAAGATTACGAATTCAACTATTTAAACTGGAATTTTACTAATGCGGGTGGTGCAAGTAATTTTTCAAACACCATGCGATATGTATTAAACTCAAGAGTAGATACTTCAAATATTCAATTTACGTATAGCGCAAAAAGAATTGCTCAGATTTTTAATTCGATGCCTTATGGATCTTTACAAACTGGAGAGATTATTCAATATGACGCTACTAAAGCTCAGTTTACTTTAGATACACTATTTATCAATGCAATTACAGTTCGTAGCAGTAAAACAACAACAGATACTTTTGTTGTAAAAATTGGTCATACTACTATTGGAGCAGGCGGTTATACAAGAGGATATGATTCTATCTCTAATGTGATTTATTTACAAACCGAACGCGTTATTTTAGGTCCAAATGATTCTATTGATAATTATACGTATGCAGGTACTCCTATTGTTTTCCCAATCGGTGCAGTTCCTGTAGTGGTTTTAGAGTACTTTAGTACTTCCGATTCTAATGGTATTGCTGTAGCACATAGTAAAAATATTGCTTCTTGCGCTTCTGCTACAAGTATTTTTTCAAACCAAAATCGATATGGTATTTCGGATTATGCGGGTGTAGTTCGTTTTTCTGATGGTCCTGCAAGATTATTATTTTATGGAAATAGTGCTTTAAATATTCCTGATCAAGTGCCATGTAATTATTATGAAACTCAAACATGGGGTATTTTCCCAATTGGAAAAGTGACTTTAGATCCACAAGTTAATATCATTTCTTCTCAATCTACAGCAGCTAATGCAAAATATTGCCTTGGCGAAACCGTAAATTTATTTGCTAACTTAACAGGCGTTCCGGGCAATCCAGACAGCACAAAATACACATGGACTCCTGCTACAGATTTATCCGATGCTACAATTGCAAATCCAGTAGCTACGATTGGTGCGGCTTCAAGACCTTATACAGTTACCGCAGTAAACGGTGCATTCCAAGCTTCAGCTAATGTAACGGTTTCTTCTGCAGCTTTAACAGCTACTTTTTCTAATACCGTAACTTTAACAAGTTGTACAGATACTAATAAATCCATTGTAGTTCAAGTTACAGGACCTACTTCAGTAGGTGGAACCAATCTTCAAAGATCTTATACTTGGAGTTCAGGACAAACAACAACTACTAGTACACTTACAAAAGTAAAACAAGGCGAATACATCGTGACGGTTTCTAACGGATTATGTAATGCAACCGCTACTACTGAAGTAAAGTTAGCTAGTAATGTAAAAGTAAATCAACTTTCTTTTGATATTGATCCTGCAGAGCCTTGTCAAAATAAAGATGTTGTGTTTACAAACACATCTACTGAATCCGATAAATGGAAATATTTATGGAAAAATGGAACTTCAACATTTTCAACTTTATATGAACCGGCTAATTACAAATTCCCAACTGCTGGAAACAATGTTCGTGTAACATTAGAATCTACATTAGGAGCTTGTTTTGTAAAATTAGAAAAAACGGTTAAAGTTATACCTTCTACTGATGCGAAATGTAAATCTTCTATCTCTAATAAAGATCTATCAACAATGATTTCCGTTTATCCTAATCCAGCACCTAATGGTGAGTTTACTTTAAGTAACTCGACTGGTGAAGCGGTTAAATTAAACGTTGTAGATTTATTAGGAAAAGTTGTTTATACTAAAGACTTAGGTCGTTCTAATGAATACCAAGTAGCTATCCCTAATGTAAAATCAGGTATTTATTTTGTAGAAGTTATTTCTAACAAAGGTACATTTACTCAAAAATTGAATGTAAGCGCAAACAAATAATTTGTACTACATTTTAATAATAAAAAAAAGAGACGTCAAATTGGCGTCTCTTTTTTTTTGGTTTATAGTTTTGATTTTTTAAATCGCTATATGTTCATTATTATACGAAGCCAATAATTCAGAAACATTTTGTAAATACTCCTCGTGCGCTTTTTGATGTTTTTCAAACTCAGGACCCATAAGCGACACCAAATTTTCGGATCTATATACCCTTCTAAATCCTGGAATAAGATGCATTTGGCTTTGAACCAAATACAAATGAATCGCCTCTACCAATTGAAACTCTTCGGTGATTTGGGCCGCTTGATACATGCGGAAAAGCGCCTCGGGAATATCCACCAATACATACTCTTTTTTCAAACTCTTGTAGTACTTTGCATAACTATTTACCCAATAATCGAGCGGCTTTATGGTAAGTAGATTGCCTAAAATCTCTAACTTTTTTTCCATATTACAACGATGCCATTCCGAAACCTTTGGGTCAAAAATGCAACGCAACGTGCGGTAATTAAAATATTTCGGAAAATGTTTGTCTACTAATTGTGAATAATTCATAATGCTTTATATTTTGATGACAAATATACCGCAAAGGAGTGACAAAATTTGGCGTTGATGCATTTAATTTTTCATACGTAAGATTGGTACAAATTGAATTATATTTGTATAAAAAGAATATGAAATATATTAAAATAATTGGATTGGTCGTGTTCCTTTTTATTGCTCAGCTTAGCTTTGGGCAAATAAAAAATAAAAAAATAGACACTTTTGAAGTTTCGGGGAATTGTGGTATGTGTAAAAAAAATATTGAAACGGCTGTTTTTCAACGAAATGTTTCGATAGGCACATGGAGCGCCTCCAAACAAAAAGTAACTATTACTTACGACAGCCTTCAGACCAATCCTGAAAAACTGCTTCAAAAAATTGCTGACGCAGGCTACGACAATGAAAAATTTACAGCCGACGACCAAGTTTATGACAAACTTCACGGATGCTGCCATTATGAACGCAGAAAGAAGTAAATTTAGGTTTTAGTTATTAGTAACTAGAAAAACCCCGTCGTTCCACAAAAATAAAATGCGCCGCACCAAAGACATTCATTTATCTAATCGGCTCATAAAAACGGCTTTTTTTGAGCCGATTATGATTTTTTTCGGCTCAAAAATTTAACTGATAGTTGGTGCTTCTACCTTTACCTGTAGCTATCAACACCTGTTTTTCAATCATATCCGACAAGCTTCTTGTTGCAGTGGCTTTGGATACTTTCGTTATGGACATAAACTTTGCGGCATTCATACCACCCTTAAACTCCTCGTCTTCTTCCAACATTTTATAGATCACTTTGGTTTGTTTCTCATCCAAAAGACCTTTTATTTTATCTAGAAATCTTGTTTTTCTGACTGTGAAATGTAACGTCTCATAAAAATGATGTTGCGCTTGAAGCACCATAGAACCAAAATAAGTAATCCAAGAATCGATTTCCAAAGTGCGTTGTGCATTTTTTAGTGCTTGATAGTATTGTTTTTTGTCCTTTTCGATTGCATGCGACAAACTCATCAAAATGGGATATCCCAGCGATTGAGACAATGATTTCTCTGCTAAAATACGACCTATACGTCCATTGCCATCTTCAAAAGGATGGATACTTTCAAAATATAAATGTGCTACCGCGGATCGTATGATAGGATTTTGATACAAAGGATGCGTTACCGATGCATTAAACCATCTAATAAATTGCTGCATCTCTCGAGGCACTTCGGAGGAGGGCGGTGCCTCAAAATGAACGACTTCACGCGTCAAACTTCCAGAGACAATTTGCATTGGCTCCTCGTGGCTACGCCATTGCCCTAGCGAAATATATGCCGAATGACTCAAAATGGCTCGATGCCACTGCCATAGATACGTTTCTGTTAGCGCATGAGCATAGGTAAGCCTAGAATCCACCAAGGCTTCCGCAATACCTATTGACCTTTTGTCCTTGATAATCCGAGGATGGGTCTGAAGTCCCAGCTTTTTTTTGACTGAAGATACCAAATCAACTCTAGAAATCATTTCTCCCTCTATTTCAGAGGATTTTAATGCTTCGCGTACCAATAGATTCAAAATCGTTTCCTGCTGATCATCCGAAGTAAGAATATCTTCAGCACCTTTGTTTTTAGCAGAACGTATCAAAAATTCACGTTCCACATCACGGTGAAGCGTTGGGTCAAATTGAAAATTTGGCCAATCAGGTAACTGCCAATTATATATCATGAGCCGATTATTTAATTTATCGGCTCAAATATACGACATTTTTTGAGCCGATTATGATTTTTTTCGGCTCAGAGGGGTGATTTTGTTTTTTTTGGAGCTAATGATTGTTGTAAATTATGAGGAGCGGAAATATGGAAGGAGATATTTATTTGTCATTAGTGAAAATAGAAGGAATAAAGTAGAAGAAATCAAAAAAAATAAACATTATTTAATAATCTCTACAAATTCTCCTACAATTCTCATTCCAATACCATTTTCTTCATTTACAATAATGTCTTTATAATTAGAATTAAATGAATTTGGTCTTAGGACTATGCTTGTATGTTGCCAACCTTCTTCTGAGGTTTCTTTTACACTTGAATATGTTTTTATTGTAAATGAAGAATTAAAATCTGGGTCTTGAATATCAATATTTTCAACTAAAACAATTTTACCATTTCTACTACCACCAGAATCTGGCTTAAATAAACAAATTGAACCATTAGGAATAACTCTATTCATAGATTCCCCAACAATTTTACATGCAAAATAATCGTCTTTATATTTTACGTTTACTGGAACTTCAATTAAAGTAAAATCTTTTTCAGATTGCATTTCACTAAAAGAACCCGCCGCTGCATAAAAGTCATAAAAAGGGATAAGATTATTTGAACTAGTTTTGTTCTCCAACGTAATGCCTTCTTTTTCAATTAAATATAATTCTGTATTTTTTGTTTTTTTGTTGGTTGTTATATACTTATAAACACTATCAATAACTGGTTGCTCAAGATGAAACTTAAAATGAACAACAGGTAAGTTTGAATCTTGCATATAACTTTGTTCTATTGAATCAGGAATTATTGTAGCATCGCCCATGAAATAAAAATCAGTTCCTTCGCCGTCCTCTTTTTTGACAAATAATAAAATTCGTTCAGAATTTATAACATTTTTAATTTCATCACTATCTAATTTCCTTTTAGATCTTGATTCCCATGCAAACGTAGATGGGTTTATAAAATGATCATTATAATTAATTGTACTATCAATGTCATCAGACTTGTGATATGTCACAAAACAAGGTGTAATTCCCCCATTAGTTCTATAACCATAGACCGTACTGCTAATATCTTTTTCCCAATTCAATAATCTACAAACATCTTTTCTGCTATACTTATTGTATAAAATTAATCCATTTTTATAGTAATCTCTATTAAATAGATTTTCAAATGTTGTAATAGAATAATTTATTGAATCCAATAGAAAGTTTCTAAAATCATCATTTTTCAAATTTTCAATGAATTCGTCATGAAATAGAAATGAATCTTCTTTAATGAATATAATTTTCTCATTTTTACGAATGAATAAAAAGTTGATATTTATTAAACAAGAATCGATACTAGCTTTACTTGGAGTAAAACCATATAATTTAAAAATTCCATTTTTAAATTCAGAAATACTAAGTTTCCCTTTTAATATTAACTGGTTTAGAATATAACTTTCGTCAATTCTTTTCGAATTATTAATTTCTTTAGAAAATAACTCTAATAAAATCTCTTGCTTTTTAGTTAATTTAAATCCATGTTCTTTTTCGACTTTAGTAATAAAATTATAAAACGAATTGGAATAATTTACATATAAAAAAGGATCTCTTGAACCATGTTTAATAAAATCCATCATCATAGGAATTTTCCCTAATTTGAATTTTAATAGATTATAATCTTTCTTTAAATCACTGAATAATTGCATGTTTGCAGAATCAATTGATTTAAATATTTTTTCTTTTGTTATTTCATCAAAATTAATTGTTGAAGAACCTGGAATCGTTCTACTTCCCTCACTTATTAATTTACGAAGAGAATCTTTATTATATGATGTATCACCATATAAGGCGATAGGAATTAAATAATTATTCTCGTAATTTCCGATAAAATCAATTATAGTTAAATAGCTTTTTCCATCAACTTTTCTTAGCCCTCTTCCTAATTGCTGAATAAAGATTATAGCAGATTCTGTTGGACGAAGCATGATGATCTGATTAATTTTAGGAATATCGACACCTTCATTAAAAATATCAACTGTAAAAATATAATCTAACTTTTCATTTAAATTATCTGACTCTAACTTTTCAATTGCTTTTGATCTTTCTTCTTCAGAGCTATCACCTGTTAATGCAATAGTTTTAAATCCTTTTAAATTAAATAAAGAAGATAATTTGATTGCTTCATCTTTTTTTGAGCAAAAAATTAAACCCCTAATGATTCCATTATCACTGCCGTAAAAATTTGCCTGTTCAATTATCCTATTAACTCTTTCACTTGAAATTAATAAATTGAAATCCGATTTATTTTCTATCTCTTTGTTATCAATCATTAAATCAGTCACACCATAATAATGAAAAGGGCTAAGCAATTCTTCTTCCATTGCTCTATTTAATCTTATTTCATAAGCAATATTATGGTCAAATAATTGAAAAATATCATTTCCATCAGTTCTTTCAGGGGTTGCAGTCATTCCTAAAAGAAACTTAGGCTCAAAATAATTTAATAATCGTAAATATGATTCGGCCCCTGACCTGTGAGTTTCATCAATGATTATGTAATCAAAATGGTCTTTTGAAAAAATTTCTAAGTGAGTAGACTTTGAAATAGTTTGAATTGTTGAAAATACAAAATCACAATCTAATTCTCTTTTGTCTCCAGAATACAATCCCATCGTCTTATCTTGTCCAAAAACTTTTCGAAATGTCTTTAATGAATTTTTTGCTATTGTTAGTCTATGAACAACAAATAACAACTTTTTAGGATTAACAGCTTTTGCATCAAATGCTGACAAATAAGTTTTTCCTGTTCCTGTTGCTGAAATTATTAGTGATTTATTTTTGTTTTCATTTCTTAATTTAGTCAAATTTTCCAATGCTTCTTTTTGCATTGTATTAGGAGTAATAGTTTCTTGAACTTCAGTTAAAATTTCAAGATTATTATTTTTATTTAAAAGAAATTGCTTTTGATATATTTCATTATATGACAATATGAATTCTTCTGAAACCACTGTCGCTTTTTCAAAATCAGAATGAAATTCATTTAATAGTTTTTCAACAATACCACTATTATCTAATGCTGATACTTTTATATTCCATTCTTTATTTGTTGTCAGTGCTTGAGCAGTCAAATTACTACTTCCTACAATTAAATTATAGTGATTGTTTTTTTTAAATATATAGCCTTTTGAATGAGCATTTCCAGTCGTTACAATTTTTAAATCAATATTTTTAAATTGCAATAATCTTTTAAGTGCTTCAGGTTGTGAAAAATTCAGATACTGTGAAACTAATATTTGGCCTTTTATATTCCTTTTTTCTAATTCAATTAGTTTATTAATTATAGTAGCAACTCCACTAGTTGTTACAAAAGCAACGGAAATATAAAACTCTTCACAGTTTTCAAATTCTCTTAATAGAGTTAAAAGCACTTTTTTTGGTGGATTCTTTTGGTTTACTAATAATTCAGGATGGAAATTTTCATCAGATATAATAGTCTTATCTACAAAACCAGTTTGCAGACTTAAATTGAAAATTTCACTTATTTTATCCATTCATAATTAATTTATCAACTATTGGGATATCTGCTTTGGCCCAATCAAGTTTCTTTAATTCATTTATTTTTAACCACTCAAGCGATATATGTTCATTTAAAACGATTTCTTTAGTCTGAACTTCACATAAATAGCTATGCATAGTCAATTCAAAATCTGGATATTTATGAACAACTGTCATGAAGAAAGATTTGATTTCCAATATGATATTTAATTCTTCAAATATTTCTCTTTCTAAAGCCTCTTCATTTGTTTCATTTAATTCAATTTTACCACCTGGAAATTCAAATTTTTCAGAAATATAAGAATATTTATTTTTAGGTCTTTGTACACAAAGAATTTCATCATCTTTTAAAATTACAGCTGCGACTACAGTTATCTTCTTCATAATAAATTTTGACTTCTTTAATATTTTACAACCAAATCTATAAATGTCAATTTCTTACTCATTTCACAAATTCTTTATCATTAAAAAAATCACTAAAACTTGTATCCAGTGCTGTTATAATTTTACTCAACACTTTTACAGATACGTTTCTTTTTCCAGATTCTACTCCTGTCATATAGCCTCTTTCGATATCAGCCATATTGGCTAATGTTTCTTGAGAAATATTTTTGATTTTTCGTAAAGCTTTTATTCTATCTCCTATTTTGAGATTTATATTTTCATACATCATAGGCATTTTGTAACTTGCAAAGATATTTTATTGTACACTTTAATACAACGCACTATCGTACACATTTAAAGTGTTTCAATTATAAAAAGAATTTTATTTCTTATAAAGGTTTTGACTTGTTCCCATAAAAAAAGCCCCCGTTTTTTCAAACAGGGGCTTTAGAAACCAAAAAAAAGGTTTATATTTTTATTAGATGCTCAAGGTATCCAAAACGTTATTCATATTACGAACGGCGTCGCCACTTTTAGCAAAAAGTGCTTTTTCTTCGTCGTTTAATTCCAATTCGATAATACGCTCCCAACCATTTTTACCAATCACTACCGGTACGCCTAAGCAAATATCGCTTTGTCCGTATTCGCCTTCAAGCATTACACTACAAGGGAATACTTTCTTTTGATCTCTTACGATAGACTCTACCAAAGCCGCGCCTGCTGCGCCTGGTGCATACCACGCCGAAGTACCCAACATCGCAGTAAGTGTCGCGCCACCTACCATCGTATCTGCCGCTACTTTAGCCAATACTTCTGAAGATAATAAATTGCTCACGGGCTGTCCTTGATAGGTAGCCAAACGCGTTAATGGAATCATTGTCGTATCGCCATGTCCACCAATTACGCTTGCTTGAAGATCGTCTTGCGAACCGCCAATGGCCATTTGTAAATAGGTTTTGAAACGCGCTGAATCTAAAATCCCGCCCATTCCGATAATACGATGTTTAGGTAATTTTGTAGATTTTAGAGATAAATACGTCATCGTATCCATCGGGTTTGAAATCACCACAATAATACAATCCGGAGAATGTTTTAATAAATTTTCGCATACATTTTTAACAATACCTGCATTGATACCAATCAACTCTTCGCGCGTCATTCCTGGCTTACGAGGAATTCCTGATGTAATTACCGCCACAGCCGAACCTGCTGTTTTTGAATAATCGTTGGTACTTCCCGTGATTTTAGTATTAAACCCTAACAACGAAGAAGTTTGGGTCATATCCAAAGCTTTACCTTCGGCAAATCCTTCTTTAATGTCCAATAAAACCAACTCTTGGCATAATTCTCTTCGGATGATATTATCGGCGCATGTGGCTCCCACCGCACCCGCTCCAACAACGGTAATTTTCATAAAACTATTTTTTTTGAATGATTAAAATTTTAGATTTAAATATGCTACAAAGATACAATTTCTTGATTAAATGAATTTTGTTAATTTAGGGGTTAGTGATTAGTAATTAGTGATTAGTGATTTGATTTTTATAGCTGAGGCTAGAGTGATTAGTGATTAGTGATTTGTGAATAGATACTTGATATGAGAATGGAGGGATTAGGGGTTAGGTTTTAGTAATTAGTAATTAGATATGAGATTATAGATTGGAGATATGAGACATGAGATTGGAGGGATTAGGTTTTAGGGTTTAGGGATTAGTTTTTAAATTGCCTCCTGCTTTAGCTGGAGGTATGGTAATTGGAGATTGGAGAAATTAGAAGTTATTGTCTGAATAAACAAACATCGTCATTCTTGAAAATTTTCAGCAACTTCATTTATATTTTATCCCCATAATATAATTTGAAAATTTATCGGGAATCTCTTTTGCATTTTTTTTGAGATCTCGGATAAATTTTTCATAATTAACTCGCTGTTCAGAAAAATTTTCCGAGATGACGGAAGGGGGATGCACTTTGAGATTCCGCATATTTTTTTATAAGATTACTAGATAGTCAAAAAAAATTGCGGAATGACGGGGGTGCGCGTGTAATTACTAAAAAAATTTCATTATAAAAAAGTCTAAAATCTAAAATCTATTATCTAATGTCTAGTATCTTATGTTTTCAAATCACTAATTACCCGTCACTAATTACTAAAAAATTCCCTTAAAACTTCCACTGCAAACTCACCATGACATTGCGTCCTATATCGTTGGCAAAATAGCGCAAGCGATTCAAATAATCTCGATAGGTGGCGTCGAATACATTGTCGACTTTAATAATGGCTTTTAAATTGTTTTTCTTAATCAAAACTTGTGTTTGAAATTCGATGGATGACAAAAAATAAGCATCGGGAGGCGTCATAAAATCTTGATTGGCATTGAGATGGTTTTGCCGAAAAACATAATTGGCCTTAAAGAGCAATTGATTATTTGTCCAAAATTTAAAATCTGGAAATAAAAATTTCGTTTGAAATTGCAAGCGGTTTGGTGGCATTCCGATAAGCGGAACATTCGACTGGAGCTGATCACCTCTTAAAAAATGATAACTCCATGTACTTGAAATATAATCCGAAAATTTGGCATGTATCGTGGCATCAAAGCCATTAATAATCGCTAAAGCCTGCTGATATTGAAATACGGGAAATGCACCTCGTATTGTCAATCGAAACGAATCTTGAGGTTGGAGATAAATAAAATTATCGATCCAATACGAATATCCATGAACATCAAAAAACCATTTTTTTTGTATATTTGTAGCTAACGAAATGGTCATTTTTCGCGCCCATTCCGTTTTTAAATTTGGGTTTCCTTCTTCTATACCACTTACGCCTTGATGCAATCCAAAACTATACCATTCGGAAATGGAAGGATTTCGCATAATCGAAGAAATGGTTGATTGCACTCGAAACCAATCTTTGGGTTCATAAGCCAAAGAAGCAATCGCACTAAAATTATGTTGCAATTTTGTTCCGTTTTGAGCGGGATCTAACGAATAGGCATTATAATAATTTGCATCGTATCGTATCCCGATTTGGGGTTGCCAAACTTTTTCTTTAGATGCGCTGACAATGCCATAAATTCCATTGGAAAACTGAAAATAATTAGGCAACAAAGGATTAATGCCGGTATTGGCGCTGTTGTAATTATCGATAAACTGACTTTGAACGCCAATTTGCAATTGATGTTTTAAAAAATCATTTTGAATATATTGCAAATCCATCATATGCGAAACTTGATCAATACTCAAACTCGGACGGTTCGAAAAATTACTGCGGCGCACATCAAATTCTTTTCGAATATTATATTGCAATCCATAAATGGCTTTAAATTGATGATTTGGCGAAGCGCTCCAAAGATGTTCGGTGCGCCACGTATGGTGTGTAACTTCTTGGCGAGGTGCCGCAATGTCATAAGAAAAATCATTATTTGTAAAAAAAGGAACGTCGCGCGTCAGCGCTTCTTTTAAATCTGTCAGATTACCCACATGCGAGCCCCTAAGAACGCCCAAAGAGGTTGAAAAAATGCTATAATTTATCGTGGAGCGATGTTTTGGATTCCAATCTTTTTGAATTGTTATGGCGCCATTCCATTCTTCTTGGCCGGTATTGGTCAAAAAATAATTTGGGGTATTTCGGTCTCCAATTTTTTTATAACCGCCATGTACTTTCCACGAAAAAATAGCATTGGAAGACGCCATATTCATCAATCCTTGATGCCCGTTTCCATTAGATACAAAATTATAAATCCATTGTCCGTGAATATGCCGATCGTTGGAAAGCGGTTCGTTTTCTAAAACTAAAACATTTCCAATCGAATTACCTAAATACATCAAACTTGAAGCACCTTTGAGCAATGTTAATTTATCCGCGCTATTGGCGTCCAATTCGGGAGCATGGTCGGCGCCCCATTGTTGTCCGTTTAATATCAAACCTTGATTGACCAAAGTCACTCGATGTCCATAAAACCCATCAATCATTGGCTTAGCGACATTGGTTCCTTGCCGCAAAACTTGAACTCCCTGAATTTGTGCAGCCATTTCTGCAAAATTCAAAGCCGACAAATCATCAATTTTGGATTTATTCACTTGATATTTCGTTTCCTTTTTATTGGATTTGATATAAACGGTTTGAAGCAACTCCGAATGATGATTGATTGAAATGAAAATTTGAGTATCTTTAAAAAGATCTAAATGTATCATTTTATTGGCGCAACCTAAATGCGATACCGTTAGATGATAATGCCCAGTAGGCAAATCATTAATTTTAAAATATCCATCTTCATCGGTTATTGCCGTTTTTTTGATTTCGTGTATCCGAATTATAGCATCTTTTAATGGTTTTTGAGTGGCCTCATCCAATACCCTACCCGAAAGCATAACGCTTTTTTGAGCAACGCTTTCAGAAAAAAAAAGAATAAAAAATAAAAGAAATTTACTGAACAGTGACATTCCAAACGACTTCAATATCGGTTTCACCACCTGCATTATTTATAACTCCGCTGGATACGTTAGCGCCATTTTTATTAGGTTCGTGTCTTAAAACCACTTTAAGCGATTGCGTTCCTGGCGCTTTTACCATCCATTTTGTTTTCAGTCCTAGCGGCTTACCATTCGCATCTAAATCGTCATACGTTATATCAAATTGATTATTACTTTTTTCGATATAAAAGAATTGATGCGCCGTTGCTTCATTCAAAATCTGTTTGGTAATATCAATATTTGGAGTTACTGATGTATTTTGAATTTCTATGGATCCAAAATATGTGGTATTCGCTTTTAACGCTCCCTTAGAAATTACCGGCGAATTTCCACCATCGCCATCCGCATCTTCATACTTAAACACAACGGTATCGTTTACACTTGGCGCAATCAAAGTCATTTTTATTAATGTAATCAACTCCGATTCATGATGATTATGATCATGATCATGTTTTTTACAAGAATTTAATAAAAATAATGAGAATACACTCCATACTAAAACATTGAAAACTATTTTTTTCATAACTATTTTAATTTAAATTTGATGCAAAAGTAATAAATAAAATTTTATTAATGCAACTAAGTTGCAAATGTAGATAATGGATGATTTAGGGATTAGGGATTAGATTTTAGTAATTAGTGATTTGTGATTAGATATGAGATTATAGATTGGAGATATGAGATTGGAGATTGGAGGAATTAGGGGTTAGGTTTTAGTAATTAGTAATTTGTGATTAGTGATTAGATTTTTATAGCTGAGGCTAGAGAGATTAGTGATTTGTGATTTGTGAATAGTTACTTGATTTAAGATTATCCCGTTCCTGAATTGCACGCTCTTGGGACTTTCAGCTTTCTCAAAATTTTCTAATCACTAATTACCCGTCACTAATTACTTAATAGCTTTTCATTATAAAAAAGTCTAAAGTCTAAAATCTATTATCTAATGTCTTGCATCTTATATCTTACATCTTATATCTTACATCTTCTATTTCTCCATCCACGTTTCAAACCACATCTGAAATACGACATAATGCCATATTTGCATTGTAGAGGCGGGCGTGTCGTTTTCAAAATCTTTTTGGATTCGAGAAATTTCCGCAGGATTAAATATACCTTGTTTTTCGATATAAGATGCTTCAAAAAAATGTAAATGCATCGGCAAAATATGACTTTTAAGCCAATTTTTAAGCGGAATCGCAAAGCCCATTTTGGGTCTTTCCATCATTTCCTTAGGTACATATTGATGGGTAATGTCTTTTAAGATTCGTTTTTTGACTCCTTTATGGTATTTATAATCAATAGGCAATTGCGCAGCAAACTCAATAATATGATGATCCAAAAAAGGCTCACGACCTTCAATGCTGGCACTCATGGTGGCGCGGTCCACTTTAGTAAGAATATCGTCAATCAAATAGTTTTGATAATCGGCGGCCATCATTTTTTCAATTGTGGCATAAGGTGCTTTTATGGTCTCTTCAAACAACGTAGATAAAAGGCCAAAAGGTTTTCGCATCAATCGCTGGAGTTCGTTCTCATTAAAATGACTCGTAAATGCATGCATCACATGTTTTTGATTTGCATTCAAAAGATTATTTATTTTATGAATACGTTGATGCCATAATGGATTTTTTAAAACTTGGGCTTGATGCACCCAATTTAATGAAGTGGATAAGGTTTTTTTAAGCCACTTGGGACTTTTTGTAATTCTGTCAATTTTTGAAGCATAATCATATCGGTTGTATCCTCCAAAAACTTCATCGCCTGCATCGGCACTCAAAACAACTTTAACTTCTTTGGAAGCAATCCGACTGACCAAAATCGTTGGTATCGCACTACTATCAGCAAAAGGTTCGTCATAAAAATAAGGTAATTGAGGCAATACATCAATCATTTCTTGCTCGGTGCAATAATATGAAGTATGTTCGGTGCCTAAATGTTTTGCAATTTCTTTGGCAAAAGGGGCTTCATCCAATCGCGAATCTTGAACGCCTATTGTAAAAGTTTTTAGTGGTGTAGTTCTATTTTTTTGTAATAAAGACGTAACGCTCACACTATCATAACCGCCACTCAAAAAAACACCCACCGGCACATCTGAAACCATCCGGTACTCAAAAGATTCTTTGATTATAGCTTCCGTTTGAACGATAGCTTCTTGATACGAAATATCGAATTTTGGCTTTTGATAATAGGTATTGACATTCCAATAAGAAACTTCTTTTTTCTCCTTATTTTTCAAATTAATCTGCATCCAATGGCCGGGCTTTAATTTAAAACAATTTTGAAAAATGGTATGGGGCGTAGGTACATAACCAAAATCCATAAATGCCGCTACGGCATTCAAACAAATATTTTTTTGGAAATTCGGATTGGCCATAAGCACTTTTAACTCCGAACCAAACAATATAAGTCCTTCATGCTCGTAATAAAAAAATGGCTTTATTCCCGAACGGTCTCTAAAAAAATAAACTAATTCTTCTTGAGTATCATAAATCGCAAAGGCAAACATCCCTCTGAAATAATCTACACATTTTGTGCCCCACGCTTCAAAGGCATGCAAAATCACTTCTGTGTCCGATTGGGATTTGAACTGATGCCCCAAATCGATTAACTTTTTTTGAATTTCTTTATAATTATAAATCTCGCCGTTAAACGTAATCCATAAATGTTTATAAGACATTGGCTGCGCCGCCATTTCTGAAAGATCAATAATACTGAGTCTTTTATGCGCCAGTCCAATTTGTGCCTCATTGTGCTGAAACCATTGCGTACCAAAACCATCCGGTCCTCGATGGTGCATCGCGAGATGCATTTGTTCCAATTGATTTGGATTACTTTTTTGATTAAAATCTATAATTCCCGCGATGCCACACATATAATTCGTAATAAGAAACAAAAATACATTTTTTTAATTGCTTTTTTTTGAATATTTTTTAAAATCTTGTATTTTTGTAAAGGATACTTTGATGAAATCTTGTATTTTTACAACACGATTAATTTAATATTTCTATGACTATTATTGCGCCTTCTATTCTTGCAGCCGATTTTAAATATTTAGCTGCCGAAATTCAAAAAATCAATGAAAGTCCAGCCGAATGGATTCATTTTGATGTGATGGACGGACAAAATGTGCCTAATATTTCCTTTGGTTTTCCAATTTTAGAAGCCATCAAGCCGATTACACAAAAAGTAATTGATGCCCATTTGATGATAGAAAACCCAAATCAGTTTATTCCAGAATTTATCAAAAAAGGAGTGTCTCACATTTCGATTCCGATTGAAAATAATCCGCGCCTTCGCAAAGACTTGGAGTTAATCAAATCGCTTGGAGCTACTTGTGGTATCGCTTTAGATCCCGACACAAGTATCGAGTCTATTATTCCATGGTTAGATATTATTGATGTTGTTTTGATAATGAGTGTTCAACCTGGTTTTGGTGGACAATCTTTTATCGAAACGACGTATCAAAAAGTAGCTCGTGGAAAAGAAATTATAGGCACATCAAGTCGAAATATTTTAATTGAAGTTGATGGTGGCGTTAGTATTTCGAATAGTTCTAAACTTAAAGCCAGCGGAGCCGATGTTTTGGTTTCGGGAAGTGCGCTTTTTAAATCAGAAAACTTCAACGAATACGTAAACACCTTAAAAACAAATTAATAAGATGAAACAAAAAATCGTTGTAACTGGAGGCACAGGATATATTGGAAGTCATACCGTAATTGATTTGATTCAACAGGGTTTTGAGGTAATTATTTTAGATTCATTAGCCCGATCCGAAAAAAAGTCGCTTTGTCAAATAGAAGCCGTAACGGGGCAACAACCCACATTTTATAAAGTTGATTTATGCCACAAATCCAAACTTGAAGCGATTTTTGAAACAGAAAAAAATATTGTTGGTATTATTCATTTTGCGGCTTACAAATATGTTGATGAAAGCGTAAAAGAACCCCTTTTATATTTTGAAAACAATATTTCAAGTTTGATTAATATCCTTGACATTGTAGCGAAACATCAAATACCTAATTTTGTATTCAGTTCAAGCTGTTCGGTTTATGGCAATATTACTTCCTTGCCTGTAAAAGAAGATACTCCACTAAACAAAGCCGAATCGCCGTATGCACGCACAAAGCAAATTGGAGAAATGATTATTGAAGATTTCTCAAAAGCATATCCAAATAATAAATGTATCTCACTTCGATATTTTAACCCTGTTGGGGCTCATGAAAGTGGATTGATTGGCGAATCGCCATCGGTAGTACCAAACAACTTAGTGCCTCGAATTACAGGAACGGCAATTGGAATTTTTGATGAGTTAAAAATTTTTGGCACCGACTTTCCTACGCGCGACGGAAGTTGTATTCGCGATTATATTCATGTGATGGATATTGCCGAAGCACATACCGCTGCACTCCGTATGGTGATGCAACAAAATGAAGCCATGCCACACGAAATCATCAATCTTGGCAGTGGAAATGGCGTAAGCGTAAAAGAAGCCGTTGCTGCTTTTGAAAAAGTAAGTGGAAAAACATTAAAAGTAGCTTATGCGCCACCGCGCGAAGGTGATGTGATTTCAATCTATTCGGATTGCAGCAAATCTAAATCCAAATTAAACTGGACCGCAAAACGCAACATCGAAGATATGATGCGTACCGCATGGATTTGGGAACAAAATAGGCAAAAGAAGTAGATTGTTTTACAAATTATGAGCTTTTTACTTTACAGATTGTAAACATTTTGTTTTACAAATAATAGAATACAAATTAATACCGAATACAAAAAAATCACAAAAGTCGTACGACTTTTCGGCATTTTATCACAAAAAATGCCCGACTTTTAGTGCTTAAAATTTTGTATAAGGAATGTGTCTAAACAAGAAATATGAATTAAGCATGAATTGCTTCAACATCGGGATTGATTTTTTTGATCATCCCCATAAGAGCATTTCCTGGGCCAACTTCAATAAATTGCGTGGCACCATCTTGAATCATATTTTGTACACTTTGCGTCCATCGCACCGATCCGGTAAGTTGATCAATCAAATTTTGTTTAATCTCACTTGGATTGGTATATGGTTTCGCCGAAATATTTTGATAAATTGGGCAAATAGGTGCTGCAAATGAACATGAATTGATGGCATTGGATAATTCTTCTTTGGCACTTCCCATCAATGGCGAATGAAATGCACCGCCTACTTTTAAAGGCAACACGCGTTTCGCGCCCGCTTCTTTTAATTTTTCACTTGCTAAAGCAACGCCTTCGAGCGTTCCTGAAATCACTAACTGACCCGGGCAGTTATAATTTGCCGCTACAACGATCTCATCCGTAATGGATTGACAAATGGCATCTACCTGATTATCTTCCATTCCTAAAACCGCGGCCATCGTACTTGGTGCAGCAAGACACGCTTTTTGCATGGCATTGGCTCGTATGGAAACTAATTTTAGCGCATCTTCGTATTTTAAAGTTTGATTGCACACTAAAGCTGTAAATTCGCCCAAACTATGTCCAGCAACCATATCCGGTTTAAAATTATCAATAGACATGGCTTGCACAACGCTATGAATAAAAACCGCAGGCTGAGTGACATCCGTTTGCGTCAAATCTTCAATAGTGCCTTCAAACATTAATTTTGTAATATCGAAACCAAGTATGTCATTGGCTTTTTCAAAATAGATTCTTAAATTTGGATGGGCATCATATAAATCTTTTCCCATGCCTACAAACTGAGCACCTTGCCCAGGAAAAACATACGCTTTTTTCATTTTTATTTTTTAAAATATGTTATGAGTTGATAGAAACCATTCGAAAATCGAATGTAAATTTTTATTCAAAAATAATGGTATTTGGAAAGTCTTCCGCAGATTTTTCAGCATATTTTCGATTAACATACGGAATAACTACGCGATATGTACCGTCGATCAATACCGTTTCTGTTAGCACTTCCAAAGATTTTAATTCCGAACGCAAACGATTGGCGGTATTGGCGTTGTTAAATGTACCAAAACAAACATACGTTAAGCCTTTTTTGTATGTAGCGGTGGCTCCTTTAGGTAATTTGGTAGGCGCTTCTTCTTTTGCCTTTTTAACTACATTTTCTTTAGATGGATTTTCCGTAGCTTTTACTTCTTTTTTAGGTGCATTTGAAGCTACATTTTTAGGCGTTTCCTTAGGCGTCACTTTTTTGGTTTCATTAGAAACAATAGGGGCAGGAGTTTCTTTTTTAGCTGGGGTTGTATTATTAATAACATTCTCAGGCTTTTTAGCAACTTCTTCTGTTGGGACAACAACCAATTGATTACTTGTATCTTTGGAAACAGAATCCATTTTTTGAACGATAGGCGCTTTAACCGTATCCTTTGGTTTTTCAGCCGCTATTGTTTTACAATTAGCATTCCAAAGTGGTTTTAATCCAATAAAATTTTGACATTGCATGGTCGCATATATCCAAGGAATTAAAAAAGCCAAACCAAAAAATAAAAATAATAAAGCAGCTACTTTAAACCAACCTCCGCGATTTGAATCTTCGTCTGATTTTGTTGGCGTAATCACATAATCTAAATCTTCATCATAGCGGCTCAAACGTTTTTTTAGATTTTCATTTTCAACCGTATCAATATATTTAATTTGTTCAACGGGCGCTTCCTCTTCTTCTGATTCAACTATATTTTCAGTCTCTTCCTCATAAATAGATTCTAAGATTGTCTCTTTTTCTTGCATTTCAGATTCTGCCAATAAAATCTCGTCGGCCTCTTCTACTTCTTGAACCTCTTGCATAGGTTCTTCTTGATCTTCCGATTCTTGCTGATGCGACGCTTCTATTTCTTCTACCCAACTTGAAACCGTTTCATTTTCAATTGCAAATTCCGTTTCAATTTCTTGAATTTCTTCTTCTTGAACTTCAATTGGAGTTTCTTCTTGAGGAATTAAGGAATCTAAAGAAATGACTTGCGAAGTGGCATCGATAGGATCCTTTTCTTCTTGAGGTGTTTCAACCTGCTCAACAGGAAATAAATCATCAATGGTTTTTATTTCCGAAGGGGTATGATCTTCTTCTACAACAAACTTAACCGGTTGAACAGGATTTTCTATAGTTTTTTGAATTTCTTGAACTTCATTTATTGCTGGCGTTACATCTATTTTCTTAGAATCGAAATCATATAACGAATTTCCAGAAGTATTTACAGAAGACGTATCAATCGAATTTAACCCAAAAAAGTCACTTGGAATCCCTGCAACACCCAATTCTTGAGTTTGGAATCCATTTTGATATACTATTTTACCAATACCTTTTAAAACCAAAGGATTGTTGCTTTTTATATCAGCTAATACTTCTTCAATCAAAAGACTTCCTTTTTCCTTTGCCGCATCAAGCGAAATTTCCAGTTTTCGGGAAATAGCAGCAGTTAACAATCCGTCGTCATTCGAGCTAAAAACATCTAAAGCAAGCGTTCTTTTTGCTGGAACAAAAGTGGCGCCTTCCATATCTGCTGTGGTATTTTTATAGGATAATTGACCGAGCTGAGGCACAAAAACATTTTCATGTTTTAATAATAATTCTTCGAGGAGATGACTTATCTGCATAATATTAAAGTTACGTGAAAATAAAAAATCTGTTCACAACCACAAAAATAAAACTAATTTTTAAAAAAATGTGTTTTTTATTTATAACGTTCATTTTCAAAATAAATATTCATTTTTTTTGGACTTTAAATTATTACATGTTAAATATCATTTATAAACTGACTTCATTTTTTACTAAGGTTAGCTTAGTCATTTTCTTGATATTATATTCTTTGTCTTTATTGTCAAAATATGACATTTCTATTATCTCACCTTTAATAGCTCCTTTCGGACTAATTTTTCCGACGCTCTACCTTTTTTCAATATTGGCATTTTTAATATTATTCATTGGTAAAAAGTTTGTATATGCGTTTGTATATTTTATTGCACTAATTATTGGAATCAATACCTTTACCGCTTATATTCAGTGGAATCCACAGGAACAGAAAGGAATTAAAATAATGAGCTGGAATATTAAAAATTTTGATTTATACAATTGGACCAAAAATAAAGAAACGGAGCAAAAAATATATGATTTTATTAAAAATGAAAACCCCGACATCATTTGTTTTCAAGAATTTTACTCCGATCAAGAATCTTTTAATCATTTGAGAAAATTAAAAAAATATGGCTATACCTATCAAAAAATGAAAACAACATTTCAGATTAAAGACAAAAAATGGGGTTTAGCGATCGTTTCAAAATTTCCGATTCAAAAATACCATACACTTGATGCGTTAAATCGTTTTAAAAATAACAATGGAATGTCTTGCGAGATAAAAACGCCGGAAGGCATTGTTGAGATTTTAAATATACATTTTAAATCTATACATTTAGACTACGAAGATTATGCATTATTGGAAGGCAAAACAAATCAAATGAGTGCAAAGTATCATCAAGCAAAATTAATTTTCAAAAAAATATGGTCTTCGTATCCACAAAGAGCGGAACAAACGGATATTGTTTTGAATTATTTAAAACAATCCAACTCAAAAAATATTTTATTATGCTGTGACATGAATGACATTCCTTGTTCTTATAGCTATCATAAAATCACACAAAGTTATGAAGATGGTTTTAACTCTTCGGGAAGAGGAATGGCAAAAACCTATGATTTCATAGTTCCGTTCCGAATTGATTATATATTTCATTCGGATGCCATTACATTTAATTCTTATGAAATGAAAGCTTCCAAACTTTCGGATCATTATCCTTTAATTGGATACTTTAAATTAAGTCAGTAAGATTTTTTATTTTACCAATTGATGGTTTCTCAAATACTTTTTCTTTAAAAGCTGTGAAGGCAAAAACTTAACATCTTTCGTATCTTCATAAATTGCCATTAATGTTTCAAAAATGGATGTAATTTGATAGGTATCAATTTGTCTAAAATAATCATTCCATTCCGGCGCATCCATGGCAGTGTGCATCACATTTTCTTCGATACATTTTGTTATTTCATTAAAAAATAAATATTGACACCGCGGTCTGAACATCCCAACGCGATCTTCTACCCAAATGATTTTCTTACCCAGTTTTTCAAAAATAGAAATCGCTTTCTCTTTCTCATGCGCTCGATACGCTGATAGTTCAATCGATGCATCCGATAAATACACAGGTAGCGCATTGATGCCAAAAATAAAACTTTTGACCTTTACATCAAACATAAAAGCGGCTTCAGAAATCGACTGTTTGGCCGCTGATAGAAAGACAATTGTATTTTTTAGCTGTGCATATGTAGCGAAGTTTTCATGATCGTCATCAAAATTTAAATCAAAAATCACTTCAAAATCGTCAAAATCTTCTTCGGAATCACCATCTGAAAAAGTCCATTCTATTTTTTCATTAGATATGGAACTTACAAATTCTTTCTGTTTGTCTTCTTGGCCTATTACAAGTATATTCATAAATACGTTCGTGTTATTTTTTCATGATTTTAACTTGATGCGTATACGCTCCATCTACAGTAAACTCAAAAATATAAGACCCCGAAGCAATATTTGTAGGATTAAAATCAAGAATATGCGTGCCCGGATTTAGTACTTTAGTTTCTTGTAAAACCACTTTTCCTAATAAATCTACTAAACGCATCGATACGTTTTGTCTTTTTAAAGCCTCCCATTTTACTTGAAATAGATCCGTAAATGGATTTGGATAAACAACCAAACTGTTTTTATTTTGCTGAATATCATCAATTCCCGAAGTACATTTTATAACACTAAATGATTTAATATCTTCTTGTTTACAACCATTTATGGGTTCAATAAATGTATATTTAACCGAATAAGTGCCATTTGCAAACGTTTCAATAGCCAATTTATTCCCTTCTACTCCAAATCCTTCAAAAATCCCGCCAACTGGAACGGCTACTAAGGTAATTGGAACGGTAGGACAAATATATTCTGTTTTTTGTATAGAACGAATTTCTGCCACACCAGAAGTAGGAACCACAGTAACAGGAACATTCACTACAGTAGCACAATTTGCCGAACTGCTTAGTAAATCCGAAACCGTAACAGTATATGTAGTATTACCCGATGGTCTAAAACTTGCTTTATTTGAATTTCCTCCACTATTTGACCATTGATACGTATATTGATTGGTTGACCCTGACACAGATACGTTAGCTTGACTGCCTTCACAAACGATGGCACCTTGAGCTGTAACTACTGGAGGCTCAATCACTTCTACATCGGCATTAAATACTTTTTGGCAATTATCACTATTGGTGATCGTTACTGTATACTTCGTAGATTTAATAGCCGGTGTATTTTTAGATAAAGCGGATCCATTATCATCTAACCCGCCCCAATTAAAGGTATAACCTGCATTACTTGTGGCGCCTTTAATTACAGCATCAAATTGAACATTTTCGCCTTTACATACTTTAGGTGTAGGCAAGATAGAAACCGAAGCATCAAAATTTGAAGGTTTTAGATTTAAGCGATATTGAAACGTATCTTTACAACCTTTGTCACTTATAGCTTCCAATACAAACAATTTAGAAGACTTTATAGTGTCCGAAATATATCGAACCGTATCCATTGCTTCAGGACCTGTTAAATCGAACCATCTAACAGTTTTCGCACCATTTGCATATAAAATCGCATCATCTCCCATACATAAAATATCGTTAAAACGATTCGAATATACTTTTAAAACAGGTTTTGGATTGATGATTAATTGTGTTTCTATGGTATTTACACAACCAAAAGTATTAATGACATCTGCTTTATACGTGGTCGTTTTAAGCGGGCTAACGGATATCGATTTTAGAGTAGAATTAAAATCATACCATTTAAAAAGATCATTATTACTAATACCAATGATAGAAAGTGTTGTATTTTTTCCTTCACAGATACTATTGGAAGTAAGGCTTAAAGCTCCTTTTGGAAGTTCTAAGACGGTAATATTTGCGGTGTCGGTTTTACGACAACCTTGATATCTAATATCGGCGGTATATAGATTTTTTCCAATCATCGTTTCCGTAGTTGGTATTGTTACGGTATTTTTAGAACTATTTAGATTTTTCCATTCATAAGAAAAACCCTGTATCAATTCAAAACCAATATTTCCCGAATTTTTAGCACAAACGGAGTCGTTAAAAATTGCATAATTAGGAACGGTTACTTGTTTTACTTTTGTTGTTTTGGTTGTTTTACATCCCGTTGTTGTGTCGGTTAGAGTAAATTTATATTCCGAAGATGAAGCGCCGGTAACTTTATTTTTATAAATATCCACCAATGTTTCTGGAAAATCCCAAGAAAAATCATATAAACCAAGACTTGGTATCACAGGAGCTAATATCACGTCCTGTCCTTGACATAATGCGGTATCACGTGGCATTACAAATTTTGGTAATGAATCCGGCACCAACTGAACTCTCGCCGTTGTTGAACACGGGCCTCTTGAAACACTTACATTTGCAAAAATAGGCTGACTTGCGGTCATCAAAATCGTATCTTTTTCCGATTGATTTTCCCATAATACTCTTGTTAGTGGCAACAAGATCGTGTCATTACCTCTAATTACCTTATTCTCATTAACTAACCAAACTTTAGTGGTTTCTCCTACACAAAAACTATCATACTTTAACGTCACTTTTGGATTTTTATACACATAAATGCGCTCTCTAAACGTATCATTTCTAAAGAATGTATCAATAGGATTACGAATCACCGCCTCTACATCGACAAACTCTTCGGCAGGAAAGCTGAATGGATTATCTAAATCTACGGTAATCATTTGATCTTTAACCAAGGCATTTTGAAAGGTTTTAGAACGGGTTACGGTACCTAAAGCCGCTCCTCTTAATTTAACGGTAACGGTACCGCCTTGCATATCTTGATTTCCAACATTTCGAACATTAATACTAAAATTTTGTGGATTTTGACCACAAAAACCAAATGTGTCAGGAGCAGCAATGCCTGTAATAGTATAGTCGAAGGTCTTTTGGCCTATGAATATTGTATAATCTTCGGTTTCTCCCCAAGTATAATTAGAACAAGGATTTTGAGTGGCACCATTCATATTTTCTCCTAACATTAATCTTAATCTGGTAGCCCCTACTTTAGCAGTATTCGGTATAGTAATAATTCCTGAAATTGAGCCGCCTTGGTCTATAGTATTTGGGAAAATCAAAACTCTTTCATCAGGATCAAAGACGAAATTTTGATTATAATCAATAAATACAACCGCCCCTGCAGTAGAGGTATGTGCTCCATTACAATCGTTAATTCTTAGTAAATTTACATTATGAGTGCCGAAATTGACAATGTGTGGAATACTGGTATAGTCAGAATATCTATTTACAATAGAGTTACCTAAAGAAGTCCCAGCACAGGTACTACTTTGGTTAAGAGTGGTACCCACAATTTGAAACAATCCTATTTCATCTTCAGTTGTGGTTGAAGCAATTCCTGTAGTAAAAGGAGCTACAGCTGTAGGACAATATTGAGCATTTAGAATTACATTCTTCAAAAATAGAATTAAAAACAATAAAAAAACTCTCATAATCTTCAAAATTTGGTGGTAAATATAAAACTATTTAAACAAATTGTGGAAATTATTTTTATAAATTATGGGAAAATTGGATGTTGGATGTTAGATACTAGATTTGAGATACAAGATTTGAGATTTGAGATTTGAGATTTTTTTGGAATTGAAAAGCTATTTAGTAATTTGTGATTAGAAAATTTTCGAAAAAACTAAAAGTCCCGAGAGCTTGGGCCTGTCCCAAAAGGAACAATTTGTGAACAGGATAATCTACTATCTAATCACAAATAATTACTAATTACTCAATAAACTAATCCCTAAAACCTAACCCCTAATCTACAAAACCTTTAAAAAAAGTTCATTCTTAAGTCTTTAACTTTAGCCGTATTTAACATACCCTCAACGATACCTTTAATATTTTTGTATTGCATACTGATTTGAGCACGAATATCTAATAATTGAGCAGGATCCGTATTTTGAGTAGCTACACGCGTTGGTAAAATACGCATAACGCCTCCAAAACCTTTAATTGGTTTTGAAACCTTATTTAATTTAGCCATTACCGAATATGCTACCGCAGCAGGCTCCGGAGAACCAGCAAATGAAGCATTTTGAAACGTCACAGCTGATGCTTTTGCTACTGTTGTTTTAAACTGACTTGCTGCATCTTGAAGGTTTGTAGCTTTTGCCATTTTCTCCATCAACATTTTTGATTTTGCCTCAGCTAAATAAATTTCTTTTACGTCTTCTTTAGCCATTTCAAATTCAATTTTATCATAAGAACGACTTCCTAAGTTAAGCGCTACCACATAATGATTACCAATTGTGACAATATTAGAAACTTCATTATATTTGCTATTAAATACCCAACGAACTAATTCTCTTGGAGAACCTTCGATACCACCTAATTGCGTTTCGGCAGGAGATAAAAATGCTGTTGAAGATCTAGCATCCGCATATTTTAAAATTTCTTTTTCAATATCTTTAGCCGTTTTAATCTTATTTTTAAAATTAGACGCATTACTATAAATGGTATTTGTCGTTTGCTCTGAAGGTGCATAAGGCGCTGAAATTTCTCCAATTTGTATAGCCGGAATTGTAGCTGGATAATTTACTATTTGAACGATACGAACCAATCCTTCACGATCCGAAGGCACTTTAAAATATTTTTTGGTACCACCATATTGAAAAACTTCACGTGTTAAAAGCCCTTCCGTTAAGTAAGTCCATCGCGCTGGCGACTGACCTTTATCTTCAGAATATTGAGCCGCTACCGCATCAAAACTCATATTTAACGTATCTAACATTTTAAACACCGAATCTACGAATTTCATTCGACTTGAAACCGCTTCTTGGCTTTGCATATGATTTTTGAACGAAATAACCACTTCACGAATCATTACGGAATCCGTTATATTTCTTTTTCCAAGTATTTTAACTGCTTTAAAATTATCTTTTTCAATAAATGGACCTACGATACTTCCTGCAGGTGCTTGAAATAATGCATCGATATTGGTAAAACGACTTAAATCTTCTTTTTTATAAAAATTAACATCAAAACTATTATCGGCATAACTTCTCATGAAATTTGTATCGTTTGTAGAAGACTGCATCAAGGCCACTTTTTCATTAAACTTCGATGCCAACTCTATAGAGTCTGTTTGAGTTGGTTTTAATGGAAATAACGCATAAGATACTTTTTGATATTCTTGATTATCCGAAAATTTTCTTTTATATTTTTCGAAATACGCTTTTAAATCACTTTCTTCTATTTTCACTTCTTTATCATTGATCGAAGAAAATGGAACATAAACATAATCAAAATCTACTTCTTTTGTAAACGTAAGTATATCAAAATCATTCAACCAAGCTGGAACATAAAAACTATTCTCCACAAGATTATTAAATTTTGAATTTAAACGACTTTCTTTTATTTGTTTTTCAAACTCCATCCATTGTTTTCTTTTTGAACCTGGAGGCGTTCCTGGATCATCAATACCTAAATTTTTGATATAATTAGAAACTAATAAAGGGTCAAATTTACCTTGCGCATTTTGAAATGCAGGGGTCATTTGTAATTGTTGATCGGCATTTGCGCCCATCGTTAATTCGGCCATCTCTTTTGTAGAAACTATAATTCCAGCAGATTCCATTACGGATTTTACCACTTGCTCATTCAAAAATCGTTGCCAAATTTGGGTTCTAAGTTGATTTTGTTCATTTTCTGAAAGCGCTTGTCCGCCTTTCATTTCTATATATCGCGCTTCGTCCGCTTTATATTGTTCTTCAAATGTTTCATAGGTTAAAGAGGTTCCATTCACCTCACCTACATCTGAAAAGCTTTGTCCTAGCATGGATGCATTTTTATCAATATCCATAAATAAAAATGATATAAGCGCAACCGCAATCAAAGCGACTAATATATAAGAACGTTTTTGTATTTTTTGAATCAGTGTCATTTCATTAGATTTTATAAAGTTTGCAAATATAGAATATCTAAAAAAAAAGTTTATTTTTTTTTTCATTAATTTGTCAACCTAGAAACAAATGATAATTCACAAGTAATTATGTTAAAATAAAATATATTTTAGATTCCGATTCAAATTGTTCAATTTGCTCAAAAAAAAACATAAAATTCTTCATACTAGTGGAAATGAATTTTGAAAAAAATGCTTAAAAAAGAACCATCTTAAGTGTTGAACAAATTTTATTAAAAAAAAAATGTTATATTTGCATTTTAAACAAGATTATTTAATATTTAATATCAAAAAAATGATTTTAGAGGTAGTTATTCCGAATGTGGCAGAATCAATTACAGAAGTAACGTTAGGTACATGGTTTGTAAAAACAGGCGATTATGTTAAATTAGACCAACCGATTTGCGAAGTAGAGACCGATAAAGCGTCTCAAGAACTGATAGCTGAAAAAGCGGGTATCATAGAACTTGTAGTAGCTGAAGGCGACGATGTAGCAGTAGGTGGCTTAATCGCAAAAATTGACACAAGCGCTGCTGCTCCAGCAGAAACGGAAGCTCCAAAATCAGAAATAAAAGTAGAAGCCACTCCAACTCCAGTAGAAAAACCAAAAGAAGAAAAAGCCGATACCAATTATGCTACAGGAACACCTTCTCCTGCGGCACGCAAAATTGTTTCGGAAAATCAATTGGATGTAAATAAAATATCAGGTACGGGTAAAAATGGCCGAATTACGAAAGAAGATGCATTATTGGCAGTACAAAATGGAACGGCTACATTACAACAAAGTATTCAAAATCTAATCCAACAGCCGAATGCATTTGACCGAACGGGCGAAGTAAAAAAGATGCCAAGAATACGAAAAGTCATTTCGGAACGATTGGTATTTGCAAAAAATAGTACGGCCATGTTAACGACATTTAATGAAGTAAACATGCAGCCTATTATGGATATTAGAACTAAATACAAAGATAAATTTAAAGAAACACACGGCATCAATTTAGGATTTATGAGCTTTTTTACCAAAGCTTGTAGCTTAGCATTAATGAAATTTCCTGAAGTAAATGCCTATATTGATGTAGAAAAAGGTGAATTGATTTATCATAATTATGCGGATATTTCCATTGCGGTTTCTACGCCAAAAGGATTAGTCGTTCCTGTGATTCGCAATGCCGAAAGTTTGAGCATGGATGGTATAGAAAAAGCGGTAGCTTTATTAGCCAAAAAAGGTAGAGACGGAAATCTTACGATGGAAGATATGGAAGGAGGCACATTTACAATTACTAATGGCGGCGTTTTTGGTTCATTAATGAGTACCCCAATTATCAATCCACCACAAAGTGCTATTTTAGGAATGCATAAAATTCAAGACCGCGTGATGGTAGAAAATGGACAAATGATCATCCGACCTATGATGTATCTTGCTTTGAGTTACGACCACAGAATTATCGATGGAAAAGAAAGTGTTGGGTTTTTAGTAACTGTGAAAGATTACCTTGAAAATCCAGAGAAAATGCTTATCGGTTCCGATCCTGTTGAAGCACTATTGATGCTTTAATACATATTTTATTAAAAAATGGCAACTATGAATTATTTAAAGAAAATTTTATTTTTAATTGGCTTTCAGTTTGCTTTTTTTGCAATGCATAGTCAAAATGATTCTTTAATACAATTTTCGGGAACCATTTTAACATCAGGAAGAGATTCATTAATGCCTGTTCCTTTTGTTCTTGTCAAGAATTTAACAAGAAACTCCGGTGCATACTCCAATGTAGATGGAAATTATAGCTTGGTTGTGGCGCGCGGTGATGTATTAGAGTACAGTTCGGTAGGATTTAGAAAAAATCGAATTACGATTCCAAATGATATCAAAGGGCGCAAATTTTATGCAACTCAAATCATCATTCGTGACACCATGAGTCTTCCCGAAGCGATTATAGTACCTTGGAAAGATGTGGACGACTTAAAAAAAGCGTTTGTTGATTTAAAACTCAATGAAAATGATATTGTAAAGGCGTATCAAAATTTGCAATATACACGCTGGAAAGAACTCCAACAAAGTGTATCTTATGACGGACAAGCAATTCAACAAATAGGATTGGCAAATCAAAATAGAGAAAATATTTACAAACAAGGCGTTCAACCGATCCAAAATATTTTTAGTCCGCTTCGATGGGCCGAATTTATTGAAAGTTTAAAAAAGGGAAAATCGGAAAAAGAATAATTTAGAACGAATTTATGAATTTTGAAACGTTTGACACTTCAATTACTATTGGATTGCGCAGAAGATTAACCGAAGAGTTAGAAAAAGAATTTAAAAAATCAGGCTATACGAATTACGAAATGGTTTTGGATGCAATAAGTCAAATACCAAGACACTTTTTTTTGGCTAAAGGATTTGAAGTATTGGCTTATGAAAATGAAGCCATCGAAATTGAAGCCGACCAAACCATTTCTCAACCGCTAACCGTAGCAATTCAAACTTATATTTTAGATATTAAACCCGAAGATCATATTTTAGAAATAGGAACAGGAAGCGGATATCAAGCAGCGGTGCTTTGTCTTTTGGCAAAAGAAGTGGTTAGTTTGGAGCGTCACGAAGTTTTATACAAAAAATCTACGGAAAAGTTACGCAAATTAGGTTTTAAAAACTTTAGAACCTTTTTTCAAGATGGATTTATAGGAAATCCAAGATATGCGCCCTATGACAAAATTCTTCTCACGTGCGGAGCACCCGAAATACCACAAACGTTGATTGATCAATTAAAAATTGGTGGGCAAATGGTCTTGCCAAAAGATGATGGAAAAGGTAAACAGGATATGATTCGATTGACAAAAAAAGAAGATGGCTCGCTAGAGGAAGAAAATTTTGGTAAATTTATGTTTGTACCGATGCTTGCAGGCACGGATTCTAAAAGTTTTTAAAAGGCTTTTCTATTTTTTACTTTTTTTAATCCAACAACTAATTCAATACTATTATTTTTGTAAAAATGTTTGGGCATGGAACTTCAAGAGTTATTAAAAAAGGTACGCCAAATCGAATTTAAAACTAAAAAATTAAGCAAAGAACTCTTTTCTGGTAATTATGCAAGTACATTTAAAGGCAGGGGAATGAGCTTTAGCGAAGTTAGAGCGTATACCTATGGGGATGATATTCGAAATATCGATTGGAATGTGACCAGCCGAAGTGGCGAACCTTTCGTAAAAGAATATGAAGAAGAGCGCGAACTTACATTTATGTTATTGATCGACATTTCTTCAAGTATGGATTTTGGAAGTATGCAACGCAAGCGCGATTTTGTAGCTGAAATTGCAGCGACCTTAGCTTTTAGCTCATTAAAAAACAATGATAAAGTAGGGGTATTATTTTTTACTGACCGAATCGAAAAATATATTCCGCCTAAAAAAGGAAAGTTGCATATTTTAAGAATCATTCGTGAATTGCTTGAAACCGAACCCACAGGAAATCAAACCGACATTGGTGAAGCGTTGCGCTTTTTACACAACACCTTAAAAAAACGAACTACAGCGTTTATCCTCTCCGATTTTTTAGAAAGCAATTCATTTGAAAAAGAGCTTTCTTTGGTGCAAGCTAAGCATCAAATATACGGTATTCGAATTGAGGATGATGCCGAATATCATTTTGAAAATCTTGGACTGATTCAACTTTATAATGCCGAAAAAGAAACTTTTGAATGGGTTAATGCTTCAAAAGAAGCCCATAAAATTCAAGAAACGATTTCGGCCAATGCCATCGAATCTGAAAAGATTTTTAGAAAAAAAGGATTAGGATTTGCACATTTAAATGGAAAAGAATCTTTTGTACCCATTCTCTCCAAAATGTTTAAAGGATAAAAAATGGATTATTTTCAAAATCGGATTCTATTTGAAGACAATCATTTGATGATTGTAAATAAACCTGCAGGAATTTTAGTTCAAGCCGACGCCTCCAATCAAGAAAGTTTAGAGTCTTTAGCAAAAGATTTTATTAAAAAACGAGACCAAAAGCCTGGAAATGTTTATTTAGGCATTCCACATCGAATCGATCGTCCTACTAGCGGATTGGTTATTTTGTGTAAAACAAGTAAATCCTTAGTTCGAGTTAATGAAATGTTTCAAAAAAAAGAAATTCATAAAACCTATTGGGCCATTATAGAAAAAGGAAATCTCTCCGAAAAAGGACATTGGAAACATTATTTAAAACGAAGTGAAAAGAACAATAAATCTTTTGTAAAAGAGCACGCTTTTCAGGATTATAAATTGGCGGAACTTAAATATGAAATTTTATCAAAAGGCACCAATTACCAGTTAGTTTCTATTGAATTACTGACAGGAAGGCATCATCAAATTCGTGCGCAATTTTCACACATGGGCTTTCCTCTTAAAGGCGACAATAAATATGGTTTTAAACGAAGCAATACCGATCAAAGTATTGATTTGCATGCGTATCAAATAGAAATGATCCATCCTATTACCAAAGAACGATTACTTTTTAAAGCCCCAATACGCGAAGAGCAATTATGGCTCGCTTTAGCAAAAAATGTAGGATAACTAATTTGTAAACATTTGGATACTATCATTTTTTAATGAGATTCCCGATATTTTTGTTTAACTAAGATTGGTATTACTTTATACTTTAGGTTGCAAAAATTCGGGAAAGACGAGGAGGGGAATATTTTTTTCAATACACTACGTCATCCTCGAAAATTTTTAGCATCAAAACATAGTAATTGCCCGCTATTTCTTTATTAAAAATTTATCGGGGATCCCTCAACCAAAAACCAAGATATTTAATTTCAAAAAATCCAATTATTGCATTGTTTGAATATCTGATGTCAGTTTAGTTTTATTTTCTTCTAAAATAATTTATTAAAAACCTCCAAAACTTTTCCTACTTCAACAATCTGGATTTTATAATTGCGGGTATCTACTTTTTGATTGTATTTTGAAATAAATATCTTTTCAAAACCAAGTTTATCGGCTTCCGCAATGCGTTGCTCGATTCGGTTGATGGCTCTGATTTCGCCACTGAGCCCCACTTCGCCACAAAAAGCAATTTTACTGCTAATTTCTACATCTTCAAAACTACTCATCACGGCACTAATTACAGCTAAATCAATAGCAGGATCCATAATTTTAATCCCGCCAGCAATATTTAAAAATACATCTTTTTGACCAAGAGCAAACCCCGCACGCTTTTCGAGAACTGCCAGCAACATATTTAATCGTCGATTATCAAATCCCGTGGTGCTTCGCTGCGGATTGCCATAAACCGCACTTGCCACCAAAGCTTGCGTTTCAATCATCAAAGGCCGCAATCCTTCGAGCGTTGCAGCAATAGAAATGCCACTCAGCGCTTCGTCGCGTTGGCTCATCAATATTTCAGACGGATTTATAACGGGGCGCAATCCATAACCTTTCATTTCATAAACTCCAAGTTCTAACGCCGAACCAAATCGATTTTTGATCGTACGCAGCAATCGATAGGTATAATTACGATCGCCTTCAAACTGAAGCACCACATCTACGATGTGTTCCAATATTTTTGGGCCTGCCAATTCGCCATCTTTATTAATATGACCAATTAAAATTACAGGGATTTGGGTTTCTTTAGCAAGACGCTGAAATTCAGCAGCACATTCTCTAACTTGTGAAATACTCCCTGCACTCGACATAATCAAGTTACTATAAACCGTTTGAATCGAATCAATGATTAATAACTGCGGCTGTATTTTACTAATTTGTTGAAAAATAGCCTGTGTATTGGTTTCTGAAAAAATATAAAGATTTGGATGATTTAAATCGATCCGATCCGAGCGCATTTTTATTTGTTCGGCACTCTCCTCACCCGACACATAAAGCACTTTTAAATCTTTAAGCATCAAGGCAATTTGAAGTAATAATGTGGATTTACCAATTCCGGGCTCGCCACCAATCAATGTAATCGAACCGGGAACAATACCTCCACCCATGACGCGATTAAATTCGATATCATTCGTGGCATGTCTTGACGTATTGGTCCATTCAATTTCATTTAATAAAACAGGCATATTGGGTTTGGACGTCCAATTCGTTATGGGAGAGGCATTTTTTACATTAGGTTCTACAGATGTAATTTCTTCGATATACGAATTCCACTCGCCACAACCGGGGCATTTACCCAACCATTTTGGCGATTCATTGCCACACTGTTTACAAAAAAATGCTTTTTTCACCTTAGCCATAATGTAATTTGCCTCAAAACTAAATAAAATAGCTTAGAAATAAATAGAAAAATTCAAATGACAATTTTTAAACCATTTCTTGATTTCTTCTAGCTTTTAAAAAAAGATACTAAAAAATTTGTACCTTTGTGGCATCCTAAAAGAAATTGTAGAATATGCAGGCTGTTATTGATTTATTGCGCGATGCCATTATTGATTTTTCAACAAAAACATATCAAACTGCGTTTGAAAGAGCCTCATTGGTTTTGGAACGAACTAAAAAAGAACATCAAGGCGATTTAACATTATTGGTTTTCCCATTAGCTAAAAAAGTAGGACAAAATCCTGAAGCGTTGTGCCAAGAAATTGGAAATTTTTTATTAAATAAAAATATTATTTCGGAGTTCAATGTCATTAAAGGATTTTTAAATCTATCTTTAAATTCGGAGACTTGGACCCTTTTGGCCAATCATATCATTGAAACACCAAAAACATCAAATCCTGAAAAAATTGTTTTGGAATATTGTGGCCCTAACACCAATAAACCGCTACATATCGGTCATATTCGAAATCTATTTTTAGGTTTTTCTACAGCGCGAATTTTAAGCATGTATGGGCACGATGTGCATAAAGTAAATATCTACAACGACCGAGGAATAGCCATCTGCAAAAGTATGATGGGATATCAACTTTTTGGCAATGGAACAACGCCCGAAAGCACGGGAATCAAACCGGATCATTTTGTAGGAAACTTTTATGTAAAATATGCGCAAGCGTTAAAAACAGAAACGGAAGCTTTGATCGAAAAAGGCATGTCGCCAAAAGAAGCAGAAAAAAACGCACCTATTGCCATTGCTAATGAAGAAATGCTGCGAAAATGGGAAGCGGGCGATGAAGAAACCGTTTCGCTTTGGAACCAAATGAATGGATGGGTATATGAAGGATTAAAAAAAACCTACGAGGTGCTCCAAGTAGATTTTGAAAAAGAATATTACGAAAGTAAAGAATATTTAAAAGGTAAAGAAATTGTATCGGAAGGATTAGCTAAAGGGGTTTTTAAAACAGATGAATCAGGAGCGGCATATATCGATTTAACCGAAAAAGGTCTGGATAAAAAAATTGTACAACGTGGCGACGGCACTTCGATTTATATTACCCAAGATTTAGCGTTGATTCGCGAGCGATATCGCGATTACAAAATGGATCGAATGATTTATGTGGTGGCGGATGAGCAAAACTATCACTTTAAGGTGCTCAACGAAATATGTCAAGCCCTTCAAATGGATTTTTCGAAATCCATCTATCATTTGTCTTATGGCATGGTAACAAGTAAAGATGGGTCTAAGTTCAAAAGTAGAGAGGGCACCGCAGCCGATGCGGATGATATTATTGCAGATATTATCGAAGAGGCTAAAAATCAAACTTTAGAAACAGGTAAAGCGAATCATTTTTCTGCAGCATATCTTGAAGATTTGTCACGAATTATTGGTTTAGGCGCTTTACGATTTTCGATGTTAAAAGTAAACCCAAAAAAGAATATCCCATTTGATGCCAAAGAAAACGTAGATTTGAATGGCGATACGGCTCCATTTATTCAATATAGTTATGTTCGTACAAAAGCTTTATTAAATAAAGCAAATTTTGAAGTACCAAAAACTATAGCATTAACCAATAATATTGAAGAAACTGAAAAAGAGTTATTGCTTCAATTGGCATTTTTCGGAAAAGCAATCGAACAAGCTGCTTTAAATTACGACCCTTCCGAAATTGCTCAATATGCCCTTGGATTAGCTAAAGCGTTCAACCGTTTCTATCATCATTGTGGTATTTTAAATATTGAAGATGCGGCAACAAAAAACCAGCGTTTAACGCTGACTTGGTTTACAAATATAATTCTTGAGAAAAGTTTGTGGTTATTGGGTATAGAAGCTCCTGAAAAAATGTAATCAAAGCTTAATTTACTTCATTTGTGTCTTCTTCCTCTTGCCCAAGAGCATTTTCTTGTTGGATTTTTTCAGGTTTTGGCAATTCCTCTATTGAATTTAGCCCAAAATAATCTAAAAATTTAGGACTGGTTCGATACATTGCCGGATGACCTATCGTTTCTTTTCGACCCGAGATTTCAATCAGTTCCCTTTCTAATAATTTATCAATTGCATAATCGGCCGCAACACCGCGAATTAATTCTATATCCGTTTTGGTACAATCGGGCTGAAAAGCAATTATTGACAACGTTTCTAATGCGGATTTTGACAATCTTTTTTTCTGATACGATTCGATATGACTAGCTATTACGGGATAATGTTCCTTTTTGGTAACGAATTTCCATCCCAATGCTGACTTTTCAAGTTCAAAACCAAACGAAATGTCTCTAAATTGTTTTTGGATTTCGGCCAAAGATTCTTCTAAAATTTCAATATTTAATGATTCATAACTGTTTTGCAAATGCAACGCTTCCAAAATTTCATCAGTTGAAATCGGAGTTGGAGAAACAAAAATAAGCGCTTGAATAGCAGATGTAAGCATTTTTTTAATCATTTATACGATACCAACCCTCTGGATACGCTTTTAAGATATCTTTATATACGTTTTCGTAAAATAAAATACGGTCCTCATCGTCGTATAGTGGTTTCATTTCAATGTTTGTAGAGAGTCCTTTATAGGAATATTTTTCAACATTTAATGGGAATTTTTTGCCATACATTTCAATAACTTGCGTGATATAATTAATTAAATCATAGCCTTGAAAAACTTCAGAATTTACGTTATCACTACATAATTCATAATATTGTTTTTTAACCTCTTCAAACTCAGGCGCATTTTTTCTAAGATAAAATTCACTATGAACCATCGTATTGAATGAAGAAACATTTTCTAAAAGGATTTTTGGATTACGAACCCAAGATGCATTTCCATATATTTTTATGACTTTATCTTCTTCTTTAAGTGCATTTAAAATTTCATTAACTTGAGCATCTCTATATTGCGAAACAAGCAAAACATTGGTATTTGTTTTTGACATTTTAGGAATAATCTCCGAACTTTGGCTGCTTGGAATAATTGTTAATCGATTTGAACCGTCTTTCTTTTGAGCATAATTAAGATAGTGTGCCATTCTTCGTTCATTTTTTGAACTGGAATCGTATAAATAAAACAACTTGGTATTTGCTTCTTCAGGCTTTGATACAACTTCTTTATAAATATCAAAAAACATTCGATTTTTTGACGTAGAAAGTTTAAAGACGTATGGATTATTTTTAGCTACGGCATCCGATGGATTTAATGGCAAAAACATAGGAATCCTATTATTTTTACAAAACTGACTGACGATAAAGGCTTCTTTAGTATAAAAAGGCGCCACCACAACATCAATTGGCAAATTCATTAAATCATTTTGAATAATACTTTTTGTAATGGAATCACTATTATAGTTATCCCAAATATGAATTTTAAATTTTGAATTTAGTTTTTTAATTCGAGGTAATGCAACTTGAACGCCTTCCCAGAAAGAAAGCGCATCTTTATTTACCGAGCCGTCTTTTTTACGAATAGGAAGAATAAATGCAATATGATACGTTTCCTTTTTATCTTTTTCTAGATTTTGAAGATGTTCAAAAGGATGCTCTTTAGACAACTCCGTTACGACTTCGTCATCATCGTCATCGTCCTGAGCCATTAAAATATTAGAACTTAATAAAATAAGTAAAGTAAAAAATAATTTTACCTTACTCCCACTCAATAGTAGCTGGAGGTTTTGAGCTGATATCATAAACTACACGATTTATTCCTTTAACTTTATTAATTATTTCATTCGAAATTTTTGCAAGTAATTCATACGGAAGATGTACCCAATCGGCGGTCATTCCATCTACTGAATGCACACATCTTAAAGCTACAACTTGTTCATAAGTACGTTCATCGCCCATGACACCCACACTTTTAACAGGCAATAAAATTGCACCACTTTGCCATACTTTTTCATACCATCCACTTTCCTTCAAATGATGCGTAAAAATAGCATCTGCTTCTTGAAGCATAGCCACTTGCGACTCCGTAATTGCACCAATAATTCGAATTCCTAAGCCGGGGCCAGGAAATGGATGTCTATTCAGGATATTCAGCGGTACACCGAGTTCTCTTCCTACGTGACGCACTTCATCTTTAAAAAGGGCACGAAGTGGTTCTACAATTTTTAATCCCAATTTATCAGGAAGCCCTCCAACATTGTGATGCGACTTAATCGTAACACTTGGACCATGAACCGAAATGGATTCAATAACATCTGGATAAATGGTGCCTTGAGCCAGATAAGAGACCTCTTGAATTTTTTTGGCTTCTTTTTCAAAAATTTCAATAAAAACTCTACCTATGGCTTTACGTTTTGTTTCTGGGTCTTCTACATTATTTAGGGCTTCATAAAATTCGGACTTGGCATCAACACCAATTACATTTAATCCACATTCTTTATAAGATTCGAGTACTTCGGTAAATTCATTTTTTCGAAGTAATCCGTTGTCAATAAAAATACAAAATAAATTTTTACCAATTGCGCGATGCAAAAGAAATGCGGCCACCGAAGAGTCAACGCCTCCGCTAAGTCCCAAAACAACTTTTTGATTTTCAAGTGACTTTGAATATAACGCAACTTGTTCTTCGATAAATGCATTGGGTGTCCAATCACATTTACATTGACAAATATTTTGAATAAAATTCTGAAACAACTGCGAACCTTTTTCGGAATGCGTTACTTCAGGATGAAATTGAAGGCCATAAAATGGTTTACTAAATACGCCTGCTTTTGATTGAAACGCAGCAACAATTTGATTATCGGTTTTAGCTACAATTTCAAAATCACTTCCAACTTCTTGAATACTATCACTATGACTCATCCAAATTGAAATTTGAGCATCAATATCTTTGAATAAATCGCAATTCGGTTGAATTGAAATTGCTGCTCTTCCATATTCACGAACGCTACTTTTATGAACCTTACCCCCTAAATGTTGCATTGCATATTGCGCACTATAACAAATAGATAAAATTGGGAAATGATTCAAATATTTTTCATAATCAATTTTTGGTGCATTTTCATCTAAGCAACTGAATGGGCTTCCAGAAAAAATGATCCCTTTTATGGATGTATCATGTATATCTATCGGTTTGAAATATGGAATAATTTCGGAATATACATTTTGCTCACGAACACGGCGCGCGATTAATTGAGTATATTGAGAACCAAAATCGAAGATAATTATTTTTTCGTTCATTTATAGAGAGTTTGTCAATTCGTTAATACTTTTTTCAATAATTTTTACCGCTTCAAGAATTTGATTTTCATTTATTACTAAAGGTGGCGCCAATCGAATAATATTACCATGCGTAGGTTTTGCTAAAAGTCCATTTTTTGCAAAAGTTAAACATAAATTCCATGCTGTTTCACTTTCTGGTGTATCGTTTATCTCAATTGCGTTTAAAAGTCCTCTTCCTCGAACTTCTTTAATCAAAGGATTTGAGATTTTCTTTAACGCATTTCGCATCATTTCACCCATTTTTTGAGCATTTTCCGCTAATTTTTCATCTACCACCACTTGCATGGCTGCAGTAGCTACAGCACAAGCCAAAGGATTTCCGCCAAAGGTACTTCCGTGTTCGCCGGGTTTGATACAAAGCATAATTTCATCGTTAGCCAAAACACATGAAACTGGATAAACACCACCCGAAACGGCTTTTCCTAAAATTAAAATATCGGGTTGAATATTATGGTGATATACCGCCAACATTTTTCCTGTTCTAGCAATACCCGTTTGAACTTCGTCGGCAATAAATAAGACATTGTGTTCTTTACATAAATTGTAGCAATCTTTTAAATAATTGTCGTCTGGAATTATAATTCCTGCTTCACCTTGAATCGGTTCTACCACAAAACCCGCTACATTTTTATCTTTTAAAGCATCTTTTAGTGCTTCTACATTGTTATATTCTACGATCTTAAAATTTGGCATATACGGACCAAAACCGCCACGACTTTGTGGATCGGTACTTGCGGAGATGATGGATAAAGTTCGACCGTGAAAATTACCCGTAGCAAAAATGATTACGGCGTCATTCACCGAAATTCCTTTTTTTTCATACGCCCATTTTCTGCATAACTTAAGTGCTGTTTCTACGGCCTCTGCACCCGTATTCATTGGTAATAACTTATCAAAACAAAACATATTGCACATAAATGCTTCAAATGCGCCTAATTTACTAGAATAAAATGCTCTACAACTCAAAGTAAGTTGTTTAGATTGCTGATGCAGCGCTTCTACTATTTTAGGATGGCAATGACCTTGATTCACTGCAGAATAGGCTGATAAAAAATCAAAATATTGTTTACCTTCTACATCCCAAACAAAAATACCTTGTCCGCGTTCTAAAACAACGGGTAAGGGATGGTAATTATGGGCACCATATCGATCTTCTAAATCTATGAATTCTTGAGTTTTAGTATTTGAAATCGCGTTCATTTTTCGACTTATATTTGAATAATCTACAAAAATAAGAACTTAAATCCAAACATAGCTTTAAATTCTTAAAAACAAAAATAGCCACCCTTTTGGGATGGCTATAAATTTTAAATTTAAAATATAAAATTACTTGTCTATTGAACCTAGAACTCTAGACATAAAACCATTTAAAGCTTCCGTTTTTGTCTTGCCTTCTTTTATCATTTTATGCACTTCAATAGCGCCACTCATATTGGATAAAAGCTCACCAATGACATCCAACTCTTCATCTTTTAAAGAATCTAACTCTATTAGATACTCTAACGTTTCGATAGTTTCGTGAAGATAATCGATATCATTAGTTTCGGCAAAATTTACTAAATGTTTGATGACTGGAAGTTTCATATAAATATTATTAATGATTTTGAACAAAATCAATTAGAGATTCTGCTTTATTGGTTTGAATTTGACCTAATAAATTTCCAGATTCAAAAGCAGCAAACGTTGGTAAATTATCCACGTTCGCTAATTTTCGAGAATCCACAAATTGTTCGGCGTCAACAATAACCCAAGTTGCATTTTCATTTTCTGAAGCTAATTTTTTAAATTTTGGTTTCATAATTTTACAATTACCACACCAGCCCGCAGAAAACTGAACATAAACCTTATGATTTTGAGCAATTATTTCAGATAAATTATCTTTTTCGAGTTCTAGAAACATAATAATTTAAATTTTAGTTTTTAGACAAATAACCCGCAACGCCATCACGAGTAGCGTTCATAGCTTCTTTACCTTTTTCCCAGTTTGCCGGGCAAACTTCGCCATGCGTTTGAACATGTGAATAGGCGTCAATAATTCTTAAATATTCATGAACATTTCTTCCAATTGGCATATGGTTGATGCTTTCATGAACAACCGTTCCTTCTTCATCAATCAAATAAGTAGCACGATAGGATACATTATCGCCTTTCATTAAATACGTTCCATTGTTTTCTTCGATATACTCACCATCTAGAATATCTAAAACGCTAGATAAATTTCTGTTTGCGTCTGCAATTAAAGGATATTCTACGCCTTCGATGCCACCTGCATTTTTAGGTGTATTTAACCATGCAAAATGCACTTCGGCAGTATCACAAGAAGCTCCCACTAAAATGGTATTTCTTTTTTCGAATTCCGCTTTAGCTTCTTGAAATGCATGCAATTCCGTTGGACACACAAAGGTGAAATCTTTTGGATACCAGAATAAAAGTACTTTTTTCTTTTCATTAACTGCTTTTTCAAAAACATTTAATTCAAAATTATCGCCCATGTGGTCGATTGCTGTTGTTGAGATGTTTGGAAATTTTTTACCTACGAATGACATAATAATAATTTTAATTTATGAATAAATTTGATTGCAAATATACGAGAAATTTATCGATATCATACATTGATAATAACAATAGTTTCTATTGAAAAATTCAATAGAACTTTCTTAAATTATAGACAAGAAGGATTAAAAAATATAACCTAATTGAAGACCGATTGACATCGTTAAGATCTTATCCGATGAAATTCCTGAAAAAAAGTTGTGATACACAAATCGAGAATGGAACCCTACCGTTATTGAATTTTTGCCATCAAATTTATTTTGAAGACCTATCTCAAATTTGGCTCCTGGATTATAAAGCATATAGGTGCCTTCTCTTTCTATACTTTGATAGTCCGTAGGAAATACAAAAACCGTTTGATATACTTTACTAGAAGCGATTGCAAGATTATTTGTATATGCTAAACCAAAATAATAGGCTGACGAATTTGAATTATAACTGGTATTAAAACGAATTCCAAAAGGTATCTCAAAAGTATGTGTTCTTAGTTTGGCAAAATCAACTAATGTATCATTATCTACCCAATAATCCGTTGGAGAATAATAATAACTAAGGCCGGTATTTAAAGAAATATTACACCCTACATAATGACTCACTTCGCCTCCAATTCCAGCACCTAGCTGAACACCTCTTGAAGTGGAACTATCTGCAGAAAGTAAATGCGAAAACTCTGGCCCTCCAAATATTCGAAACTTTGTTTCGCCACATTCTTGTGCCGAAATTTCATTTAGGGTTAAAACACTAAAAGTGAAAATTAATAAAAGTGATCTCATGCAGTATTATTATCTTAAAACAATATTCTGCAAAGTTATAAAAAAAAACAAATTAAATCATAAAATAAATTAGTTCGTTTAGTAAACGGTCAATTATTCAATATTAAAATGTTAATAATTATTAATTGTATATTTTATTAATCATTTTGAGGTCGCATTTGTGGGAAAAGTAGCACTTCTTGAATACTTGCATTATTCGTAAAAAACATTACTAAACGATCAATACCAATTCCTAAACCTGATGTTGGAGGCATTCCATATTCAAGTGAACGTATAAAATCCATATCAATTCGCATGGCCTCATCATCTCCTTTTTCAGAAAGTTTTAATTGGTCTTTAAAACGCTCTAATTGATCTATGGGATCATTTAACTCGCTATAAGCATTGGCTACTTCTTTTCCATTTATAAATAATTCAAAACGTTCAGTTAAATTTGGATCATTTCGATGTTTTTTACACAATGGTGACATTTCAATAGGATAATCTGTAATAAAAGTAGGCTGGATTAAGTGTGATTCACATTTTTCACCAAATATTTGATCGATTAATTTTCCTCGACCCATTGTTTCATCTTGAGGAACTTTTAGGGACTTACAAACGTCTCGAACACCTTCCTCATCCAAACTTGAAATATCTATTCCTGTGTATTTTAAAATAGCATCATACATCGAAAGGCGCTCATAAGGACCCGAAAATTCGATTTGATGTTCGCCAAATGGAATTTGTGTTTTGCCAAAAACTTCTTGAGCAATATGACCCAAAGTTTGTTCTGTAAAAGTCATCATCCAATTATAATCTTTGTACGACACATAAATTTCCATTGCGGTAAACTCTGGATTATGTGTTCGGTCGATGCCTTCATTTCTAAAGTTTTTTGAAAATTCAAAAACCCCTTCAAAGCCTCCAACAATCAATCTTTTTAGATACAATTCATTAGCAATTCTCAAATATAACGGAATATCCAAAGCATTATGATGCGTAATAAACGGTCTTGCAGCGGCGCCACCAGGGATTGCTTGTAAAACTGGTGTGTCTACTTCTAAATACCCTTTATCTAGAAAGAAATTACGCATCGATTGGATAATCTTACTTCGTAATATAAAGGTTTCTTTAACATGCGGATTGACTACTAAATCAACATAACGCATACGATATCGCTGCTCAATATCACTAAATGCATCATGAACTTTTCCCTCCTCATCAACTTTTACTACAGGTAAAGGCTTTAATGTTTTTGCCAATACTTTGATTTCACTTACATGAATACTTGTATGACCTGTTTTTGTTTTAAAAACATATCCTTTTACGCCAATAAAATCGCCTAAGTCTAAATATTTTTTGAATACGGCGTTATAAAACGTCTTGTCTTCACCTGGGCAAATCTCATCTCTATTTACGTATATTTGAATTCTTCCTCTACTATCTTGTAGCTCAGCAAAACAAGCTTTTCCCATATCTCTAACACTCATCATTCGTCCTGCTAAAGATACCTCTTGGAAATTCTTTTCTTCGTCATTATAATGTGCTAAAATATCGTCGGAATAGGCATTAACTTCGAATAAATCCGCTGGATAAGGATCTATACCGGCATCTCTTAATTTTTGTAAATTGGCTCTTCGTTGTATTTCTAATTCATTTAAAGAAATCTCTTGGCTCATAATATTATTTTAATTGATTGATTTTAAAAAACTGGAAACGTTTTCAAGAATATCTTGAACTTTTTCTTTCGTTTCGGCTTGGCAATATACCCTCAGCAATGGTTCTGTACCACTAGCTCGAATCATCAAGACACGCTCGCCTTCAAGATGATATTTGAAACCATCAATGGTTTCAAGTTTTTCGACCGTCAAACCACCTAAGGAATTTATTTGTTGTGTTTTACAATAATCTAAAATGGCCACTTTTTGATGTTCGGTTAATCTTAAATCATTTCTTCCATAAGCAAAAGCGCCTACTTCTTGATTCACTTCTTCGATTAACTGATCTAAAGTTTTATTATACTTAGATAAATATTCAAGAATAATTAATGCATCCCAAATTCCATCTCGTTCTGGAATATGTCCTGCAACTGAAATGCCTCCACTTTCTTCTCCACCTACCAGCACATTGCCTTCCATAATTCGCTCCGCAATATATTTAAATCCAATAGGCGTAATTTCGATTGGTAATCCATATTTTTCGCACATTTTTGCAATTTTTGGACTTACCGAAAATGCAACGACTACTTTCCCATGCATTTGATGGTATTTATGCAAGATATAAATGAGCATCAATATGATCATGTGGGCATCAATATAATTACCCTCTTTATCCATCAAAGCAATTCGATCGGCATCACCATCGTTGGCAAACGCAAAATCAATTTTGCCATGCGATTTTATTTGTTTTGCAAAAAATTCTAAATTAGAAGGAATTGGTTCTGGTGCAATATTATTAAATCTTGGATTCCACTCACATTGAACCAAAAGCGCATTTGGAAATAATTTGGGCACAATACTTTGCCCACCACCAAACATGGCATCATAAGCAATATTTAATCCCGATTGACGCATTTTTTCAATATCAAATCTTTGATAAATTGCTTTTTCATATAATTCCGAAAAATCATGATATTCTAGTATTTCTTTTTGAACTAGAGCCTCTATTTCAATATTAGGCAATTCAAAAGATTCAGGAATCAGCGTTTCAATTTCGGCAATTTCAGCTGGAGATGAAGGGCCTCCAAAAGTAGATTTTAGTTTATATCCATTATACGAAGGAGGATTGTGACTTGCTGTAATCATAACTCCAATATCCGCTTTATAATATTGCGTAGCAAACGACAAAATAGGCGTGGTGCAAAAGTCTTTGTTAAACAACACTTTAACTCCTTTTTGATACATTACTTTTATAACCACTTCGGCAAACAATGCGCCTCCGAATCGACAATCATAACCTAAAGTGATTTTTGGATTTTTATTTTTTGCTAAAATCCAATCTGCTGTAGCTGCAGCCACACGTGCTACATTTTCAGTTGTATAATCTTGAGCTATTATAGCTCTCCATCCATCCGTTCCAAATTTAATGCTATACATTGATTTCTATATTAGTGTAAAAAGAATGCAAAAGTATACTAAAAATTGCGTTTTTGCTTAAAAATCAGCATATTTATAAAAATTCAAAGCCAATATCATTACGAAATACTTTTCCTTTATAATGAATTTGATTAATAGATTGATAACTTTTTTCTAATGCCTCGTTTAATGAATTTGCCATTGAGGTTATTGCCATAACACGACCTCCATTGGTAAATACCAAATTATTTTCTAATTTAGTACCTGCATGGAAAACGATACTTTCATTTACATTTTCCATTCCTTTTATTTCAAATCCTTTTACATAATTTTCGGGATATCCATCGGAGGCTAAAATTACCGTTGTTGCAAAATCTTCCGAAATTTCAACTTGATATTGACTTAATGTATTTTCAAAACCCCTTTCAAAAAGTTCGATTATATCTGAATGAATTCGAGGAAGGATGACCTGAGTTTCGGGATCGCCCAGCCTACAATTATATTCAATAACTTTTGGCCCCTCTTTAGTTAATATTAAACCAAAATATATAAATCCAAAATAAGGCATTTTATCCTTTTGAAGACCTTTAATTGTTGGTTCAATAATTTGATTTTTAACCTTTTCTAACAAGGCTTTATCTACAAAAGGGACTGGAGAAATACATCCCATGCCACCGGTATTTAATCCAATATTACCTTCGAACCTTCTTTTATAGTCTTTAGCATTTGGCAACATCACATATTCGTTTCCATTGGTATATACAAAAATAGAGAATTCAATGCCTTCTAAAAATTCTTCTAAAACAACATTTTGACTAGAAGCACCAAATTTCTGATTTAAAATAAATGATTCTAAAGTTGCTTTTGCATCTTCTTTAGAGTCTGAAATAACGACACCTTTGCCTTCAGCCAAACCGTCGGCTTTGATTACAAAAGGGGGTTGGTTTTTTTCGAACCATTCAAATCCTATTTCGATATTATGAGCATCTACTTGAATATATGATGCCGTTGGAATTTGATGTTTCTCCATAAATTGCTTAGCAAAGAATTTAGAACCTTCAAGGTTTGCAGCAATTTTTGAGGGTGCAACAACTTTAATTGTCGGATGTGATTGAAAATAATCCCAAATGCCATTTACTGCAGGCAACTCCGGACCACATACTATTAAATCTATTTGATTATTCTCTGAGAAATCTTTAATTTTTTCAAAATCTAAAGGATTTAAATTTATATTTTCGCCAAATTGAGGAGTACCACCATTTCCTGGTGCAATAAACAATGCACCGCACTTTTTTGATTGCTTCATCTTCCATGCCAATGCTGATTCTCTTCCTCCCGAACCCAATAATAGAATATTCATAAAAGTTAAAATTATTTTTCTAAGAAAGCGCAAAACTAACATAAGCATTTCGAAAAAAACAAAATTATTAAGTTTTGAGCGAAAAAAAATTGTTAGTATAAAAAAATATTATAATTTTGTTAACGTTTAGTTATAAATAATAATCCTATGAATAAAATTTTTAAGATTTTTCTTCTTTTTATTGCATTACATTTTTCTTGTAATAAAAATGAAAACACAAGCAGTTCGGATCAATCCATTTTAGATCAGACATTTAAAGGTAGTATTAGTCTAACCCAATTAGAAAACTATTCTAATCAATCAAAACCCGCCTATATAACAAGAGATAATACCAATGGAAATCAAATTAACGATGCGGTGGCTACTTTAGGTAGAGTATTATTTTATGATAAAAAACTATCTGTAAATAATAGTGTTTCTTGTGGATCTTGTCATAAACAAGAATTTGCTTTTGGCGACACCGCCACACCAAGTAAAGGCGTTGCTGGAAATACAAGCAGACAAAGTATGCGATTAATAAACTCTAGGTTTTCAGAAGAAATAAAATTCTTTTGGGATGAACGGGCTTCATCACTCGAAAATCAAAGCACGCAACCCATAAAAGATCATGTTGAAATGGGCTTTAGCGGGACCAATGGCGATCCAAATTTTACAGATTTAATTACAAAACTAAGTGCTGTAGATTATTACAAAATTTTATTTAAAAAAGGATTTGGAAGCGAAGACATCTCAGAGCAAAAAATTCAAACGGCTTTATCTCAATTTATACGAAGTATTCAATCTTTTGATGCAAAATATGATGTAGGTAGAGCTCAAGTAAATAATGACCTAGCCAATTTCCCTAATTTTACCGCACAAGAAAATCAAGGTAAAAATCTATTTATTACGCGTCCAACTTTTGATGCAAATAGCCAACGAACATCAGGAGGGTTAGGCTGTGGTGGATGTCATCGAGCCCCTGAGTTTGATATTGATCCAAATAGCCGTAGTAATGGAATTGGTGGAAGTATCCAAGGAGGCCCGGACTTTACAAATACAAAAGCGCCATCACTTAGAAATATTACCAAAACAAATGGAACGATTGCAACGCCTCTAATGCATACAGGAGTTATAAAAACCATTCAAGCGGCTATTGGTCATTACGGAAATTTAACTGCGGCGGCGGCTAATAATACAAATTTAGATAATCGTTTAAAACCAAATAATATTGGACAACAATTAAATCTAAATGCGCAAGAAGTTAATGCCGTTGAAGCCTTTTTGAAAACGCTTTCTGGGTCTGATGTGTTTACAAATAAAAAATGGTCCAATCCATTTCCATAATTTTGGTTTAAACCAATTTGAGTTTAACTTTTTTAGATTCCTCTATCACCGCTTAATTTGCTTGAATTCGTTATTAATATCAAAATAACTTGACAAAAGCTATTCCAAAATTGTATATTTGTGGATTTTAAAATTTATACAAAAAATATGTCTGAGGTTTATAAATTAAACAAATTTGAATTTGATTTAACAGAAGATTTAGTAGCAAAATATCCCCCAAAAGAACGAGGCGATAGCCGAATGATGGTTGTAGATCGTAAGAAAGGTACTATTGAACATAAAATGTTTAAAGACATTTTAGACTATTTTGGCGATGGCGATTTGATGCTTTTTAATAATACAAAAGTAATGCCTGCAAGAATGTGGGCAACAAAAGAAAAAACAGGTGCTAAAATTGAGGTTTTTTTATTGCGCGAGCTCAATGCAGAACAATTTGTTTGGGATGTTTTGGTAGATCCGGCTCGTAAAATCCGAGTTGGAAATAAATTGTATTTTGGCAAGGATTATATGCTAGTTGCCGAAGTTATTGACAACACCACATCAAGAGGCCGAACATTACGTTTCTTCTATGATGGCGACAGTAGTACATTCCGTGATTATTTATTTTCTTTTGGAGAAACACCACTTCCTAAATATATTGTAAAACAAAGAGGACTAGACCCTTCCGATAAAGAACGATACCAAACGATTTACGCCAAAGAAGTGGGCGCAGTAGCCGCTCCAACAGCAGGGTTGCATTTTACTCCTGAAATCATGAAGCGACTTGAAATCAAAGGTGTTAATATTGAAGAGTTGACACTACATACCGGCTTAGGAAGTTTCCGAAATATAGATGTAGAAGATTTATCTAAGCATCGAATGGACGCCGAATATGTTAAAATCACAGAAAAAACGGCTAAAATAGTTAATGAAACAAAAGAAAAAGGTGGCCGTGTGGTTTCGATAGGCACAACCGTAATGCGTTCGTTGGAAAGTTCAATTACTTCAACAGGTAAATTAAAGCCTTATGATGGATGGACCAATTTATTTATTTATCCGCCTTATGACTTTAGTGTTGCCGACTGCATGTTAACAAATTTCCATGTACCCAAATCGACATTGTTGATTCAAACTTGTGCTTTTGGTGGATTTGATTTAATTATGGAAGCTTATCGACAAGCGTTGAAAGAAAAATACAATTTCTTCTCATACGGAGATTGCATGTTAATCTTATAATTTAGTTTTTATCAACTAAAATAATCCAACATTGGAAGATATTATTCAATTACTGCCCGACCACATTTCAAATCAGATTGCTGCGGGAGAAGTAATTCAGCGCCCTGCTAGTGCGGTAAAAGAATTGGTTGAAAACAGTATTGACGCGGGAGCAAAAAACATAAAAATCCTAATCAAGGATAGTGGCCGTACATTGCTTCAAGTTATAGACGACGGAAAAGGAATGAGCACTACCGATGCCCGATTGGCTTTTGAAAAACATGCGACTTCCAAAATTAAAACCGTTGAAGATATATTCAAAATCCACTCAAAAGGATTCCGGGGCGAAGCACTAGCTTCCATTGCTGCGGTGGCTCAAGTGGAACTAAAAACTAGAAGACCCGTAGATGATATCGGTACCAGAATTGTTATCGAAGGCAGCAAGGTAATTCTACAAGAACCCGTTAGTATGCCCGTTGGTACGCAATTTTTAATGAAAAATATTTTCTTTAATATTCCGGCTCGACGTAACTTCTTAAAAAAAGATAGTGAAGAGCTCCGACAAATTATGATAGAATTTGATCGATTGGCTTTGGCGCATACCGAAATAGCTTTTCAAGTTTTTCATAATGATGTTGAAATTTGTAACCTTCCTGTAGCTTCCTTAAAACAGCGCATTGTTTCCATTTTTGGAAATCAATATAATCAAAAATTAGTTCCTATTGAAGAAGCTTGTGATTTTTTAAAGGTAGAAGGCTTTGTATCAAAACCGGATGCCGCCAATAGCAAAACAAAAGGCAAACAATATCTTTTTGTAAACAAACGATTTATAAAAAGCAATTATATTCAGCATGCGATTTATTCGGCGTATCGCGATTTAATCCAAGAAAAAGAATACCCTTTCTATGTTTTATTTGTAGAAATTGAGCCACACCTTATCGACGTCAATGTGTCGCCTACCAAACAAGAAATTAAATTTGAAGATGAACGAATTATCTATGAATTTATCAATGCAGGTATTCGAAGAAGTTTGATGCAATTTAATATTGCGCCTTCCATTGATTTTTCGATCGACCCCGAATTAAGCAACTTTGACGCTATGGTGAGGCCGATTGATCGCAATCAAATAAAAACGGAAAATTTTTCGAGTATACAAAAACAACGTCCTTTTTTAGCGTCTCCAAAAATGGATCAAACCAATAATTCCAATTGGGAAGCCTTTTTTACGGCATCCACCGAAGAAATGGCCTCTACATTTTCTTTAGATGCCCAGCCCAAACTTTTTATAGAAGCGCCTCATAAAATTGAAGTGACCGGAAAGCCTTATCAACTTCTGAGCAAATATATTTTAGTGCCTACTTCCAATTCGTTATTGGTTGTAGATCAACGAAGGGCGCACGAACGCGTCTTGTTTGATGATTTATTGCAAAAATCTTTGAAAGCGTCGATTCCATCGCAGCAGTTATTATTTCCGATTGTCATCGAACTTTCTATGCAAGACGTTTTTGTCATTTCCGAAATACAAGATGATTTGGCGCATTTAGGTTTTGATTTGGTCCAAATGGGAACGAATAGTTTTGCGATTCAAGGCGTACCTTCGGATTTATCTTTGGGTAATGAAAAAGAAATGATTTTAGAACTTATTGAGCAATTTAAAAATAGCTTTAAAGCCAAATCTTCTAAGAAAGAAAAACTACTAATTTCGATTTGTAAAATCTTGAGCGTAAAACGAAAACAAGAACTCAACGACCAAGAAATGGAATATTTAATTGAAAAATTATTTGAATCCGAAAACCATTTTAAAACCCCAAGTTTAAAAAACATCTATTTTGAACTTTCGTATTCAGATATGGATAAGCATTTTTTTTAGAGCAGATTTTTAATTTTATTACTTCGTAATAATCTAATACATAATTTGGAATAAATATCTTTGTTATTTGCGGCTTTTTTTGAAGTAACGAATAGCACATAAATATTTTAATAAATGTGAATAATAGATATTTATTTATAAAAAATTGACGATGTATAAATATTAATCATCGTCAATTAATTACATTTTAAGGCCTTTACTAAACAGTTTGCTTATTTGGTAAGGTTCTAACAATTGTAAGAGAAGCAACAGATACTATTAAATAAATAATGTGTTGCTTTAACAAATTACTATCTTCTTCATAGAAGTAGGACATAACTACCATAGCAAAAGTAGATATAACACTGATTGAAAAAAGAATAGATAAAACTTTTTTTATAAAATTATCATTTTTGTATAATTTAAAAAGTAGCGTTCCAATAAGTAAAATTAAACCAATAATAAGCAATATAATTGATAAAGTATTAGAATAACGAATTATACGAATAAAACTACCCAAAATTAAAACAAATAGACCTATAAACATGGTCTTTGTATTTAGAATTTTAGTAACCATAATTTTTTGTTTTAAGTGAAGTTAAGTTTATGCTGGTAATATATATTTAATATATCTATCTTTAAGCACAAATCCTCTGCCTCGGTTTGTGTCCTCACGAACCGAATTGTCAAAGCAAATTTTTGAATTATTGCAACTATCTATTAAATTTTTATAATTCATTTCTTAAGTCTTTTAAAAATGAGAATTCATTTTTACCTTCAAGGTAAAATTTTGCAGTAAATATTTTATTTTTCATTGTTTATTAGTGTTTGTTTCGTTTAAGTACATTTATATTGGTTCATTTATTTCGGTTCGTGAGGACACGAACCGAAGCGGAGGAATTGTCAAAGCAAATTTTTGAATTATTGCAACTATCTATTAAATTTTTATAATTCATTTCTTAAGTCTTTTAAAAATGAGAATTCTTTTTTAATCTCTAAGTGAAATTTTGCAGTAAATATTTTATTTTTCATTGTTTAATAGTGTTTGTTTCGTTTAATTACATTGATATTGGTTCATTTACTTCGGTTCGTGAGGACACGAACCGAGGCGGAGAAAATGAAAGTAATTTAGAAGGTATGAGAGTGGTAATTTTGAATTATAAAAAATAATAAGTGAATGAATTTTGTGTGGGTTCTTTGCAGTTTCAATGCACTCCCTCTTTTCCAACTCAATCACTTATTATTATACAAAAATAAGATAAAAAACATAAAATAATAGATTTATTTTCGGAAATTCAAAAGAGAACAATGTTTAAATTAGATGGATGGAATAGAAAATATTTGAAATTGTACAAAGATAACTCCGCCTCGGTTCGTGTCCCCACGAACCGAATTGTCAAAGCAAATTTTTGAATTATTGAACCTATGTATTAAATTTTTATAATTCATTTCTTAAGTCTTTTAAAAATGAGAATTCTTTTTTACCTTCAAGGTAAAATTTTGCAGTAGAATACAGGTAATCAGCTGGATCAACAACCAATGCCCAATGCGCCTTACAAGGATTATCATGTAAATAATCTAACTTTTGAAAAGCCACTTCTCTGCTGAACAAATGTACTGCTAATGAATCTCTCTGCCAAAACTCATAATTTTTATTTTCGGCATTCACTCGGTAAGAATCAAGCTTATTATTGTCTTCCTTTTTCAGCATTTTTTTAAATTCATGTGCTGTAAATTTTAAAAAAGAACCTTGAGCCGTTTCTTTTCCATTTTTTTCATTTATTCTCCAAATCAAATGAATGTGATTGGGCATAATTACAAATGCAAAAACATCAATTTTACCTTTGTCGCTCAAATATTCAAGTGATTTAATTATAACATTTTTATATGCATCATTTTCCAAAAGCCGCTGCCAATTATTTATAGTAGCTGTCCAAAAAAATATTTCTCCAATTTCAATATAACTTTTTCTTTTTGCAGTAAATATTTTATTATCCATTATTTATTAGTGTTTGTTTCGTTTAAGTACATTTATATTGGTTCTTTATTTCGGTTCGTGAGGACACGAACCGAGGCGAAGGACACGAACCGAGGCGAAGTATAACTTTAATACTATTGCATCATCGACTTCCATTCATTAAGCTTTATTAGCGCTTCCATAGGTGACAAGGCGTTTACATTAAGTTTTTTGATTTCTTCTCTAATTTTTTGAACTATTGGGTCGGCTTCATCAAAAATACTCATTTGATAGCTTGTTTGTTTGGCAATGGTTGCCATTTTATTTTTGGTACTGTCGGGAGACACGGATTTTTGTTCTAAATCTTGCATGATATGTTCTGCCCGTTTGATTAAATCGGCAGGCATGCCCGCAATATTTGCCACATGGATACCAAAACTATGTTCGCTTCCTCCTTGGGCTAATTTTCTTAAAAAATATATCTGACCGTCAATTTCCTTGATTTGGATATGGTAATTTTGAATTCGATCATGTTTTTCGCCCAATTCGTTAAGTTCGTGATAATGGGTAGCAAAAAGGGTTTTGGGTTTGGCTTCCGAAAAATAAATAAATTCGGCCAAGCTCCAAGCAATCGAAATACCATCATAGGTACTGGTGCCTCTTCCGATTTCATCCAAAAGAATTAGGCTGCGTTGCGAAAAATTATTAACAATACTTGCCGTTTCGTTCATTTCAACCATAAAAGTACTTTCGCCCATACTTAAATTGTCATTGGCGCCCACTCTTGTAAACAATTTATCGATAAAACCTATTTGAGCCGACTGCGCAGGAACAAAACATCCCATCTGAGCCATTAAAACAATGAGCGCCGTTTGTCTTAAAACCGCACTTTTACCTGACATATTGGGTCCTGTAAGCAAAATAATTTGTTGGTCATCATTTGATAAAAAAACATCATTAGGTATATACGGTTGGTCAATGGGCATTTTCCGCTCGATGACAGGATGACGGCCTTGTTTAATATCTATTGCCAATCCTTCATTTATTTCGGGACGATGGTAATCGTATTCTATTGCAATTTGTGCAAAACAAGCCAAAACATCCAGCTCGGCTAGCGTTTTTGAGTTATTCTGTATCGTTTCTACAAATTCTTGAATATCCAACAATAATTTTTGCCATAATGTATCTTGAATCTGATACATGCGATCCTCCGCACCAAGAATTTTTTGCTCATATTCTTTAAGTTCCGGCGTAATATATCTTTCGGCTCCCGTTAGTGTTTGTTTTCTAATCCAGTCCGAAGGTACTTTATCTTTATGCGAGTTGGTCACTTCTAAAAAGTATCCAAAAACATTATTAAACCCGATTTTAAGATTTGTAATCTCCGTTCGAAGGGCTTCGCGTTGTTGAATCTCAAACAAGTACTCTTTCCCGTCGGTCATCAATGAAAGATTTTCATCTAAATGAGGATCAACACCTTTTTTAAACACACAGCCTTTATTTAAAACTGCGGGTGCTTCATCAATGAGTTGCAAATCAATTTTTTCAATCAAATGAAAACACGGATTGAGAAGATCTAAATATTTTTTAAAATATGTATTCTCTGTATTTTTTATCCAATCAATGATCAAAACCACAATTTGTTGCGATTTTTTTAGCTGCACAATATCGCGCGGCGTGGCTTTATTCATAGCTACTTTGGAAATCAATCGCTCCAAATCGCCAATTTGTTTTAAATAGTTATTGAGCGGATTTCTGAAGTCTTCCATCTGAATCAACTCTTCTACACGCTCCAAACGTTGACTAATTTTATCTACATTGATAAGAGGCATCAAAATCCATCTTTGAAGCAAACGCGAGCCCATTCCGGTGGTTGTTTTATTCAAAACATCAAAAAGCGAAATGGCTCCTGGCTGCACCGAATGCACTAATTCTAGATTTCGAATTGAAAAATTATCTAACCATACGTAATCATTATTTTGTAGAATACTGATTTTTAGGATATGGTCTAAACGTTTTTGTTCATTTTGATTTAAATAATGCAAAATGGCGGATGCGGCAATGGTTTTATGATCAAAATCTTCTATTCCAAAACCTTTTAACGAAATGGTTTTAAATTTTTGAAGGAGCGTTTCTTTAGAATAATCCAATCCATAAATCCAATCTTCTTGCGGATAGGTATAAAACTGATTGGATAACCATTGTAATTTTTCTTTATCAAAACTTTTAGGGTAAATTATTTCAGAAGGATTATAAGACTGAAGCACTTTTTGAATATAAAGCCAATTTCCTCCCGTTATATAAAACTCACCCGTTGAAATATCTAAAAATGCGATTCCAAATTGTTGATTCCAAAAACTGATTGAGGCTAAAAAGTTATTTTTATTGGCATCTAATATATTGTCTTGACTGGTTATTCCGGGTGTAATCACTTCGGTGACGCCTCGTTTTACAATGCCTTTAACCGATTTTGGGTCTTCGAGTTGCTCACAGATTGCCACACGGTATCCATTTTTTACTAATTTGGGCAAATACGAATCTAAAGCGTGGTAAGGGATTCCAGCTAATGGCACCTCGCCCGCCGAACCATTGTGCCTTTTTGTAAGTGTAATTCCGAGTGCTTTTGAAGCTTTAACGGCATCTTCTCCAAACGTTTCATAGAAATCACCCACCCTAAACAAAAGAATCGCATCGGGATACTTTGATTTAATTGCATTAAATTGTTGCATTAATGGGGTTTCTTTGCTCATACCAATCGGAAAAAGAATAAAAATGCGAAGATACTTTCTTTTTAACGGTTTTTTTCTATTTTTAATTTTTTGTAGAAAAACTGTTGATAATAAAAAAGCACCCTTTTCAGAGTGCTTTTGATATTGAAAAAAGTGAATGTTTATAAAGTACCTCTTAGCGCTTGTTCTCTTTCGATAGATTCAAATAAGGCTTTAAAATTACCGGCTCCAAATCCTTTAGCACCCATTCTTTGAATAATTTCAAAGAATAAAGTAGGGCGATCTTCTACAGGTTTTGTAAATATTTGTAATAAATATCCATCTTCATCAGCATCTACCAAAATGGATAATTTTTCCAATTCATTGATATCTTCATTCATGATTTTCATGTGTTCTCCCAATCGCTCTGGAATGGCGTCATAATAGGCTCTTGGCGGCGGTGGAAGAAATTCTACACCACGAGCTTTTAATTGGCTAACGGTTTCGATAATATTATCCGTAGCTACCGCTATATGCTGAACACCCGAACCTTCATAAAAATCTAAATATTCTTCAATTTGCGATTTCTTTTTACCTTCGGCTGGCTCGTTAATCGGGAATTTAATTCTTCCGTTGCCATTGCTCATTACTTTACTCATCAGCGCCGAGTATTCTGTATGAATTTGTTTATCATCAAAAGATAAAAAGTTTTCAAATCCCATAACATCTTCATACCATTTTACCCACTGGTTCATTTCGCCCCAGCCCACATTTCCAACCATATGGTCAATAAATTTTAAGCCCACTGGTGTTGGATTGTATTCCGAATTCCAAGCTACAAAACCTGGTAAAAAGATGCCATTATAATTTTTGCGCTCTACAAAGATATGAACCGTTTCGCCGTAGGTATAAATTCCGGAACGAACCACTTCGCCATGTTCATCTTTTTCGATAGTAGGCTCCATAAACGATTTTGCGCCTCTTTTCGTCGTTTCTTCCCATGCACTTTTGGCATCTTCTACCCATAAAGCAATGACTTTTACGCCATCGCCATGTTTGGCCAAATGCTGATTAATTGGAGATTGACTGTTTAATGGCGTTGTCAAAACCAATCGAATTTTATCTTGTTTTAAAACATAACTTACTTGATCTCTCGAACCCGTTTCTAAGCCTTTGTATGCATGCGATTGATAACCAAAAGCCGTTTTATAGTAATGCGCCGATTGTTTGGCATTTCCTACATAAAATTCAACATAATCGGTTCCTAATAATGGTAAAAAATCTTGAGCACCTTCAAATATTTTTTCTAATCCATATTCTACTGAAGTAAACTTTTCTGACATATTAAAAATTTATTTTAAAAAATTGATTTAGCTACATAAAAAAACATCCCCATACGAATTCCAATAACTCTCAGGACAACCTAAAATTGAAGTTACGTTTTGATTAAAATTAGAAATATTGGTTTTTAAAAATTCAAAAATCGCTTCTTGTTGTTCTTTTAAAATGGTTGTGATATAAATATGCTCCGAATCATTTGATATACCTAAATCTTGCATCACCGCTTTTATAAAATACAAAACATCGGCATTCGATTTATATTCAAAAGAATTAGCATATAATAAATTACCTCTATAAAAACCAATCAATTCTACATTTTTAGATTTTATTGAAACGAAAAGGCTTTTAAAATCTCCTGATGCTTGTTTTAATTTATGAAATAATGGTTTATGATACGAAGAAAATTGTGCATTTTCAAATGCATTTGCAGCATCGTTATATACTCTAAAAGGATAATTATAAATCTCTTTAACGCCAACAATTTGGATATCTTGAGTCAATAATTTTTCAGAACCTTTTGAATGTAATTCTGAAAACACTTCATAAGGATTCATTCCTTGTGCTTCTGAAAAAGGAACTAAAACGTATTGTGGTTCGGCGTGATATACGTTTTGTAACGTTGCTTTTTTATAGATTTCTGGTATATCATTTTCAATCATTTGAATTTGAGTGGCATAAATATCCTCAACCGGCAATTCATTAAATTGATAGTGAACAAAAGAAACAAAAGCTTCATTCTGACTTTGATACCCAACCAAAACAAGGGCACTGCGATAAATAAAAATATCGGCTCTATCCAAATGATTTACATTGTCGGATTGATACGAATGGACTATTTTACAAATTGATGGGTTCATTATTTAAAATTTATCAATTAAAGCTACAATAACTTTAAATTTAATTTAAAATCAAAGTACAAATTTATAATAAACAAACTTAAAAAGTTTTTTTTTATTGCATGAAAACGAGAAAGCTTTTTGCAAAACTAAAAAAATCAAAAAAAAATACGTAAATTCAATTATTATATTGGATTTACGTATCTTGTTAATTGAATTAATTCAAAATTATCCTTTTAACACAAATTTAACAAAATTAACAAATTTAAAATTATCGTATTATTGTGCATTTATATTTATAGATCCGCCGCCACCAGAAGAAATTCCACATCCTGCCCATTGATCTGAACCTCCACTTGAGCAACCACCCATATTGGATTCTCCATAAATTTGTATGATGTACGTACCTGCAGGGATCGTTACCGCACCTACCGAACCACTATAACTGCCTCCAGCACTGTGGCTACCCGTTCCTCTATTGGTACAACCCGAATAGGTTGTTCTTCCTCCCCCTGAGGATAAATAGGTAATTCCTGTACTTGTATTTCGCAATCTAATATCAATTTTTGCCTCTAAAGGTTTATTTGGATTTCCACTACAAACGAAACCATTAGCCGTAATATTTACATTAAATGATAACGAATAATTTCCACCCGTTAGATTAAAGGTTCCTCCATTATCTTGCCAGTTCGTAGTTCTTAGGTCCCCAGAACCTTGCCCACATCCACTACATCCATTGGAGCCAAATCCAGACAATGATCTAGAAGTTGAAACCGGTCGAATATATCGACTAAAAGTACATGATGCGGAACCTGCCGCACCCGAAAGTGTAGCCGTGTATGTGTGTGTTCCTGAAGCATTAGGCGTTCCAGAGGCAACCAAAACAACATCTTGCGTTCCTGTGGTGGCAAAAGTACCTGAAGCGGAGAATGTAACTCCAGCTACCGAATTGGTTGAAATAGTATACGAGCCCGTTACCGTTACATTTAAACGTACCGTTTGGGTCACACTTCCTGCGGTATAACCTGAGCTAATAGTCATGGTTCCTGCAGAAGCTTGGGCGCAATTTGTGAATGAAGTTGGCGCTAATACCGTACGAGTAAGTGTACATGTTCTACCTCCAATATTCAACGCAAAATTAGCTGTACCCGAAGCGGAAGGTGTTCCTGTTATGCTGACAGATAAATTTCCAGAACCTATATTGAATGAGCCCGCAGATATTGTAGCGGTAAGACCTGTAACACCTGAAGAAGCTACCGAAAATGCATTAAAAGAGCCTCCGTTGCCTCCGGTATAAGGAACCAAACTGGAAACCGAAGATGCTGCCGTTCCAGACATTAAAGACCCTGAATGTATAGCCGAAGCGCAATTGATAACATCAATGGTTGCAGCAGCTACGGTTCTTGAAAAAGTACATGATTTCCCAGCAATATTAATTAAAAAATTGGCGGTACCTGAAGTTGCTGGAGTACCCGAAATTGAAATCGTAACATCTCCACTGCCATTATTAAAAACCCCCGAAGAAACGGAAGCCGTTAAACCTGTAACCCCTGTTGAATTGGAAGATGAAGCCGAATAAGAACCTCCGTTTCCTCCTGTATATGGCAAAGTAGATGTGATTCCTGTAGCAGCCAATCCCACCACTAAACTACCCTGATGAGACGCCGATCCGCATACAAGTGAAGCAATATCCCCAATTTTTCTACTGCTTCTAATTTGTCCTCCAAATAATTGTCCAAAGATTGTATTATTGAATATGAACAAAATACAACAAATCGACAAAAAGAGTTTTAAATTTATATAATATTTCATTGGGAAGATTAATTTTCGGTATTCATACTAACATAAACCTTTGTGCCCGCCACAATAAAGCTATAAATATGCTCTTTGCCTGAGGTCATGGCCGATGTACTCATATTTTTTATCGTAAACCCTGATGCCGAAAAAGTAGCGGTACCGGTATTTGAAGTTGAAGTTAATATTAACGTGTAAGCACCTCCATCTTTAAGTCCGTTTAAAGTAAATGAAGTCCCCGATGCGGATGTATACGCTAAATTGCTTTTGGTAAAATCAATCGTCGTACTAGACCCTGCATCAAAAGCGATATTATTGGTAGCCGCACCATTGACTTCTAATTGAGAGGTAGGACTTGGAACATTTATCCCCGTTTTTCCATTATCTAAAATAGTTAGATATTCATTTGAACCTCTAAAAAAGCCAAAAGCTCTTGTATTATTTGTTGTCGAATTCCAATCCGAATTGATTTTCATCCAACGATCATTTGCTCCGCTTCCGAGAACGGATATTTTGCCTCGATAGCTTGAGCCAAGGATAGTATTTCCAACAGCTATAGCGTCATTATTATTCAAACCTAACATTTCTAATGAAAAATTGGGTGCGATGGTTCCAATTCCTAATTTAGAGGAATCTTTTGTAATAACAATATGACGATTGATATCAGATTGTAAGTTAAAATACGAATTGGTTTGTAAACTTTTAGGATCTTTCCCAACTTTTAGCTGCGCATGAATTTCTAAAAACCCCAATAAAGAAAACAGAACAATAAAACTAACTTTTTGCATAACAAATATCATTTGATTTAAATATAATCAAATACTATGCCAAAGAATACATTTAAAGATTTACTCTTTTTTTAAGTTTATGAATTTAGGTAAATGGACCATTTCTGTTCTCGTCCATGCGACCTTTCGAGTCCAATTTCAGGTAAATTCTCGGTTAAGTATACTTAAATTAAATGATTTAAGGACTCCTTTAAAACGCTAATAAGCCCCCCAAAACAGAATTTGATTATTTTCAATTAGTGTGAATTGAGGTGAAGTTAGGGGTTCTGGAAATAAAATAAATTCAGGGATATTTCCCGTAAAGCCGTTTTGATTAAAACTAACATCCAGTGAACCTGTTGTTAGACCTACACCAAATGTAGAACCTGCAGACCAAGTGCGAGAAGTTACACCAAGCGATGTATTATTTCGATCTATTCCACTAACACGTACAATCTTACTAGATGTTGCTCTAACTATGGTGTATTGTTTGTTCCTACTCAAACCTACGGTGCCATCATTTAAAAAACTTCTTACCGCATCCGTTGATGAACCTAGATCGGTGTACATTTGATTTGTGCCATCAGGCCAATTCATGTGTGTAGACCATCGAATGTTATTGTCGCTTATGTCAGAGTGCCCAAATGAATTATTGGTGGTCACTCCATTTTGTATATTTGCAATCATCATGACACTTCCTCTTAAGCCACTGCCTAATAATACTGGCAATGTTTGATTTACGGTTACGTTATGTTTAGAGGTACCCGTAAATACCAAAGAGGCATACTGATTAGAAGAACCTATTACATTTAAACTAAAAACCGCTTGTCTGGCCGTAGTTGTTTGTACGCCATGAAATCCATTAGCACCTTGATCATACCAAATAGAAACAAAAAGGGTACTTCCACTTCTAAAACTAGCTAACGTAAGCGTGTTCCCTACTGCCAATCCACCACCTGCTATAGCAACCGTTACGATACTATTATCTGAAACAATACTCGTATTATCAAAAGCGACATCTGCCTGAGCGTTGTCAGTAGATCGTCTAACTCGCAAAGCAAAACCCGTGTAGCCTTCTCTTAACTTTCGAGTACTGAAAGCAAAAGAAGGATTTACACCCAATTGATCCAAAATAGGTCTGCTATCAGTAACAATATAAGGTGTGCCTACTACTTGAGAAAAAGCACTATTTAAAGCAAAAACAAAACCTAAAATATAAAATTTATTACAAAGAGACATATTGAACTATTAAAATTAAAAATATATTACCATCCATTATGTTTTTAAATTAATAGATTAAGTTAATAAACAATTGTCAAAACACCATTTCCAGTTCTTACGCCAGCACTATATGATGTATTTGAAGCAAATGAAGTATTCACAAATGAAGATCCGCCACCGCCTGCACCATTTGATGTGCCACCGCCTGCACCACCGCCACCACCAAAAAAACCTGCGCCGCCACCGCCACCACCTACCCATGTAGAAGTATTGATGGTTCCTCCATTCCCTCCATTAATTGCAACACCCGATGAAGCAGCAGTATTCTGAGGATCTATACTTGCACCCGCAGCTCCACCAGTACTTTGAGTGGCTCCTCTTCCTCCTTCTTGAAAGCCACTAAAATTACCCTGATTTCCATTAGAGCCGTTTGGAGCTCCTGCAACTCCACCAGAGTTAAAGTTTAAGCCACTAGCACCGCCACCACCTGCAGCTAACATAAAACAATTTGCTTGTGAAATAGAGGTATTATTAAATATCCCTGTAAGCCCTCCACCTGCAAAACCATTTCTTCCGGATGAAGATAAATTAGCTCCTCCTGATCCTGCAAAACCGTATACGGGATTTCTTGAGTTAGGTTGGCCTCCAACCACTATCCGTAAAACTGCCCCTGAGCTTAATGTTAATGTTGTTTGAACTCTTCCCCCATTACCTCCTGAACCGCCACCTTGAGCACCATAAGCATCGATGTTTAAAACAACAACGCCAGATGGGCTAGAAGGCACTGTCCATGTCTGTTCGGCACCTGTATAAGTAAATGTGACACTTCCACTAGGTGTTACGAAGGGCAAATAAGGTGTGCCTACTACTTGTGAAGACAAATCATTAAAAAAAAAAATTAAAATTAAAAAAATTAGATTATTCATATGCACTCTAATTTATCATATTTAAAAACCAGAAGCCATATATACATATACGGTAGTTCCCATAACAATAAATGTGTACAAGGTCTGTCTTCCAGCAATAGTTGCCACATTGTTTATTAATCTAAAGGTAAAAGAAGTAGCTGTAAAACTCGCTGTGCCAGATGTAGTACCTTGAACCGCTAATGTATAAGTACCTCCATCTTTAATATTGGTAAGCGTAAATGCACCTGCACTTGCAGTAGTATAAGCCAAATTACTTCTTGAAAAATCAATTGTAGTTCCTGCAGCCGCATTAAATGCGGTAGTATTGGTTGCGGATCCATTGACTTCTAATCTAGATGTAGGGTTTGAGGTACCAATACCCACATTTCCTCCAACAGGATTAATCGAAAAAGGTAAAGAAGTGACTGCCGCCTTATTATGTGATTGAATATAAGAACCAAAAGGACTAGAAGTAAATGTACCCATATCTAAAGTATGATTTGTTTCACCTTCTATTCTAAAAATTGCATTGGTTTGAGCAGTTCCCAAAGCAGATGGTTGATTGTTTAAGCCTCTAACAACAAGTTTATTTAAAGGGTTGTTAATACCAATACCCACATTTCCATTATCTAAAATAGTTAAATATTCATTGGTGCCTCTAAAGAAACCAAATGCTCTTGTGTTATTGGTTGTCGAATTCCAATCGGAATTAAAACGCATCCATCGGTCATTGGCGCCACTTCCTAAAACAGAAATTTTTCCTCTAAAACTAGACCCTAAAATAGCATTACCAACAGCGATAGCATCATTATTATTTAAGCCAATCATTTCTAATGAAAAATTTGGCGCTGTTGTGCCTATTCCTAGTTTAGAAGAATCTTTTGTTACAACTAAATGCCTACTGGCATCCGATTCAACTTGAAGATATGTATTATTTTCAACAACTTTAGGACTTTTCCCAATTTTTAATTGAGCAAAAATACAATTTGAATATACAATTAAAACATAAAGAACCAATCTATTCATAAAAAACACTTTTTAAAAAAAACAATCAAAAACTATACCAAAGTCAAAGATAAAAATTATTTATTCATTAAATTAAAAATTAATTTTAGCAATCAAATAAAAAAGGAAATCAATCTTAGACTTTTTGAGATATATAATATTGAGATTAACGAATCAAAATGTTTTATATAAATTTGTTTTAAATAAATTTCTTGACAGCTATTGAAAATCAAAATTAAATACTTTCCCAAACTTTTGTACCTTCCGAACAATTTTGACAGATGTCAATTTGTGAACGACTTTTTAAAAGGTGATTTCTAAAATTATTATAGGCATCTGAATACCAAATTTCTTTAAAATTCGTTGATTTAATATCGCCCATTTTGTATTTGGCGTCTTTATCAAAACAGCAAGGAACTATCGTTCCATCAAAAGTACAAACTGCTGAATGCCATAATTTCCAACATTGATTGTGCATGGGATTTTTAATTTCGAATTTCCCTGTTTCATCTTTTTTATATCTTGAATATTTTGGATTTTGAGGCATCAATGGGCTTCCATTTTCAAAATCATAAATTTGTGCGGTTTTTAATACAAAACGATCGACACCTACTTCTTTGGCTAATTTTTTAACATCGTCTACTTGATTTTCATTTGGCGCTACCACCAACATTTGAAAAATAATAAAAGGTGTATTTTTTTTAAGTTTTTTTTTGGCTTCAACAAGATTTTTTGCTCCATTTATCACATTATTGAGTTTTCCACCAATTCGATATTGTTCATACGTTTCTTGAGTACTTCCATCAATTGAAATAATAATGCGATCTAAACCCGATAAGACAATTTCTTCAGATTTAGAAGCACTAAGAAAATGGCCATTAGTACTCGTTACCGTATAAATATTTTTGGAATGAGCTATTGCGACCATTTTTAAAAAATTTTTATGCAAAAACGGCTCTCCCTGAAAATACAAATACAAGTATATTAAATGTTTATGCGTTTTTTCAATAAAGTCATTGTAGATATCTAGATCGGCATAACCCGTTGGGCGGGTAAATGATTTTAAACCACTAGGGCATTCCGGACAGCTTAAATTGCATTGTGTTGTTGGTTCAAAAGTAAGCGTAAATGGCAAAGAAACCCAAGTCGGCTTTTTTCTCCATTTTGACAAATAAAAACTTAAATATACTTTAAATGCATTAAATAGTTTATAGGGCGAACATTTAGATAAAAATCGTATGGCATCAAAAAACAAAGACATGATCATATTTATTTTGAAGCAACCTCTGCAATAAATTCAAGAATTAAATCGCCACCTTGTTTTTCTTCACTTGAAGTAATAAAGCTTGTCGGCAAGGCTTCCCAAGTTTTTAGTAATTCGCTTTTGAATACTTTTATATTTTGCATACACGCTTTAAATTCTCTTTTATCGGCTTTTGTAAAAACAAGTGAAAATGGCACTTCGTTTTCACCTAAAAAGTGAATTAACTCAAGATCTAATTTTTGAGGTGGAATTCGGCTATCAATTAAAACAAAAACACAAAGTAAGGTTTCGCGTTCAATAAAATAACGATGCATTTCGGTATTCCAAGATGCTCTTAACGTTTTGCTTCGTTTTGCATATCCATATCCGGGCAAATCGACCAAATGCCAATTTTTATTGATTAAAAAATAATTAAAAGATTGCGTTTTGCCGGGCGTTGAACTCACTTTAGCCAAATCTTTCTTTCCAGTAATGTAATTTATTAATGAGGATTTTCCAACATTACTTCTCCCGATAAAACAAAATTCGGGCATTTCAGACTTTGGTAAATCGGCTAAAGTATTAAAACTTCCAATAAATTGTCTTGATTGAATAATCATTCGTTATTTTTGCAATTATTAAATTTAATTGTATTTCAGACAAAGATACATTTTTTATCTAAAACCTGTCCTTGAATAAAAAAATCCGAAATATGACAACTCAAAAAGTAGAAAATATAAAGCCTTATGAATCGAATTCGGAAAAGAAGGTTCAAATCGAACGCATGTTTGATAATATTGCGGGGCAATACGATTTTCTAAATCATTTTTTAACGGCAGGTATTGATATTTTATGGCGTAAAAAAGCGATTCAATACATTGGATTAAGAAAGCCCCAGATCATTTTAGACATGGCTACAGGGACTGGCGATTTTGCTTTTGAAGCATTGGCTATCCATCCAAAAAAAGTAATTGGCGTAGATCTTTCGCAAAATATGCTTAATGTGGGAATCGAAAAATCAAAACAAAAAAATACCACCGAACAAATTGAGTTTGTAAAAGGCGACAGTGAAGCGTTGGAATATGATACAAATTATTTTGATGCAATTACGGTAGGATTTGGCGTGCGTAATTTCGAACATCTTGAAAATGGATTATCCGAATTATATCGAGTTCTTAAACCGGGCGGAGAAATTGTAATTTTAGAACCTTCGTTTCCAAAAAATCCAATTTTACGTTTTTTATTTACCATTCATTTTAGATACATTACGCCATTTTTTGGAAAACTGTTTGCTAAAGACCATTCGGCTTATAGTTATTTACCAAATTCTGTTGCGGCATTTCCCGAAGGTCAACATTTTTGTGATGTTTTAACTCAAGTTGGATTTAAAAATACTAAATTCAAATCCCTTACGTTTGGTATATGTACCTTATTTATTGGTGAAAAATAAATTTCATTGAAAAAAACAAATTGGCTTTCATTACTTTTTATTCTTTTCCTTAACGTTGGAACTGCGCAAGTTAACTTTTATGAAAAGGGAAGCAAAGCATTCTATTGGGGAATTTCACTATCGGCCAACGGTACAAATTTTTCGGTTGATAGGCAGCCGGTCCTACCATCAAACGATTCGATTCGATCCGTTTTTGTTTCTAATCAGCCTGGATTTAATTTGGGGCTTATCGGAAATTGGCAATTTAATCGATATTTTGATTTGCGTTTCCTGCCCAATATGATGTTTGGAGAAAAACAAATTATCTATGAAACCGAAAATAATAATGTGATTAAAAATAGAATTCAAACGACATATATCTCATTTCCTGTTATTATACGCTATAAATCTGAACCAATAAAAGATTGGAGAATATTTGTATTGGGCGGTTTTCGATATGATTATTTGATTAATCCACAATTTAGACCGCGCGATGAACCCGATCGAATTACATTGAAAAAAGATAATTTTTCGTTAGAATATGGTATTGGGTTACAATACTTTTTTCCATATTTTATATTTTCTCCCGAAATTAAGTTTTCGCATGGCTTAAATAATGTTTTAGGCACAGACCAATCCATTCGAAATCAATCTATACTTCAAGGGCTTTATCCAAGAGGATTTATCCTTTCACTGAATTTTGAAGGGTAATGTATATTGAATTTAGAATTTTTTAAGGTGTCAACTAATAAAAAATAGATAAATTTGTAACATTCAACCAGTATCAATTAAAATATTTATGGGACGCACCATTTTAAGCAACGACATTAAAGCACTAAACGTCAATTTGAATCCTAATTTTTACGGTACATTTGCCGAAATTGGAGCCGGACAAGAGGTGGCGCGTAATTTTTTTAAAGCTGGAGGCGCTTCTGGTACGATTGCTAAAACCATGAGTGCTTATGATATGATTTTTAGCGATTCCATATACGGCGTTGAGACCGACGGAAGATATGTTTCAAAATCGAGGCTTCATAAAATGTTGGATCATGAATATGGGCTTTTGGAAGAGCGATTAATAGGCGAAAAATATAATGAACGCAAATTTTTTGCTTTTGCCAATACCGTAACAACATTAAACTATTCTAAAACCAACGAATCGCATGGCTGGATGGGCGTTAAATTCCAAACAACACCGAAAGGCCCAAGCAATGAGGTTATTTTACACGTAAAACTTTTGGATAGCGACAGTAGCTTACAACAAAATGTTCTTGGCAAACTAGGCGTTAATTTGATTTATGCTTGTGGTGAATTTAGTGACAGCCCTAATCTTTTTGTAGATAGCTTAATGGACAATTTACCTAAAAATAGTGTAGAAATTGACATGTTGAGTATGAAAGGGCCATGCTTTGCTGAGGTAGACAATCGTTTGTTAAGTTTAATATTGGTTACCAAAGGATATACAAGAGTGGCTTGTTTTTTGGCAGATGGATCTGTAGTGCAGCCTAAAGACTTGCTCTACAAAAAAAATATTGCCGTATTACGTGCCCGATTTAAACCTATTACGAACTTAAATATCGACATGATCGAATCTGGCGTTGAGTTATTTAAAAAAGAATATCAACTCGAAGATCATGATGTTTTAAAATTAGGTGAAATTACATTAAACAATTTATCGGGAAATGAAAACACGATTCAAATTCAAGACTTTTTGGATCGCGCCGATATGCTTCGAGCTATTGGGATTCCTGTTTTAGTAACAAATTTTCAAGAGCATCATGAATTAACGGCTTTTCTAAAGACTTGTAAACCAAACAAAATGGGGATTATTTTGGGTATTTTAAATTTGATCCAAATTCTTGACACCAGTAAATATAAAAACCCCATTAGTGATTTATTATTGCAGTTTGGAAACTTATTTTCTCAAGATATCAAACTTTTTGCCTATCCTTATAAACCCTATGGGCAAGATAAAGTCTATCAGTCTAAAACGGTTGAATTATTTGAGGATGTTCAGTTTTTATACAACTATTTACTTCAAAATAACCTTATTGTAGATATTGAATGTAAAAACAAGGAAAATTTAGATACGAATTCTGCGGAATTGATTGAAAAAATTAAACGCAACGAACCTCAGTGGGAAGAAGCCGTGCCTGGTATTGTTTCTTCATTAATTAAAGAAAAATGCCTTTTTGACTATCCATGTGATATCGATACAAAACGAAAAAAAGTTAATCCGCAAATCTTTTTAACTGAAAAAGGCTAATAATTTAAGCCTTGCGAACAAACTCCGATTTTAAAGCCATAGCGCCAAAACCATCTATTTTGCAGTCAATATTGTGATCGGAATCTACAAGTCGAATATTTTTTACTTTAGTGCCCGCCTTTACAGGATGTGCAGCGCCTTTTACTGGCAAATTTTTAAGTACGATGACAGAATCTCCATTATTTAAAATAGTACCATTCGCATCTTTAACTATAAAAACATCGGAACTTATTTCACTAGGATCCCATTCATAATTACACTCTGGGCAAATATTCATTTGATCAATAGTATATGCATGTGGGCACTGGCACTTTGGACAAGAAATGGTCTCTGACATATAAAAAATTAAAAGTTGTATTTACCAATAAAATTATAAAAAAGGGTATGTAGCCGTTGGCGATAGGCCTCCGTATTAATTAAATTGTTATTCGTATCGGGATGAATGCGATTAGAAAGAAAAACAAAAACCAACTCATTGTCAGGATCTGCCCAAGCGCATGTTCCTGTAAAACCGGTATGTCCAAACGAATTTAATGACGCTAATGGGGATATAGCTGGATTTGAACTTTTGTCTGGCTTATCAAAACCTAAACCTCTTCGTGAATTTTCATTCTGTTGCGCCGTAAATTGTCGAACGGTAATTTCATTTATATAACGTTTACCATTATAAACACCAAAATTATTTAACATTTGCATCAAAATCGCAACGTCTTTAGCATTTCCAAATAAACCAGCATGCCCAGCAACGCCACCATACAAACAAGCCCCTTGATCATGAACGTAACCTTGAATTACCTGATTTCGAAAGGAAGCATCATATTCTGTTGGCATAATATTTCCTCTAAAAAAACCATTGGATGTTGGATTATAAGTCAATTGAATACCTAAAGGTTTATAAAAACTTTCGTATACAAATGTATCTAAAGTTATTTTTGTAATGGATTCAATTACTTTTTGTAAAATATACATACTTAAATCTGAGTATTTATATTGACCAATTTGATTTAATTTAGAGGTGCTCATGGCTAGCCACATTGAGTCTTTATAATCATTTCGTATATATAAATTTTCAGCTACTTTTAGATTAAAACGACCTTGCTCTGTGGTACTAAAATATTGAAAAAAGTTATTGGAATTAAAATTTTTATAAAATGGAATAAATGGAGTTAATCCTGCCGAATGGGTTAATAATTGGCTGATATAAATATTTCCAATCGTACTCGTAGTATCTAAATTTAAATAATCTTTTGTCTGGCCATACACCCTCAACATTTGATTATCTTTTAATCGCATGGCTGCAATCGTAGTACTTAAAATTTTGGTTAAAGAAGCCAAATCATATAAATCCGTATTTGAAACCCCTTTAGAATCTAACTGATAGGTTGCTCTACCAAAAGATTTTTGATAAATCATTTTACCTTTGTGCATCGCCACAACTTGACATCCTGGAGCAGCCCCTTTCTCAATCATTTGTTCACAAAGGGCATCCACATAAGGCAATACATCATAATTGTATGGTATAATTTTGGAAACGGGATCTTCTTTACGAACATCCATTCCTTTTTCAAGATATGAATGAAAAATACCAACCGAAACGGGTAAAATACCTTTAGGTTCGATTTTATTTGAAAGAAAATGAACTACTGCTTGTTGCGTAAATTCATTGTCTTCATAGGCTACTACTACATTTTGATACTTTTGAAAAAATTTCAAACTATACGGATTGCCCATTATAATAGGCAGAACCTGATTTAGAGAAGCAATGTCCTCAATAAACATCTTTTGTGAATTTGTAATACCAAAATTCTTTGATGGATATTGACTCATTCCACGAATTAACAAAATAACCTGATCATAACTTTTACAAATATCCAAGATACGAATATGATCAACAGGAGATGTATTATTGGGTAAATCATAATATTTATAATTCGAAAATCGAAATAATTCAGAATTTAAAAAATTGGTAGACCCTCCTACACCGATTACTAAAGTTGTTTTGTTTGAATCTAGATATTGATTATATTTTACATTAGAAATGGAATGATAGGTTAACGCTTCATTATAAAGTTTTTGACAAAACTGATATTTAGATGTATTTTTTGAAACATTAAAATGCGATTCATCAAGGTCATTGTTCTTTTTAGAAAGAACTACCTTGGCTTTATAAAATAAGATATTATCCAATCGTTTTTCAAATGCTTCAAGATGGGAAATATCTTCTAATAAATAATTTTCTATTTTAGAAATCGCGGTATCTATGTTTGATGAAAAAACTAAAATGTCATTTCCCGCGATATAGGCTCTCAATTCTAATTCACCAGGATTGGCGGCCAAAGTTGCACCTTTCATATTAAGCGCATCCGAAAAAAGCAATCCTTTAAAGCCATATTCATTTCGAAGCAGATCGGTTGAAATCTTTTTAGATAAAGATGCCGGCGTTTTGGAATCATCCAGAGCAGGTACATTTAAATGACTAACCATAGCGCCCCAAATATCTTCTTTAAGTAATTTTTGATAAGGATACAACTCTATATCTTCCAAATCTTCTTTTGATTTATTTATTTGAGGTAAATCATGATGACTGTCTTTATCGGTATCGCCATGGCCCGGAAAATGTTTTAATGAGGTCATTATACCTTTACTTTGCATTCCTAACGCCAACATTCTTCCTTTGTTGGTTACATTCTTTTTAAATGCTCCAAAAGAACGAAAATTGATCACCGGGTTATTTGGATTGGTATTGACATCCACACATGGTGCAAAATTTACATTAATACCTATCGATTGACACTCCTCGCCAAATGCTTTTCCCAATTGAAACAATAAAGAATCATTTGTTAGAGCACCTAAAGTTAGTTGATAAGGATACTTTATTGTATTTGAAATTCGCATATTTAATCCCCATTCGCCATCTACGGCAATAAACATTGGAACTAAAGCGTTTTCTTGAAAAAATCGAGTCCACTGGTATGCAATTTGATAATTCCCTTTCATTAAAATGATACCACCAAGATTATACGTATTTATAGCATTTAAAATCTGATCTTTTCGCTTCTCATTACCAAGATCTGGGTGAATGTCTAACATAAACAATTGCCCAATTTTTTGTTTTAGAGTTAATTGTTGCTTGACCGAATCTGCCCATTTAATACAAACGGACTTAGAAATATTTTGAGAAAATAGATTAAGAAATGAAGATAAAAAAAATAGAAATAGGATACGTTTCATTATTGCAAAGTTAATTTAAAATGAATTAAATATTAAAATCAATATCCACATTGGTTATAAAATGACCTATTTAATAAAAAAAAGCCCCATCTTTTGGATGGGGCTTTTTAAAACATATAGCGAAGATTGTTTCTTATCGCTCGATAGTAAATTTACCTTTAAGCACTTGATCGCCGTTGTCTAGAGAAATTTGGTAAACACCGTTCGCCATACTCGACACATTTA
>JAFEIJ010000025.1 GCA_017495115.1 Chitinophagaceae bacterium | reverse complement strand
TGTCAGAATTATTACTTGAAGTATAAGTTTTGTTTTTGGCAGCCCAATAAAAACTTCCACATGCTGAAGCATTTAAAGTAGATGATGACGAATTTTTAACAGTTAGATTCAAAGTAACAACACTATCACAACCTTCAGAATTGGATAACAAAATAGTGTCAGAATTATTACTTGAAGTATAAGTTTTGTTTTTGGCAGCCCAATAAAAACTACCACACGCTGAAGTATTTAAAGTAGATGAAGACGAATTTTTAATAGTTAGATTTAAAGTAACAACACTGTCACACCCTTCAGAATTGGATAACAAAATAGTGTCAGAATTATTACTAGCTGTATAAATTTTATTTTTTGCCTCCCAATAGTAACTATCACATGCTGATGCGTTTATAGTAGATGAAGCCGAATTTTTAATAGTTAGATTCAAAGTAACAACACTATCACACCCTTCAGAATTGGATAACATAATGGTATCAGAATTATTACTTGAAGTATAAATTTTATTTTTTGCCTCCCAATAATATTTGTCACAAGTTGAAATATTTAGCGTATAAAATGTAGAAGAGCAAACAGATAGTTTAGCTAGAAATGCATCATAAGTTCCTAAACCATAAATATTTTGATATCCTCCTGATGCAATAGAAGTTGTTGAAGACGTATATCCTGCAAGATACACATTATTGTTGTCAAGCTTGCAAGAAAACCCTCTATCTTTTTGAAATCCACCATAATAGGTAGCCCATTGACGTATACCATTGCTATTAAATTTTACTAAATATGCATCTTCAAGACCTCCATTTATATTTTGATGTCCTCCAGAAGCAATTGAAGTTGTTGAAGTCGTATATCCTGCAAGATATACATTTTCATTCTTGTCTACCGAACAGGATTGACCATCTTCATATTGATTGCCGCCATAATATGTTCCCCACTGACGGACACCATTACTATTAAACTTCACTAAGAAGCCATCAGTAATGCCTCCAAGAACATTCTGATGACCTCCTGATGCAATCCCACTTATTGAGTTTGTAGAACCAGTTAGATATACATTCCCGTTGCTATCTGTAGTACAAGAAAAGCCAATATCCCAATTGCTTCCACCGTAATAGGTAGCCCAAAGTCGAACACCAAGGCTATTAAACTTTACTAAAAAGGCATCAGAGTTGCCTCCTCCAAGAACATTCTGATGTCCTCCTGAAGCAATATTATTTGAAGAAACTGTTCGGCCTATCAAGTAAATATTGTTGTATATATCGACAGCACAAGAATAGCCGAATTCAGCATGGTTCCCACCATAATATGTAGCCCAATGACGAGCACCAAGGCTATTAAACTTTACTAAAAAGGCATCATAATTTCCTCCATACGTATTAAGATGACCTCCAGAGGCTATATTGTTAGTAGATTCAGTATACCCCGCCAAATATACATTACCGCTTCCATCCGTTGTACAAGAATACCCTATATCACCACCAAAGCCGCCACCATAATAAGTAGCCCATTGACGAACACCAGCACTATTAAATTTAACTAGAAATGCGTCCCCTAAGCCACCACCAAAAGTATTCTGATGCCCTCCAAAAGCAATGCCACCAGTTGATGATGTACTTCCTGCCAAGTAGACATTTCCACTGCCATCCGTAGAACAGGAAGAGCCATACTCACCTCCACTCCCGCCATAATAAGTAGCCCATTGACGAACACCAACACTATTAAACTTTACTAGAAATGCATCAACATCACCTCCAATAGCATTTTGATGTCCACTAGAGGCAATTCCAATTATTGAATATGAATATCCAGCCAGATACACATTGCCATTAACATCAACCGCGCAAGAATAACCTCCATCTTCATTATAACCTCCATAATAAGTAGCCCATATTAATCCTGGGTCTATAACTAGATCTTTGCTATTATCAAATTTTTCAAGTTCAAACGAAATCGTTTTGTTATTAACCACAAAATTAGTTTTAATATCTTTCTCTTCTTGAAAACTAATTGGACGTTGCTCCGTAATGCTGCCCATTCTGTTTTTCATGGTAATACTTCCATCTTCATTGGATGTTAATTCTTCCACCCATTCTGTTTTTAATTTAATTTGAGAAGGGTCGCCACCTGGATGTACCACAAAATCATATTTTACTTTGGGTTCATTAATTCCTGTGTTTTTATTGACATATACCACCCAGTCAATATTTGGATATACTTCGTAATATGTTACTTTTTGATAGCTTCTTACATCTAGGGCATTGTGATTGTAATACTGAATATAATCATTGCTTTTGCTTTCGGTACTAATTTTTGGATTTGGATTGGCACCTTCTAAAATTATGTCCATTCGATAGGTTTCCGTTTTTATTTGATTTTGAAGTCGCTCCATTATCGTGCGCTCTTCCATTGATGCAAATTTATCTAATGGTTTATATCCTTCTGGATAGGTTACTTTATGGAACTGATAGGCTATGCCTGTTTGCATCAAAAACATGGAAAGATTCCCATCTTTAAACACAAATTTTACATTTTTACCGTCTGCTCCTGTTACTTGTCCTTTGTTTTCTTCAAAAGCCCAGTTACTTTTTTGCATCATTTTTTGTGCATTTTTTAGCTCAATATTTTTATTTGCAAAGGCAAGGTTTGAGAAAAAGAAAATAATTAATATAGTTTTCATCATTAATTGGTTTATAGTTTACAAAATTAAATAAAAAAATACAATAATTTAAAATTAAATATCTAAAAAGTATAAACTTAGATCCTTTTAAAGTAATCGAGCGATTTCAATAATTATTCGTATTGTTTAATTTATTATCACATCTTTTTTAATGTAAAATTTGGAATAATAGATAAAATTTTGATATTTTTCACTTAAACATTTTCTTATTTTCTATAATATTCTCTTAACCGGAGTACTAAAATAATACCACCAGCTACAAGACCAATTCGAACCAGTGGACTATGATAGGTGTCATTTGCAAATAAATGCACTAAAAACAAATAGATAAAAACTATAATCAAAGCATTTTTTAAATTAAAATATTTCATATCTTTATAATTTATTAATCACAATATCTTGATTTGCAATCTTCAAACTCCCTTATATAACGATCATTTGCTGTGCGAATTCTATTAATAGCCATTAATAAAATACTTGTGTTGGGCAAATACGATATAAATTTATAAATAAAGGATTATTCAAATAAAAATTTACACTTTATCCCTTTTTTCTATTAAATCTAAAATTAATCAAAAATAAGCCTAAAGCAATTAGAAAACCATAAATGTAAATATCAAAAGTGATTTTTTCTAATTGATACAGTAAAACAATAACAATGGCAAATAAGGGTTGCAGGTAAATGTAACTACTTACTACCGTAGGGCTCACTTTTTTGATAGCTAAAGCATTTAACAAATAAACTAGAAATGTAGCTCCAAACAAAATGAAAAAAATATTAAGATAGTATACCGTAGGAATTAATGACCATTCTATAGATAGGGCATCTTCGACTCCAAATAAAAACACCCAAGGACTTCCCATTAAAAAACATATAAAAATTACGGTTAATGGATGGTATTTTTGCATCAAGGGTTTTACGATAATTAAAAAAATGGCGTAACAAATTGCATTTAACAAAACAAAAAGGTCGCCTTTTAGATTGCCTTGGCTGGTTCCATTTTGGTTGCTCCAAATTAATAAGCCTGCACCAACCATTCCCAATATAATTCCAGCTAATTTTCTAAAACTTAGGGTTTCTTTTAATATAAATTTAGAGAGAATTAATGTGATTATTGGCGTTGTAATCATAATTAATGCACCATGAACGCTCGAAGTTAGGCTAATGCCTTTAAAAAATAGAATTTGATTGGCGGCTATACCAAAAAATCCACAAGCAAAAAAACGTTTTAAATCGGTTTTTTGAATCGTTTCTTTTAGAAAAAGTTTAAAAATGATCCAATACAAAATCGCTGCAAAAGACACTCGAAGTACTATAAATGCATTGGGAAGAATAAATTTTGGCATGATTGTTTTGGCAATCGAAAAATTAGCGCCATAAATCAAATTGACGATAATGAGGTAAATGTGAGGGAGAAAACGTTGCATTTTTATTATAAAAGATTCATCAACGATTCAAAATAAGTTATGGTGTCTTTTAGCGGTTTTTTTGAAGATCCGCCCGCTGCATTTTTATGCCCACCCCCTTCAAAATAGGTTCTAGCAAATGTATTAACATCGATATCGCCTTTGCTTCTAAACGAAATTCGGATTTTATCTTTATCTTCTTTGAATAAAACAGAAACTTTTACGGAACTTATTTTCATTGGTTGATTGACCAAACTTTCGGTATCGCCTTCTTTAATCTGAAACTTATTCTTTGTATTATGGTCGATCCATTGATATGCAATGCGTTGATCATCAGATATTTTTAAACAATTTGACGTGCAATATCCAAACAGTTTTAGACGATTTAACGAAAAATTATTAAAACTCAAATCAAATATATCTTGCGAAGAGGCACCTTTTTTAATCAAAAATGCGGCCATTTGGTGCGTATATGGGGCCGTAGAAGCATATTGAAAGCCGCCTGTGTCGGTAATTAATCCTGTAAATAAGCACGTAGCAACTTCTTTATTAATAAATTCTAAAAGTTCTAATTTCTCTATAATTTCATAAACGACTTCGCAGGCACTACTTGATTTTGAATTACAAAAAACCATATCAAAATCTTCATAAGCAGGACTTTCATGATGATCAATCGCAATTTTAACGCCCTTAGATTCATTAAAAATGGGTTCTAAATCTTGAATTCTTTTTTTTGCATTAAAATCAACATTTAAAATAACTGCCGCATCTTTAATACTTTTTTCAATTTCATTTTTTTGTTGCACATCTAAAAACTTCGTTTTTTCAATAGATGGCATCCAATTAAAATAAGGAGGATACGCACTTGGGTAAATCACCTGAACTTCATTTCCCAATTGTATTAGTAAATGATATAGTGCCAATGAGGAACCTAAAGCATCTCCATCCGGATTATAGTGGGATAAAATAACGATTTTTTGTGGCGTTTGAAAGATTTTTTTTAAATATTCAAAATCTTCATTTGTGTTTTGCAACATGCTAATTCATTAAAAAATACAAAAATAACATTATTTGACCAATGTCTATATAAATTGATTTAAATTTGTGCATCAATAATAAATCATTTAACAATAAATTAAACTTCAAAATGACGACGAATCGTACTTTTACAATGATTAAGCCAGATGCAGTAAAAAATGGACATACTGGTGCAATTTTAAATGACATTATTCATGCAGGATTTAAAATCGTAGCTATGAAATATGTTCAATTGACTGAAAAACAAGCAAAAAAATTCTATGAAGTTCATGCTGAAAGACCTTTTTATATGGATTTAGTAAATTTTATGATTTCAGGACCTATAGTTGCTGCAGTTTTAGAAAAAGATAATGCTATAGAAGACTTTAGAAAATTAATTGGTGCAACCAATCCTAAAGATGCTGCCGAAGGTACAATTCGTAACAAGTATGCGGAAAGCATTGAAGCGAATGCGGTTCACGGAAGTGATAGTAATGAAAATGCTGCGATTGAATCGGATTTACATTTCTCAATGTACGAGCGTTTTTAATATCAGTTATAAAACCATATAATTAAAGCGGCAGATCATTTGATTAGGCCGCTTTTTTTGTTTTTTATCTTCTTACTAAAATTATATTTGTAATTTTGCTAATCTAAAAATAAACTATAAAATTAAAATATGAAATTTTTATCTGTATTATCATTTTTAACGAGTATCACAATATTGAATATGCAAGCTCAGACAAAAGATCCATTAAATACAAAAGAATATACTTTAGAAAACGGTTTAAAAGTATTTATCTCGGTAAATAAAGTAGAACCTAAAATCCAAACCTTAATTGCTGTAAAAGCGGGCAGTAAGTTTGACCCGAGTGAAACAACAGGATTGGCTCATTATTTGGAGCATTTAATGTTTAAAGGAACGCCAACTTTAGGAACCAATAACTGGGAAACAGAAAAAGTGATTTTAAATAAAATTTCTGATTTATACGAAAAACATAAAGCAGAAAAAGATGTCAATAAAAAGAAAGAAATCTATAAAGAAATAGATAAATTGAGTTATGAAGCTTCAAAATTTGCTATTCCAAATGAATATGATAAAATTGTAACTTCGCTTGGAGCTCAAGGAACCAACGCGTATACTAGTACCGACCAAACGGTTTATATTAATTCAATTCCTAATAATGAATTTGAAAAATGGGCTCGACTTGAAAGTGAACGTTTTAATCATTTAGTTATGCGTCTATTTCATACCGAGTTAGAAACGGTATATGAAGAATATAATATTAGCCAAGATAACGATGGAAGATGGGCTTATGCCAATATGTTAAAAGGATTGTTTCCAAATCATCCTTACGGAACACAAACTACCATTGGTGAAGGTGAGCATTTGAAAAACCCTTCAATGGTGAATATCCGTAATTATTTTGAAAAATATTATGTGCCTAACAATGTAGCGATTTGTTTGTCGGGTGATATCGATCCAGACAAAGCGCTTGAAGTAATCAAAAAGTATTTTGGAAATTGGAAATCAAAATCTATTGAGCCATTTGTAAGTAAGCCTTTGCCAGAAATAAAAGCACCAGTTGTTTTAGAAAATTTTGGTAAACAAGAAGAGTTTGTTTATATTGGTTTTAGAATTCCTGCAGCCAATAATAAAGAATCTTTAAAAGCGCGTTTGATTGATCAAATTATGGCAAATGGAACAGCCGGTTTAATTGATATTAATCTTGTTCAAAAACAAAAAATGCTTGAAGCGTATTCATTTCCAATATTAATGCATGATCATGGTGTTTATTCTCTTTATGGGAAACCTAAACAAGGTCAGACTTTAGAGGAAGTTAAAACCTTGCTTTTAGAGCAGTTGGAAGAATTCAAAAAAGGTAAATTTGAAGATTGGATGCTTGATGCAGCGATAAACGATGTCGAATTGAAGAAAATGAAAGAATTTGAAAGTAATCGTGGAAGAGCTTCTGCTTTTGTTGATGCTTTTACAAATAGTATTGAATGGAAAGATTATGTATCTCAAATTGAGGATATGCGTAAGTTTACCAAAAAAGATATTATCGATTTTGCAAACAACTATTTTAAAGATAATAATTATGTAATTAGTTATAAACGAAAAGGCGAACAAAAAAATCATAAAGTAGATAAACCAGAAATTACTCCTGTTGTAATGAATAGAGATCAAAAATCACAATTTTTTGATGTGGTTACTCAAATGCCAAGTGATAATATTGATCCGCTTTTTGTAGATTTTAATAAAGAAATACAAACAGAAAAGATTAACGACCGAGTTTCTTTCTTCAGTATCAAAAACAACGAAAACCAATTATCTAAATTTAGTATTATCGTTAAAGCGGGTTCTGATTTTAGTCCTAAAATGGCGATTATTTCAAAATATATTAAATATCTAGGAACGAATAAATTATCTGCTGAGAATTTACAAAAAGAGTTATTTAAAAATGGTTTAGAGATTAATAATGTTTTAACTAGAGATCAATTTGTATTTACTGTTTCAGGATTGGACAAGAATATGTCAAAAGGAATATCTTATTTATTTGATTTATTAAATGATTGTAAAGTAGATGCATTGGCTTTTGATAATCTTAAAAAGGATATTCTTAAAGAGCGTGAAAATAGTAAAATGAATAAAGGTGCTATTTTTGGAGCGGCAGTTAGTTATGCTAAATATGGAGCGGTTAATCCGACTAACTCAAATTTATCGAATGAAGCTATTTCTGCTTTAAAAGCGGAAGAAATAATTCAAGAAATTAAAAATTTGAAACAACTTGGTTTTGATTTATTTGCTTATAGTAGTAATCCTTTAAATATTCGTAAAGCAGTTCCTTCTCAAGAATTATCTTTAAAATGGAAAGATAATAAAACGAATTCCGTATTTAAAATTGCACCTAAAAATGAGAATAAAATTTTATTATACAACTATAAAGGGATGGCGCAATCTCAAATTATGTTAGTATCAGATGGTGTTCCTTTTAATTTAGATGTTTTACCTTTTGCGTATTCATATAGCGATTATTATGGTAGTGGATTAAGTAGTATTGTTTTCCAAGAATTAAGAGAGCAAAAAGCTTTAGCATATAGCGCTTACAGTGCTTACCAAAGACCTTCAAATTTATATGAAACATTTAGTTTGGTCGCATTTATTGGTTCGCAAAGCGATAAAATGCCAACGGCTATGAAAGAATTCAAAAAATTACTAGACAAAATGAGTAATGTGCCTATTCAGTTTCAGAATAGCAAAGAAAGTACATTGAAACAAATTGCTTCGGACCGAATTGTAAGAGATAATATTTTTTGGCAATATTATTCAAATAAAAAGTTAGGTATAGATTATGATTATCGTAAAAATATTTTTGAGGCTGTTAAAACCAGAACAATAGCACAATTTGAACAAGAGTTTTCAAAATTAGTGTCTAATAAAAAGTTCACAACGGTATTAATGGGTGATAAATCGATGATGAATCTTGATCAAATTAAAGAATTTGGTGAAATTGAAGAAATCAATACACAACAAATTTTTGGATATTAATTAATACAGGGCCCAAATTAAATTTGGGCCTTTTTTTATATGAGAATATTACGAATTATTCAACTTGTTGTTTTTGATTTACTTCATTATTTAATAAGTCTTCCATTTTTACCTATTTTATATTTTCAAGCAAAACGTATTCGAAAAAAAGTACCATTGCTTCCTGAAGCTATTGAACCTAATGGTATTGCGTATTCTACCAATCAAAACGAAAAAGAAATTTCGATTTTAGCATTGGGCGAAAGTACGATGGCAGGCGTCGGAGTAACATTTCATAAAGAAGGATTAGCAGGGACTTTTGCTAAAGAATGGGCTAATTTAAATAGCGCTTCTGTTTCTTGGTCCGTTTATGCTCGAAGTGGCTATACCGCTCAAAAAGTACATCAAAAATTAATTCCTAAAATTGAAAAATCAAACTTTGATATTATCATTATTAGTTTAGGTGCTAATGATGCCTTTAAACTAAAGAACGTTATTTCTTGGCAAAAAGATATTCAAAAGCTCATTCATACATTGCGTTCTTTATATCCCAATGCTTGTATTGCTTTTTTTAATATGCCACCAATTCAGGAGTTTCCTGCATTTTCTTTTTTGATGAAATTTATTATTGGCAAAAAAGTTAATATTCTAGGTCGAGGACTTTTTGAAGTTACAAAAATGCCTAATGTATTCTATTTTAGAGATAAAATTACTTTAGATACTTGGGTTTTAAAAATGAATAAAAAATATAAAGATTCAGACTTCTTTTCAGACGGAATTCATCCATCTAAGTTAACCTACCAAACATGGGCAAAAGAAATGGCCTTGTTTTTATTTGAGAAATTAAATTAAATTGTAATTTAATTAATTGATATTCAATATTAAGTAAATATTATTTAGAATAATTAAAAATAATTTATTTCACTTTTTTCAAAGTGTATATATTTGCACCTTAATTATAATAATTCTAAATAGTTTAAATATGAAACAGCTTTTAATTGTAATATTTTTTACTTTTTTCTGCAATTTTAGTTATAGCCAAAAGCAAATCAAACCAATTTTAGTAGAGTCTGCAAAAATTCAAAAACACGATTCGATTCATTTTCAAGAAGCCCATTTTGGAAGAAAAACAAATATTGTTTTATTGCAAAATGAATCCGCAAATAAAGGAAACAACAACTATCGTGAACTTTTTAATAAAGTGCCTAATATTTTTATATGGGAAAGTGATGCCAGTCAGCTACAAACCAATATAAGTACACGTGGACTAAGCCCAAATAGAAGCTGGGAATTTAATATGCGCCAAAGTGGCGTAGAGATTTCTTCCGACCCTTATGGTTATCCGGAGGCGTATTACACGCCACCGATGGATGCAGTAGACCAAATTCAGATTGTACGAGGAGCTGGTGCCGTTTTGTATGGCTCGCAATTTGGAGGTATGGTTAATTATATTTTGAAAAAACCAAATACAAAGCCTTTTGCATTCGAATCTAACAATACTATTGGACAGTATAATATGCTTTCTACATCCAATTCGGTTTCTGGAACCATTAAACGTTTTTCCTATTTGGCTCAGTATCAAAATCGTCAGGCAAATACCTTTAGAAAAAATAATGATTACAATCAACATTTTGGTTATGGATATATGAGTTATCGATTCTCTGAAGTGCTCAAACTAGAAGCCAGCGCTACATATTCAGAATATGTATCCCATCAGCCGGGCGGATTGACCGATAGTTTGATGTATGCTGACCCTTCAAAATCATTAAGAGATCGCAATTATTTTCAAGTAAAATGGTGGTCGCATATGGCAAAATTTCATATGCATTTTAATAAAAACGTGCATTTAGATTTGGTATATAACGCTACTATTGGGGCAAGAAATAGTGTTGGATTTAATAGACCTGCAAATATTAAAGACGATATGAGTGCAAGACAAGTAGATATTGATGAATATCATAATCATAATTTAGAATTAATATCCGAAATTAAGTTGAATACAGGTAAAATCAATCATGATATTACCGCGGGTCTCAAATATTTTAATGGACAAACCGATCGTTTTCAGCAAGGAAAAGGAACCGCTGCATCAGATTTTGATCTAAGTATAACAGGTAATTTTGGAAGACAGTTTTTTATGAAAACAATCTCTTATGCAGGTTATATACAAGACGTTATTCAATGGAATGCATTAAAAATTACACCATCAGTTCGCGTGGACATTGTAGATAATTTTGTTTCGGGGGTTCTAAATTATAGTCAAAATACTCCAAATTATATGAAGGCTCAAAATAGAGTGCGCACCATTCCAATATTTGGATTGAGCGCGGCATATCAGTTTGATCCAAAAAATTCAGTTTATGCCAATATCAGCAATAATTATCGCTCGGCGTTATTTTCAGATTTTGTGCCATCGGCTACTACCGATAGTATTTCTGCAAATTTAAGTGATATGACAGGATTTAGTTCTGAAATTGGCTATAAGTATCAGTCTAAAGGCATCCAAATTGAAGCGAACGTCTTTTTAATTAAATACAACGATAAAATTGGATCTTTGAATATCAAAAATGATTTAGGTAATACTATTTTATTTCGAACCAATATCGGAGATGCTACCCATAAAGGATTGGAATTAAGTACGAATGTTCAGTTTATGGATTTGTTTAATATTTCTAAAAAATATGGAGCTATCGAGTGGAATGCCGCGTATAATTTTACAAGAGCTACTTACGATCGCTTGAATACAACAGCTTTAATTTCAGGAAGCATTAAAGAAAATAATCTGGCAGGAAATCAAGTAGAATATGCACCTCTGAATACATTCAAAACAGGATTGAATTATATTTTGAAAGATATTAGAGCTAATATGATGATGACGCATACCAGTTCGGTATTCACCGATGCCCAAAACACCGAAATAGCGACTGCTAATGCACAAGCGGGTCGTTTACCTTCTTATACTGTTTTTGATGCAAGTATTCAATATCAACTTTTTAATAAATATCAATTTGGATTGGGAGTCAATAATCTTTTTGACCTCACCTATGCAACCCGCAGAGCAGGAGGATATCCTGGGCCTGGTTTATTGCCTGCTGAAAAACGATTTATCTATTTTACATTTGGTTTGAAATTGTAAAATTTTATATGCTAAAATAGTTTAATTAATTTGCTTAAGTAAATTTTATAATAGCTCGTGTTTACACGGAGCTATTATTTTTTGGAATATAAAATAAACTGCCAAAACAAGTAAAATCATATCTATTAAAACTAAATTTAGAAAATATTGGCTATCATTAGTAAAAGAACGGTAACGGCACCTCACTTAGTTATTCAGTAGCTTTTGATTTATGTATCCAAGGCGTCAAAAATACCGAACTTAAAATGATAAATGTACCAATAAAAAAATATATTGAAAATTGATTATATTCTTTAAATAAGATTGCTGCAAAAATAAAGCCATAAATGGGTTCAAGATTAACACTTAGTGTTACAATAAACGCTTCTAGTTTTTTAATAGCAAAAACGGAAAGTAAAAAAGGAATATTCGTGCAAAAAATGCTAAGAAGCAGTAAATAAATTTTATCGTTAAAATCTATTTCTTCAATTGGAATCCAAAGGTTCATTTTCCATAATACAATACTTAAAAATAATGCTCCAGCCGTCATTTCTAGCATTGAAATGGTATAAGGAGTGACGCCATCCGTTAAATGTTTATTCATTAACGAAAATATAGCTGCAAGCGCGGAAGCCAAAACGCCAAAAAATACGGCGATAAGATAATTGCTTGTCCAATCTAGTGCTTCGGAAGAAGAACCAAACGCAATAAAAATAATTCCGATAATTGATAAAATGGAAATAAATATTTCAAGAAAATGAATCTGCTTATTTTTAACAAATAATTTTTCTAGCCATAAAGTAAAAAGTGGCCCTGTGCCCAAACAAGCTAAAGCCAATGAAGAGCTATTGGCAACTTTTATAGAGTAGTAAAAACAAATCCAATGGATACAAATGATGATTCCAATTCCCATTATGACACTTGTTTTCTTTACAGAAAGTGAACGGAATGATTTCCAAGTGTATGGGATTAACATAAATCCGATGGCTGCCAAGCACATGCGCCAAAAAACTAATGATAATGAAGAAATACTTATTAATTTTCCAAGAATTGCCGTAAATCCCCAAAGGAATACTGCAATATGCATTTGTATATATGGCGTTTTGGATTTTGAAGGCATTTTATGAATTTAAATACCATAGTGTACCGTTGAGTACTGAAGCAAAACTAACCCAAAGTAAATAAGGTACAAATAACCAAGAATAACTTTTCTTGATTTGACTAAGATATAAAATATTTAAAATAATTAATATCCATAGAATAATGATATTAACAAAAGCAACGTCGATGAGATGCCACTTGAAAAACACAAGGCTCCACATAAAATTGAAAAACATTTGAATTCCAAAAAGATTCAGTCCTTTTTTTGTGTTTTTTAAATGGTCGTTTTCATAGATTTTAATGAGTGCATAACCCATCAAAAGGTATAAAATAGTCCAAACGGGGCCAAAAATCCAACCCGGTGGGTTAAATGATGGTTTGTTTAAATTTAGATACCAACTTCTATCTCCCGACATCGATAAAAAACCTGAAGACGTACCTATGATTAATGGTAGAAAAAAAAGACTGATTTTTAAAATGCTAATTTTTAGCTTTGAATTTGTACTCATGTTTTAATATTTTACAAAAACATTTTTGGGTTCTGTGAAAAATCGCATCGCTTCAAAACCGCCTTCTCGTCCGATGCCACTTTCTTTCATGCCTCCAAATGGGGTTCTTAAATCTCGAACCATCCACGAATTTACCCAAATAATACCACTTTCAATGGCTTCAGCCATTCGATGTCCACGTTCGATGTCTTTTGTCCAGATACTGCAAGCCAAACCAAAAAGGGTACTATTGGCCATCATAATCACCTCTTCTTCTGTTTCAAATGGCGTTAAAGTCACAACAGGTCCAAAAATTTCTTCTTGATTAACTCGACATTGGTAATCCAATCCTTCAATAATCGTAGGTTCAATAAAATAACCACTTTCGCAGCGGCCTTCAGGTACAAATCGTTTACCTCCAGTCAAAATCGTGCCGCCTTCTTGTTTTGCTAATTCGATATAACCTAATATTTTTTCTAAATGTGACGCACTAACAACCGCACCAATATTGACATCGGTAAGAGGGTCGCCTATTTGAAGCTTTTGGATGCGTTCTACAAATCGAACTTTAAACGTTTCATAAATATTTTTATGAATAAAAATTCGACTTCCACAAAGGCAAATTTGACCTTGATTGTTAAAAGATGATTTTACGGTAGTTTCAATGACTTCATCGATATTGACATCATCAAAAATAATATTTGGATTTTTACCACCTAATTCTAAAGACACTTTTTTGAATTGCTCGGCACAAACTTTATTAATAATTCGACCCGTTTGTGTGCCACCAGTAAATGCAACAGCTTTGATACGTTTGCTTTCAACAATGGGTTGACCTACTTTTGGCCCAAGTCCATGAACAACATTTAAAACACCTTTTGGAAAATTGATTTTTTCACATATTTTGGTTAATAAAAATGCGGTAACGGGCGTAATTTCGGATGGTTTTGCCACGACAGTATTTCCTGCTGCAAGCGCCGGCGCAATTTTCCAAGTAAATAAATATAAAGGTAAATTCCATGGTGATATACAACCAACAACGCCTAAAGGTTTTCTTAACGTATAATTGATACCCTGCCCAGGTGTGTGATGACTTTCGGAAGGGAAATTCATTTGGGCAGCAGCAAAAAATTTAATATTTGAAACGGCTCTTGGAATATCACTCATCGAAGCCAACCATGTTGGTTTTCCATTATCAATAGATTCGGCAAGAATAAATTCTTCTTTTTGAAGCTCGATTTCATTAGCAATTTTCATGAGCCAATCAAAGCGAGTTTCCATAGGCATTTTACTCCATGATTCAAAAGCTGCTTCGGCTGCTTCGATTGCTAATTGGACATCTTCAGAATCACTGTCAGGTAAGGTTCCATAAACTGCTCCAATTGAAGGATTGTAGTTGTCTATCGCTTTGCCAGAAACCGCGGGTCTTAGTGTTCCGTTTATATAATTTAATACATTCATATAGCTTTAATTACGATTGAGCCACTTTGCCTAAAAGGCTAGAAAGTATCATGAATCCGTCTGTGTTCCCTAAAGCAGGTTCCATACATCTTTCTGGATGCGGCATCATGCCCATTACATTTCCATTTTCATTCATAATTCCAGCAATGTGATTTAATGAACCATTGAAGTTTGTAGATTCGTTTACATTTCCATGTTCATCGCAATATTGAAATAAAATTTGTTTATTTTCTTGAAGCTTCTTAAGCGTTTCATCACTGCAATGATATCTGCCTTCGGCATGCGCTACAGGTATTTTAAGGATTTTATTTTCAACTATATTTTGTGTGAAAATAGTCTGATGATTTAATGTTTTAAGAAATTTATTTTCACAAATAAATTTTTGATTCTTGTTGCGAAGTAAAACGCCAGGAAGTAAACCTGATTCACATAAAATTTGAAATCCATTACAAATACCGATGACTTTACCGCCTTTGTTGGCAAATGCAATGACTTCATTCATAATAGGGGAAAAACGTGCAATCGCTCCCGTTCTTAAGTAATCGCCAAATGAGAATCCGCCTGGTAAAATGATACAATCGTTTGTAGTAAAGTTTGGCAGCGATGTTTCTTTATGCCAAAGTGTAACCACTTCTTTTTTTAATACATTTTGAATAACATGAATCATGTCTCTATCGCAGTTACTGCCTGGAAAAACAACTACTCCAAATTTCATATAATAATTATTATTAGTTATTGATTTAAAAGGCAAATTTACAAAAAAAAACGTCATTTCTCCGAGATAATCAATTTTTGTATTTTTTATAAATAAATTTGACTAAAAAAACATATTTTTGTTTTTTTTATTAAAATTCAATTCGTATGCAACAAGAATATGATAAATATACCTCGGAAGACCATCAAGTTTGGTCTATTTTATATAATCGAATGATGGAAATTTTACCTAAATATGCAACCAAGTCCTATTTAAATGGAATGGGGCAGGTTGGTTTTGAATCGCATCGTATTCCTGATTTTAAAGAATGTAATGTCAAATTAATGGAGATTACAGGATGGACGATTTATGCGGTTCCTGGATTGATTGCAAATAAAGGATTTTTTGAACATCTAATGCGCAAAGAATTTCCTGCTACAACTTGGTTGCGAAAAATGAGTCAATTGGAGTATCTTGAAGAACCTGATATGTTTCATGATGTATTTGGTCATATTCCATTATTGAGTAATCCAAGTTTTGCAAAATTTTTAGAGGAATTGGCAAAAATTTCATTGAAGCATATTGATAATGAATGGGCTATTGAATTGGTTTCAAGATTATATTGGTACACCGTTGAATTTGGTTTGATTGAAGAAGAGGGTGCTTTAAAAGTTTATGGTGCCGGTATTTTATCTTCAAGTGGCGAGACGCAATATTCAATTGATTCGGATATTCCAAAAAGATTACCTTATGATATTCAAACGATTTTTGATACGCCTTATATCAAAGATAAATATCAAGAACAATATTTTGTAATTGATTCTTACGAGCAATTATATACAAGTATTCCTGAAATTGAAAAATTATTAGAAGCTGCCTTAAATGTTTCAGCTTAAAATCTATAAATCAATAAGTTTATGATATCCTATATCAAAGGTACTTTAGTGGCTTGTCAGCCAACCAATGCCATAATTGAAAATTCGAGTGGCATGGGCATGCATATTGAAATTTCACTTCAAACCTATGAAGTGATTAAAAGTATGAAAGAAGTACAATTGTATACGCATCTACATTTTAAAAAAGATGGTCAAGTGGTTAGTGGTATTGAATTGTATGGTTTTTATGAACAATCTGAAAAAACAATGTTTGAACTTTTGATATTGGTTTCGGGTATAGGAACAAACACGGCGCGTTTAATGCTCAGTGCTATGCGTTCCGACGAAATTCGGGGTGCAATTTTAACCGATAATGAAGCTAAAATTTCATCGATAAAAGGAATTGGTCCCAAAACAGCAAAAAGACTTATTTTGGAGTTGAAAGATAAAATGCTTAAAATGGACGATGGTACAGCAATTGAAGTCAGTTCAAACAATAAATTGAGTGACGATGCGTTAATAGCATTATCATCTCTTGGGTTTCAGAAAAATACTGTACTTAAAGCTTTGGCAACTGTAGAAAAAAATTATCCAGAGGTAAATAAGGTAGAGGATATCATAAAGCATGCGTTAAAAATATTGTGATTAGTAAAGAAAAAGCAAAGAAAACAATATACACATCATTAAAAATTGGCGTGTTTCTTTTTTTAATGCAAATCATTTGGAATCAAAACTTACATTCCTCAAAATCCCCTATACAATCTGTTCCGCAGCAATTTCTTATTTCGGCTCCACCTTTGCCTTCTTTTTTGCCTCTCGATTCGCCTTCAAAATTATCATTAGAAAAAGCTACGGAAGGTAGTTTTCTTCAAGAAAAAAAAGAAAATGATTATCGATTACCTCCACCCAAAAATGTGGAACGCAAAGTGAGTTATGACCCGGCTACGGGTAAGTATAAAGTTACGGAGAAAGTTGAAGGTATCCATGTGAGGCCTCCCATGTATCTTACTTATGAAGAATATGCGGATATGGTGGCTAAAGAACAAAATAATGCCATTATAAAAAGTAGAAATACGTCCGTAAAAGATGCAACAAAGCTTAATAATGGAAAAGATGAACCTGTAGAAATTGAAAAACCAAACGAGCAGGGGTTATTTGGAATTGGTGGCGTAGAAATCAAGCCGCAAGGGAATTTGATTACTCAAATGGGGTACAATCATAATATTATTCGAAATCCTAATATTTCTCCAATTCAACAATCTCAAGGGGTTATGGATTTTGATATGAATATCAATTTGAGTGTGACGGGTAAAATTGGAGATCGTTTTCAGAATACATTAAGATATAATAATCAAGCCGGTTTTGGATTTGAAGGACAACGAATTCGATTGGCATATACGGGTAAAGAAGATGATATTGTAAGGCTTTTGGAAGCAGGAGATGTGAATTTTGACTTACCCACGCAGTTAATTACAGGTACGCAATCTTTGTTTGGTATAAAGTCGGAGTTGCAGTTTGGAAAGGTAAATATCAAAACTGTTTTATCGCAGCAACGAAGTAATAAACAAAGCAAAGTAGTTGAAAATGGTGCAGAAATTCAGAATTTTGAAATTTATGCAGACCAATATGATGTCAATCGACACTTTTTTTTAAGCCAATATTTTAGAGACAATTTTGAAAAAGCACTTAAGAATTTTCCATTAATTAACTCTCAAATTCAAGTAACGCAATGTGAAGTTTGGATAACAAACCGAAATGCAGTGACACAGAGCATTCGAGATGCAATAGCTTTTCAAGATATGGGAGAAGTAAAACCATTTTCCGATAAAATTACATCTTTAAATCAAATCATGCCCGACAATGTCTCTAACGATTTATATCCAAGAATTAACAGAGACGAAAATGTTAGAAATGTTAATACGGCATTAAATCAGCTTCAAACAGTATACGGACTTCAATCTTTTAAAGATTTTGAAAAATCATTTATGCGCAAATTGTCACCCTCCGAGTTTGTTCTCAATCCTCAACTCGGAACAATTTCATTAAATACCAATATCCAAAACAATGATGTTTTGGCGGTGTCATTTCAATATGTTCATAATGGAAAAGTATATCAAGTAGGGGATATTAGTAGAGATATTACATTACCCGATACGTCAAGCCCCGACCCAAGTCGTTTGATTTATCTTAAACTTTTAAAAGGCGCTAATGTAAATCCAACCTATCCAGTTTGGGACTTGATGATGAAGAATGTGTATTCTTTAAATGCCTTTCAAGTAGGAAAGGATAATTTTAGATTAGATGTTTTTTATAATGATCCAGGAGGTGGTTTAAAAAGATATCTTCCAAAAGGGAAACTACAAGATGCACCCATGATTCGAGTTTTTAATTTGGATCGTTTAAATCAAAATCAAGAACCATATTCGGATGGTGTTTTTGATTTTGTCCCTGATATAACTATTTTTCCTAATAATGGAAAAATTATGTTTCCGGTTTTGGAGCCTTTTGGTTCGCATCTTCGTCAAGAATTAATAAAAGTTGGAGATGCGGCCTTGGCACGAGAATATGTATATCAACAATTATATGATTCCACGCAGTTTATTGCACAGCAATTTCCTGAGTTTAATCGATTTGTAATAAAAGGTACCTACCAATCCGCTTCAAACAAACGGGTTTCATTAGGTGCTTTTGGCGTACCTCAAGGTTCTGTCACGGTTTCTTTAAATGGGCAACGTTTGCAAGAAGGTTCGGATTATACCATTGAATATGGTTTGGGTTATGTTGAGTTAGCCGATCACATCCTCTCTTCGGGAGGTCGTGTTCAAGTTGATTTTGAAAATAACGCGATGTTTTCACTTCAACAACGAAATTTTATGGGAGTTCGTGCAGAGTATCGCGCACATGAAAATTTTAAATTTGGCTCCACGTGGCAAAAACTTGCTGAGCGACCATTTAATAATAAAATACAATTTGGAGAAGATCCGATTAGTAATCAAATTGTTGGCGCTGATTTAACTTTTAATACCAAAGCTCCTTTTATTACGCGCTTAATTGACAAATTACCTTTTTATAAAACCAACGAATCCAGTCATATTAATTTTTATGGCGAAGTCGCGCATTTAATTCCAGGTCATTACAATAGTATCGGCGATGAAGGCACGATATATATAGATGATTTTGAAGGAGCTGTAATTGGATATGGATTTGGTTTTCCTGCCAATGTATGGAGATTGTCTAGTACGCCAAGTGGAGCAAGAGATGCTAGCGGAAAAGTTTTGTTTCCAGAGTCAAATTTATACGATTCATTACCTTATGGATATAATAGAGCTAAATTATCTTGGTACAACATAGCGAATGGATTTTTCTTTAGTAATTCAAATTTCCCTTCTTTTGATAATAAAATTCGAAATAATGTCTATATGCGACCGTATCGTTTAAAACATATATTTCCACAAAGACAACGTCAGCAAATCAATGATTTGGTTCAAACTTTTGATATTGCGTATTATCCAAGAGAAAAAGGACCCTATAATTATGAGTCAAGTCCAAGTCCAACACCGGGTATTTCTATGGGGATTAATTCAGACCATAGTTTAAAAGTGCCAGAGTCTCGATGGGGAGGCATTCAAAGAAGTATTGAAAATTCTAATTTTGAAAGTAATAACGTGGAGTTTGTCGAATTTTGGCTTTTAGATCCATTTATCAAAAATAAAAATAATAAAGGCGATTTATATTTTAATCTAGGTTATATATCCGAAGATGTCTTAAAAGACGGCCGAATGGGTTATGAGCACGGCTTATATGATAAAAATGGTTCGAAAGCCAATTTAATGGCAAAATCAAAATGGGCAACGGTTCCTAATGTGACACCGATTGTAAGAGCTTTTGATAATGATCCAACCTTACGACCTCTTCAAGATATTGGATACGATGGGTATAATAACAACGAAGAATCTGCTGTTTTAGGAAATTACTTACAATCATTACAAGCCGTTTTAAATCCCGATGCCTATCAAAAAGCATTAAAAGATCCTTCTAATGATGACTTTGAGTTTTATTTAAGCAAATCCAGAATTGATGCAGGAAATAATATTATCGGATTATACAAAAACTTTAATAATCCCGAAGGAAATTCGCCTACCGATTTAAGTGGTGGCGTGCCTCAAAGTAGTTACGCCACTCCGGATAATGAAGATATCAATAATGACAATACCATTAATGAAAATGAATCTTATTTTCAATATCGCGTGCCTTTATTTCCGGGTATGAACGAACAAAATCATCCTTATATTGTTTCAAAAACGGTTTCGGTATTCGACGCCAATGAGCCCGAACCTGATGGAGATTCGGCAGTTTGGTATCAAATACGTATTCCTGTTAAGAATTTTGATCATAAAGTAGGAAATATTGGCGATTTTAGAAATATTCAATTCGTAAGAATGTTTTTGACCAATTTTAAAGATAGTGCCATATTAAGAATGGTCGAGATGAATTTTATCCGAAGTCAATGGATTAAATATAATGGTAATTTAAGAGGTCCAACAGATTTTCTTCCTCAAGATGATAATGAAAATGAGTATTTTAATCTAGGTGGCGTCAGTATTGAAGAAAATGCTTCAAAACAGCCTGTAAATTATATTTCACCAGCAGGAATTGTTCGAGAAGTTGGTGTTAATACCACCGCAAATGCCATTCAACTTAATGAACAAGCGCTTCGTATGTCTTTTTGTAATTTGAAAGAGGCAGATGCGAAAGCAGCATTTAAAAATCTTCAATTTGACTTTAGGCAATTCAATAAAATTAGAGTCTTTTTCCATGCCGAAAGCAATCCAAGTGCGTTAAGTCAAATGAATGACGATGATGTCACTGCATTTATACGATTGGGTGCCGACTTTAAGGAAAATTATTATGAATATGAAATTCCTTTAAAAGTAACGCCATTTGGTAGCTATAATGGCAATTTAAATGGAGATCAACGAATTGTTTGGCCTGATTCTAATGAAATGATTATTCCGCTTCAAGAATTAGTAGATGTAAAACTTAAACGAAATGCCTCTCGATTCCCTATCAATACACCATTTATAGATCATTCAAAAGTAAGAAATGTCACAATAGTTGGTAATCCAGATATAGGTCGTGTTAAAATGGCAATGGTTGGGGTTCGGAATCGTGCGGTAAGTGATAAAGCAAATTTTAAACCAGATGATGATGGCATGCCAAAGTGCGGTGAAGTTTGGGTAAATGAGTTGCGTTTAGAAGGGTTAAATGAGGAAGGCGGTACGGCCGCTTTAGCGAATATGTCGATAAAATTAGCGGATTTAGGAACGGCAAACCTAACGGCTCAGATGCACACCATTGGATTTGGACAAGTGCATCAAAGGGTCAATGAACGTATGCAAGACGATTATTATCAAATCGGGATTAATTCAAATTTACAATTTGGTAAGTTTTTTCCTAAAAAATGGGGTGTACAAATGCCATTTTTTGTTAATTATACAAGAGGTGTTTCCACGCCGCGCTTTGATCCGTTTACTATGGATATCAATTCTAAAAGACAAGCACAAGCCGTAGAGCTTGGCTATGGAAGCGATAGCGCCAGTGCGTATTTGGATATGGTGCAGACAACAGATACACGTTCGGGTTTTAATTTTACAAATGTACGAATTGTGCCTGAATCTAAAAATAACAAAATTCATCCTTTTCATATTAGAAACTTTTCGGCAAGTTATGCATTTAGTTCTATTAAACGAACGAGTCCTTTTATAGCCAGTGATTGGATTCGAAATTATATGGGGGAACTTAATTATTCTTTTGCGGCGCAGCCCAAATATATTGAGCCTTTTAAAAATATTACAAAATCAAAGAAAAGGGTTTGGGATGTAATAAAGAGTTTTAATTTTAATCTTGTGCCGACAAATATGACTGTAAGCAATCGTTTAGATCGACAGTTTGGTGTTTTTCAGCAACGAAGATTACCCGATGAAACAAGTCAAATGCCCAATCAATATTTGAAAAATTTCACTTGGAATCGAAGATATGCTTTTGATTATAACCCAACTAGACCTGTTTCCATAAACTTTAGTGCTTCTAATAATGCTCGAGTCGATGAGCCACAAGGCGGATTGAACAATCCTGGTGATGTTGATTCTATTTGGAGTAATTTAAGGCGGCTTGGAAGAACAACGCAATATTCCCAACAAGCCAATGCTTCATACAACTTGCCGCTGAATAAAATTCCAATTTTAGATTTTACTACCGCATCCGTGCGATATGGCTCAGGTTTTAATTGGAATATTGGTCCGCAAATTCTTGACGATAGAGGGGAGTTGGTTCAAAGTCCTCAAGGAAATGTTATCGATAATAGTCAAAATTTAGGTTTTACGGCTAATTTTAAAATGGCAAAATTATATCAGAAATTAGAGGCTTTGAAAAAAGTAGATATAGATTCGAGAGATAAGTTTGCTGGATTAGATAAAGAGCAAAAAGAAAAGCGTATCGAACAATTAAAACTTCAAATTAAAAATGCAGAGGAGCGAGTAGATAAAGCAAAAGAAAAATTAGATAAACTAAAAGAGGAGAAGAAAGCTTTAAAGAAAAATGATTCTATTGAACGAAAAGTAAGAAAAGAATTATTAACCAAAAAGAAAGCGGAAATTAAAAAACAAAAAGAACAAGTTAAAAAGTTAAAAGAAGATCTTAAAAAAATTGAATTGCCAATATCGCCAATTATAAAAGCTGTTGCCCAGCCTTTAATGGCCATTCGTGAAGTGGAAGGTTCTTATAATATTACAAATACGACAACCTTGCCTGGATTTACACAAAATACGAAGTACTTTGGAATGGATTTAGATCAAACAAACCATCTCGATCCCGGTTTTGTATTTGGTATGCAACCCGGAATTCCATTATTGGCACCTCCAGATAAATATGCTCGTATGCGCTGGCTCGATGACGCCGCAGAAAAAGATTGGATTACTAGAGATACGTTGTTTAATCTTCCTTTTATGCAATCCAATATGCGAAAATTTACGGGAAGAATGGTTATAGAGCCCTATAAACATATCAAAGTTAATTTAAAATGGGAGTCGGATTATACGCAGCGGTATACCGAAATATTTCGATATAATGAACAATTAGGCACTTTTGAACATTTAAATCCAATAGAGTCAGGAAGTTATACGTATTCAGATATCAATCTTTTAACCTCATTTGATAAAATAAGAAATGGTGGCCGAGGTGCTAATTTAGAGCGATTTAATGAAAATCGTAGAATTTACGCCAGCATCATGAACGAACTTAATCCAAACGGTTTTAACAACGTATATATTGATCCAATAACGGGTATTCCGGTGCCTGGTTTTTATCAAGGATATGGACCGCTTCAAGGCGACGTTTTGGTTAATGCTTTTCTTACAACCTATAGAGGTACAACTCCTGAAAAATCCAAAGAAAGTGTCAGTCCTTTTTCTAGAATTCCTTTACCAAATTGGGATATAACGTACACTGGATTAAAAGAATTAAAGTTTTTGAAAAAACATTTCACGTTATTTACTCTAAAACATGGTTATTCAGCGAATACAACCATTAGTAGTTTTAACTCGGATATTCGATATTTTGGTGGCGGTGATATTACAAATCCGATTCGAATAGACAGTGTAAATAATAATTTTATACCATTTTATTATATTCCTCAAGTCAGTATGTCCGAATCGTATAATCCGCTTATCGGAATTGATTTTGCTATGAAAAATTCACTTCGGTTTAATTTTTCCATACGAAGCAGACGCCAAGTTGCTATGAGTTTGATTGATTATATGATCACCGAAAATAACAGCAATGATGTGTCTTTGGGTTGTGGATTTAGAGTGAAGAATTTTGTTATTCCTTTCTTTAAAAATGCAAATGGACGAAAAATAAAATTAGAAAATGACTTGAATGTGGATATTCAGTTTACATTAGGCGATAATGAAATCGTTAATTATAGAATGGGGCAGAATATCGAAAATGTTGTAGGTGGGGCATTTCGTTGGATGTTATCGCCAAAAATTGATTACAAAGTCAATGACAAAATTAACTTAACGGTTTTTTATAATCATACGTTTCAAGAACCTAAGCTCAGTAATTCATTTCCTCAAACCAATATATCGGGTGGTGTTAAAATGAATTTTTCATTAGCGCCTTAATGGAAAGTCTGTTTGATAAAAGTTATTAGATAATAGATTATAGATATGAGAAATTAGATTATAGATTGGAGGGGTTAGGGATTAGGGGTTAGTTTTTAAATTGCCTCCTGCTTTAGCTGGAGGAATATTAATTTTTGATTTGTGATTAGATTTGAGATATTAATGCCTGAATATTAAAACGACTCCCTCGTTCCCGAATCGCAAACTCTCGGGACTTTCAGCATTCCCGAATTTTTTCAATCTATGTATTAGAGTTAAATAACTGGATAAATAAAAAATATCGGGAATCTCCAAAATGATTGTTTTAAAAATTAATTTAGTTTATTGCAATCTTCTCCTTACAATAGTTATTTTTGTATAATCAACCATCGCGTCATTCTCGAATTTTTTCAATCTATGTATTAGAGTTAAATAACTGGATAAATAAAAAATATC
>JAFEIJ010000015.1 GCA_017495115.1 Chitinophagaceae bacterium | reverse complement strand
TCCTTTTTAGAGGCTTCTACAATTAAGGAGTATAGTTGCTTCTTTCGTTTTTTTTATCTTTTCTTTTTTATAAGAATATTTAGCTCTTCATCAAATAATGTGGAGCTATTTTTGTTTACCCAATGGGTACACAAAGTCTCGTAGCTCAGTTGGTTAGAGCGCTACACTGATAATGTAGAGGTCCCCAGTTCAAATCTGGGCGGGACTACAAAAATAACTTGGGGGCGTAGCTCAGTTGGCTAGAGCATCTGCCTTGCACGCAGAGGGTCGCAGGTTCGACTCCTGTCGCCTCCACTAGTATTTCCAAGCCTTTGCAATTTATTGCAGAGGCTTTTTTTGTTTTTCTAATTTGTTGATATTTTCAAAAAGAATTCAAATACATTTTTTTAATTTTTAAATATAATGAAGTATACTAAATCTAACATTTGCTTAAAAAATCTTATTTTTGTATTTTAAATTTAAAAAAGTGCAAAACATTCAGATTCAAATTCAAAAATTATTAAACATAAATATTGAGGATTTATCGAAATCGATTCATGAAAGAATGAAAATTCAATCTAGTATTCGTAAAGAACAACTAATAGGATTGTTAGTATCGGTACTTTTAGTTTGTATTGGTTTAAATACCAGTTCATATATGGCGTTATTTGGCGGCCTATTATTATTTCCTTTCCTGCTTTCTTTTTATGCTCTAGGTTATGGTTTATTTATTAAAGATTTAGAGATTATACATCAATCAATCAAAACGATTTTAATTGTTTTACTAATCTCGATTTTTGTAAGTATTCTATATTTTTATATTACTCCGATTTATATTTCGGATGTCAATATTTTAAAAGTTGCAAATGTCTCATTTTCCGAGATTTTGGTAGCCTTTTTAGGTGGTATAGCTGGATTTGTATCTATTCTTAAAAATCGATTTCAAGTGATGATGATTGCAGTTAGCATTGCGACAGGGATTATTATACCATTAGCAATAGTAGGTTTTGGTTTGATTCATAGTGATTTTCATTTGGTACACCAAGCTTTGTATATCTTTTTAGTTATTTTATTTTTTATTATATTCGGAGCTTACTTCTTAAGTTTTATTGTTGGGATACAACAAAACAAGTTGTCAAAAAAATTTCAGATTTTAGTTTATAGTTTAACTTTAATTATTTTTATTTCAGGTGTTTATTTTTCTTCTACATTGCTAAAAAAAGCTATTGCCACGCATAATATTGAAAGTTATTTAAATGAAGCTATAGGTTCTAATACTTGTATTATTCAATCTAAAGAAATTCAATTTGATGAGAAGAAAGTAGAAGTTTATTACAGTGGATTTAAACCCAATGCCATTCAAGATGAAGCGTTAAAGAAGAAATATAAAATTAAAAACTATACATTTAACTATATAGAAATTTAGCATGCAATACAATCGAAAAATAGCCTTTCATACATTAGGATGTAAGCTCAATTATAGTGAAACTTCAAGTTTGGCTAACTTAGCTATTGATGGAGGTTACTCTAAGGTTGATTTTACAGAATTGGCTGATTTTTATGTGATAAATACGTGTAGTGTTACCGAAAATGCGGATAAAGAATGTAAATTTTTAGTGCGTCAAGTTAAGCGAAAAGCTCCAGAATCAAAAGTTGTTATTATTGGATGTTATGCACAATTAAAACCAGAGGAAATAGCTTCCATAGATGGAGTCGATTTAGTTTTAGGTACTTCAGATAAGTATAAATTGGTAACCCATTTAGATCAAATGGACCAATATCAACAAAAAGTGTTTTCTGGCGATATTAAAGCCGTTAACGAGTTTTATCCAACATTTTCATCTGGAGATCGTACGCGTACGTTTTTGAAAATTCAAGATGGTTGTGATTATTTTTGTACGTTTTGTACCATTCCTCTAGCTCGTGGCCGAAGTCGAAGTCAAAGTGTGGACAAAACCATTGAAATTTATAAAAAAGCGGCTGCTACAGGTGTAAAAGAAATAGTTTTAACAGGAGTCAATACAGGTGATTTTGGTAAAACGGAAGATGGTAAAAATCGTACGGAGGAATCTTTGTATGATTTTCTTAAATGTATTGATGCTATTGAAGATGGTGTAAGAATTCGTATTTCATCGATTGAACCCAATCTTTTAACCGAAGAAATCATTGATTTGGTAGCTCAAAGCAAAAAGTTAATGCCCCATTTTCATATTCCTTTACAAAGTGGTTCGGATACAATTTTGGAGGCTATGCATCGAAAGTATAATACCGAATTATATCGAAATAGAATTGCTTATATTCGAAATAAAATACCTCATGCGGCTATAGGTGTCGATGTCATTGTTGGATTTCCTGAGGAAACGGATGACTTTTTTGAAGAAAGCTATGCTTTTGTTAATAGTTTAGATATTTCATACCTTCATGTCTTTACATATTCAGAAAGATTGAACACGCGAGCTGCAAAATCAGAAATACAGGTTCCTATAGAAGTTCGAAGAAACCGAAATAAACGTTTTAGAATTTTAAGCGATAAATTGAAACGTGCTTTTTATGAAAACCATTTGAATAAAGAATATCCCGTTTTGTTTGAACAAGAAAATGATAATGGTTTTATAAATGGATATTCGCCTAATTACATTAGAGTTCGAATTCCTTTTGAAGAAAATCTTCAAAATTCGATAAAAAATGTTCATTTAAATGAAGTTCATCCTTTGCTATATGTGAATGGAAATATATGCCAATAAAAAATACGGATAGTTTTTTGCCTTATCGAACGACATTTAATCCTGATTTGATGGATTTCATATTAACCATGATTACTATAGAACGGCAAGAAATTTTAAAGAAAACCATAGAACAGCGAACAAAATATTGCTGCTTTGTAGCGGAAAAATTATTAGATGATCATAATGTTCATGCTGTTGTTCGAACCTCTGAATGTCTTGGTTTTCAAGATTTTTACAATATACCATTTGAAGGGACATTGAAGAGAAATAGAGCCATTACCAGAGGCGCATTTAATTGGACACATATTTATAATTATCCTGAATCCAATGGAAGTGTAGATTGTATTCAAGATTTAAAATCCAAAGGTTATCGAGTTTTTGCCAGTACGCTTCATAATGAAAATAATTTTACGCCCGAAACAGTGCCTATAGATAAACCATTAGCCATAGTTTTAGGAAATGAACATGCAGGTGTTTCCGATGAAGTAATGGCTCATGCTGATGGTTTTATTCAAATTCCGATGTATGGTTTTACCGAAAGTTATAATGTTTCAGTTGCTGCAGCGTTAATGGGCTATCATATCAATGAACGAGTACGAAGTCATCATAAAGAAATATACTTAAATGCGCTCGAAAAACGCAATTTATATTACGAATGGTTATGGTTTTCTATAAAAAATCCGGATAAAGTATATGAATATTGGAAGCGAGAAATACGAGATTCAAAAAAATAATCATTTTTTTTCTTAATGATAATGAATAGGTTGTAAAATTTTTGAAACAAAATACTAAAAAAAACATTGAAATTAAAAAATAACCTTTATATTTGCACTCTCAAAACGAGAAAGGGGTTCTTAGCTCAGCTGGTTCAGAGCATCTGCCTTACAAGCAGAGGGTCACTGGTTCGAATCCAGTAGAGCCCACTTATTTTAATGCGAAATCGAAAGGTTTCGCATTTTTTTTGTTATATTTTTAACAAATGAACTAAATTTCTTTATTTAAAGCTTCTACTAATATTTTTTGAAACCATTAAATTATACCCGTCTATATTTGTAAAAAAAAATAGTTATATGGAGTGGATTCAATTATTGTTAGATTTTCTAAAAGATCCTTTAATCTTTTTAAGTGATTTTATTCATATTTATGGCCCTTGGGTTTATGGTTTTTTGTTTTTAATTGTTTTTGTTGAAACGGGTGTCGTGGTGATGCCGCTTCTTCCTGGAGATTCATTGCTATTTGCTATAGGTTTAATTGCAAGTACTACGGGGCAAATTGATATTTACTTTATAATTCCTCTATTGATTTTAGCGGCACTTTTAGGTGATAATCTCAATTATTTTATTGGTAAAAAATTTGGTGATTTTGTTCAAAGTAAAGAAAAAATATTATTTTTGAAAAAAACACATATCGATCAAACAGAGGCCTATTTTGAAAAAAATGGTGGTAAAACTATTATCCTAGCACGTTTTATCCCAATTATAAGAACCATTGCTCCTTTTGTAGCGGGGGCTGGTGAAATGAAATACCGTACTTTTCTTAGTTATTCTATATCAGGAGCTTTTTTGTGGGTTTTTTCAATCACTTTACTAGGCTATTTCTTAGGAAGCGTAGATATCGTTAAAAATAATTTTGAAAAAGTAGTAATGTTAATTGTATTTATCTCTATTTTACCTATACTTACTAAAGCGTTTCAAGGCTTAAGAAAAAAGTGATTGAATTAAGGTTGTGTTAAAATCAAATAGATGAAAATTTTAATGGTTTGCCTTGGTAATATTTGTCGTTCTCCATTGGCTCAAGGTATTTTAGAAAATAAAGTTAAAGATTATCATTTAACTTTTGAAATTGATAGCGCGGGCACTGGCGGCTGGCATGCGGGCGAAAAACCGGATCTTCGATCTATCCAAATTGCAAATAAAAATAATATTGATATTACTGCACAACGAGCTCGAAAAATCAGAAGTATTGACTTTGAATATTTCGACTGGATTTTTGCTATGGATCAAAGCAATTTAAATGATTTGCGTAAACAAGCCCATGAACATGAATTGGACAAAATTGTAAAAATGACGCATTTTTCTAAAAAATACAATCTTCAAGATATTCCTGATCCATATTATGGCGAAGGAGATGGATTTCAAATAGTTTATGATATGTTATCGGAATCAATAGATTGTTTTTTAGATCATTTAAATAAATAATAAGCCTTTAAGTTCTGTCTAAAATTTTATACAAAAAATACTTTTTGTTTGAACTTCTTTGCATATTTTTATTTTTTATTCGCAATTTTGCATATATAAGAGTAAAACCATGGATAAAGAATCGAAATCTTATTTTTCGAAAAATAAAAATAGTAAAATTTTTGGACTGACTTTAATCGTTTTTGCAGTAATTATTTTACTAAGTATAATTTCGTATCTTATTTTTTTTAGAGCCGATCAAAGTCTTGCAATAGGAGGCTGGGAACAGATAAAAAAAGTAGATTATTATAAAACACAAAACTGGATTAATAAAATTGGTTTGTTTATTGGTTATTTTTTCGTAGATGTTTTATTTGGTGTATTTTCAATCTGTATACCTATTGTACTTCTTTTATATGGAATTAACTTCGCTTTTCAACGAAGGGTTTTTGGCTTTTTTAGTACTTTTCGTAATGCGATATTATTAATTATTCTTGGAAGTAGTTTTTTCGCATTATGGCAAAATATTTTTAATAGTATTCATGTGCCTCTTGGGGGCGGTTTTGGTTATTATCTTGCAGGAAAAGAAGGCGTTTTATATCCATTAATTGGTTTTATTGGTGTGTTTTTATTATGGGTATTGGTTACTTTGGCGTCTTTTATTTGGCTTTTTGATTTTGATTTTACAAAATTATTTAATTTCAAAGAAGAATTTAATAAAATAAAAAAACAATCGAAACAAGATCAGAAATCAAATCTGGAAAATTTTGATGAAGAATTACCTGCTAAACATTACGATACCTTATTTGAACAAGATCATATTCAAATTGAACCTGAAACTGAAGTTCAAGATAGTATGGAAATGGATATAATTTCGGTACATGATGCAACAGAAGAAAATGATATAGAAAGTACTTTTGAAGTCATCATGCCTCATGAAGAGATGATTTCAAATTTTGACGAAAATCCATTAATTGAAATTGAATTTAATGAAGATAATATAATAGAGGATGCCGATGAACATCAGCAGGAACGATTTGAAAATTTACCTCCTTATGATCCTAGAAAAGAGTTATCAAATTATCAATTCCCTAGTATTGAGTTAATGGCAAATCATGGTCATGGTAAAACGATAATTGACAAAGAACAGTTGGATTTAAATAAAAATCAAATTATTCGAACTTTAAATGATTTTAACATAACAATAACTTCGATTAGAGCTACTGTAGGTCCTACGGTTACTTTATATGAAATTACGCCTTCTCCAGGCATTCGTATTTCTAAAATAAAAAGCCTTGAAGACGATATTGCGCTTTCGTTAGCTGCTTTAGGTATTCGAATTATTGCTCCAATTCCGGGCAAAGGAACGATCGGTATTGAAGTGCCAAATCTTCATAAACAAATCGTAAGTATGAAGTCGGTCATCCAATCTGAAAAATTTCAGAATTCAAATATGGAACTTCCCTTGGCTTTAGGTAAAAATATATCCAATGAAGTTTTTGTAGCTGATTTGGCTAAAATGCCCCATTTATTAATGGCTGGAGCCACAGGAAAAGGAAAATCAGTGGGTATTAATTCTATTTTAGTTTCTTTGTTATATAAAAAACATCCCGCAGAACTTAAATTTGTATTGGTGGATCCTAAAAAAGTGGAATTGAGTATTTATTCAACTATTGAAAAGCACTATTTAGCTAAACTTCCGAATGAGGAAGACGCCATAATTACAGATGTGAAAAAAGTGGTTAACACATTGAATTCACTTTGTATTGAAATGGACGATCGTTATGATTTATTAAAAAAGGCTCAAGTACGAAATATTAAAGAATATAATGAGAAATTTATTTCAAGAAAACTTAGTCCGCTCAATGGGCATCGTTTTCTTCCATATTTTGTTTTAATAATTGATGAATTTGCCGATTTAATCATGACCGCTGGTAAAGAAGTTGAGCTACCTATTGCAAGATTAGCACAATTGGCTAGAGCTATTGGAATTCATTTAATTGTAGCTACGCAAAGACCTTCGGTAAATGTAATTACGGGTTTGATTAAAGCAAATTTCCCAGCCCGAATTTCATTTGCGGTTTCCTCTTCTATAGATAGTAAAACGATTTTAGATACCAAAGGTGCTGAGCAATTAATTGGTCAAGGAGACATGTTGTTGAGTTTAGGTAGTGAAATTGTTAGACTACAATGCGCGTTTATCGATACACCAGAAGTTGATGCGATTGGTCGTCATATTGGTCAGCAACAAAGCTATTCTTCTGCTTATGATTTACCTGAATATTATGGTGAAGATGATATACCGATGTTGAAATTTGATAAGAAAGATATCGACGAATTATTTAAAGATGCCGCACGTGAAATTGTTTTAAGTCAAATGGGTTCGATTTCATTAATACAACGAAAATTGAGTATTGGACATAATCGTGCAGGAAGAATTATCGATCAGCTTGAAGCTTTTGGAGTAGTAGGTCCTAACAAAGGAAGTAAGCCCAGAGAAGTTTATTTTAAATCACTAGATGAGCTAGAAAGGCATCTAGAAACGTTAAATTAAGTTAAAAAAATATTTTACAGGATGCATTTAAAATAAATACTTTATTTTTGCAATGGTTTTCTTGGATAGGTAACTATTCAAGTTAGTTTTGTTTTCATAGTATTCGGCCTCAAACATTCCCCTGTTTGGGGCCGTTTTCTTTTAAAGAACACAAATATATGGATTTTTAGGTAGATTTTGTTTATTCATACTAGTTTTCCTTGTTTTGACTAAAAATATTTTTTACTTTTAATTTCTTTTTTGTAATTTTGGATTCATTGTAAAAAAGAAAGCTTAATTATAAAGATCATTTTTTTTAAAATATGCAACTTATCAAACAAAACTTAATCCCTTTTATGGGACAAATAATTAACTTGAAAAGATTGATAAAATTTACCAATCAAAATATCATTCATGTTTTTGGACATACTGTAACCGATGAATATTTACCTCATATTAACCCTATTTATAAACCTAAAACGGTCCTTGAGTTTAAAAAAGATTTGGATTATATTCTAAAATATTTTGAACCAATTAGTGTTCATGAAGTATTAAGCCATACAAATAAAGAAAAGATTATAACAAAACCTTCTTTCCATTTATCTTTTGATGATGGTTTAAAAGAAATTTATGATGTAGTATTGCCAATTTTAAAAAGTAAAGGAGTTCCAGCTACGGTTTTTATAAATAGCGATTTTGTAGATAATAAAGATTTGTTTTTTAGATATAAAGCGGCATTGATTGCTGATAGATTTCCGAATGAAAAAGAACGTATTTTAGCTATAAATTATTCGGAAAAAAATGTGTTAGATGAACTGGCTTCTCAACTAAATATAAACTTTATTGATTTTTTAAAAGCTCAAAAACCATATTTGACTTCAGAGCAATTAAAAACACTTCAAAAAAATGGATTTACCATTGGAGGACATAGTCAAGATCATCCAAATTACAATTTGTTAAGTGAATTTGAACAAGTTTCTCAAACAATAAACTCTTGTAAGTTTGTTCAAAACGAATTTTTAGAAAAGAATAGCTTTTTTGCTTTTCCTTTTACTTCTGAAGGAATCCCACTTTCTTTTTACGGAAAAATCGCTCAAGATATTTCTTTAACTTTTGGTGTTTCGGGCTTAGATTTTTCTAACAAAGGAAAACATATTGAAAGAATTGATATTGAAAACTATGGTCGCAATGCTAGAGCATATATCCATCGAGCTTATATGACGAATTTCCTAAAGAAAATCACTGGAACTATTAAAAAAAGGATTTAGATTAAATCTTACAAAACCGAATCGCAATAAAATAAAAATACCATACGATTGGTTATATTTTGAGTTCTTTTCGAATTTAAAAGTAAACGGTTGTTTACATTTCGAATTAAAGTAGGATTTTCTTCCAATTGAATTACATAAGGATTCGATTCATGTTCTTTGCAATATTGAGCAACCGCAGCATCTGTATTATGAAAAATTTGTTCTTTAGAAGCAATAATAATTTCAAATTCTGGAAATTTATCGTTGGAACGTGGATTGTTTTGTATTGGACTCAAAACAATGTGACCTTCTTTAGCTATTAATCCTGAACAAAAACTTAGCGAAATATCTGAATTTTCACCAAATCGATCATAAGTAAATTGTGCATCAAAGAAATTTTGATTTCTCAAATAATCAATTAAAGATTCTTCCCAAATTAACATTTTGTTTTTTTGAAATTTGGATATGAAGAGCTTTAATTTTTCAAACAATTGAGATTTATCTTCACAATAAATAAATCTACCACCTTTTTCGGTATAGTTTTTTGCAAATAAAATATCTAATGGCTCATCAGGAAGATCTTCAATTTTAGGTTCTACTTCTTCAGGCACATAATTGTAAGTATTGAAACGATGGGGCTGAAATTCTGCATCGATTTTTTTTCCAATAAGTGTTTTTGCAAGCAAATGCTCATCTTGGTTTTTTTCTTTATCTTTACCAAATAACTTTTTAAACACGTTATATTAATTTAAAGTTAATTTTAATAATTCTACAACAAAAATAAGTAATAAAAATTAAACTCTTTTAACATATTATGAACAACTTATATATCTAGTGGCAAAAAAAATAGACAGCAATTTAATCTGTTTTAAATATTTTTACAAAAAAACAAATATAATGAATTTACTTATAAATAAAAATGCGTTGGTATGTGGTAGTAGTCAAGGCATTGGACTGGCTTCTGCTCAATATTTAGCTACAATGGGAGCTAACGTTTGCTTAATGGGACGTAATGAAAAAAGCTTGCAAGAAGCGCTTAAATCATTATCAATAATTCATGATCAACAATTTCATCATTATTTGATTGCCGATGTTTCGGATTTAAATCAGTATCAAAAGGATTTGGAAGCACATCTTTCAAAAATTTCATATTCTTATGATATTTTAATTAATAATACGGGTGGGCCGCCTTCAGGACCTATAGTGAAAGCAGAAATTGAGGCATTTAAACAAGCATTTAATAATCATTTATTAGCGAATCATATCAACGTTTTAGCTCTAAAAGAGGCGATGATTAAAAATAATTTTGGAAGAATTATCAATATTATTTCTACTTCGGTAAAGCAACCCCTGCCAAATTTAGGAGTTTCTAATACAATTCGTGCTGCTGTAGCCAATTGGTCTAAAACGTTAGCGAGTGAGTTAGCGCCTTTTGGTATTACGGTAAATAATGTATTGCCAGGTGCAACGAGTACTCAAAGATTAGAAGCAATTATCAACAATAAAGCCAATCAAAATCAAATTGATGCTTCGCATGTAGCGGATGAAATGATCAACGAAATTCCGATGAAACGATTTGGGAAACCTGAAGAAATTGCCGCGGCTGTTGGTTTTTTGGCCTCTCCACAAGCAAGTTATATTACGGGTATTAATATTCCTGTGGATGGAGGCAGAACGGCTTGTCTATAAATAAAGAAGTTAGAATGAATAAAAAAATCATATTAGGTTCAAGCTCACCTCGTCGTATACAATTACTAAAAGATATTTTAGGCATCAAACCTGAAGTGCGCATTCCTAATATTGATGAACAAATTTATCATGAAATAGAAGTTCGGAATATTGCAAGTGAATTGGCTTTAAATAAATTCAAATCACTTTGTATTCAATTTCCTTTGCAACCCAATGAAATTTTAATTACGGCCGATACCACCGTTATTTTAAACAATAAAATTATAGATAAACCTAAAGATATAGAAGAAGCTAAAACCATATTACATTCTTTGTCAAATAATAGCCATGAAGTCATCACGGGAGTTTGTATAGGGAATCATAAAGATTATCAAGTATTTTCTGAAAAAACGTTTGTGAAATTTGGCAATTTAAGAAGCGAAGATATTGATTATTATATTAAAAAAGGTCAACCTTTAGATAAAGCGGGTGGTTATGGTATTCAAGAGTGGATAGGGCAAATTGGCGTTGAACGCATCGACGGTTGTTTTTATAATGTTATGGGGTTTCCTGTTCATAAAATATACAAATTCTTACAACTTTTTTTAACTTAAATTTTAAAAAAATGAAGTCAAATGTACTTAAATATCTTTTGGTTTATAGTAGTCCATTTTTTGGATGGGTATCGCTAAATTCATATGATGCATGGTCATATATTGCATTAATATTTACGTTTGGTTTTGTGCCGCTTATGGAGTTTTTTATTCCCAAAAACTCTGAAAATCATTCTAAAGAGGTTGAAGAAACATTAAAAAATCAGAAAATATACGATTGGATATTGTATGGTTTAGTCCCTATACATTTTTATTTACTTTTCTTATTTTGCATACAAATTCAAAAAGAAGATATTGATCTTTTTATAAAGATTGGATGGATTACTGCGTATGGAATTAGCTGTGGTGTTTTAGGAATAAATGCGGCTCATGAATTGGGACATCGTTCAAAAACGTATGAAATCAATATGAGTAAATTACTTTTGATGACAAGCCTTTATATGCATTTTTATATCGAGCACAACCGTGGTCATCATAAAAATGTTTCCACCGAACATGATCCTGCTTCGGCTAGGTATGGTGAGACGATTTATGCGTTTTATTTTCGTTCCATTTTAAATTCATTTTTATCTGCTTGGCAAATAGAAAAAGATCGTTTTGTAAAAAAAGATCAATCGCATTTGACTATTAAAAACGAAATGATTCAATTTTTATTGATAGAAAGTATCTTTTTATTTCTTATTTTTTGGTTTACCAATTTTCAAGTGCTTTGTTTTTATATTCTTGCAGCATGTATTGGGATTCTATTGCTCGAAACGGTTAATTATATTGAGCATTACGGACTTTCGCGTCAAAAAAATGGCGAGGACTATGAACGTACGACGCCTATTCATTCTTGGAATAGCGACCATCAATTTGGTCGATTGTTGCTTTTAGAACTTAGCCGTCATTCGGACCATCACTATATTGCAAGTCGAAAATATCAAATTTTAAGAAGTCATGAAAATAGTCCGATGATGCCTACAGGATATCCAGGCATGATGATTTTGTGCTTAATTCCGCCTTTATGGTTTTCGATTATGAATCCTAAAATTGATAAGATTCAAAAGCGTTGAGCATTGAATCATTAATAGTTTAGTTTATAAAACTCAAAGTATTTTTTATAACTTCCCGAAATGACCAATAAGTCGAAGTTTGGTTTGGAAATCACCGAAAACTCCAATGCGTCATTATATTTAGCTAATTTTGGACTGTTTCTTAAATCTTCGCTGATACTCAAACATTTGAATATTTTATTGACACGTTCTACCGTTAAATATTGAGATTTGGAGCCACGATGAATTTGTATTTCAAAGTTTAAATTCGGTTCCATTTCAAAAATTACATTTTCAATATCCCGTTTTATTTGATAAATGTTTTCGGTGCCGTCAATACGAATTAAGCTTAAATGTGGTGCATTGGCATTAAAAAAGAAATTGACATTCGCTTCCTCTTTGGCAATAGACGTCACTTGATTTTCTGCATTTTCAATATTGGAAGTAAATAAGTTTTCATTTTCCCTTACTTTCAACGCATCTTCTTCTTTTTGGTTTGAAACTTTTAACGAATCTCTATTTACTTTTAGGGCATATTCTAGCCATTCTTTAGCCGTTGGATATTCATCGCTATTGGTATGATTTTCATTCAAATCTTTTAATGTAGCCAAATATTCATCAAATTGATAAAATCTAGTATGACAAAGCGCTTTTAACAATTTATATTTTGGCACCAAAGGATTATCTTTATTTTCTGCAATAAATTGGTCGCATTGGGCAATAACTTTTTTATAATTTTTAAGGTCAAAAGAAGTAAAAATTTGTTTGTATTTATTTTCGGCAACTTCATTTTCTTTCAGCAAATCTTTAGCATAATTTGGATTGGAAATCAATTTGTTGAATTTTGATTCTGGATAATCTTGCGCCAGTGCATTTTGATATACTTCGGAGCCTGCAAAATCTCCATTTTCTCTACTCAATAAATACAATGCATATAGAACTTCTTCTTCTTGATAATATTTTACCTTAAAACGATTTAAAATCATTTTGTAATACAATATGGCTTCAGGTACATCATTGATTTCATAATGAAAAATCTGAGCAATTTTATGAATAATACCCTGTGTACTTCTAATAAATTCAGATTTTTTTTCTTCTTCAAAAGGCAAATCTGCAATCATAATATCGCTAATCTCGTCGGTATCGATATCTTCTTTAGACGATATTTTTTCTGAATTTTCTTTTGAATTTTGACTTTCTTCAGCCATCACGCTACTTCCACCAAACTTCCAGTTCTCTTGTCGTTTTATATTTCCAAACTTTTTCTTAAAAGCAATTCGACCGTTTTCAATTTGTGAAGGGTTATCAAAATACCAATTGGATCTGGCTCCTGTCGTTTCTACTTTGGTTGCTTCTAACTTAGTGGATGCAATGATATTTTCATTTTCTTTGTTTTTCTTTTCTTTAGCTAAATTTTTTGCAATACGTTTTGAAGCTTCTTTTTTACTCAATGAAACTAAATTTAGGATAGAATCATTTTTTTGTAAAGAATCAAAATATTTACTTAATTCTATCAAATACTTTGCTTTTTGTTTAAATTCTTCTTTTTGATCATACGAAGCTGGAATAATCATATTTGCGCTGTCGTAATATTTTGCAGAGGGTTTATAGTTTTTTGCATCAAAATACATACTTCCGATTCGTTCAAAAGCCATGAACTTGATATTTGGATTTTTATTGGCATTTTGAGCCGCTTTTGTCAAGTATAACTCAGCGTTTTTATAATCTTTTAGTTTGGCATACGATATCCCGATTGCATAATAAATTCGTTCGATACGATCCAAATATTTTCCTTTTCGCGCCATAGCTTTTAGCTCATCGATCGTCGCACTGGCTTGACCTGCTCCAGCTAACTCGGCCATGCGCATTTGTGTTTCAAAAACGATGGCTTCATTATCATTTTGCATCAAAATTCGGTTGTATTGCCCAACGGCTTTAAATTTATCATTATCCGCTTCATACAGTTGGGCTAAAATAAAACGTAGCCTCGATAGTTCTTTTTTTTGTGCAGATTCCAACATTGGATTGATAATGTCAATAGCGGGTTTATATTCTTTTTTTGCCATATGCAAGAGCACTTGCGTTTTTCGCAAATCGGCTCGATATTGTATCGGAAAACTTAAGTCGGCCTCTGCATTAGAAATGATGCGCTGCGCTTCATAATAATTGCCTTTTCGGATATAAGAACGCACCAACCAAACAATGGCTTCATTTCGGGCTAATTTGTGCATCAGTTTGCGCTCCGAAATCGGTTTTTTGCTTCGTTTTTTAGCATAATTAATATCGGCAATCAACTTTTTAGGTCTTCCGGATTTGATGTGCGTGCTTCGGTATCCTCGTTCAAAATTAGTAACGATATAATCAAATTGTATGATTGCCGAATCTAGCTCGCCGCTGTAATAAAAACGTTTTCCATTAACCAACAAAGCGTCATCAACCCATTTACTATTTTTTTTCTTTGTGAAAATTTTAGAACTTTTAGCGCCAATTTCCTTAAACTTCGCTACATTTTTAAACTGATCCGTATTATAATCGTAAGGAAATATGGGGTAAAATTGGTAAAAATATTCGGGATTGTTGTTGGCCACTTCTTTATAGCCCAATCGGAATTTATATTTTGCATTAAAATACGTATTGTAGTATGCCGTAAAATTCGTAACGGTCTGACGAAATCCTTTATATTTCGTATTGGAGCAGCCACTAACTATCAAAAGTAAAACAACCCAAACAAAATATTTTTTTAAAAACAATTTTCGACAAGAATTATTGATGAAACCATGAACTTTAAGAACGAAAAATCGCCTTATTTATTATTTTAGAGCAAATATAATTTTATTTTTTTAATCGAATTCAAAATTGCCTTAACTTTGCTACTTAATTTTTATTTCATGCATAAAATTGTATTTTGTTTTTTCTTTTTCCCCATTTTATTGTTTTCTCAAGAAAATATAACGTATCAAAAACCTCCAAAAGAAATTTTGGAACTTGCGGATTTTGAAAGAGCACCAAGTGTAAATTTGAATAGTAAAAAAACGATGATATTGCTTTCGTATCGCAATACATATAAAGCCCTCGATGAACTTAATCAACCTGAAATGAAATTAGGTGGACTTCGCATCAATCCAAACACCAATATTAGTAGTACTATAAGTTATATCAATAATCTTAAAATTCGAAATTTGAATTCTAAAACAGAAATTCAAGTGAAAGGATTACCCGAAATTCCTAAAATTTCTTATTTGAATTGGTCGCCCGATGAAAAATGGATTGCTTTTTGCCATACGGAAAATTTTGGAGTTTCATTATGGATTTTAAATGTTGAAAATGCAACCGCAAAAAAAATATCAAAAGATTATTTAAATGCTAATTTGGGAAGGCCTTTTGAATGGCATCCGAGCAGTCAATATCTTTTGATTTGTTCGATGAATAAAAATAGAAATCCACTTATAGATGGTTCTAAATCGTTGCCTGATGGTCCTATAGTTTCTTCAAGTGATGGAAAGATTTCACAAAATCGAACGTATCAAGATTTATTAAAAAATAAAACGGATGAGTCTAATTTTGAGCAATTGGTGACGTCTTCCATTCAAAAAATAACTATTGAAGGAGCGATAACTCCTTTTCTGCCAGAAGCTATGTATACCGGATTTGATTATTCACCTGATGGAAATTATCTATTGGTAAATAATATTGAAAAACCTTTTTCGTATATCGTTCCGATGAATCGTTTTCCTAGTGCTTATAATATCTATGATAACAATGCTCAATTTGTTAAATTGATTCATAAAAATCCATTACTCGAAATTATTCCAAAAGGATTTTCAGCTACAATTAAAGGAAAAAGGGCTATTCAATGGCGAGATGATAAAGCGGCAACTTTATTTTTTGTAGAAGCATTGGATGAAGGCGATCCTGCTAAAGAAGCTCCGTTTCGCGATGCGTTATACCGCTGGGAAGCGCCATTTAATAATGAGCCTAATTTATTTTTTAAAACGAAATGGCGTTTTTCGGATATTCAATGGACAAATGCGAATTTTGCTATGGTGATTGAATCTTGGTATGATACTCGAATGAGTACCACTTTTAAAATAAATCCTGATACGATACAACAAGAAGGATTCATTTTTGATTCTAGAAATTATCAAGATGTGTATTCCGATCCAGGAAATTTTTATACCGTTAAAAATGAATTTAATAAAAATGTAGCTGGAGTAGTTAAAAATAAAATGTTTTTGATCGGTGATGGTTATACTAAAGAGGGACAATTTCCTTTTATTGATGAATACGACCCGAATTTGAATACAAAAAAACGTATATATACATTTAAGTCCAAAAATCAAAAAGAAGAGATTGTTGATTTTTTTGATGTAGCTTCCAAAAGAATTTTAGTTCGATTGGAATCAAAAAATGAGTATCCAAATTATTTTTTCAAAGATATCAAATCGCAAGCCATTCAAGCGATAACTAACTTTAAAAATCCTTTCTTAAAGTTGAATAATGTGTATAAAGAAGTTATCAAATACAACCGAAAAGACGGCGTGGAACTTTCAGGAACCTTTTATTTACCCGAAGGTTATGATCGAAAATCTAAGAAACAAAAATTACCACTTTTAATTTGGGCGTATCCAAGAGAATTTAAAGACAAAAATACCGCAGGGCAAGTAACATCGAATCCTAACGCATTTACGTTTCCATATTATGGATCCTTTGTATATTGGGTTACAAAAGGGTATGCTATTTTGGATAACGCATCATTTCCAATTTTGGGAGAAGGAAAAAAAGAACCGAATGACTTTTTTATAGAGCAATTAATTGATAATGCACATGCGGCCATTCAAGCGGTAAATCAATTAGGTTATATTGATACGCAAAAAGTAGCGATAGGTGGGCATTCCTACGGGGCTTTTATGACGGCTAATTTACTCACGCATACCAATTTATTTAAATGTGGAATCGCTAGAAGTGGCGCGTATAACCGCACACTTACACCTTTTGGTTTTCAGAGTGAGCAGCGAAATTATTGGGATATTCCGGATGTTTATAACAAAATGTCGCCATTTATGAATGCAAATAAAATGAAAACGCCTTTACTTTTAACCCACGGCGAAGCCGATAACAATCCTGGAACTTTTACGCTGCAAACCGAGCGGTATTTTCAAGCACTCAAAGGTTTGGGCGCACCCGTCCGTATGGTCATTTTACCAAAAGAAAGTCATGGCTATTTGGCTAAGGAAAATATTTTGCATTTACTTTGGGAACAAGATCAATTTTTAGAGAAATATTTAAAGTAAGATGATGATTTTTTGTTGAGTTAGTTTAGATATGAGATGACCGATTTTAGATGTATATATTTTGGATCTTAAATAAGTTGATAATTCTGGTTGTTTTACTAAAATCAAATACCTGTTTTTAGAAGCTCTAGACTAAAATCTAAAGCTACGAACCATTTCCTCAATCTATGATTTTGTATTTTTTTAACAATAATTAGATTATAGTTAAAAAAAAATAGTATATTTGTTGCTTTAATTTTGTCAAAATGAACAATAAAAATATATTAATAGCGCAATTTTTAAATCAAATTGCAGCGAATAACCCCAACGAACCTGAATTTTTACAAGCCGTAAAAGAAGTTGCAGAAACAGTAATGCCTTTTATAGAAAAAAATCCAAAATACAATAACAAGATGTTACTTGAAAGAATGGTAGAGCCAGAAAGAGTACTACTTTTTAGAGTAACTTGGTTAGATGACGCAGGAAATATTCAAGTAAACAAAGGATATCGAATTCAGATGAATTCTGCAATTGGCCCATACAAAGGTGGTTTAAGATTTCATCCTACAGTAAATTTAAGTATTTTAAAGTTTTTGGCATTTGAACAAACGTTTAAAAATAGCTTAACGACATTACCAATGGGTGGCGGAAAAGGGGGTTCTAATTTTGATCCAAAAGGAAAATCTGATAACGAAATTATGAAATTTTGTCAAGCATTTATGACAGAATTAGCCAAACACATTGGTGCAGATACCGATGTCCCTGCTGGAGATATTGGAGTTGGAGGGAGAGAAGTAGGTTATATGTTTGGTCAATACAAAAGATTAAGAAACGAATTTACGGGTGTACTTACTGGTAAAGGGCTTTCTTTTGGTGGTTCTTTAATAAGACCAGAGGCCACAGGTTATGGCGATGTTTATTTTGCACAAAGTATGCTTGCTACAAGAGGAGATAGTTTTTCAGGAAAAACTGTTGTAGTTTCTGGTTCAGGAAACGTAGCTCAATATGCTTGTGAAAAAGCAACACAATTGGGGGCTAAAGTTGTAACACTTTCAGATTCAGCAGGTTATATATATGACGAAGCTGGTATTGATGCAGAAAAACTAGCCCATGTAATGTACATAAAAAATGAGTTAAGAGGAAGAATTAGCGAATATGTAACTAAATATCCTAATGCAAAATATGTTGCAGATGCTCGACCTTGGGGTGTGAAATGTGATATCGCTTTGCCTTGTGCAACACAAAACGAATTGAACGAATTAGAAGCAAAAACATTAGTAGCCAATGGCTGTTATTGCGTAGCTGAAGGTGCTAATATGCCTACTACTCCAGAAGCTGTAGAGGTCTTTTTACATTCAAAAATTTTGTTTGCTCCAGGTAAAGCTTCAAATGCTGGTGGTGTAGCAACATCTGGTTTAGAAATGTCTCAAAATTCATTAAGAATGAGCTGGACAACAGAAGAGGTTGATGCAAAATTAAAAGATATTATGGCAAATATTCACCAAGCTTGCGTAGATTACGGAAAAGATGAAACTGGCTATATTGACTATGTAAAAGGTGCAAATATTGCCGGTTTTGTTAAAGTTGCTGATGCAATGTTGGCACAAGGAGTAGTTTAATTTATTTTTGATAAACAGTCTACTTTAAAAGAATAAACGCAATTTCTATTGGAGGTTTTTTGGCTTTAGGTTATAGTGATTTGTATTTGTGAATAGAAATTAGAGAAAAGATAGTAGATAATAGAAGGTTAAAGGCATTAGATTATTGTAATCACTAGTTACTAATCCCTAATTCTTAACCCCTTCTCTCAAATCTAACATCTCTCGTCTCCAATCTAATCTTCCAAACCTTTTTTCTTCAAAATAATCAATTCCTATTATATTTGCGAAATGTTATAAAACATAATCAAAAGCATTAATGAAAAAACGATTTGCGTTAATTGGTGCAGCGGGTTATATCGCTCCAAGACATATGAAAGCCATTAAAGATTTAGGGCATGAATTGGTGTGTGCGTATGATCCTTATGATGGCGTGGGAATTATGGATAGTTATTTTCCGGATGCCGATTTTTTTACCGAATTTGAGCGATTTGATCGACATATCGATAAGTTAAAACGCGAAGGAAATCCTATTGATATCATTAGTATTTGTAGTCCTAATTATTTGCACGATGCGCATATTCGTTTTGGGCTTCGCAGCGGTTGTGATGTGATTTGCGAAAAACCACTCGTTTTAAATCCATGGAATGTAGACGCTTTAGTAGAAATGGAAAAAGAAACGGGTAAAAATGCCTACACAATTCTTCAATTGCGATTACATCCGAGTATTATAGCGCTAAAAGAGCGCGTAGCAAACGCACCTGCCGATCATGTGTTTGATATCAAGCTTCAATATATGACCTCACGAGGCAAATGGTATCATCATAGTTGGAAAGGGGATGCTAAAAAATCGGGTGGCATTGCTACGAACATCGGAGTCCATTTTTTTGATATGCTGACATGGATTTTTGGTGATATTGTTGAGAATAAAGTTATTGAACAATCAGATGAAACGGCTTCCGGCAGATTACATCTTCAAAGAGCTCGAGTAGAATGGTTGTTGAGTATCGATTATATGCGCATACCTCAAGCGGTGCGCGATGCAGGAAAAAGAACGTATCGCACACTCCAAATGGAAGGCGAAGAAATTGAGTTTTCGGATGGATTTACGGAATTACATACCGATAGTTATAAAGAAATTTTAGCTGGTAATGGTTTCCGCATCGCCGAAAGCAAAAAAGCGATTGAAGTGGTTAGTTTAATTAGAAAAGGGTAGAGGATGAAGGAATTAAAATTAGTTTAAAATAAAAAAATAATGCCAGAGATAAGCAGATTTTATGGAATTATTGTTTATATGTTCTTTAATGATCATAATCCTCCTCATTTTAAAGTAAAATATGGTGAATTTGAAGCAAATATCTTAATTGAAAATGGTCAAATTTTGAATGGAGACCTTCCAATTAGTAAACATAAATTAGTTCAAGCTTGGGCTGAAATCCACAAAAATGAACTATTAAAAATGTGGGATACCAAAAATTTTAGTAAAATAACTCCTTTAACTTAAAATAATGAAAAAAGTGATTCAAGTATCTTATTTTGAAGATTATAAATTGAAATTGGTGTTCAATAATTTAGACCAAAAAGTTTTGGACTTTTTACCAATTATTCAAAAAGATTTAATTCAATTTGAATCACTTAAGAAATTATTAGATATAGATTTATTTAAAAAAGTGCAGATTGGAGAAATGGGAGAATTGTTTTGGGAAGGTCTCATAGAATATCCAAATGGGAGTATATGGAATTATGACATTTCCCCTGAGTTATGTTTTGAAATAAGTATACCAATAGGGGAGTATAAAAATGAATTCGTATAGAATAGATTAAATTTAATAAATTTGCTAAGTAGAAAAGTGAGAAAATGAAGTCAAATAGATATCAATATGTTTTTAAAAATAATGGTTCTCGCATCGCCGAAAGCAAAAAAGCCATCGAGGTAGTTAGTTTAATTAGAAAAGGGTAGAGGATGAAGGAATTTATTAAAATTAAAGATGAATTATCAAAAATTATAAATGAAAAATGCAATGAAATTTTTCATTTAATAGCAAATACGGATGTAGAAGCATTGGATATTGATCCATTTTATAAATGGTATTTTAAAAAATGTCATACCGAGCGACCATTTTTTTCGCTTAAAACCAGTGCAAAATTGCTATATGATGCCATAAAAATATCTGGTAAGCCCTATTATGAAGTATCTTTAATAGATTATGGAGCGGGTGTTGGTTCTTTATATGTTTTGGCCAAAATGATAGGTTGTAAGCAAGTGTTTTATAATGATTACGATGCGAAATTTGCTCAAATGGCAATGGAAATAGATACTATTTTCGGTGTCAAAATGGATGATTATATCGTTGGAGATTCAGATATTACTTTCAAACAAATGCGCGAAAAAGGTTATGAACTGGATATAGTGATGAGTAGAAATGTCATTGAGCATATTTATGATTTAGAAAACTATTATCACGACATTTCGACTAATTATCCAAATGCAATTATTGTAAGTAGTACTACTGCAAATTGGAATAATCCTTTCGCGCATATGCAGCACGTGTATATACATTTAAAGAATCGAAGTAAAATCATTGAAGCTAAAAAAGAATTTTTAACGAAAAAATATAATCTAAAAGATTCAAATGATATAGATAAAGCAATTGGGAATATAGCTACTGCTGGTGGCCCTAAATTGGACGAAGCCATGGAAGATTATTTAAAAAATAAAATTAAAACTCAATTCCCAAGTAATTATACCAATATTTGTAATGAATATGGTGTTTGGGGTGAAAATTTATTGCCTTATCAAACGCATAAACGTTTAGCTAAAGATTATGATGTTGATATCAAGCCAGGGATTTGGGATGAGGATTATTCATTTCGATTAGCGTGTTTTAGTTCTAAGTGTCTTAATTTTGTTATTTCTAAAGTGGGCTATTTAGGTAATTTTATGAGTAGTTATATTATTTTAGTAGCAAAACCAAAATCTAAATTTATATGAAAGTTGTAATATTTGCAGGTGGATTAGGTACTCGTTTGATGGAAGAAACCGAGGCGCGACCAAAACCTATGGTTGAAATTGGTGGCAAGCCCATTTTGTGGCATATTATGAAAATATATGAGGCTCAAGGGTTTAATGAGTTTATCGTTTGTTTGGGGTATAAACAAGCTATGATCAAAGAATATTTCATGAATTATTATTTTACCAATTCAGATATTACTATTGATTTATCAAAAAATGAAACGACCGTTCACCAGCCCACGCAAGAAAATTTCAAAGTAACTTTAGTGGACACTGGGTTTGAAACCAATACGGCGGGTCGTTTAAAAAGAATTCAAAAATATATTGGAAATGAATCTTTTTTGTTGACTTATGGTGATGGTGTTTCAGATATCAATATTAAAGAATTATTGGCTTTTCATCAATCCAAAGGTAAAGTAGCTACTTTAACGTCTATTCAATTACCGGGTAAATTTGGAAATTTAGATATTGATGACAATGGAAATGTGTTAAGATTTGTAGAAAAACCTGAGGATGATGGCGTATGGATTAATGGCGGCTTTATGGTTTTAGAACCCTCTGTATTTAATTTTTTAGACGGAAATATGGATGAAATTCAATTTGAGAAAGGTCCATTAATTGATATTACTAAATCTGGAGAATTAGCTACATACAAGCATTATGGATTTTGGAAATGTATGGATGCCATGCGTGATAAAATTGAGCTTGAAGAGTTATGGAATAATGGTAAGGCTCCATGGAAAATTTGGAATTAAGAATATGTTTGGATCATACAAAGGAAAAAGGATTTTTTTAACTGGAAACACGGGCTTTAAAGGTTCATGGATGGCCTATTGGCTTCAGAAATTAGGTGCTGAGGTGGTTGGATATGCCTTGCCTCCAAACACCGAACCAAATCATTTTTCATTGTTAAATTCGGATTATAAATCATATTTCGAAGATGTTAGAGATCTTGAAACACTCTCTAAAGCTATGCTTGAAACCAAACCCGATATTGTTTTTCATTTAGCTGCTCAACCATTGGTACGATATTCGTATCAAAATCCCATAGAAACCTATTCTACCAATGTAATGGGAACTATAAATGTAATGGAAGCGGCTCGATTTTGTGATTCCGTAAAAGCGATAATTGTAGTGACAACAGATAAATGCTATGAAAATGTAGAACAAAATATTGGATATATTGAGACCGATCGAATGGGAGGTTTTGATCCATATAGTAGCTCCAAAGGATGTGCTGAATTGGCCGTTAGTTCCTATCGGAATTCATTTTTTAATTTGAATGATTATAGTAAAAAACATCAAATTTTATTAGCCTCGGCTCGAGCAGGAAATGTTATTGGAGGTGGAGATTGGAGTATCGATCGATTGATTCCAGATATAATAAAAAGTGCTATTAAAGGTGAAAAAACGAATATTAGATACCCAAAAGCTACTAGACCTTGGCAGCATGTTTTGGAACCTATTTCGGGCTATTTGATGCTTGGAGAACGATTATTAAATGGTGAAAAAGATTTTGCAGAAGGTTGGAATTTTGGCCCAGAAGAACATGAAGTGTTGACCGTAGGAGAAGTATTGGAAATAGCTAAAAATATTTGGGATAAAATTGACTTTGAAGTGGATATACAAAATGAACATTTTCACGAAGCGGGATTATTGAGTTTGAATATTAATAAAGCAAAATCAAGGTTAGGTTGGTCACCCAAATGGAGTAATGAGATTTCTATTAAAAATACCATTGAGTGGTATAAAGAATTTTATCTCTCCAATCAAGTTGTTACAGAAAATCAGTTAAATCAATATATAGTTTTATGAAATTCATAAAAACAGATTTTGAAGGGTTGTATGAAATTCATCTAGAAAAAAAAGGAGATGATAGAGGATGGTTTATGAGGACTTTCGATCAGAATTTGTTTAAAGAAAATATACCAAATTTTTCAGGAAATTGGATGCAGATGAATCATTCTTTTAGTGCTGAGAAATATACTTGGAGAGGATTTCATTTTCAAAAAGAACCATATCAAGAGACCAAAGTAGTAAGATGTATTAGAGGCGCTGTGTTGGATTGTGTTTTGGATTTAAGAGAAACTTCGGATACTTTTTTAAAAGTATTTCAAGTTGAATTGAGTGTTGAAAATAATAAAATGCTCTTTATTCCAAAAGGATTTGCTCATGGATTTCTAACTTTAGAAGATAATTCAGAGTTGATTTATTTACACGATGAATTCTATCAACCTGAATTTGAAAATGGTGTTCGTTTTGATGATATAAAAATAAATTTTCAATTACCTGTATATCCAAAAGTGATTTCGGATAGGGATAAAAAACATAAAGCGCTTTAATTAAAATAAGTATGAATTGTAGACATTGTAATCATCATTTAACTCATGTGTTTTGCGATTTGCAAACGTGCCCGCCATCTAATGCAATGGTCAAAAGTGAAACTTTGAATCACCCCGAAACCTATTTTCCATTGAAAGTTTTTGTATGTGAAAAATGCTGGCTGGTTCAAGTGGATGAAATAGAAAAAGCGGAAAATATTTTTAATGATGAATATACCTATTTTTCTTCGTTTAGTACCTCTTGGTTAGCTCATGCTAAAAAATATACAGATTATATGACCGAAAGATTTGGTTATAATCAAGATTCATTGGTCATTGAAGTCGCTTCAAACGATGGTTATCTTTTACAATATTTTAAAGAAAAAAATATTCCAGTTTTAGGAATAGAACCCACTGCAAATACTGCAAAAGTAGCGGAAGAAAAAGGAATAAAAAGTATTGTTGATTTTTTTGGAGAGAAAATAGCGAAAGAAAAATTAGCTGGAAAAGCCGACTTGATTTTAGGGAATAATGTATTAGCACATGTCCCAGATATTAATGATTTTGTAAAAGGAGTTAAAATAGCTTTAAAACCAAATGGCGTGAATACATTTGAATTCCCTCACTTATGTAAATTAGTTCAGTTCAATCAGTTTGACACCATTTACCACGAACATTTTTCATATTTATCATTTACGGCACTAAAATCAGTTTTTGAAAAACAAGGTCTTGAATTTTTTGATGTACAGGAATTGCCTACACATGGTGGTAGTTTAAGAATATTTACAAAACATATCGAAGATACTTCAAAAGAAGTTTTACCTACTGTTGCAAATATGTTGAAAATGGAACAAGAACTTGGAGTCGATTCATTAGAATATTATAAAGGATTTCAAGAAAAAGTAGAAAATATTAAAAATGATTTTATACAATTCTTGATACAAAGTAAAAACGAAGGCAAAAAAGTTGTTGGGTATGGTGCAGCCGCAAAAGGAAATACACTCCTCAATTTTTGTGGTATAAAAGGTAATGATCTTATAGAATATACTATGGATGCCTCTCCTTTTAAACAAAATAAATATTTGCCGGGGGCTAGAATTCCTGTTTATTCTCCAGAAAAAATAAAAGAGACCAAACCCGACTTTGTAGTTATTTTTCCTTGGAATCTTAGAGAAGAAATATCGAATCAGTTAGCATTTATTAAAGAATGGGGTGGGAAATTTGTTGTAGCTATTCCATCTTTAGAGGTTTTCTAAAATTATCTTATGAAAATATTGGTTACGGGTGCATCTGGATTTGTTGGAAATCATGTTTTAAACTATTTGGTATCAAATACGAAATATGAAATTATAGCAACAGCTCGTAATCGTAAAAAAGTAATTGATAAGTCATGGTTTTCAAAAGTAGAATTTATAGAAACAGACCTTTATGATGCTACTTTAAATCAATTTAAAAATCTTAAGAAACCTGATATTCTTATTCATCTTGCTTGGTCCAATTTACCAAACTATAATAAATCATTTCACCTTACCGATAATCTTCCAAATGAAATTCGATTTTTGGAACAAATGATTGAGAATGGAATTCAAAAAATTGCAGTTGCGGGCACTTGTTTTGAATATGGTATGCAGGAAGGCGCATTGGATGAGAGTTTACCCACATTCCCAAACAATCCTTATGCTATTGCAAAAGATACGTTAAGACGATTTTTAGAATTCAAAAAAACACAACATCATTTTGATTTTCTTTGGTTACGATTGTTTTATATGTATGGAGAAGGTCAAAGTGCTAATTCAATTATTCCTCAACTAGAAGAAGCTTTGGCCAAAGGAGAAAAGTCCTTTAACATGAGTGGCGGTGAGCAAATAAGAGACTATTTACCCATTGAAGAAGTTGCAGAAATGATAGTTAAAGCTGCTTTAAAGAAAGAATCTTACGGTATTTTTAATATTTCTAGCGGAAAACCAATAAAATTACGTAATTTTGTCAGTAATTATCTGAAAACTATAGGAAAGGATATCGAACTCAATTTAGGTTTTTATCCATACTCAACTATAGAGCCTATGGAGTTTTGGGGATGTAATAAAAAGTATAAAAATTTATGATTTCATTATATAAAGCAATTAATTATCCAATTTTACAAAATAGAGTTTATTCAAAAATAGAAGAATCAATAAATACACCTTTGGTAGACATTGATATCAGTATTGATGAAAATGGATTTATTTGCAATAAACTTTTTGATAATAGCAAAATGTATTATGATGAAAATTATGACAATTTAGTTCCTTCAGAATTTCACAAAAACTATTACTCAAAAATAATAAAATTCTTAGATGAATCATATTTAAACCATTCGAATCCTTTAATTTTAGATATTGGATGTGGCAAAGGTAATTTTTTAATGCAAACAATTGAAGAGTTAGATAAAAATGTGAAAGGCGTCGGAATAGACCCTAGCTATGAAGGAGCATTAATATTAAATGAGGGGCGTTTATTGTTTATTAGGGAATATTTTAATAAAGAGCATCTTAATAATATTGATAACATTTCATTGATTATTTTAAGACATACTTTAGAGCATATTGAAAATCCAACTTCATTTTTAAAACAATTGTTTCAATTGTTTGATTCTAATAAATATAAAAATATTCCTATCTTTATTGAGGTTCCAGATGTTGATTGGATTTTTGACAATAAGTGTTATTGGGATTTTTTCTATGAACATGTAAATTATTTTTCAAAATATAGCTTATTTAATTGTATTAAAGAAGCCGGAGGTTATGTTGAAGCTATTAAAAATGAATTTGGGGACCAATATTTATGGGCTCAAGCAATTATTAATCCTGAAATTGAAAATAAAAACAATCCTTTTATTCTAAAAGATTATTCTAATTCTGTTTTTAATGAATTAATTGAAAGATATAATAATAAAATTAAGAAGAAGTCAGAAGCTTCTGAAATTGTTATATGGGGAATGGCTAGTAAAGGAATTATTTATTCTTTAATTGCTAATAATTTGAATACAAAAATAGATTACTATATAGATGTTAATCACAATAAACAAGAAAAATACATTCCAAAGATTGGAAAAAAAATAGTATCTCCTGAAAATTTACCAAAGGATAAAAAATTATCAATAATTTGTATGAATCCAAATTATACAGAAGAGATTAGATTGAAATGTGAAAATTTGAAATTAGATTTTGAATTATATAACCCAGAAATAGATAAAATTTAAAAGTATGCACGAAGAAATTAAAAAATTTAACAACGAAAAAAAGGCGTTAATTGACTCAAATGCTTCAAATCATGAGTTGCAAAACGCAAAACAATTATTTAATGAACATTCAAATAAAGCGAAATATTCATATAATTTTTCTTGGATGGGACGCCCTATAATTGCCTATCCACAAGATATGTTAGCCATGCAAGAAATTATTTGGGATATTAAGCCTGATTTAATTATCGAAGCGGGTATTGCACATGGAGGTTCGTTAGTTTATTATGCATCATTGCTTGAATTGATGGGTGGAGATGGATATGTATTAGGTTTGGATATTGATATTCGAAAACACAATCGTGATTTGATAGAAGCGCATCCAATGATGAAACGTATCAAAATGATTGAAGGTGATTCGACGTCTCAAGAAGTAGCCAATCAAGTATATGAATTAGCAAAAGATAAAAAAAGAATTCTAGTTTGTTTGGATTCCAATCATACCCATGACCATGTTTTAAAAGAACTTGAGCTATATGCTCCACTTACTTCTGTAGGCAGTTATTGTGTTGTTTTTGACACCATTGTTGAAGATTTACCTGCAGATTATATGCCAGGTGGTCGTCCTTGGAATCCTGGTAATAATCCTAAAACTGCGGTTTTTGAATTTTTAAAAAGTAATGATAATTTTGAAATAGACAAATCTATTGATCATAAAATATTGATTTCAGTAGCTCCTGATGGATATTTAAAAAGAGTAAAGTAGATTATGGAAAATACTAAATTTTCAATTATCATACCAACAAGAAATAGAGCATCTACACTCTACTGGACTATTAAGACTTGTTTGGAACAAGATTATGATAATTATGAAATTATTATCAGTGATAATAACAGTCAAGATAATACAAAACAAGTTGTTGAAGGTTTTAATTCAGATAAAATAAAGTATTACCATATACCACAAACGATAAGTATGACTCAAAATTTTGAATATGCTTTATCTTTAGTTGACAATGGATATGTTTCTTTTTTAGGATCTGATGATGCATTAATGCCTAATGCACTAATAACAGCAGATATATTAATTAAAAAATATAAAATAGAAGCTTTAATTGGTCGTAAAGACTATTACAAGTGGAATGATGTAACTGAAAAAAATGAGAAAGGTATCATTAGGTATGAAGTAAATAAAAAATCTGAGTTAATTAAAAGTTCAGAAATGCTAAAAAAAGTCCTGAACGAAACATTTGATTATTCAAAATTGCCTTGTATTTATTCTATTGGTTTTATTAGTCTTGATCCAATAAAAAGAATTAAAGAAAAATCAAATGGTTTTTTTTTCAATTCTTCGATTCCAGATGTATATTCAGCAATAGTTCTTGCAGATGAAATACCTCAATATTTATTTGAAAATTATTCTTTTTTTTTAAGTGGTATTTCTGGTCAAAGTAATGGTTTTGCATTTTCATCACCAGAAAATAATAAAAACTTAGCAGAACAGTTTATTAAAGAAAACAATATACCATTTCATCCTAAACTTGTTATGTCTAACTCTTTGCCAATTCTTTTGGCAGATAGTGTATACTATGCTAAAGAACTTGGTTTTCTTAAAAACACTATTTATTCAATTGAACATCTATTAGAAATTGCATTTAAAAATGCGCAATGGATTAAATATCACAAAACCTTTATTCAAATTCGCGAAGATCTTTTAAAAATTAAGGAACTAAATAATATAAATAATGACGTAATTAGTAAATTAATTTCTGATAACCATTTCAAGTTCGGATTTATAAATAACTTAAAAAGATTTTATTATCAAATTATAAATGAGCAATTATTGAATTTTGTTTTTTTAAAAAAAACTTCTGGAAATGTATATGATGCGTCCAAATTAAATTATAAACAAAATAAGAATACATTCATTTTTAATAATGTAATTGTTTTGTTTATAAAATACGTTGGACTTAAAATGGGTTATTACAAGTTTAAGTAGATTGTTTTTTCTGAATATAGAAAGAACTTCCAGTTATACCAACATTTAAATTAGGACAACATTTAACAAGATTTTCATAATGATTTAATCTTAATAAATTTAATGCTGAGGTAATTTGCCATTGATTATTATAACTTAGAAATGCTTCAACGAGATATTGCTCGTTCCATAGTCGGTTGTCATCCACAACCCACTGATGCGGATAGTCTTGTGGAGAAAAAATATCATGAATATGAACAATAACGCCTTGTTTTAGAACGGGTAAAATTTCTAAAAATTCAAATAAAACATCGCCTTGTGGTCTCAAAACATGCGATGAATCAATAAATAAAATATCATTAGCTTCGAGTTGCATAAAAAAATCGAGCGGAAATGCTTCTACTTTATCGCGATGTACTTTTATATTTAAGCTTTCGAGCCAAGGCATTTCATAAGGTTCTATACAAATGTGTTCACACTGATACGTTGCATCTATTTCTTTATTTTTAGCAATTGCTAATGTTGCTAATTTGGTTGAATTCCCAGATCCTATTTCAATAATACGTTTTGGTTTAAAATGTCGAATATAATTATACCACATGTCGGCATCAATTTTCCCAAAACTATTATTGTTAAAATCAAAAAAATCTTTTTTATTAACCAATTGAAGAATTTCATCCGAATATTTAAATGCTTCTAATAATTTTAGTTGCCCCTCTATATTAAAATCTATAGCACTCAAATTTCTTGGTGTTTCAAGAGGTTTGGATAAATGCTTTGGATTAAATAGTGGATCGTAATAATGATCTCGTATGGGAAATATTCCTAATTGAATAAATATTTTATGGGCTAATGGGAAATTTCGTTTAACATTGAATTTCCGTATCATTTTTAATAGAAATACCGATAAAAACACAAAGGGTGTGATAAAAAAATCAATAATGTTTAATAAGATACGAATTGCGTGCATTTGATTTAGGATTAATGGATTAAATTGTTTTTTTTAATTTTTCAAATTGATAGAATCTTGAATATTTTATTTTCTCTTTAGTTTGCAATAGTTTGGAATGTTGTATTGATTGTTGAATATAGTTTTTAATAGCGTCAATTTCATTCCAGTCAAAATTTGCTCCGCCGTTAGATTCGTCTAAAATCTGTTCATTTTCACTACCTTGGCTCGAAATGGATAAAATTGGGTTACCTGTAGCAATATATTCAAATATTTTGCCAGGAACTATAGCGGCGTCGTTTTCTAATCGTGGATTAATGAGTAATAATAAGTCCGCTTGGATAATGGCTTGTATTGATTCGGCATGGGGTTTATATCCTTCAAAAGTGACCCAATCTTCGAGCTCATATTTTTGAACCATCTCTTTTATATCGCCACTAATAATACCAATAAATCGTACCCTAATTTTAAGCGATGTATTTTCTTTTTTTAATAAAACTAATGCTTCAAAAAAGGATTGTGGGTAATAATAATCTGGAAGCGTACCTGCATAAACGATTGTATAGATCTCATTTTTTTTTCTTGTAATATTTTCAAACTTCTTTTCGTCATAACCTATACGAATGACTTCTATATTTAATGGTTTTGAGGTTCTACTCGTTAAATAAGACTTATTATTATCGGTATGTACCAATATTTGATTTGCATTTTCGATAACTTTTTTTTCTAAGTATAAATCGATCCACTGCGCCCAAAAAGTTCTATAAAATTTCTTTAGATAAAATACATTGGTCCAATAATCATGAAAATCTGTAACCCAATGTATAGCAGGTATTTTGCTCTTTATTGCAAGTCCTATAAGATGGGTTGATTGAGGTGGCCCTGCGGTAATAATCGTATCAATATTTTCTAATATTATAATTTCTTTTGCTTTTAAGATAGCCTTTTTGTTCCATCCTATTCTTGGGTCAGGTATGAAAAAATTACCTCTAATAAATCTAGTAATTTTTTTGATTACGTTTGGATTATGATCATCTGCCAAAGCATTTCCTGGTACTTTACCTTTACCAATAAATTTTTTGTAAAACGAAAAATAATCAATAGCATCGGCATGATATACGTTGATGTTCTTATTGATTTCATTTAATAAAGATGCATCATTTGAAGTATATGTTGCCGTATTTTGAGATACGGTTAATACATTCGTGTTATATCCATCTGAAGCAAAACGATTGGCAAAATCTAACCATCTTTGTACAGCAGGTCCTCCACTTGGCGGCCAATAGTAAGTAATTATTAGAATGTTTTTATTGTTCATGTTTAACTTTAATCAATCGCTTTTGAGCAAATGGAAGTATAAAGACAAGCAATAATAATATCAAGGTTGCAACTTGTCCAACTTTGATTAATAAATCAAGTTTAGGTTGCTCAAATCGCATTTCTATTTTGTGATTCCCTGCAGGAATATAGGTACCTCTCAAAACATAATTGGTGCGTATCATTTTACTTTCCTTTCCATCGATGAAAATTTTCCAATCTTCATTGCCACGATACCATATTTCGCTGAATGTAGCAAAACCTCCCGAAGTACTTTGAGATTGGTATTCCATTTTTTCGGGATGGTATTTAGATAAATATATGGTTGCATTGGGATCGGTATTGGCATCAAATTTAGATTCACTTTGATATCGTTGATCGACCCATACTTTTTCTTTAGGATTGGAAGTTCCAATAGAATCCATTTCTTCATTGGCATTTTTAGCAAATTTAACTTGGGTAGGAAACCATACATTACCACAAGCGTCTGGATTCTGCTGCACGACCTTTTGACCACCTTGGTCCACTACAAAATATTTCGTATTGAGCATATTAAGTACATTGATATTCATCTTGCTCAAATGCACGTCAATTAAATCTTGATATCTATAGAGCTTGGCAGGTGAATAGCCTCCCACATTGCTATATCTGTATCCATCGGTATTGTCATTAAATACATTGGTGGTGGTATTGACCATTCTAAAATGGGTGGTATCGCCCATCATATATTGATTATATGGTTCATTCGGAACTAAATCTTCAACTTTTTGGGTTTTTGTAAAGGCTTCCCGATCATAAAAACGATTGCTTACTAAAAAGAGTTCACCAACCATTACAACGCCCAATATAATAATAAAAATTCGTTGGCTTATTTTTTGAGTAATATATCCCCAAATCAGACCTGCAGCTAATGCAATCAAAAATAAACTTCTTATAAAATCACTTTTAAAGAAACTGGCTCGGTCTTCGATAATCAATTGAAGCGCTTGAACGTTTTGACCAAAGACTTGTGTGTCTGAAGAGGAGGTGAAACCTTCATTTTGTATGGTTATAAAACCTAAAATCATAAAACCCATAATGGTGTATAACGAATATTTTAATGCGATTAAAACATCTTTTGTATTTTCCTTATTTGAAATTAGGTGATTTAAGCCCAAACCTGAAAGAAATATAAAACTCATACTCACAATAGAGAAAGACATCGTAGGTGTTCTAAATTTATTATAAAATGGCAAATAATCAAACAAAATTTGATTCCATTCAAGGAAGAAACGACCGAGTCCCATTGCAGAAAATAAACCAATAAGAATTAAAAACGGCCAACGTAAATTATTTTTCCAATAAAATAAGGTGAAAATAGCTAAGAAAATTAATACAACGCCTATATAATTAGGAGCACCCGTAAAAGGTTGTTCGCCCCAATACATAGGTATTTTATCTTGTCCTATCGCTTGAGCTAATTTGGATTTTGATGGATTCACTTTGTAGCCACTTGCGCCGCCTTTTGCATCTGCGACAATAAAATTAAATAATTCGGTTGGTGTATAACTCCAACTAAATGCATAATTGATGTCTAAACCGCCTTCCTTTCCAGTACTATTCGCTTCAGGTTTGATCAATTCGGTTTTACCACCGCGCATGGTATCTTTGCTGTAATCTTTTAGAATCCATAAATAAGAATAATTGGCTAAAATAGCTAGAGCAACAACAACAATTACTAAAATTGATTTTTTTAAAAATGTTATTATTTGTTTGGTTTTGATTGCATCATAAAAAAGGTATATACCTATAATTCCGCATACTATAGCACCATAATATGTGATTTGAAGGTGATTGATTCCTATTTGACAAAGTAGTCCGATTCCAATGCCTACCAATCCATTTAATTTGTTTTTTTTATAAAAGGCTATTAATCCACTGATAATAGGAAATAAAAAAACTAAAGCTAAAATTTTAGTTCCGTGAGAAGCTACTAAAGAATCTATAATCCATGTATTAACTCCTAAAACTAAAGCAGATATCAAAGAAATTCTTTTATCTATATTTATTAAAAGAAAAGAAAAGAAAATCGTAACAGTTAATAAAAACATCAATGTAATATTTAATGGAAGTATTTGTGTGATTTTATAATAGTATTTAAAAAATGGGTTGCCATTAAATTCTCCACCTATAGTGTACAAGGGCATTCCTGAGAAAACACGATTTGTCCACTTGATATTTTCTCCTTTTCCTTGATAATCTAATAATTCTTTTCCTGCTCCATACCAACTCACTGAGTCGTGACTTCCTAGTTTTTTCCCTTGTATTTCAGGAAAAAAAATAAAGCATGAGAAAATAATAAGTATTCCAAAATAAGGTAAAAGCCCTTTAAGTTGATTTAAATTCATGTTTTAGCAATTTATTAAAAGCAAATATAGAACTAAATCGATCAAAATAGGACATTTTTTTTAAGGTAATGAATATTTTAAGACGCCTCTTCACCTCGGAAAATTTTTCTTGATTAGTTAGTGCACTTTGAAAAATTTATCCGTGGTCTCAAAAAACTTTTAAAAGGGATTAGGGATTGGGTTTTAGTGATTAGTGATCTGTGATTAGTGATTTGAAGGGATTCATAATCGTTGCGTTCCCGAATCCTTCGTCTCGGGACTTAAAGCATTCCGCAATTTTTTTTGACCATTTAGTCTGCTTATTAAAAAATATGCGGAATCTCTAAAGTGCTGACACCATCTCCCGTCACCTCGGAAAATTTTTCTTGAATAGTTAGTTCACTTTGAAAAATTTATCCGTGGTCTCAAAAAGCTTTTAAAAGGGATTAGGCTTTAGGTTTTAGTGATTAGTGACCTGTGATTAGTGATTTGAAGGGATTCATAATCGTTGCGTTCCCGAATCCTTCGTCTCGGGACTTAAAGCATTCCGCAATTTTTTTTGACCATTTAGTCTGCTTATTAAAAAATATGCGGAATCTCTAAAGTGCTGACACCATCTCCCGTCACCTCGGAAAATTTTTCTTGAATAGTTAGTTCACTTTGAAAAATTTATCCGTGGTCTCAAAAAGCTTTTAAAAGGGATTAGGCTTTAGGTTTTAGTGATTAGTGACTTGTGATTAGTGATTTGAAGGGCTTGGTTATAACCACCTCGTCATTCCGCATTTTTTTTGACAATCTAGTACGCTTACAAAAAAATATGCGGAATCTCTAAAGTGCTGACACCATCTCCCGTCGCCTCGGAAAATTTTTCCTGAATAGTTAGTTCACTTTGAAAAATTTATCCGTGGTCTCATATAATTAGTATATTTGTACAATGGAGCGTGGGGGCTATGTTTATATAATGACAAATAAATTAAATTCCGTTTTTTATATTGGAGTTACAAGTCAACTATATTTTAGAGTTATGGAACATAAAGATAAAATATATCCTACTTCATTTACTTCAAAATATAATTGTAATAAATTAGTTTATTTTGAATCATTTATAAGTATCGAAGAAGCTATTTCAAGAGAGAAACAACTTAAAAAATGGAAACGTGAATGGAAGATGCAACTTGTAGAAAAATATAACAAAGATTGGATTGATTTAATAAATCAAGTTGTAGATTTATAAATTTTCTAAAGAGATCCCCGATAAATTTTCAATTATAATTTCAAGAGAAAAAACATTTAGTTGCTGAAAATTTTCGAGGATGACGTGATATTGGAATTCACATATATTACGTTCCCGAATCCTTCATCTCGGGACTCCCGTCACCTCGGAAAATTTTTCCTGAATAGCTAGTCCACTTTGAAAAATTTATCCGTGGTCTCAAAAAGCTTTTAAAAGGGATTAGACTTTAGGTTTTAGTTATTAGTGATTTGAAAGGATTGCTTATAACCACTTCGTCATTCCGCAATTTTTTTTGACTATCTAGTCAGCTTATAAAAAAAATATGCGGAATCTCTGAAGCGAAACAATGAGATCCCCGATAAATTTTCAAAAAAGATTTAGTATATTAATAAAAATATTGTTGCTGAAAATTTTCGAGGATGACGCCTATCCCGAGATCCTGCGACTGTCCAGAGAGGCACGATTCGGGAATTCGGGAACGGGTACGAAGAGTTGGAATTCACATATGTCGTCACCTCGGAAAATTTTTCCTGAATAGCTAGTTCACTTTGAAAAATTTATCCGTGGTCTCAAAATTAGAAACAATGAGACCCAATCTTTTTGATAATATGCTCATAATTTTATAACATTTGTGATTATCTAACCAATAAAAAGTCTCCTTTTATCGTTTTTAACTCCCCTTTAGGCGATTTAAATGTAGCGATATAAATATAAACTCCACTCGGTTGAATTTCATTTTTGTATGTTCCATCCCAATACGCATCTTGATTGAAATTTTCAAATATTTTCTCGCCCCAACGATTGAAAATGCTTAATGAAACCAGTGCCCCAAATTGATAGGAATTGGGTTTAAAGTAATCATTTACTTGATCGCCATTAGGCGAAAATGCATTTGGAAATACGATTTTACCATCAGGAATCTCGCCCACTTTTACAAAGTATGTTGCAGTGTCTTTACATTCATTTTGAAGACTCACTACTAACGTAAATCTGTAGTCTTGAAACGCCTCATATACAATACTTTTTTCGGTACTGTTCTCAAAATTCCATTGATAAAAATCACCGCCCTTACCCTCCAAATTCAATTTGGTTCCGTAAGGAATTGGATTGTTTTTATTGTTGGGTTCTATGATTGCTTTAGGAGCGGGTAATATGTTAAGTCCAATATTTCGCCAAACACTATCACAAGTAGGTCTTCTGAAAAAAGGAACACGATTCGTTTTAATTCGTTTATAACTTTCGGTTAATAAAAGTCCATTATGAAGATAACTTCCACATGCAATAATTGTTGAATCTTCTATAGTTGTATTTAAAATTTCTATTGGAATTTGTAAAATAGAAACCAAACAACCTTTGGAATTAAAAATTGAGTCTAATAAAAACGTATCTTTTTCAAAAACGGTATTTTTATATTGGAAGTATTTGCAACCATATTGTTGCGTCCACAACGAATCTTTTCTTGGATAAATGAATAAATGAGTTGCTTTATATATACTATCACAGGTATTTAATACATCCGAAAGTATGGTGTCATAGAATCCTGAAGCATTGAGTATATTGCCATGAAAATCAAGTGTTGATTTCTCACAAAGGGTATCGAAAGTAATGGAAGAGTCAATTACTCTTTTCGTTTTAATATCTACCGCATAATTAAAGACACATTGACTAGCAATATCTCTTGTTTCAAGAATATATCTAATAGAGTCTCGGAAAACTGACGCCGTTGGATTGGAAATAAAAGGATTGGATAAATAAAGACTTGGTGTCCATACATATTGATAGCCATCTACTGGAGGGAAACCTAATGAAAAATTATTTTGTAATCGACATGAAGATTGATCCAATCCTGCATTTGGATAAATACGAACTACCTTAACTTCGCGTAAAAAGGAATCTATACAATAAGAATCATAAATAGTGAGCCAAATTTGATATTTTCCTGAATCTAAAAATTGGAAGTTTGGCGGTGTTTTTCCAGATGAAAAACTAGGAGATACCGTATTTGGTATAACCTTCCATTTGTGATTAACGGGCGTTTTATAGGTGGAATTTTCAGTAATTTGTAGTGTTTCTCCAAAACAAATCGTGTTTTTAGCAACTAAAAAATGGGGGATATGTTCACAACAAATTTTAGTAAAGAGATCAAAAGTATCTTGATATTGACAACGATTGGAGTCTTCAAAATGAACAATATACCTTTGTGTATCTTTAGGGAAAAGTAAAGGTTGTTTTGATAACGAATCCGAAATATGTATTGCATTTTTCCATGTGGCTGATTTGGTGAAACTTGGAAGCAAAACCATTATACTATCGCGATCACATATCAGCGTATCGATAATTTTTGAGAAATTTTTAAAATTAAAAGCGCTTACTGTGACCGTGTCGTAAAAACGACAACCACTTAACGTATCTTCCATTTGTAAAATGTAATCTATTTTTTGATTTGCAAGCGACAATATGGGGTTGGATTGGGATGGATTATTTAATCCCGTTGGAGGATTCCATGAATATTTAAATCCTCTAATTGGACTTTCTCCAAGTTGATATTGCAATGCATTGCCACAATAGAAGGTATCATTTCCCGCATTAGGATTGAGTTTAGTAACTAAGATTGTTTTTACAAAGGTATCTTTACAAGATCCATTATCGCCAATAAGTTCGATGGTATAATCTCCCGCATTTTCAAAAAATAAGGTAGGCGGTTGAATACCGTTATAGTTTGCCATAGAAACCGAATTGGGTTGGATAGACCAACTAAAAGAAACGCCTGAAATGGATGAAGAGCTATTATTGACCATTAAAGAATCTCCAAAACATAAATTCGTTTTACTCATTTCAAATTGCGCACGCAAAGAACAACAAATTTTGGTTTTTATAGAAATTGTATCTTTAAATGAGCAACCAAACGTATCCTGATAATTTAATATATAATCCGTCGATTGATTAGGAAAGAGTTTAAAATCATTTGTTCCAAATGCTCGGATATGGGTGTTTGGAGACCAGATGGGATTCGTTCGGTTTTTAATATTAATGGTAGCGCTATCACCGATACAAATCAGTGTATCAGAAATAGGCTCAAATTTTGAAACGGCACGTATTTGAATGATAAATGTATCTACAATTTGACAGCCCACACTATCGATTTTGGTTGAATAATACGTCGTATTTTGATTTATAGAACAGATTGGATTTTGATTGGTATCGTTTGAAAGACCTAATTTTGGAGACCAAAGGTGTTTTGTTCCATTCGAACTGTTTAATATCAATGTTTCTTGAGTACATTTTGGGATTGTTTGTTTAAATCCTTTTGAACAAGCCTTTTCAATAGGACTTGAAATGTTACAAGAACCACAATAGCCTTTAACTTCTAAAGCGGAAAGCACGCGATTGTAGATTCGAATATCATCGATGTCGGCATTAAGCCAATAAGGATATTGCCAATTATTCAATTTTCCTATAAAAATATCATCTAAATTGCTCCCGTGACTGTTTGAGGCGGTTGCATATTTTAGTACACCATTTATATAAAATTTAGTGGAGTCATTGTTTTTTGTATAAACTAAACAATCCCATTGCCCTTTAATTACATAAGGACTCGTATTGTTTAAATTTGGACTTGGTCTATTATTAAATACATAGCCTGCATAATTTTGATGTATGGTGTCGAATACAAAACATGAGTTTGTGTAACCATTTGGACTATATACAAGACCATATTCACCAGATACAAAATCAGTATTGCCTTTTTTTATAATTTGATTACCATAGCAAGTTCCATTATAAAATCCATTGGGTTTAAGAACAGCAGTTAAAGTAATATTCGTCATATTTAAGCTCGTATGATGATTAACTTTCATATAATCATTAATACCGTCAAAACGATATGCGGTATTTGCAACACCATTTTTACCTGCTACTGGAGTGGCTCCAAAATTGGTGGCGTGATTATTATTGCCACTTTTATCTTGCGTATTACCATTAAAATCCAAATGTAAAACCCTGCCAACATTTAAATTGGTGGTGTCGCAATTGTTATCATTATTGTTTTGAATAGGATACGAATAACAAATTTTTAATTTTGGTCTTTTGCTTATATCCACAAAATCAGTACTAGCAAATAACATACAATTATACCAAGTTGGTTCGGCTAGATGTTGTAGCATGAAGCCATGACTGTTATTTGGATTGGCTCTACTGTCATTTATTAATTGGGTCATATTAACCACATAATTTTGTTTTGATGAAGAACTTTGTGGAAGCGTGACTTGATTTAATGTAGTTGTTGTAGGTTGATTATTCCACGTTACGGTATTTTCTGACCAAGATTGAGTTATTCTTTTTATAGCAGACGCATTATTGGTGCCAAAAGTGGGTTGATTGGAATAACCATTTGAAGGGTTTTCCGCTGTTAAGTATAAGGTGGCATCATTAATAATAGCATTTTGAGGGATTTCATTTAAATTGAATTTCATTAAAGATCTACCTTGACAAGGACTACCTCCACAAGTCCAAGAAAGGGCTCCATATTCTGGATGTAAAGCGTAGTTTGTGTTAGGAGTAAATGACGAAATTCCGGCATCTTCAACTACCATTGGAAAATTATTTAAAAAAATACAAGTATCCCGCATCGTTACCGCATTCAAATCATTTTTCTCAATAGTATCTTGTTTTGAAACCTTTCCTATACAATTTTTAGCAGAAAAACTTTGTATAGAAATGAGACTTGTGTTTAGTTGAGGCACAATAGAGAAAAAATAGGGGTTTGCTGTGATATTATTTTCAGTCCAAGTGTTTGTTCCGTCGGTAAGTGTTACGTTATATGGTGGATTTCCTTTAAAATTGACTGCAATTACTGCAGGATTTGAATTATAAGTCGTGTATTTTCTACCCGTAAGCCAAGCCGATGGCGTATCAATTCGAACGATATTTGTTTTTGTTATGGTATCACAACCAAGGGTATTACATGTAATTAAAGTCGCCGACTTGAGACCAGCTGAACTGTATATTACCCCAGGATTTGCAAATGTAGAAGTGCTCGGAGAGCCTCCAGGGAAAATCCATTGATAGGTTAGGGGTTGTGCGCCATTGCTTGTAGCTTGATATCGAACCAATTGACCAGAACATTGAAACGTATCTAGAATATCAAAACTAGAAATTGGATTTTTAGTAACGCATTGCAATGCCTGAAATGCATTAATTCGGCCAGCTCCGATTTGCCCAATTCGGTTAGGATTATTCGCATTTATGTTGTTGCTTGTTCGTTTAAGACATGCTTCTATAGAATCTGCGGGCATCAAGTTATGACTCAACATTAATCCACAAAGACCAGAGACCAATGGCGCTGCCATAGACGTACCAGACATATTGGTATAATTAGTAATGCCTGTTGCGTGGCAACTTAATATGTCGGAACCTGGCGCGCAAACATCAATTGCACTACCAAAATTACTAAACCATGATAAAGCATCCGTATTGGTTGTAGACGCTACACTAATTACATTTTGATAAGAGGCTGGATACATCCAGGAACTTGTTGAGCTATTACCTGCAGCCGCTACACAAACAATATTTTTTGACTTTGCTACATTAAATAAATTCTGATATGTCTGAGAAAAGGCACCTCCGCCCCAGCTCATATTGATGACATTGGCATTGGCAATAATAGCATATTCCACACCTTGATACGCTCCTGTAAATGAAGCATTTGAATTAGCCCCAATTTTCACAGGAATCAAAAGGATGTTTCCACCAATTCCAGCGATACCTTTTGCATTATTTGTTGCAACGGTTGTAATTCCGGCTACATGGGTGCCATGGTCAAAATAATTATTACTTGGATTAAACGCCGCTGGATTATTGTCATTATCTGCCGCATCCCAACCTCTCCAATCATCAATATATCCGTTATTATCATCATCAATTCCGTTTGTCGGATTTTCGGCACTATTAATAAACCACTTGCTGGTCAAATCTTCATGATTCATTAAAAAACCATCATCCGTAATTGCAACTCGAATTTGCTGTTTACCTTGCGATATGTTCCACGCTAAATCGGCTTGAATTTTTTGTAAATTCCACTGTTGCAAATACATAGGGTCATTGGGCGTCCAAAATAACTCGTATAGCGGAACGCGTTCTACATATTCTACAGCTTCATTTTTTGTGAAAAATCGAATAACCGAATCTGTAGTAATTGATGAATCGAGCACTTCAACTAAATATATTTTTTGTAATTCGATCAGTTTAAAGGCCTTGGTTATTTTTATTTTATTTGAAAATTCGCGGGGCTCGATCGAGTTTATTGGGTTAAAATCAATTTCGTCTTTAATTTTAACAAAAAGCTGATTTTTAATATATTTTGCTTCAAGTTCATTCGAATTATTTTTCAAATTATCGAATTGAGAATAAATACAATTTGTGAAAAATAAAATTAAAAATAATAATTTATGCTTCATAGTTTATGTTTTGTTTGAAATTTTCAAAGCAAATATAATTGAAAAAAGATAAAGTGTGCTGATTTTAACTAATTAATCCGTAATTTTTATTAAATCCCTCTAATTTTTAAAAAAGAAATATGTAATTTTGAACATTAATAAATTAGAAATGAATTGTATTATTTATACTATTGGAGATGAGTTGCTTATGGGGCAGACAATAGATACCAACTCTGCTTTTATTGCTCAAAAATTAAACCCTATTGGAATAAAAATTATGGAACGAAGATCCATTGCAGATGACCGTAAGGCCATTTTGGATGCGATTGCTTATGGTATGCAAAATCATAACGTCATTATTTTTACAGGAGGATTAGGGCCTACTAAAGATGATATAACTAAAAAAACAATCGCAGATTTTTTTAATGTACCTTTAATTCGTCATGACAAAACATTTGAACATGTAAAAGCTTTTTTTGAAAAACGAAATCGTCCTTTTTTAGATGTAAATCATTATCAGGCAGACGTTCCTTCAAATTGTGAGGTGTTATTTAATAAAGCAGGAACAGCACCTGGCATGTGGATTGAACATCAAGGAGCTATTTTAATTTCATTGCCTGGTGTTCCTTTCGAAATGGAATATTTGATGGAATACGAAGTTATTCCACGTTTAAAAAAACGATCCAAAACGCCTGCATTAATATATAGTTATATTCAAACGGCTGGGATTGGAGAGAGTTTTTTAGCTAAAAATATTGAATTTATCGAAGAGGCTTTGCCTGATTATATTAAGCTTTCCTATTTACCTAACCCTTATCGAGTAAATTTGAGGCTAAGTACTACTCAAGAATATGAAAATGATATGCTTAGCTTTAAAAATCAAATGATTCAAGAACTTGGAGATGCCGTTTATGGTGAATCTACAAATACTATTTTTGAACATTTTTTTAATTTTTTAGACCATAGAAAATGGTTGGTTTCATTTGCAGAAAGCTGTACGGGTGGATTTTTGGTAAATGAAATGACGAATATTTCGGGTGCTTCTAGGATTTTATCCGAAAGTTATGTGGTTTATTCCGAAGCTTCAAAAATGGATAAACTTGGCGTTGCTAAAGAAATCATTGATGCGCATACCGTTTACAGTGCCGAATGCGCCGAAGCGATGGCTATTGCTTGTTTAGAAAAATCAAAAAGTCATATTGCAATTGCTTCAACTGGCATTTTGGAGGCTACAAAAGACCAAAAACCTTTTGCGTTTATAGCAATTGCTATCCAAGGCAAAGTAGTTAGCCGAAAAGTAGATTTATTTTATGGAAGAAATAAAAATAAAGAAACGGTGGCTGTAGTCGCCATTTTTGAAGCCTTAAAATGGTTTAAAAAAGATTTTTAGCTTAAATTACAAGTTAAATTATAATTTCTCTACGCTCCACGCTTCTGCTTTTTGTTCGAACCAAGGTTTTACTTGACTCCAAACATTATTAAAGAATTCGCTTTGACGGTATTTCTCAAGATAATCAGGATGCTCCCAGTGACTGTAGGTAAAAAATATTTGGGAATTGTCAATCGAATTTAAAAGTTCGACATGCTGGCAACCTTCTTGAGACAATATCTTATGCTTATTGTTTTCAAAAAAGCTTTTGAAAACCTCACAGTATTCTTTTTTTATATACAATTTTACAATTCTAATCATTAAATTCTAATCTAACTTTTGTGTTTTTTTGGATACTTAATATTTTAACCATATTTTCATCCACCATAAATATTTCTAAAAATCCCATTTCATTAAAAAATGCACATAATTCATTTTTAGAGTAGATTTCATCGATGTAACTTGAAATTTGTTCAATTCGAAATTTGGGATCCACAATGGTTATAAAAAAGGAACGATTTTTTACATAAAAATCAAAATTGGCTTTTGAAAAATTGGTGATTAAATGTCCAGAAGACGTTGTAAATATCGTTCGAAATAAAATTTGATCTTGACTTGGGAAAAAATCATTCGAAAATGGAATAAATCGTTTGAAGTTTTCGTAAGGAAGCCCAATTTGACTCAGTTTTTGATTTTCGAGGGTTTTAATAATCATTTCATACCTTTTATAAAGCTCTTTTATTGGAGCTTTCAACGTAATTTTATCGGCATTAACTAAATAAACTTGATATGGAAGTTGTAAATTTTCAAAATGGGAAACCATTCCATTATCGGGTAAAAATAGCAGTTGATTATTAATTTCTAAAATTATAATATTCCCATCTCGCATAAAATAGTTTGAAAAGAATAGATGTATGGATTGCTCTGGAAAATTTAAAAGCGTTTGCATTAAATAATAGCAAATTTCCTCATAATCAATCGTTTCATTTCTTTTATACTCCGATTTAAATAAGGTATATTCACTTAAATCGCTTTTGATTTGAGATTGAAACCACGCAGGGATTTCTTGATTTGATGGAATGTCTGAAGAATATGTAATGCAACGCATTAATTCTTAATTTAAGATTGAATAACGCCTAATTTATAATCTTCGGTTATTGGATTATGGTTAGCTGCTTCAATTCCCATTGAAATCCATTTGCGAGTATCTATTGGATCTATAATCGCATCAACCCAAAGTCTTGAAGCGGCATAATATGGAGTCGTTGTTTCTTCATATTTTTTCGTAATTTCGTCAAGGATTTCTTTTTTTCGTTCGTCCGTTATGGTTTCTCCTTTCTTTTGAAGCGCACTTACTTGAATTTGTAAAATGGTATTAGCTGCTTGAGCGCCTCCCATTACGGCAATTTTTGCAGAGGGCCATGCGATCATAAATCTTGGGTCATAAGCTTTTCCACACATCGCATAATTTCCAGCACCATAAGAGTTGCCTACCACTATTGTAAATTTAGGAACGATGCTGTTGCTCATGGCATTCACCAATTTGGCGCCATCTTTAATGATTCCGCCGTGTTCACTTCGGCTTCCAACCATAAAACCAGTCACATCTTGCAAAAATACAAGAGGGATTTTTTTCTGATTACAATTCATTACAAAACGTGCGGCTTTATCGGCGCTATCGCTGTATATAACACCTCCAAACTGCATTTCGCCTTTTTTGGATTTTACCACTTTTCTTTGATTGGCCACGATTCCAACACTCCATCCATTAACTCGCGCATAACCACAAACAATACTTTGACCATAAAGTGCTTTATATTCTTCAAACTCACTTTGATCGACAAAACTAGCAATTAGCTCGCGGGTATCATATTGTTTTGAATTATCTTCACTAATATGATGGTAAATGTTTTCGGGATCAACTTTTGGTAATTGCGGCTCAATACGATTAAAACCCGCATTTTTTATACCTCCAATTTTATCCATAATCCGACGAATTTGCATCAAGCATGCTTCGTCGTTTTCCATTTTATAATCGGTTACACCGCTAATCTCGCAATGTGTTGTGGCTCCTCCGAGTGTTTCATTGTCAATATCTTCGCCTATAGCAGCTTTAACTAAAAAAGAACCTGCCAAAAAGATATTGCCTGTTTTATTTACGATTAAAGATTCGTCGCTCATTATCGGCAAATAGGCACCGCCTGCTACACAACTTCCCATAATTGCGGCTATTTGTGTAATGCCCATGGCACTCATTTTAGCATTATTTCTAAAAATACGACCAAAATGTTCTTTGTCAGGAAATATTTCATCTTGCATCGGTAAATAAACGCCGGCACTATCTACTAAGTAAATAATTGGAATTTTATTTTCCATAGCAATTTCTTGAGCTCTTAGATTCTTCTTACCCGTAATCGGAAACCAGGCTCCCGCTTTTACAGTAGCATCGTTTGCAACTACAATTACCATTTTTCCGGATACATAACCCATAACAACTACAACACCTCCAGCCGTGCATCCTCCATGTTCTTTATACATTTCGTATCCAGTAAATTCTCCAATTTCGATGGAATCGGTATTTTTATCTAATAATAAATCAATACGTTCTCTTGCCGTTAATTTTCCTTGACTATGAAGTTTTTCAATACTTTTTATTCCACCTCCTAAATGCTGAACTTTTCTCAAACTATTTAGTTTTGAAATTTTAAGCTTCATAGCATCTTCATTTTGATTTGCTTCAAGATTCATAATTTGCGTTTTTGTTAAAAATTAAAGGAGAATTTAAATAGGATTTACTTTTTAGCTCGCAAGCTCTTTTGAAATAGATTTTATAGATTAAATGAACTACAATATATGCTCCAATCAAATCAATTGTATAATGAATATGCTGGAATAATAGCATTATTAATAGTATAATACTTAAAAATCCAATAATTCGTTTTATTAATAAATTTGGCATAGCATAATAACAAACTAAGCAAGATATGGCATGACCACTAAAAAACAAATCTTTAGTGATAAATTGACCATTATATGTCGTTTCATTTAATATCGGATCAATTAAATAAATTAAATTTATTGGAGGTTCCAGATTGATTAAAAAAATCATGATAAGCCGAATCAATAGACTTATTGAATAAAATTGTAATATTAATTTAAGTCGAATGGGATACGCAAATAAAAAAATATAAGTAACAAAAACAATCCAATACAAAATAACAAAAATGGGCATTGAAAAATCGTATGACGGCAAAATGTTTAAAAGTTTATCTTCAAGAAGGACTCCTTTTATGGACTCCATTTTGATTAAGTATACTTTAAATGAATAGGAGACCGCTATAAAAAAGATAATTGTGATCGCTAAATCTATTGTATTTTTTTTATTTTTTAAAAAAATACCCCAATTTTCACGAAAATCCTTAAACCAATAATCAATAGCTGTCATTAACTTACTCTTTGAATGGATTTTTTAGCAAATTGAATTAACGCTTCTTTATCCTCATGTTGGATATTGATTTTATTAAGAAATGATATTGCTTTTTCGCAATAGGCATCTCGTTTCTGAATCGTATAATCTAATGCGCCACTATCCTTAAAAATTTGTTTTATATCTGTAACTTTTTGCTCGTCAAAAGATTTGGTTTGCAACCAATTATTGAGTAATTCTTTATGATATCGATTATTACTTTGAAGTGCTTTTATCATTAAAAGCGTTTTTTTATTATTACAAATATCTCCTCCGACTACCTTTCCGGTTTGTTCTGTCGAACCGAAGCTGTCTAATAAATCATCTTGAATTTGAAATGCCATTCCAATGTTTAATCCAAATTGATAAAATGCATCGGCATCTTGAGGAGTTGCTTCTCCTAAAATCGCTCCTATTTTAAAGCTAGTAGCCAATAAAACCGCTGTTTTATATTCAATCATCATTAAATATTCCAATTCGGTAATCGTATATTCATTTTCAAAATTCATATCCAATTGCTGACCACTGCATATTTGAATCGCTGTGTGATTATATAATTTAAATATTTCTTTAAAATATTTTGTTTCTAAAAGATTTTCAAGAAGCTGATATGTTATTATTAAAAGAACGTCACCAGATAATATCGCGCTATTTTCATTAAATTTTTTATGAACGGTTGGTAATCCTCTCCGAGTATCAGAAGCATCCATAATGTCATCATGCATTAGTGTAAAATTATGGAAAAATTCGATAGCCATGGCGCAGTTTAATACATGGTTTTCAAGTGGCCGATAACACTCATAAACGCTCATAAGCATCACGGGTCTTATGCGTTTTGAAGGTAAGTCAATCAAGTAAAGATATGGCTCATAAAGCTCTTTAGGAGAAATTTTTGGTATTTCTTTTTGGATATAACTTTCTAAAATTTCTTTGTATGCTTCAAAAGATTTCAAAGTGATGATTTTTATGATTACGCAAATTTATATAAAAATGGATAGATGGAATTATAATATTTACATTAAATTTTTTGAAGTCGAACCATTTCGGAATAAAGACCGTTTTTGGCAATTAAATCTTGATGACTTCCAAATTCTTTCAACTGCCCATTTTCAATAACAAGTATTGCATCCACATTTTGAATCGTACTCAAACGATGTGCAATAATAATGCTTGTTTTATTTTCCATTAGTTTTTCTAAAGCGGCATGAACCTCTTTTTCATTTTTGCTATCTAAGGCCGAAGTGGCTTCATCTAATAATATAATTTCAGGATTCAAATAGGCAATTCGGGCGATATTTAATCGTTGTTTTTCTCCACCACTAAGTTTACTACCACGCTCACCTATGGCTTCTTTTGTTTCCTCATTCATTTTTTCAACAAAATCAACCGCGTTTGAAATTTGAAGCGCTTTTTTAAAGTTTTCATTTTCAATAGTTTGAAATGAAATATTTTCAGCAACGGAATAATTAAATAAAATGGCTTCTTGAGTTACAATTCCATATAAATACCGATAACTTTTCAAGTCAATAATATCAATGGGTTGTTGATCAATTAAAATTTGACCATTTGTAGGATTAATAAAACGTAATATTAAATCAAAAATCGTACTTTTTCCAGCCCCGCTGGCTCCAACAAGCGCATATTTTTTTCCTTTTTCAAAACTAAAATTAAAATCTTGAATAGCAATAGGGCCATTTGGATAATGAAAACTAACATTTTTAAAATCAAGAGCATGATTAAAAAAATCCATTTTTTTAGAATTGGCTTCATTTTCATAAAAACTGGCTTCATTTAAAATCGTTTGTATTCTTTCGTAGGACGCCATGCCTTTTTTAATTTCATAAATGGCAGAACTAAAACTTTTTGCAGGAGGAATAAGTTGCGAAAAAATAACCATAAATCCAATAAATTTGGAAGGGCTTAAGCCTGTTCCGCTTAATACCATATTTCCTCCAAACCACAAAACAATACAAATGACAACAATAGCTAAGAATTCGGTAAGTGGAGAAGAGAGGTCTCTTTTTCGATACATTTTATTATAGACATTGTAAATTCGAGTATTTTCGGTTTTAAATTTTTCATAAATCCAATGTTGAACAAAATAGGCTTGAATGATTTTTATTCCATGAATGGTTTCATCAATGATTGAAGTTAACTTTCCAAGTACATCCTTGGCATTTTTGCTTTCTTTTTTGAGGCTTTTCCCAATTTTCCCGATAAACAAAGCCATCACCAAAATCATGCCAAATACAAAAAAAGTCAATTGATAGCTTATCGTCATCATCGCTCCAAGAAATAATATGATATTTAATGGCGATTGAATGGATGTTTCCAATGTATTCATGATGCTATATTCAATCTCTGTTAAATCTGTCGTAAATTTAGTGATTAAATCACCTTTTTGGTTTTTTTGAAAAAAGGATAATTCTAATTTTAGCAATTTTCGATATAATAAGTCTCTTAAATCAAGAATTAATCGATTTCGAAGAGGTGCTAATATAAAAAGAGCCAGGTATCTAAAAATGTTTTTTAAGAAAAATATAATGACCACTAAAATACAAAAAAATCCTAGTGCTGCGGTTTTTCCATTTTCAATAATTTGAACCGAAAGGAAGTAATAAAAGGTATTAATGATGCTTTTTTGATTCCATTCAAAATTTGGTTTTTCGGTAATTAATTCCGTTTTATCAAAAAGTAATTCTAGAAAAGGAACCAACATCACGAGGCTCACTAAAGAAAAAATTACAGTTAATATTGAAAAAATAATAAACCAAAAAATGAATTTTTTATAAGGAAGTAAAAAGCGTAATAGCGTTAAATAATTTTTCAATGTATTTTTATTTGCTACAAATTTATTCTATTTTAAATAAGTCATTTTAAAAACCTTGTATTTTATTTCACGGAATTTTTAAAATATTCTTTTGTAGAAATACCTTTCTTATGTAATTTGCGTATTTCCCATGGCGCAATTGGATTAGGTTCGGTCCATAAACCTATTTTTTTGGAGCGTGCTTCAATTTCTAAAGCAGCAAGTTTTTTATCACTTGAATATTTTTTATAATGCCAAGCCAATCCCGCTCGAATCATTTCTTCTGAAATGTCAAGTCCTTCGGGTGTATAGCCACGGCAAACCCATCTCCCTCGACCATCTTCGTCAGTTTTCTTGATTTTGATATATTTTCCAAAACACAATTTGCTTAAATATTTTTTACTAACTTTTGAATAAGGCATTCCTTTTTCTGGCGCATCGATACCATCTATACGAATCCGGACGGATTGATTATCGACTAAAATGTCATAAGTGTCTCCATCTAAAACAGCAATCACTTTATACGTCTGGTTTGGATTTAGTTCATTTTTTTGACATTCCATGCTAAAATAAAAGGTCAATGTGAAAATCGTAAAAATAAATCGAAACATAATTCTTAAAAAGCGTTTTTTAATTTTGGAGCCCAATATTAATTCATTTTTTCTTGATATCTTTATGTTTTAATAAAATTCCGTATTTTTGTATTTATAAATTGTATATTTTTCATGAAAATAGTTATTGTTGGACCAGCTTTTCCTTATCGTGGTGGCATTTCAGACACCAATCATCGTTTGGCTGAAGCATTGATAGAAGCCGGCCACGTTGTTGAAATGGTTACATTTACCTTACAATATCCTAAATTTTTATTTCCAGGAACAACGCAATATCATGAAAATGAAATGCATTTTAATTATTTAGTGGAACGAAAAATAAACGCTATTAATCCTTTTAATTGGCTTTATGTTGGGTTTTATCTAAGTCAAAAAAAAGCAGATTTGCTTATTTTTAGATATTGGCTTTCATTTTTGGCACCTTGTTTGGGAACGATTGGTTGGGTAGTTAAATGTTTTTCAAAAACAAGAAATATTTCTATTGTTGATAATATGATTCCGCACGAACCTAAGTTTTTTGATACATTGTTTTCAAAATACTTTTTAAGCGCTATGCATCAATTGGTATCGATGTCAGATAAAGTTACTAAAGATATTCAACGTTTTACAAAAAATAAAGATGTTGCTTATGCGCCACATCCTGTTTTTGATAATTTTGGTGCCGCTGTTTCAAAAGATGAAGCTAGAATAAAATTGGGATTGGATCTAGATAAAAAATATTTATTATTTTTTGGTTTTATTCGCAAATATAAAGGCTTGGATTTATTAATTGAAGCTTTTAATAAATTAATATTGGAAAAAAATGATATTCATCTTATCATAGCGGGTGAATTTTATGAAAATGAGTTGCCTTATAAAATGTTAATTTCGGATTTTAAAATTGAAAATAAAGTACATTTATTTAATCAATTTATCCCGCATGACGAAGTGAAATATTACTTTGCAGCCAGTGATTTGGTCGTTCAACCATACCGAAATGCCACGCAAAGTGGGATTGCTCAAATTGCCTATCATTTTGAAAAACCGATGCTTATAACTAATGTAGGCGGTTTAGCCGAAATCGTTGTTCAGGATGTTTCAGGTGTTGTTGTTGAGCCAAATCCAATTTCAATTTATGAAGGATTGGTGCATTTTTTTAAAATAGAAAAAGATTGGATCGAAGGCGTTCGATCCCAAAAAAAACGATTTAGCTGGGAAAATTTAGTGAATGCCATTGAAGCTTTGTATGCTAAAAATTAACCTGAGCTTGTAGTCTTAAAAAATTCCCTTGTTGTCTATTGTTCCTTAATCCAAAATCTTCATATCTTCTATCAGAAATGGTGTAGCACGCTACCAATTCAAATTGTTTTGCAGGTTGCCATTCTACGCCAATTTCCAATTCATTAATATCGTAACTTCGGGCATCACGTTCATGTTTTTTACCGCCGTTATAATGTTGGTATTTTACAAATGGAATAAATGTATGATTTTTATATTTTGCCATATAATTAACCATTGCATAACCTCCATATAGATTTTGAACTTCAATTGAATCTGTTGTTTTATTGTATTCAGGTCCTTTTCCAATATTATACTCCGCTTGGAATCCAAAAGGTTTTGGATACATTACTATAGTTGCCGCGGCTCTTTGGTCTGTATAGTTTAAATCGCTTTTATATTTTACACCATTTGTTAAGCTCGTTTTTGAAATGACAAAGTCTCCTGTATATGCTTGTACACCAAATTCAAAAATTTGATTTTTATATTCAAAAGGATATGTAGCGCGAGCAACAATATGTGGATTATCGTTTAATTCGACATTATTTGCAGTTTGACCATTATAAATACCAAATCCTAAAATTCCATAATCTCCACTTCCTTTTAATCCACTAGCTACTAATTGACTTAATAGTTTTCTTTTTGCTTTTGGTGCCCAATAGAAAAACACACCTAAGTCTCGCTCGTTAGATACGGCACTATTTAGTGCGTCATTTCGATCTAGAGTTAAACGGTTTTGACTTGATTGCATATTTTCAAAGCCATAAGGTACTTTACTTTGCCCTATTCTAAAACGAAATTCATTATTTGGATCAACACCAACATCAAAATAAGCATCTCTTAACTGCACAAAATGCAATCTGTCAGCACTTGGGCTGCTTGCAAAATCGGGTTGAATATAAAAAAATACTTGTTCATTTATTTGTCCAGAAAAAATAATACGTGATCGACGAATAAAAAAGCCACCATCTTTTCCAATAGATCGATCGCATTGCTCACATTTTAAGTTTTCATTTGTTTCGAGTAATCTATTATATCGTATTTGAGTATAGCCTCTAATAGAAAAGCTTTCAAACCAATTTTTTGTTTTATTTTTTAAGTTGTTGTCTTTTACTAATTCTTCTTGACAAAATACAAAGTTAAAAGATACTGAAAGTAGTATCATTATTATTTTTTTCATTTTTTTATACGTTTTTTATTTCATTGCAAAATTACAAGAATGTGTTTTTTTGTTTACAATTAATATAGTATTTATTAACATAATAACATTAACGTAACAAAAAATATAAAAAACACACTTTTGCTTAACATTAAATTAACATAGTTAGTCTTAACATAAAAGCATGATTCTATTTTGAATTAAAACATATAGATTAAAAAGGTATGATTATCTTTGCCAATTAATTTTTAAACAAATGAATCAATTCGTTTCAACACTTTTTTTAGTTCTAATTTCAAGCGTATCCATTTTTGCGCAACAAAAAATTGCAGGTAAAGTAACCGATTCAAAAAAAAATAGTCCAGTAGGACGCGCTGTAATTGCATTGGTTTATACGGATGAAAATCAAGCGTTTCAAACGGCTTTTTCAGATTTTGAAGGAAAATATCAAATTTCGGTTAATCCAAAAAAAGATTTTTATTTTAAAGTTCAGATGATGGGCTATGCTAATTTTGAAAGAAAAATTAGTGTTTCAAATATACCTAGTTTGCTAAATGTAAAACTTGTAAATACACAAACAAAAATTAAAGAAGTTGAAATAGAAGGGACTCGAGCTCGAGCTACAATAAAAGATGATACTATTATTTATGATGCAAAAGCATTTAAAACACATAAAGATGCAAATGTTGAAGATTTGGTGAAAAAAATGCCAGGTATTACAACCGAAGGCGGGACTTTAAAAGCTCAAGGTGAGGAAGTACGAAAAATTACGGTTGATGGTCAAGAGTTTTTTGGAGATGATGTTAATGTAGCATTAAGAAACTTACCTGCAGAAACGATTGATAAAGTTGAAGTTTTTGACGGACAAAGCGATCGAGCTAGTTTTACAGGTTTTAATGATGGTAATACGACTAAGACGATTAATCTTAAAACTAAAGCCGGCATGAAACATGGATATTTTGGTAAGGTTTATGGTGGAGGAGGTACAGAATCTACATTTCAAGGTGGTGGAAATATGAATTATTTTGATGGAGATAAAAGGATTTCGATTTTAGGATTAGCCAATAATATTAATAATTTAAATTTTTCAACGTCTGAAATTATCGGAGCCGTTTCGGGAAGCAGCGGAATGGGTGGCATGCAAGGTCGTTCGATGATGCGAAATATGGGTTTTGGAATGCGAGTTGCTGGAGGAAATAGAGGAGGAGGCGGTTTCTCTAATTTTACGGTGAGTAATCAAGATGGGGTTAATAGTGCGTATTCTTTTGGAGCTAATTATGTGGATCGATGGGGTAAAAATAGAAATACGAGATTGTCTTCAAGTATTTTTACAAACAGAACCGATAATGTTTATAATGAAATAATGAACAGTAGAAATTTTGTAAATGAAGGAAATACGTTATTTACAAATGGAAATACCGATCGAAAGCAAACACTTTTTAATACCCGTTTTAATAGTAGAATGGAAACCTATTTGGATGCAAATAATTCAATCGTTTGGACCAATGCATTAAATTTAAGTGAAAGTAATAGTTATTCAAATTCTAAAATTGTCAATACGTTTCAAAATAATTCAAGAGCTTTTGAAAATAATCAAACTTCGGATAATACCTCTCAAAACGTAAGTTTTAGTACCAATTTCTTATATCGATTAAAATTGAAAAAAGCGGGAAGAACATTTTCATTTAACCCAATTTTTGATATTACAAGACAAAATGGAACTTCAATTCAACAAAATAATAGTACCACCGCAATGGGTATTTCTCAATTTGAGCTTAATAATAACTCAACCCAATGGAGTAATACGGTAAGCGCTATTTTTAGTTACACCGAACCGAGCGGTAAGTTTGGGCAATGGCTTTTAACATACAGTCCTTCAATTGCATACAAAAGAAATGAAGTGATTAACACCTATTCCGAAGTTTTTGGAACACCTGGTGACATAGATAGCAACTTAAGTAATATTTTACAAAATCCCATTTTTTATAATATAGGAGGGGTTAGTTATCGTTTACAGTTTTCCAAATGGCGTTTTATGTTTGGAACGAATGTTCAAAACATAAACTTTAGTGCACAAAATAATGTTTATAATACTTCCGCAATTTCTCAGGATTTTTTTGGAATATTACCTTATTTTAACATTCAATTTCAACCTCAAAAAATGTTTAAAATTCGTTTGAATTATACGACATCTATGAATACCCCTTCGGCTTCAAATATTCAGCCACTTACAGATATCAGTAATCCACAGTCGATTTTTAGAGGAAATCCAAATTTAAAAGCAGAATATAATCATAATTTGTTTTTCCAATTTATCAAACCTAATTTGGCCAAAGGAACCTTTTTGTTTTTTATGTCTAATATGAATTATACACAAAACAAAAATGCCTCGTCAAATTTTACAGCGCTCAACGATACAACAATTGCGAATTTATTAATCCGAAAAGGAGTGCAGTATAATACGATTGTCAATTTAGATGGCAATTTTAATGGTATGGTTTTTGGAAATTATACGACACCAATCAAATCGATTAAGTCAAATTTAAGTTTTAATGCTAATGTAAATTATAATCGTTCACCAACTTTAGTTAATAATATAGAGAATATCACAAATAATTGGACGTTGAGCAATGGAGCGATGTTATCTAGTAATATAAGCGAAGATGTAGATTTTTCTTTAGGCTATAATCCTAAATATATCATCAATACGTATTCTCAATTTAAAAACTTAGAAAATAATTTCTGGATTCATTCATTAACATCAAATTTAAAAATTACATTTTTAAAACATTTTGTTTTTAATTCAGATTTTTCATATAACTATAATAGTCAAATTGATCCGAATCTTAATCAGCATGTATTTTTATTAGGATCTAGTGTGGCTTACAAAATGCTTAAAAAGCGAGATTTAGAAATTAAATTTGCTGTATTTGACTTATTTGACCAAAATAGAAATATTTCGAGAAATGTGAATGAAAATATGATTACGGACACAAGAATCAACGCTTTAAATCGTTATTTTATGCTAACGGCTACATACAATTTTAAGAAATTTAAGTCTGGAGGAGATCGAGATGAGCAGAATCCTATGTTTCGTATGATGCATTAATATATTTTTAAATGAAGTATCGATTTATCGATTTTTTTAAGTTTAAGAAAATAGATTGGTATGTTTTAAAATCATACATTGGGCCTTTTTTGGCTACATTTCTAATTGCATGGTTTGTGGTTATAATGCAATTTCTTTGGAAATATATCGATGATATGATTGGTAAAGGCTTAAGTACAATGATTATTCTTAAGTTGATTTACTATATGGCATTAACGCTAATACCAATGGCTCTGCCTATTGCAGTTTTATTAAGTAGTATCATGACGATGGGTCGATTTGGTGAACACTTTGAGCTTTCGGCTGCCAAAGCTTCTGGTATTTCGTTGTTTCGTTTTTTCAAAAGCTTGATTTTCTTTAGTTTCTTTCTTTCCATTTTTGCATTTTATTTTGCAAATTTTGTTCTCACAGAAGTTAAAAATGTTGCGGATAGTATGCTTCAAGATGTAAGGAATTTAAAACCTGCGTTGTTAATCAAACCCAAAACATTTTATAATGGAATTGCTGGAGTTAGTATTCGGATTGAAGAAAAAAATGAAAAAACGGGCGATTTATTTAATTTAAAAATATATAATCATCAAGAAGGTAAAGGAAATGAAAACATTTTGATGGCTCAAAAAGGAACATTTAAACAGTCGGAAGATGGAAAAGTATTGATAATGCGCTTGGATTCTGGTGTTCGATATACCGAAGAGGCTTCAAATAGTTCAGATAATCCTAAGTTTCCATTTTATAAAGTGAAATTTAAAAGCTATGAAAAACGATTTGACCTTACGCAATTTAAGCTCAATGATAAATTTGGTAAATCTTCGGAAGATCGAAGATTTATGCTTACTGCCAATGAGCTAAATAAAGAAATCGATACCTTTGAGTCATTTATTGCCAAAAAGAATAAAGAAATGTCGATTCAATTGCAATCTTTACAAATTAATCAAGCCCTAGTTTCAAAAAATAATTTGGGGAAAGTCAATTTGAAAGATAGTTTGAAAAAATTGAGTCCGGATCAAATTAAACAATTTCGAGTTATTGCAACAAACAAAGCTAGGAATATTAAAAATAATATTTATGTAGCCGTTTCAGAAATAACTTATAATCGTTCTTTACAAAATTTATTCAAAGTCGAATGGCATTTTAAATACACCTTTGCGTTGTCTTGTTTGGTTTTATTTTTTGTTGGAGCTCCTTTGGGCGCTATTATCAAAAAAGGCGGATTGGGTTGGCCAATGTTGATTTCAGTAGTCTTGTTTATTATTTATTTAATGTCTAATATTTCGATAAAAAAGATTTGTGAAAATGAAGCCTTATTGCCTTGGATAGGCATGTGGATTCCGACGGTAGTTTTTGGATTATTTGGTTTTTACCTCACAATAAAAGCTAAAAATGACAGCGCTTTATTGGATTTTGATTCCTATCAAATGTATTTTGTCAAGTTAAAAAATAAATTTAAAAAAAGGAAATGATCAAGAATTTTAATGCAATCAAATTTTACTTTTTGGTTTATTTATTATTTGTTATTTTAGCTTCAATCAGTATGTTTTATATAAATAAAGGCGATGAAGTTATTTTATTAAATAAGCTACAAACTCCCTTTTTTGATGTTTTGTTTAAAGTATTTAATATCTTAGGCGAATGGTTTTTAGTTATGATTATAGGAGTTTATCTTCTTTTAAAACATAGATTTCAATTGTGTTTTTTTTTAATAGGATTTTTAGGTCAAATGTTAACTGTCAGATTGCTCAAAAAATATTTTAACTTCCCTCGTCCATTATCGTATTTCAAAAATTATGATTTTCAAATGCCCGAGAATATTCCTTTATTATATCATCAAAGTTTTCCTTCGGGCCATACGACAACGGCATTTTTTATTTTAACTACAATTGCTTTATTTTTAAATCCTAAAAAGAGGTATATGTTAATCCTTATACTATCCGCAATATTGGTAGGTGTGGCTCGGATATATCTTTTGGCTCATTTTAAAGAAGATGTTTTGGTTGGTAGTTTGATTGGTGTATTTTGGGCGACTTTTTCAATGTATTTATTTCTTCATTTTTTAAATAAAAAAAACAATGTTACAACCTAAAAAAGCGAGTGAATCATATGCAAATATGATGGAAATGGTATTGCCAAATGATACGAATGCGATTCATAATTTAAGAGGAGGCAAAATATTACATTGGATGGATATCTGTTCTGCAATCAGTGCAGGAAGACACGCCGAAGCAGTCGTTGTTACGGTATCTGTAGATCAAGTTTCTTTTGAAAATCCTATTAAAATGGGTGATGTCGTGCAAATAGCGTCAAAAGTAACACGCGCTTTTAGTACTTCGATGGAAGTCAAAATTGAAGTTTGGGCCGAAAATTTACCAACAAAAAATAAATATAAGTGTAATAGTGCGTTTTATACATTTGTAGCTTTGGATAGTAACGGAAAACCTAAAAATATTGCACCCATATTAGCAGAAACTGATGAGGAGAAAAATGATTTTGAGTTGGCGCAACAACGAAGAGAAATGCGATTGTTTTTGGCGGGTCGAATTAAAATCTCGGAAGCCAAAGAATTACAGCGAATTCTTCATGTAAAAGAATAATTTGACTTTAATATTGGTCTAACTTACGAATAATTTTTCCGTTTTCCGTATGTTTAAAAGTTTCTAAGCGAATCACTTCTCTAGGGATTTGATATTTTGTAATTGGAATTGATTTGAACAACTCAAAAATTTGTTCATCCAAAATGTTTTCATTTTTTAGAAAACAAAACACCAATATTTCTCCAAATTTTTCATTATTTTTTTTTGAAAGAAAAAAAGGAAAATTAATGAATTTTTCCATCTCCTTTTCTAAAGGTTCAATTTGGATTTTAATGCCACCACTATTTACTGTAAAATCTTTTCGCCCAATAAAATTAAAATCCTCTGAATCTATAATTTCAACGATGTCATTTGTAGTTAATGGATTTGGAACGATAATTGGATGCGAAATGATTAATTGTTGCTCTAAATTGGTTGCTATTTGATATTCTGATAATTTTTTAAAACCTAAATGATCCGTTAATAATTCTTTTATTGCAAAATGACTGAGTGTTTCCGTCATTCCAAAACTTTCGTAAAATAGACAATTTGAATTGAGTTCTTTTAGTTTTTCTATCCACTTTGGATGCAATGCGGCGCCACCAATCAAACACTTTTTAATTAAATTAAATTTTTCAGGGTTTTGTTCTAAAATATTTTGAACTTGATAAGGCGATAATGAAATAAAATCAATTTTTTTAAGTAAATCTTTGATTGGATTTGTATTTGGTTTTTGAATGTAAATTTTACATTTGGCTTCAAATGCTCGAATGAGAAGCATTTTTGCAGCGATAAATTCAATAGAAAGAGGAAGTAATAATGTTGAGTTTTTATTAATTCCAAAAAAAGAATTGGAAATTTTTGCGCTTGTGATGGCTTGTTCTTTTGTAAAATTAAAAACTTTTGGTGTTCCAGTACTTCCCGAAGATTTAACTTGTAAGGTCCAGTTTTCATTTTTCAAAGAAATAATAAAATCTAAAACTTGATCATAATAGGAATCCTGAAAATCATTTTTTGAAATTTCAAACGAATCAAAATCAACAAAAATAAATGGTTCCGTCATTTTACTTTCCTTTTAATTTCTTTTTAAAAGTAAAAAAAGTGTGAATGGCACGCCAATAATGCTCAAAACAATATTTATTGATAAAGAGCCATTCCAAAATTCAAGTTGACTTGTCCATAAAGCAAAAAGGCAAAAGAAAATTCCAATTAATAAAGTAGGCAGAAAAACAACTTTATGATTATTAGATTTGAGCCAAATTTTAGATATATGAGGTGCCATTAGTCCAATAAATCCAATAGGTCCGCATGTAATTGTAATAACAGAAGTAATTATTGAAGAAATAAAAATAATAATTTTTATAAATTGATTTGTATCCAATCCTAAATTTCGAGCATATTGTATTCCTAGTAAAAAAATATTGGCTTGATATGTCATTTTTTTTAAAAATATGGAACAAATAATGATGATAAACAAAACGGCAATTGGAATCCAAAGCGCAAAAGCTTGAAAATTCCCTAAATTCCATAAAGCATTTTGTTTTAATAAATCGGCGCTTAGGTTAAACTCAATAATTTGTTGAATCGCGCCTGAAAATGAACCCAATAAAACACCAATTAAAATTATAAATGTTGCATTACCATTATTTTTATTGATTTTTTGAATCCAAAAAAGTAGACCTAATGCGGCAATCATCGAAACTAAAAATTGAACTAAATATAACCAATAAATCGAAAAATAACCTAAGGTTGGAATGAAAATTAAAAAAATACTCACAATTAAAGATACAATAGGAGATATGCCAAGTGTAAATGGCGAAGCTAGAGGATTCGAGAAAATAGTTTGTAGAAACAATCCAACAAGCGATAAACCCGCACCCGCTCCAATAGCAAGAAGAATAGATAAAGATCGCAGTTCTAAAATAGATCCAAAGGTATTGGTTTCATTTTGATAGATTTGCATTATATTTATACCATCTTTAAATAATAAATTTAGAAGAACAAACGTTAGGTTTAATATAATAAGAAGAATAATTCGAAACATTAAAATGAAGTAAAATACAAAGATATAAAATTTATGGAAAAAATCAGAATACTATGGGCAGATGATGAGGTCGATTTTCTTAAATCACATATTATTTATCTCGAAGACAAAGGCTATCAGGTTAGTTCGGTTAGTAATGGAAATGACGCCATTCAAATGACTAAAGAAGAACCTTTCGACATTATTTTTTTAGATGAAAGTATGCCAGGATTGAGTGGTTTGGAAACGCTTCAAGAAATTAAAAGGATAAAACCGAATATTCCAGTTGTTTTAATTACAAAAAATGAAGAAGAAGATTTAATGGAAGAAGCAATTGGTTCTCAAATTGCAGATTATTTAATAAAACCGGTTAAACCTCAACAAATAGTATTGACTTTAAAAAAACTAACTGAAAATAAAAAGTTGGTTACTCAAAAAACAAGTAGAGCCTATCAACAAGAATTTCAACGATTGTTTGCTGAAATTCAATCAGTTAATGATTACAAAGAGTGGTTTGAACTATATAAAAATTTAACCTATTGGGAGCTTGAACTTGTTAACAGCAATAGTAGTGAAATGGAGCAGATTTATAATTTGCAGAAAAAAGAAGCTAATACCGAATTTAATAAATTTGTCATAAAAAATTATCAAAATTGGCTCAAAAATCCTGCGGATGCACCAGCAATGTCTCATAATGTTTTGAAAAAATATGCTTATGATTGGTTTGTAAAAGATCGTCCGACATTTTTAATTTTAATAGATAATCTGAGATATGATCAATGGAAAATGATTCAACCATATTTTGATGAAATTTTAGATTACAAAAAGGAAGAGTTGTTTTTAAGTATTTTACCTACAGCTACTCAATACAGCAGAAATGCTATTTTTTCAGGACTTACTCCATTGCAAATTCAGCAAAAATACCCGAAATTATGGGTCTATGATGATGAAGAAGGCGGTAAGAATATGTATGAAAAAGAATTGTTTGAAAATCAGTTAAAACAAAACTTTAAAGATCCTATTAAGTACTCCTATTCAAAAGTTATTAAACGGGAACAAGGAAACGAAGTCGTTCAGAATATCAATCATTTTATGGAAAATAAGGTAAATGTTATTGTTTATAATTTTGTCGATATGGTTTCCCATGCACGCACCGAAATGGAAGTGATGAAAGAATTAGCAAGAGATGATAAAGCCTTTAGAGCTTTAACGTTGACTTGGTTTGAAAATTCCAGTTTGCATAGTTTACTGAAAAAATTAGCCGATCGAAAAGTAAATATCATCATAACTACCGACCATGGAACGACTCAAGTTCAAAAACCTTCAAAATGCCAAGGCGATAAACAAACATCAAACAATATAAGGTATAAAGCAGGGAAAAATTTACAGTTTAATGAAAAAGAAGTTTTTTTAGTTCGAAATCCACAAGATATAGAATTGCCTCAATCCAATGTCAGTACATCTTATATTTTTGCTAAAGAAGATTATTTTCTCATATATCAAAATAACTACAATCAGTTTGTTAATTTTTTTAAAGAAAGCTATCAACATGGAGGTATTTCTCTTGAAGAAATGATTATACCAATAGCTTTTTATGAATCTAAAATTTAGTTAAGTTCTATTATATTTGATTATAATTGCAAAAAATATTTGACTTTATTTTGAGAAAAAATTACTATCAAATTTTAAACGTATCAACTAATGCTTCATTAAATGAAGTCAAAACGGCGTATCGAAAATTGGTGATAAAATATCATCCCGATAAAAATCCAAACCACCAAGATTTATTTATTCAAATCGTAGAAGCATATGAAACGCTTTCAGATCCAACAAAAAAAAGTCTTTACGATCATTCTTTAAAATCTAACAATTTTTCAAATCAAATACCGAATCCAAATCCAACGAATTATTCAAGTTTGATTCCTGAAATTGAGTTTTTTTATTGCAATCGTTCACAAATTTTTTCAAACGAAGTTATTGAATTTTATTGGAGGACTAAAAATGCCGATGCGGTCTATCTTTATCCAATTGGATTAGTAAGTGCTTCGGGTTATAAGAAAATACGGTTTAATGCGTTTAAAGCCAAAAGTACAAACGTAGAGTTAGCCGCCTACAATTCAATAAGTAAAAAGAAAACTAAAAGATATTTTGAAATTATTAATATTTCGCATTTGTCGAATAAAGATAAATTTCCAATCCTTTTAAAACGATTTAAAACTTTTGTAAGAAAATATAAGCCAATTCTTTATCCGTTATTTTTCTTTGGATTAGTTACTATTTTTATGATATTTGCAAGTAGCCGAAAAACTCAAGAAGTACAAATAGAATATAAAACAAATCTGATTATTTTGCGTTGTGATTATAATATTGATTCAAATAAGGTTAAAAAAGATTTTTTAAATAAAATGATAAATATCGAAAAGAAAAATAAAAATATTTCTGATGAGGCTTTAACAGATAGTTTATATTTTTTGATTGAAAATTTTGAACAAAAGTATTACAAAAATAGATATTAGAATTTGAACTTTCTTTCCCATTATTTTAGAATCAAAGATACCAATCCATATTATAAAATAGGAGCGGCAATTCCGGATATTTATCCAAAATTTTCATTTTATTTCAATAAATATCTCGCAAAAGAAAATCTTGAAGAAGAAACAAATCAAACATTTCAATGCATTTCAAAAGGAATTTTGAAACATTATGATGATGATGTTATCTTTCATCAAAGAGAAGAGTTTAAAGCATTCTTGCATGAAATGATTGTATTTATGCAAAATCATCCGTATTTAAAAGATATCCAAAGAAAAAATTTTTTAGCACATATTTTTTATGAAATTTGGCTAGATCATTTAATTGTTCTAAACTATCCAGGAATTGAAAAAGATTTTTATAATGATCTTAGTTTAATAGATGAAAGTATCATTGAGTCATTTGTTGAAAAAAAAATCAATGATAAAGTAGCAAATCAGTTATTTTTGAAGCAGTTTTCGTCCTTTACAAAACATGAGTATATGCGTTTTTATTCTGATAAAGAAATTTTAATTAAAGCCTTAAATCAGGTGACAGGAAAGATTTCAAAATGGGAAAAAAATCAAAATACGACCAACGCATTTTTGGAATTTATGGAACAAATAAATAACAAATATACTTTAAGTTCGATTGAGTTTTAAATTAATGAAAAATACAATTTACATCTTTTTACTTTTAAGTATTTTGTCTGAAATTAAAGGACAGACAGTAAGGAAATACAGTAATGAGTTTTTAAAAATAAATGTTGGTGGTCGAAATGCAGCTATGGGAGGATCATTAATTGGTAGTTCCGAAGATGTTTCTTCAGTTTTTTATAATCCATCAGCAATTTCTGAAATAGAATACACGACCGTTGGAGCGATGCATACGTCTTATTTTGCCGGTATAGCCAATTTTGATTATGCAGGAATCGTTTTACCACTAAATGAAGGAAAAGCATTTGGCGTTTCACTTTTGCGTTTTGGAATCGATAATATACCCAATACTATCGAATTATACAATCCTGATAATACGATTAATTACGATAATATTCGATCTTTTTCAATAGCCGATTATGCTTTATTTGTAACCTATGCTCAAAAAATAGATAAAATAGAAGGCCTTTCTATTGGAGGAAATGCAAAGATTATTCATCGAACGTATGGTTCTTTTGCCAAAGCATGGGGTTTTGGTTTTGATGTAGGCGCTCAATACAAAAAAGAAAAATTGATTATTGGTGCTTTTTTGCAAGACGGAACGACAACATTTAATACATGGTCTTTCTCCTTTACAGATAAAGAACGAGAAGTTTTTCAAGCTACCGATAATGAAATTCCAAATTCGGCTATCGAAATAACGGCACCGGCTGTCCATTTTGGAGGAAGCTTTAAATTTGATTTTAATGATGAGAATATAACCGTTATGCCTTCTATTAAGTTTGTAGCTTATACCGATCAACGTAATGTATTATTACCAATTGGTCCTTTAAGTATTGATGCAGCCGTTGGAACTGAAATTGGTTTTTGGAATACGGCTTATCTTAGATTAGGGTTATCCAATTTTACAAAAGCTATAAATCCAATAGGAGAGACCTTTTTGAGCATGCAACCTTCTGTTGGAATTGGGCTTCATTTTGGAGCATTACAATTACATTACAGTTATAATAATGTTGGAAATGCTGGCGTAGGTTTATTTTCGCATGTGATATCTGCAAATTTTTCATTTAAATAGTTTATAATTTGATTATCGGGATTGAAGCCAAACGTATTTTTAATAACAATACCGGTCTTGGTGTTTATGGAAGAAATTTGTTACGTGGGCTTACCGCAAATCCTAAAATATCAGAAATATATTTATATACGCCTTCCAAGAAATTGAAAGTTGAATGTAATCAAAAAAATATTTTTTACGTTTTTCCAAATCGTTTTTTTATTTTTTTTAAATCAATATGGCGCAGTATTTTTCTTGGATTTTTTATTTCAAAAAAAGTAGAGGTTTTTCATGGAATCAGCGGCGAATTGCCATTTTTTATTTCTAAAAACGTTAAAAAAGTAGTTACGATTCACGATGTTTTGTTTATGCGATTTCAAAAAGACTATTCCTTTTGGGATCGGTGGATTCATTTTTATAAATTTAAACGAGCTGCTCAAATTTCAGATCAAATCATTACAGTTAGTGAGGCTTCTTCAGAGGATATTCAAAAATATTTTAAAATACCGCCAAATAAAATTCATGTTATTCCCAATGCTTTTTCTTTTAATAGAAATGAAAATGAACTAAAAAAATATATTGAAAAATTACCCTATGTAGTTTGTATTTCGAGTTATCTTTCTAGAAAAAATCAACTTCAAATTGTAAATATTTTTCTTGAAACGGCGCAACAACATGAGCTAAACTTGGTTTTAGTTGGCAAACGAAAAGGCGAATATTTCAAAAAAGTAAAAGAAGTTGTTTTAAATTCCAATTTTGCGCATCGGGTTATTTTTAAAGAAAATTTAAAAGATACAGAAATTTCGGATTTATATCAAAATGCCCATTTTGCAGTTTATCCTAGTCTTTATGAAGGTTTTGGTTTGCCCATCTTAGAAGCATTAGTAAATCATTGTCCTATTTTAGTTAATGATTTTAAAGCAGCCAGAGAGATTTCTGAGGATTTGCCTGTTTTTTTTGATACGAATAATTTTCTTGATTTAAAAGAAAAATGGTTTTGGATGATAGAAAATTATCAATTTCAGAGAGAAAAAATCCAAAAAAACGTGGATAAGCTTATTGAAGATTTTAGTATCGAACAAGTTGTATCAAAAACCATTGAAGTATATCAAAAATAAGGAATTTGGAATTAAGTAAAAAAGAGATTATTTCAAAAATGGAAAACTATTGTTCTTATATGGAACGATGCACAAATGATGTCATTTTAAAAATGAAAAAACTTGGTATAGAAGACCAACTATTTGTTGAAGTTATTGATTATTTAAAAGAAAATCAGTTTTTATCTGACGATCGATATGTTGAAAGTTATATTAGAGGAAAAGCAATTCGAAAAAGAGATGGACATTTAAAAATCATAAATGCTTTAAGACAAAAAAAAATTGATACTAAATTAATTGAATCCAAATTAGAAATTATTGAAAAAGAACAAATTGAAGATAATATTGAATATTTGATTGAAAAAAAATGGAAACTCTTATTTCCAAAAAATGATTATTATAAATCAAAAGAAAAATTAGTGCGTTATTTAATGTCTAAAGGGTATAGTTTTGAACAATTTAAAAACAAATTGCCAAAAAAATAAATTGCAAGTAATACTAAATAGTCTATTTTTGAGTTAAAATTTAAAAGAAATAATGAAGATTTTTAGTTTATTCTGCTTACTATCATTTACAAATCTTAATGCGCAGCTTTCTATAAGTAATAAAAGTGAGATTTTTGCATTTGAAAAAAAAATGCAAAGGGCTTCAAATCGAATGATTTTTGATACCAGCCAAATGAATCGACAAAAATCAACGTATGAATTTATTAAATTATTGAAAGATGCGCTGAAAATTGAAGGCTCATTTCAATACAAATTTGATAGTATACAATATATAAGTAAAGCGTACAGTCCAGATTCACTTTTCCGAATATTTACGTTTCAGCTTACTTTAAATAATCGAACGGTTCGCCATTATGGATGCATTCAGTTAAATAAAAAGGGTTCAAAAATTATTCCATTAATTGACCATTCCGATACCTTTCCACTGACGCCACAAGAACGAATTACCAATAAAAATTGGTTTGGAGCGGTTTATTATAAAATCATTTCTAAAAATATAGGAAAACAGAAACAATATTTTGTTTTTGGTTTTGATCCAAACGATGTTTTTTCTTCTAAAAAGATGGTAGAACCTATTGAAATAGTAGGGGATAGTATGGCTTATTTTGGTAAACCAATGTTTGAAAAAACGACTACAAAAAAAGATCCTTTATCGGGTGAAGTGATTACAAAAAAAGAAGTTTTATACAGATATATCGTAGAGTATAGTGCTCAAGCCAATATTTCTCTCAATTATGACGAATCTAAAGGTTTAATAACTCATGATCACGTTACAAGTAAAAATCAAAAGTTAGCAGATTTGTCATTTACAAAAATTCCTGATGGTTCTTATGAGGGATTGAAATGGGAAAAAGACAAATGGATTTGGCAAAATTATATACAAATAGGAGAGAAAGAATTAAATCAACCTATAAATCCTTTGCCAATAAAGGAAAAAAAGAAATTAATTCATCGAGATGAATAACGAATTTAGCTGTTGTAATAAAAAATAAAAGCTAAAGTTTGTCCAATAACTCCGCTGATAATACCCACAATTACTTCTTTAGTTGTATGCGCTTTAAGATAGATTCTTGAAGCACCAACAAGACCCAAAATCAAAAAAGTTAATAAAATTAAACTAAAAAGATTTTTACTGGAAACTTTTCCGATTAAAGCACAAAAAGCAAATAGATTGGCTGCTGCAGTGGTGTGAATACTTACTTTTAAAAAATTATTAAGAAAAAATGAAATGATAATAGAAATCGTAGCGCCCAATAATACGGTTGCAATTAAATAATCTTGAATATAAATTAGAGAAACCACTTCTTTTGGCTTAAACATTAAAAAAGACATTAAATAAAATAACAAAAACAACATATAAGGTAAAATTCGTTGCTTTCTTACGCTTATATCCAGGTCATCAACGATTTGTAATTTTTTTAAAACAAGTACCATAATGGATGGGAAAATACAGGTCATAAATAATAAAAGCCCAATAGACAAATTCCAAATTTTAGTTGGCACATTAATATACAAGTACGGAAAACTAAATACAATGACAAAAAAACTATAAAGTGGCATTAAAATGGGATGGAAAATAATCGAAAAGAAACGTGCAAGTTGCGGGGTCATAATTATATAATTAAAATGAATATTAATGAGATCTTCTTAAGTGTCTTGGAGCAATATCCATGATATCGCGATATTTAGCTACGGTTCGTCGGGCAATTCGAAAACCTTTTAACTTTAGTTTTAATACCAACTCTTCATCTGTAAATGGATTAAATTTATCTTCATGATTAATGATTTCTTTTAGTGCAATTTTGACACTTCTTGTACTCACTTCTTCACCAATAATATTTTCAATTCCTTCGCTGAAAAAGAATTTTAAACTATAAATTCCAAAATCAGTTTGAACATATTTACTATTTGAAAATCTTGATATTGTAGAAACATCAAAATCCGTTTTTTCGGAAACATGTTTGAGTCCCATAGGATTTAAAAGCGCTTCATTGCCTGTTAAAAAAAATGGACGCTGGAAGTCAACAATAGCTTGCATCAATAAAATCATGGTTTCTTCCCGTTGCTTTAAATTTTGTATAAAATTATTAGCATGATAAAGTTTATCTTTGACAAATTGAAAAGCCGTTTGATTTTCTTTTCTTTCATCTTGAAATTTTTTCAATAAATCCAGAAATTCTTTACTGATTTCAAGATTTGGCATATTGTTTTTATATAGTTCTAATTTCAGTTTGTCACTATTTCTATAAACTATAAAATCGGGATAAACATATTTACCTATACTTGATTCATTGATGTCCTCAATAGGTTTTGGGTTTAAAGATTGAATAAATTTTATGGTTTCTTCAAAATCCGTGTCATTTGCCTTTAACTTATTTTTTAGCCAAGAGAATTCTTTTTTAATGAATTTTTGAAAATATTTATTAAAAATTTCTAGAGCATATGTTTTTTGAATAGAACTTGATTTTCGTTTTATTTGTAGAAGTAAACATTCTTGTATATCACGAGCTCCAATTCCCGCCGGTTCTAATTTTTGAACATCTTTTAGGATTTTTTCAACTTCTTTTACACTGGAATAAATTGCATTTTTAAAAGATAGCTCATCGACCAAAAGTTCTATATCACGACGAAGGAAGCCATCTTGATCTAAATTGCCTATGATATATTCTCCAATTTCAATTGTTTTTGGATCGGAGTGTAAATATTTAAACTGATGGATTAAGTTTGTTATAAAACTTGGCGTTTCTATTGCAGGTACAAAGTAATCTTTTTCGTCATCGTCATAACTATAATCATACTCATTAACATTATTATGATGTACTTTGAATTCTTCATATATATCCGAATTATAATCATTTTCTTCTGAATGGTCATCGGAAGCATAATCTAAATCATAATCTATATCGTCGGTATCATTATTTCGGGATTCGTCAAATTGCTCTTCGGTATCATTTTTTTGAATTTCTAAAGCTGGATTCTCATCCAACTCTTCTTTTATTTTTTCTTCAAGCTGCAATGCATTCAGCTCTATCAACTTAAATAACTGAATATTTTGTTGAGAGACCTTAAGTTTTTGTTTTTGAACAATACTTTGCTTGAGCATATATAAATATAAAATTCTCTGATTTTAAGCAAAAATACTATATTTGTATCAATTTATAGACAATATTTATGCAAAAGTTGCTAACCGTTTTTATTTCATATCTATTTTGTCTAATTGTCCTTGTTTTTTGTATTAAAAATTATGGAAAGATTGATGTCGGAGCTTATACACAAAACAGTAAATTAATAGTAAATAATTGGAAAGAACTTAAGTTAATTAAAACTCTTGGAACACCAGTTCTTGATTTTGATTCTTCAGAAAATAGTACTTCATTTTATATTTCACATCCTCCTTTTTCGTATTATTTTTTATATTTTTCAAATATCATTTTAGGAATCAATGATTATATTTGGATTAATGTAATTCTCACATCAATTACTGCATTTTTTATTTTTTTGATCGTTAATACGATTCTTTTAAATAAAGCTCAGTTAAGATTTAGTCGAATTGCATTTATTTCAGGATTATTGTATTTATTAAATCCTTATGTCGTTTATTTTCAAGTATTTAATTTTCATCCAGATATTTTTGTACAAGTATTTTTAGTGGTTTTTACCTACATAATTCTAAAGCTTTTTTATAAAAATCGCTATCATAGTCCAAAATATTTGATACTAATATTTATCATTTTATTTTTAATGAGTTACAGTTCTTGGCTGGGTATATTTTATACGATGACCATCATTTCAATATCGTTTTTTAATCTTAGGAAACAATATAAAATGTTTGTACCAACTATAACGGCTTCAATTGCTTTTTTATTAGCATTATCTATTGTATTGATTCAATATGCAACTGTAGATGGAACTTGGAATTTTATAACCTCTTTTAAAAATTTATATTTGAAAGAATCCTATTTAAATGTGGACTTTATTCATGCACAAAAAAATATTTTGATTCATTTTTTTAAATCTTTTTGGCCCTTCTTTATAATTTATTCATTTTTAGCTTATACGACACTAAGAGGACATCAAATGCGTTTTTTATTTACAAAAAATGGGTATCGATACCTTGTTTTATCTTTTATGCCTTTTTTCTTTTTCTATATTTTTCTATTTAACTATGCTCAAAATGAGTATACAATATTGTATTTTATCCCAGTATTAGTAGTTATTACAATAGTATGGTGCGAAAAATTAAAAGTAAATGTAGATAAAAAAATTCTAATGCCTGTCTTAGCATTATATTTTTTGCTTAACTTTATGATTTATTTACAAATTTTCTTTAATAGATAGTTTATTTATTAAAGAATCATAAATAATTTCATATTCTTTTCCATTTTGTTGATAGGTTTTTAACATTTCAACAAATTTATTTTTATCATATTTTTTGTTTTCAACAAAAATTGATTCTATACAGCTTGATAAAAAAATAGAGTCTTTATTTTCAAGTTTTATCTCTTGATACGCCTCACATTCATGAATTTTGCAAAGAATTTCAACAAACGCTTTTTCTTCGTTTTTAGAATTACTACAACTTGTATTTAAAACAATAATATAAATTAAAAAAAGATATTTTTGCATATTCTATTTAAAATACAAAAGTACAAAAATGCCAGTAAATCACAACGTTTATAAACAATTAATTGCTGATTTTGAAAAAAATAATTCACAATTAGTTGCAGTAACTAAATATAGAAGTATCGAAGATGTAAATGCACTTTATAACTATGGACAACGGAAAATGGGAGAGAATAAAGTGCAAGAAATATTAAGAAAAGCACCTTTGTTACCCGAAAATATAGAATGGCATATGATTGGGCATTTACAAAAGAATAAAGTATCTAAATTACTTCCTTTTGTTAATATGATTCACTCTGTAGATTCATTAGAATTACTCTTAGAAATTGAAAAACAAGCCGCTAAAATACATAAAGATATTTCAATTCTCCTTCAGGTTCATATTTCTGATGAAGAACAAAAATATGGTTTTGATTTAACTTCTTTTGAAAATGTTTTTTTTGATATCGAAAAATTAAATCTTAAGTATTCAAAAATTGTAGGGCTCATGGGAATGGCAAGTTTTACAGATGATCAAAGTAAAATTCGTGAAGAATTTAAAAGTCTGAAACATTTGTATGACCAATTATCTAAAAATAATTCGTCCCTTAACGTATTATCAATGGGGATGAGTGGTGATTATCAATTAGCTATTGAATCCGGAAGTAATATGGTGCGTATTGGTAGTTTACTTTTTGAATAAAACTATTTTGAAGCTTTCTTAAAGGAATCAAAAAATAATAAAAACCAACCTGCCATCATTAATATACCACCTACAGGAGTTATAGGTTTTAAAAAAGAAACATTTAACAAATGTACCGGCTGTGAAGGCAAAATAAAATTGGATCCGCTAAAAAATAAAATCCCAATAGAAAAACAAATTCCGGAAAGTAATTTCAATAATGATTTATTTTGATGGGATAAATAAAGTAATGGTGCTATATGGAAAAATAAATATTCAACGCCAATTCTATAATTGTTAAATTCATTAGGACTTATTTTCCCTTTAAGTGCATGAGCACCAACGGCGCCTAATAGTATTCCAAAAAAACCATATATTGCCGCAATGCTTAAAAAAAACTTCATAAAATCGAATTTATTTTGACAAAAAAAAGACTCAGAATATTCTGAGTCTTTTTTAATTAAATCTTATTTTGAACCTGCATTTAATCCAGGATGTGGTGAAGGCGGGTTACTGTTGCCCGACTCTCCATTTTGAGCATGTCTAAACATAACGGCTCTGTCAGCTTCTTTATCACCTAATCCATCTTGATTAAATTTAACAATAAATCGATCTCTTGTAATACCAAATTTTTCAGTTAAATGATTTACTACTTCATTCGCTCTATTGTATGATAATTGTTCGTTTAATTTACCATTGTTAGAGTTTCTATCATTAACTCCAGCAACAACCAAGCGCATATCAGGGCAATTTTGCATTTTTTCACCAATAGTTTTTAATGAATTTGCAATTTCAGGACTAATTCCATATTTATTCTTAGCAAATTTTACTGATGGAATTGATGTTTCAGCACATGCTGGATTTGTTGTGTTTGTTTGTTCTTTAGGAACCATGTTTTTCATTTCTTCACAACAAGCAGGAGGAGGAACAATTGCTTTACCTTTGCTATCTACTGGGTAGCCAGCAGGAGAATATGGTTCAACATCATCACAGTCTAAAATACCATCTTTATCGCTATCTAACATTACACCTCTAGTATCTACAGGACAACCCGTTCTACTATCTTCTTCTTGATCTAAACGATTTGGAACGCCATCTCCGTCACTATCAGCAAATGCTTCGTTAAGGATTTTTTTATTGTCCGCACCTGCAACTTTTCTGTAAATATAGTCATTTTCGTTTTTCCAATATTTAGGTAATGCATTGGTACCTTTTTTAGCTAAATTATAGTTTAACTTAACCGTTGTATTTAAAATCATATCATTGTTCTGAGATAAATCTCCTGAACTAGAACTTCCTCCATTAAAACGCTCACCGTCTATGTAATCATCAAATAAATATACAAAACGTTGCTCGATACCTAAGTTAAACTTGTCTGAAATACGAACCGCAGCTCCAGCACCAAAAGTAACTGCAGGAATTACTGCCATATCAAATAATTTAACTTTAAATCCATTATTTGTAGCATACGTTTCATAATTATTATCAAGAGTATTATCCATCCATCGAGACACATCAGAAACTCCTTTTGTATATCCATTAACTGGATCACTTGTTATAGCACTTTGAAAAATACTTTCTGCAGCTGACCAATTGTATTGTGCGCCACTTCCATCTTTTAAATCTAATTTAGTGGTGTACATCACTAACGCAGGACCAACAAATAAATCAAAAATAACTTTAGGATGAGAACGGTAAACAGAATTGTTTCCTAAAGTAAAGATTTGATCTAAAGCAAACATATGTGAGTATGCTTGAGAAGAAGCAAACCATAATGATTGGCCTGGATTGGCTAATCCACCAATAAAATTACCAACACCTGAGTATCTTGGTGCTTCATGTTTCATGGTCGCATTTCCATAATTATATTGAAGTCTCATTGAAAAATGATGACTTAGTGCTTTACGGATATGAAAACCAAAAGTAGAATTATCTAAATTAAGACCAACTCTTGAACTGATATCACCCCAAATAGTATGTAATCCACCAGAAATACCAATTTCAAAAGGATTGGATTCTTTTGGTGCGAAAATACCGTCACTTACTGGAGCGATTGAAATGGGCTTAGAAACAACTGGAGCTTCAACTTTTTTTACTGTTTCAGCTGGAGCTTCAACTTTTTTCTGTGAAAATATCGAAATCGTAGAAAACGATATGATTAATAAGAATAATGTTTTTTTCATAAATAAAATTTATTTACTTAAAATGATTTAATTAATTATAGTGGCAAAGGTACTTTTTTTAATTTATTTCACATTAAAAAATTTTATGAAATTTCAAATGAACGGCTTTTTATTACGTTAATTAATTGAAAATCATTAAGTTGAGCTTTTGTGCTCATTTTAGATTTTTTTTCATTTTTTTCAAAAATAATGCCAAAAGGTAAAGGGAAATTTGAAAATTCTTCAAAGCCTAATTGTGACAAAATCAATGCTTTTTGTTTATTTTCTTTTTCATGAATCCATAAATTTTCTTCACAAACTTCGGATAATTTTGTTATTTTTGGTTTTAAGTTTTCAATAACAATCGTTAAGTCGTTGTTATCTCCAAAAACAATTGGACTTCCTTCTTCTAGGAAAATTATATTATTTTTAGATTGGTCTTTTTGGGTATAGATATCAAATATTCCGTCATTAAAAATGGGACAATTTTGTAAAACTTCTACAAAAGATGTTCCATAATGATTTTTACTTTTTATAAAAACTTCTTGTAAATGACTGGCAAAACGATCCGCACTTCTAGCAATAAATTTAGCTCCTGAAGCCAATGCTAATTCCATTACATTTAACGGAGCTTCTTCACTACCTTGTGGTGTTGATTTTGAATATTGTCCCAAATCAGAAGTCGGAGAATATTGCCCTTTTGTTAAACCGTAAATCTTATTGTTAAATAAAATAATATTGATATCAATATCTCTTCTCAAGCAATGAACAAAATGATTCGTTCCTATTGATAATGAATCCCCATCGCCAGTTGCTACCCAAACTTCAAGTTCGGGTTTTGTCTTTTTTAATCCTGTGGCTATGGGTAATGCGCGTCCATGAATCGTATGAAAACCATAAGTATTCATATAATACGGTAACCTCGAGGAACATCCAATTCCAGAAATAACAGCAGTTTGGTGCGGAATAGAACCTGATTTAGCCAATGCCATTTGTAATTGTTTTAAAATAATATAGTCGCCACAACCAGGACACCATCTTATCTCTGCTTCGCTTGAAAAATCTTTTGCTTGGTATTGCATATTAGCCATAAACTTTTTCAATTTGTTTTTTTTCTTGACTTACTTTTGGGCAGTTACATTTTTTGCGAAACACACTACAACTTGACAATAAAATTGTAGTTAATACCATTCCTATTAATAATTTCTTTAATCTCATATCTGTTACAAAGTTAGTTGTTTTTTGAAAAAAAATATTTATTATTTCTAAAAACGAATTAATTATTTTTTTTTACCATTATAAAATCATTCATCCAGTATCCATTTCCAATATCAAAATCTTCAACCTTTTCTATTTTAAAACCATTTTTAAAATAAAAATTAATTGATTTGAAGTTTTGTCGATTTACAGTAAGTTTTATTATGTCTGGTTGCATCGAGTTATTAATATAATCCAAAACTATTTTTCCGATTCCTTGACCTTGCAAGTCTGTATTTACATATAACTTGTTTAACCACAACTCATTTTCATTTGTTATACTGAAGAATCCAATTTTTTTGTCATTTTGTAAAATAAAAAAATAGACTTGTCCTTTATGTATACTATCTTCTAAACTTTTTTTATCATAGATGGTATCAAGCATATAATTTACTTGTTCTTTTCCAATCACTTCAGTATAATGATCATGCCAAATTTTTGAAGCTATATCAAATAACGCATCGAATTCATTTAATTGAATTTCTCTAAATTTTATATCCATGTTTCCAGTTTCAAACTATTTTCTTTAAAATTCAAATGTAAATCTAACATTTTCTCTTGTATTTCTATGAGTTGATTTCTATTTTGTTCTAAAGTATTTAATATTTCTTTAAATTCATCTTTTGAATCCGCAATTGAAATCGAAGTATTCACTTCTATACCTTCAATTCCTTTTTTTGTAGAAATTATTGGTAATTGATATTGAATCGCTTCAAGGATTTTAATTCGAATGCCTCCGCCTGAAAATAAAGGAACAATTAAAATGTCATTTTGACGTTTTATTTCTTCAAAATTTTGCCAATGTTCATTAAAATTTAAAGTTGTCTCATTTTTAAAAATTTTAAATGCTCCTTTTCCAGCTATGGTTAACTCAAAAAGTTCATGATTTAATTCGTTCCAAACATTTTTTAAAAACCATTTAGTGCCTTCTAAATTGGGTTGCCAATCCATGCTTCCTAATATAACAAGTTTTAATTTTGGTTCCACGTTTCGTTTTGCTAAAATGGAATCACCAATAAAAATGGGTAATGTTTTTACATTTTGATAATAATTATTAAAGTAATTAGCGTCTACGTTGCTTAATGTAGCTATTAAATCAAAATTGTTTAAATACGTATTTTCATAATTATTTAGAAGCTGTTCAATATTTTTATAAAAAAAGTAGAATACTTTTTTTAATATTGGGTTTGACATATTATATAAAAAATCCTTTTTCGTTTTCCATAGTAAATTTTCTACGTTATGGGCTCTATAGATCAACTTTCCAGAAAAATGATTTTGATACAATGTACATGGTAAGCCTTCATAAACAATGATATCAAAATTGTTTATGGAAATAAATTCATTGAGTTTTTGGTGAATTTTTAACGAGTAAAAGCGATCTAAATACCAAGTTTTATTTTTAAAAATGAATAAATAAATTAATCTAAAAAAAGAAAATGTATTTATAAATTCAGATTCATAGGACTTAATATAATTTGGAATATTGTGAGAAACATCTTTTACAAAATGCTTTTTGGTATTAATTCCAAAAAAAAAGATTTCGAAACCTTTTTGATGAAAAAAATCCATATCTTTATGAATTACAATAGATTCACCACCATTATTCGACCAAGGAATTTTTTTTGCAATAAAAAGTACTTTTTTGCCTTTTTGGTATTGCATATTATGATACTAAGAAAGTTTCTTTTCTAAAACACTAGCTTTCATTTCATTTTTATAAGCAATCAATTTTTCTGAAAGTGCTGTATTATTTAAAGCTAAAATTTGACAAGCTAGAATTCCTGCATTTTTAGCGGCATTTAAAGCCACAGTAGCAACAGGAACGCCATTCGGCATTTGTAAAATTGAAAGCAAGCTATCCCAACCATCTATGGAATTACTTGATTTGATAGGAACTCCAATGACAGGTAAATGCGTTAATGAAGCAATCATTCCAGGCAAATGCGCCGCACCACCAGCACCGGCTATAATAACATCATAATTTTGATGTGCATTTTTTGCAAATTCAAACATGAATTCAGGCGTACGATGCGCTGATACTACTTTTGCTTCATATTCTATTTGCATAGCGTCAATAAAATCAGCCGCTTGTTGCATAATTGGCCAATCACTATCACTTCCCATTACTATGGCTATTTTTTTAGAACTCATTAGTGTTTTATTTAGATAATTTCCATGCATTAAGATCAAATCCAGGACGAGCAGTATATGCTTTTGTATTTGTAAATCGTTTTGAAAATGCCATTCTTTCATTAGGAGCATAAATGAAAATATATGGAATTTCATTATGAACTTTTTCCTGAAACTTCATATAAAGCTGATTTCGAACTTCGGGATTTAATTCTTTAGCAATCTGATCAATTAATCGATCACTTTCCATATCGCCATAATTTACATAATTTGAACCACCTTTAGCGGATTCAGTATGCCATAATTGTGTAGGATCTTCTACATTTGGATCGCCAACCCAACCGCCACAATACACCTCAAAATCGTGTTTTTTAAGATCATCTATAAAAATAGTGAACTCTTTAGAAACCATATTGACCTCTATTCCGATTTTTTTCAAATTTTCTTTGAAGATTAATCCAATATTTTTTCGAGTTTCATTTCCCGAATTATATTTAAATTCTAATTTTAATGCTTCCGAACGTCCATTAATCATTTTTTCACGAACGCCATCGCCATCTTTATCTATCCATCCTGCTTCATCAAGAATTTTATTAGCCATTTCAATATTGTAATCAAAAGACTTAAGGTTTTTATTGTAATAATTTTTTGAAGGATGCACCATACTTTCTATAGGCTGACCAAGACCGTAAAGCAAGGTTTCAATAATCAAGTTTTTATCAAGGCTATGCGCCATGGCTTGTCTAACTTTAATATCTTTTAATTTGGGATTACTCATATTGATTCCAATATAAACATATTGATCGGCAGAAGGTGTAAACGCATTATAATTCTCATTAAATTTGGAATCCGATTTTAATTCATTAAACGATTTAAACTCAATACTGTGAATGCAATCCAATCCACCTCCTTTAATAGCCGTTGTGGTTGTACTCCAATCATTGATAACTTTAAATTTTAAGGTTTCGATTGAAGCTATATTTTGTAATGCAGTATCTTTTGAATTTCTTCCCCACCAGTTCGATTTTCTTTTAAAAACAACAGAACTACCTGTATTCCATTCTACAAATTCGTATGGCCCCGAACCTACAATGCCACCTTTTTCGCGCATGAATTTTTGGCTATTGAATTGTTCCGCAAATTTAACAATTTCTTGATTTGTTTTTAAAGAATTTGTATCATTTAACTGTTCAATAGTGAATTGACGCATAATTTTATCAGCATCATAAATATATTCTGGCATCACCCAATATCCACTATATTCTTCAACTAAAATATATTTTTCTTTAGAATAGATAGTGAATTTTTTAGGATTGGTGCTGTCAATTTCTATTTTTTGTATCCATCTTTTGAAATAAGGACGAATATGCTCACAAGAAGTTTTAGGATTCAAAACGGCTTTGTATGAAAAAGCAACATCATAAGCTGTTATATCTGTTCCATTGTCCCATTTAGCTTCGGGTTTAATTTCATACTCAATTTTTAGGCCATTATTAAATGGTGTAATTTTTGGTCTAGAAACAGCTAAAACCGCTTCAAAATCATTTTTTTCATAATTCCAATCAATCAATTTTTGAAATAAAAATCGTTCCATATAACTTGCATCCGCTGTAGTGGATGTGTATGGATTTAATTTATCTGGATCCGATAATAAATGAACGATGATTTCACTTTTATTTTTGTTGCTTTTATTTTTACAACCCCAAAAAGCTATAAATATTAAAATTACAAGAGGTAGGATTTTTTTCATTATAAATATTCATTAAGTTCACAAATCTAAAGTCTTTTTTATATATGATTAAAAAAAAAACGATTATTTGGTTTTTTGCACTTAAATTTGCTAAAAATATAAAAGTTATGAAATCTAAATTTATCTTTTTCTTGTTCTTTTCTATAGTATTAAAATCTTTAGACGCACAATTTTCAAGAGATAATTCAATTCTTCCATCGCCAGGAAACACTTTTGAATTTGTAAACAATGTCAATGATGTAGAGTATAAAGTAGCTCCAAAAGGAAATAATCAAAAGTTTGATTATACATCATTAACAGATGGAATGAGCTCTACGGTAAATTATAGATCCTATTCGGGTACTAAATTTCCTAAAGCCAATATGCGAATTTCTGTAGGAGAAGATGCACCTATTGAGCTTTATTTAGAAAAAACTCAAAATGATGTCATTATAAGAGGTTTAGACTTAGGAGATGCAATTCCGTTGCCTCTTGATTTAGATTTTAGATTTAATGGGAATTTGAAATTTTTAACTAGTCCAATTTCATATAATATGGGTCCGGTGAATTCTCAAGATAAAGCCTCAATTACTTTACCAAAAGATGTAATTGAAAGTCTTGTAGGTAACTTAGATTCTTTAATTGCAAATGCTTCTATTCCAGGTCTTCCTCCAGGTGTAACTCCTAAAGTTGATTCCATTTCAGTTGAAGTTTCATTAAGTAGTAAAATTTCATGCGACGCATTTGGTAAAATAACGACGCCAACAATTGCCGATAAAGACGTTTTAAGATTAGAACGCGCTCTTGATTTTTCATTTATTCCATACATTCATATTAAAATTGGCCCACTTCCACTTAAGTTAAACTTAAATGATTTAGGTCTTTTCCCATTGCCATCTGAAGATTTATTGCCATCTGTAAAAACACATTCTTTCTATGGATCTTCGGGTAATCAAGAGGTCGTTTTAGCTACTTTAGATTCTTTAGGAACTAATTATACAACAATTCAGTATGATAAAAAGGCAGTTATGAATATTGAATCTATTTCGAAATTAAAAGATTTTAATGCTTTTTATAATGGTCGTTATTTAGTACTAAATTTTCCAGATAATCATTCATATCGAATAATAGATATTTTAGGAAAAGAAATGAATAATCGTAATTCAATAGAGAAACAAATAGATAGCGAATTATGGAGCAAAGGACTTTATTTGACGCATTTCTATGATCAAAATGGCATTTTGGTTAAGACGATTAAAACGGTAAAACAATAAAATAAAATGACTGAAGCTCAAAAGCTACTAAAAGATTTTCCGGATATTTTTCATATTCTCACCAATCATATGGATGCGAAAAAGATGCGAAAAACCAGTGAAAGATATTATATTCTTAATGAAATTTATAAACTAAATACGCATTTTGACGTAGATACCTTGTTTAAAAATTTATCCGATACTTCATACAGGATTAGTAGAGCGACAATTTATAATAATTTAGAATTATTTTTGGAATGTGGTCTTATTGTCAAACATCATTTTGGACAAAATTTATCTTTGTACGAGAAGTCTTTTGGTTACAAACAGCATGATCATTTTATTTGTAATCAATGCCAAAGTATTATTGAATTTTGTGACCCACGTTTGCATCAAATCAAAAAATCTTTAGAAGAAATATTAAATGTTACGGTTGATTCACATTCTTTATATCTATATGGTAAATGCTCGAATGAAAAATGTCAAAAAGGAATTCCTCAAAGAAAAATAAAATAGAAAACTATGGAAATTACGTCTAATGAAGAAATCGCTTTGTTATTTGAAAAACAAAAATCTTTTTTTGATGCTCAACAAACAAAATCGTATGACTTTAGAATTCAGCAATTAAAGCAACTAAAGCGATTAATAAAAGAAAATGAATCTTTGATCTATGAAGCACTATATTTAGATTTAAAGAAAAATAAAGATGAAGCATTTTTTACTGAAATTTCAATATTAAAATCTGAAATTTCATATCATCTTAAAAATTTAAAAAAATGGATGCGACTCCAATCGGTATCTACGCCAATAACATTATGGCCTTCCAAGAGTTACATTCAAAATGAACCTTTAGGCGTTTCTTTAATTATTTCACCTTGGAATTATCCGTTTCAATTGGCTTTAGCGCCCCTAATTGGTGCCATTTCTTCAGGTTGTTGTGCGATTATTAAACCTTCTGAAAAATCCAAAAATACGTCAAATCTTATTGCAAATTTAATTTCAAAATATTTTGACGCTTCCTATATTTCAGTAGTTTTGGGGCAAGCGGAAACGGCTCAATATTTATTATCAAAACCATTTGATTTTATATTCTTTACTGGAAATCCAATAGTTGGCAAAATAGTCATGCAAGCTGCGGCCCAAAATCTAACGCCTTGTGTACTTGAACTTGGTGGAAAAAGTCCATGTATTGTAGATCAAGACGCCAATTTGGAAATAACAGCCAAAAGAATTGTTTGGGGTAAATGGATGAATAACGGACAAACTTGTATTGCTCCAGATTATATTTTTATTCATGAAGATATTCAAGAAACGTTTATTCAAAACTTAATAAAGTATATAAAATTATTTTATTCGGATAGTCCAGAAAATTCAAATTTTTACGGTCGAATTATTGATGAACAAGCGTTTGCGCGTCTCAATGAATTAATTAAACATTCAAATGTAGTATTTGGTGGAAATACAAATGCTTCTCAAAAATTTATTGAACCAACTATTGTTTCTTCGAATATTAATGAAAAAGTAATGGAACAAGAAGTTTTTGGCCCCATATTACCTTTAATTTCATTTAGTAAAATAGAAGATTGCACAAAATATATAAACCAAAATCCAAAGCCATTAGCAATGTATTATTTTGGAAATGAATCAATAGGAAAAGATTTGTCTATGACATGCAGTTCTGGAGGTTTTTGTATAAATGATGTTTTGCTTCATGTAGCCAACCATAATTTACCTTTTGGTGGAGTAGGGAATAGTGGTATAGGGAAATATCATGGTAAAGAGAGTTTTAAAGTGTTTTCAAATTCAAAAGCCGTGATGATTTCGCCAACTTTTATTGATATTCCTATGAAATATATACCATATAAAGGAATTGAATTTATCAAAAAATGGATTATCAAATAATAATTTTAAGTGAATAAATGAAACACATTTTTAAGAAAAAAAATATAGACTTAAGCGAAAACAAAAGCGAACTAAATAAAACGTTAACCACTTTTGATTTAACTTTAATGGGAATTGCAGCTATTATAGGAGCTGGAATTTTTTCTACTATCGGTATGGCATCATTTCAAGGAGGACCAGGCGTTGTTTTTCTTTTTCTTATTGTTGCGGTTACGTGCGGATTTTCGGCACTTTGCTATGCCGAGTTTGCTTCAAGAATACCTCAAAGTGGTAGCGCTTATACCTATGCATATGTTTCCTTTGGTGAAATTTTTGGATGGATTATTGGTTGGGCACTAATTTTGGAATATGCAATTGGTAATATTGTGGTGGCCATTAGCTGGAGTGGTTATTTTTTGAATTTACTTAAAGGAATTGGTATTCATTTTCCATATTGGCTTTCCGTAGGTTATTACGCGGCTATAGATAATTATGCATATGCTCAAGATTTAATAATGCAAGGTGAAAAAATTTCGCCACAATTATATGAATATATTGTTGGATTTGAAAATGCACCATCTATTTTTGGATATAAAATAATGCTAAATATTCCTGCCTTTTTTATTGTTGCAATAATTACATTCATTGCCTATATAGGAATTAAAGAAACAAAGAAAGTATCAAATTTAATGGTATTTATTAAAATTGCAGTAATTGGTTTGGTCATTGGTGTTGGTTTTTTTTATATTAATCCTCAAAATTATGTCCCTTTTCTACCTAATGGTTTTTCTGGAGTATTAGCAGGCGTTTCTGCAGTATTTTTTGCTTATATTGGTTTTGATGCCATATCAACTACGGCCGAAGAATGTAAAAATCCGCAAAGAGATTTACCAAGAGGAATGATGTATGCGCTCATTATTTGTACAATACTTTATGTTTTAATTGCATTGGTTTTAACTGGAATGGTGCATTTTAGTTTTCTTAAAGTCGAAGATCCACTTGCTTTTGTTTTTCAAAAAGTAGGTTTAAATTGGATTGGATATATCATTTCAATTAGTGCGGTAATTGCTACGGCTTCGGTATTATTGGTATTTCAAATTGGTCAGCCGCGAATTTGGATGAGCATGAGTCGTGATCATTTACTCCCAAAACGATTTTCTAATATTCATCCAAAATATAAAACTCCTGCATTTTCGACTTTATTAACCGGAATATTAGTAGGAATTCCAGCTCTTATTGTACCCGCATCGATTATGACCGATTTAACAAGTATCGGAACTTTATTTGCTTTTGTTTTAGTTTGTTTAGGCGTTTTAGCACTTCCAAAAATCACGAAACAAAATAAGCAATTTAAAATTCCTTATGTTAATTCCAGATGGATTTTACCCTTTGTTGCTATTGCATATTGGTATTTTATGTTGCCAAAATTTATTATGTATTGCAATCGTATCAATCATTTATTATTCGAAGAATTTTTATTTCTTTTATTTTCTTTGGTATTCAATTTAATAATTTTTTTAGCTGTTTATAAAAAGTATAATGCGATTCCAATTCTAGGAGCCATTTGCTGTATGTATCTAATGATAGAAATTCCTGCTGTGGGTTGGTATGGATTTTTAGGTTGGATGGCATTAGGAATTATGATTTATGCTATGTACGGTTATGGAAATAGCAAGAAACACCACCAAATTTTAAATGAAGTTAAATGAAAATAATAATTTTAGTTTTATCCATCACGTTCAGTATTGAATTATTTTCCCAAGGAAGTACTTTTAGTAACAATAACTTTGCGGAATTTATTGTAAATCGTCTCGAAATTTTAGATTCTAATGCGCAATTTTATGCGGGATTTAAAAATTATAGAAGAAATGATGTATATGATTTGATTCAAAAAAAAGAATGGAATTTTTCAAAAATAGATAATTTTAATATAAGTTTTCTAAATCAAGAACTTATTGATTTTCAAGATTCTTTAAAATCTGATTCGCTTAAATCTTTAAATCTATGGAATACTTTTTATAAAAATCAAGCCAGTTTTTATGCGTATAAAAACCAAGATTTTTTTATCCGTATCAATCCCATTTTAGCTTTAACTGCAGGTAACGTTTCTGGTCAAGAAGCAAATTTATTTCAAAATACGCGTGGTCTTGAAATTCATGGAAATATTCAGCGTCGTTTTAGCTTTTATTTTCAAGTTACCGAAAATCAAATGCGACATCCAGATTTTGTTAATCAATACAGTTTGTCAAATAAATATGCATCTATTCCTCAATACACTTATTGGAAAGATGGCAATTCAAATGCTATTGACTTTTCGAACTCGATTGGATATATTGATTATAGTTTTCCAAAGTATTTTAGTATTACTTTTGGACACGATCGGCATTTTTATGGTCACGGTTATCGTTCCTTATTTTTGAGTGATCAAGCGGCACCGGCATTATTTTTAAAATCACAAATTCGTTTTTGGAAGTTGAATTATCAAGTTTTATTTAATGAATTAGTCAATCAATATCAACGAGGAGCCGATCGAAATTTATTGAGAAAATATGCAGCAACGCATTTATTAACTTTCAAACCTTCTTCAAAAATAGAACTTTCTTTCTTTGAATCCATTGTTTTTAATAGAAATAATGGATTTGACATTCAATATCTCAATCCGCTTATGTTTTATCGTTCTTTGGAGCATACATTGGGAAGTGCTGATAATTCATTAATGGGTTTTCAGTTTAAATGGAATATTCAAAATCAATTTCAAGTATATTCTCAATTGTTGATTGATGATCTCAAAATCAATGAGTTGATAAAACAAAGTGGTTGGTGGGGCAACAAATATGCATTACAACTTGGAGGTAAATATTTAAATATGGGTGGTGTTAAAAATTTGGATGGCCAAGTCGAATTTAATATGGTTAGACCATATACCTATTCGCATTATAATATTGATTATAAAGGAGATACGTTGTCAAATTACACACATTATAATCAAACGTTAGCGCATCCTTTAGGTGCAAATTTTACAGAATGGATTTTTAGATTAAATTATCAACCTATTCCAAGATTATTACTAGAAGCAAAATATTTTTTAATACAAAGAGGTGCGGATACCGCTAACGCAAAATTTGGTTCGGATATTTTTGCTAGTATACCAGGAAATAATATCCCGAATACTTTTGGTGTTACTCAAAATCAAGGAGTTGCAAATACAATTCATATATTAAGTTTACAAACACAATATATGTTGTGGCATAATCTCTTTATAGATTTTGATGTTTTTTACAGAAATTCGAGTTTTAATAGTGTTTTGCCGTCAAATAACTCCTTTGGATTAAGTGCTGGTTTACGTTTGAATTTTAGAAAAAGAGAAAATTATTTTTAGAATAATTTTTACTTTTTAGCAATAATGCTAATTTCAATACGAGCATCTTTGGGTAATCGTGCTACTTCAACAGTTTCTCTCGCAGGAAATGGCTCAGAAAGATATGACGCATAAATTTGATTTACTTCGGCAAAATCATTCATATCTTTTAGGAAAATACTAGATTTGATAATATTTTGATAATCCATCTCTGCCGCATTCAAAATACTCTTGATATTTTTCATTACTTGGTGCGATTCTTCTTCTAGCGAACTATTTAAAAACGCTCCAGTTTCTGGGCAAAGTGCAATTTGACCACTCAAAAAAAGTAAATCACCAGCCCAAACCGCTTGACTATAAGGTCCAATGGCTTTTGGTGCATTTGATGTATTGATTATTTTTTTCATTTTTATAGATTAAGGTTGGTAAAGCTCTTGATTTAATAAATTAATTAGTTTATTTATAGTACTCCTTTTATACTCAAATTGATAATAATTTAGGTTGTTGTCCACTGTAATCATAACTTTTGAATCCAATTTTCGAGTAATTTCTGGTTTTTGTGATAAAATATAACCTGAGGTTAAATACGATGCATCAAAAATTTTACCTAAGCTGAGCGAAACAATAAAATTTCCTGATATCCAAACTTCATTTTTCGAATCTATAAATTGGTTGCTCCATTGATCAAAGCGGATTTGACATTTGTTTTTAAGGAAATTGTAATAATCTAAATAATAATCATTTTTAGCATTTCTTAAATTCAAAAAAGGCTTTTGATTTAAAATACTATCACTAGCAAATGTATGTTCAAAAAATTGTTCATCATTGTTTTCGTTTAATGGCTTTTTACTTAATTTTTTAAAAATTTTAACCGGAATAGCACTACAAATATATTGATATGGCTCATCTTTTGAAACAGAAATATATATAATTCGTTTTTGTTTTGGGTCTCTAAAAAATTGAAAATAAAAAACACCATTTTTAACCACATAAAGATATTTTTCTAACGCTTCGTAAGCTAAAAAATCTTGATTGATTTCAAAAAGTGCTATTTTTTCATCCACTAAAGTGGTATCGACAATTTTATTGAAATAAAAAAAAGGCTGAATGCCGTTGACTTCATTTAATAAATCATAATAAGATAAGTAAAGACCATCATTAAATTTATTTTTTTGAATATATTCAAAGTTCGACTTGTCGAACTCAAAAACAGATTTGTCCCAATTTTGAGCATTGAGATGAGATGAACATAAAACAAAAAAAAGTAAAATAAAGCGCATCCTTATATTTTATTAAATCCAGTGTAAGGAACTAAAACATCTGGAATTTTGATACCATCTTCCGTCTGATAATTTTCTAAAATAGCGGCATAAATACGAGGTAAAGCCAAGGCACTACCATTTAAAGAATGACAAAGTTTTGTTTTTCCTTCCTCGTCTTTATATCTTGCTTTTAATCGATTGGTCTGAAAATCTTCAAAATTAGAAACCGAACTGACTTCAAGCCATTTTTCTTGCGCGGCACTATACACTTCTAAATCATACGTTTTAGCGGATGCAAAACTCATGTCCCCGCCACATAAAAGTAATACGCGATATTCTAAACCTAATTTTTGTAAAATTCCCTCAACATGAGCCGTCATTTCTTCTAAAATTTGGTATGAGTTTTCAGGGTTTACTAATTGTACAATTTCCACTTTATCAAACTGATGTACTCGGTTTAATCCTCGTACATCTTTTCCATAACTTCCTGCTTCTCTTCGGAAACATTGCGAAAATGCGGTAAGTTTAACAGGTAAATCTTGCAATGACAACACTTTATCACGATAAATATTGGTTACAGGGACCTCCGCGGTAGGAATCATATAAAAAGGTCGCTCTTCATTGATGATATACATTTGACCTTCTTTGTCGGGCAATTGCCCTGTAGCATAAGCAGACGCTTCATTAACCATCAAAGGAGGAATAATTTCTTGGTAACCTGCGGCCGTATTTTCATCTAAAAAAAACTGAGCCAACGCTCTTTGTAATTTGGCACCCTTTCCTTTAAATACCGGGAATCCCGCACCTGTAAGTTTAGAACCTAAATCTAAATCAAATAAATCATATTTTGAAGCTAAATCCCAATGTGGAACCGCATTTTTTGCTAAAATAGGTCGTGTACCCCAGCTTCTTACTGTCGTATTATCTTCCGCGGTTTTACCTTTAGGTACACTCTCGTGTGGAATATTAGGGAATTGAATATGAATGTCATGAATTTCATTTTCAATACTTTTTAAAGATTGAGAAAGATTTTCCGTGGTCGATTTTAGTTCAGAAGATTTGTTTTTTAAAACTTCGGCTTCTTCGGCTTTTCCTTGTTTAAATAAATTTCCAACTTCTTTCGAAATGGAATTGACTTCAAATAAAACATCATCTAATTTTTTTTGAACATTTTTACGCGCTTCATCTTTTTCAATTAAGGTATCAATTAATGAAATATCTTTAAAATGTTTCTTCGTTAATGCTTCGATTACGGCTTCTTGATTTTGCTTAATTTTATGAATTGGAATCATTTTATATGTTTATTTATGCAAAGGTATTATTTTTTTTGTTATTAAATATGTTAATGTAGATAACGCAAATTTTTAATCAAAAAATTAACAAATTTTAGTTTATTTGTAAAAACGAATTATTTTTGATGAAAATTTAAAAATGAAAAAACAATATTTTACCGTTTTTCTATTAATAGTTAGTTCTTGGCTATATGCTCAAGATACTAAAATCAATTTATTACCCTTCGATGGTGTTTTAGTTGTTGGTTATGTGAATCAAGGTGGATATTTAAATTTTGCAGGACCAAGCATAACCGCTAATTTAAATGACTCCAAAGTAATGTTAAGTATGTTGCCTTCACTTCGTTTTAAAGAAGATCAAGGAACTACAAAAAATGCTTTTGTAACGCCAACTTTAGGCATTGGACTCACCTATTCGTATCGTGCCGTAGCATTTCAAATTCCTTTGTATTATAACCCAAAAACGGCAACACAAAATGGTCAATGGAATATTGGAGTAGGCGTTAGCTTAAGATGGAATCAACTGAAGAAAAAGAAATAGTAAGTTTTTGAAAATGCAATAAATATGTTTATGAAATAAAAAACTTTTAATTTAATCCTTTAAATTTCATTTCACACTTATGCATCCTCGTCATCACTTCGCTAAGACGAGGACGAGTAGAGCAAATAACGTTTCGGCGCTTGGCGAAGAAGCGGTTTTCGAAGCACAAAACTGTCTGCCAGCACTGAACTTGATTCGAAGCACAAAGCTTCAATTAAGCACTAAACCCCAGCTTTTGCAAAACGGCTGTTAGCGGTTCGGTGTTTTTTCTTCGTGTCGTTTGTCTATTTAGTCTAGTAATATTTCTTCTATTTCTTCACTAGCTTTTTTGAGCAAGTCTTTGGTTTGGTCTTTTAGTGCTTGGGCTTGGTTTCTTATATTGGTTATATGCTCGGCTATTTCTTTTTGTTTGTTAATGGGTGGAACAGGGATTGGTAAAAGTTTTAAATTGTCGTTATTTAAATAAAAAATTGTCGCCACAGAACAAGCCCTTTTTGTTAGTTCTAGAAAAATATCCGTATTAAACCAATATGAAGCGAAGTCAGGGTTTATATGATTGTCAAAAAACTTTAATGCCGAAACATTTTGATTGATTGAAAATGGCTTATCTATTTTATTTACTGCTGAAAGTCCGACTGTTCCTGCAATACACATAATTACTTCGTCTTTTACTGAATATGTCAATTCTTTTGCTAACTCAGTTTTTATAAATTTTGTGTCGGATAAATCAATGTTGTATTTTTTAAGATTAGTGTTTCTTAAAAATACAATTCCGTTTTCGTCTGCATAAGGTTCTAACTTTTGATTTGGTGTTGTTCCTGTTTTGATGTTTTCTAAAACATCTTTAATTTTTAAAACCTTGAATTTGCTTTTTGAAAAGGAATTGAAAACTTCATTGTAGAAAGTTTTATTAAAATGTGGGTCAAATCTACTTCCCAAAATGTCTTTACTGTTTGCAATAAACATCCTACTCTTCAACGTATTTTCGGGTGGTGTCGGCAAAGTAATACCCAACTCGCCTAATAAATAATCATCAATACTTGCCAATAGTTTTTCGGCTTCGGCTTCGTTGGTTTGTTTTTGGGATAATGAACTATTGAATATAGAAATTACTTTTTGCTGTATAACCTCATCTGGTAAAATTATAGGTAATGTGGAAATTTCGTCAAGATTTACATTTGCTCTTGCTACTGGTCTTTTAATTCTGTCAATTAGACTTTGACCTAATTTCGTTTGAAAGTATGCGTTTAGATAATCAATATTATAATTTGATTTTATTCTTACTGCACAAATTGCTTGATTGATATTTGCAGGTCTATCACTTTTATAAACTCCTACTTTCCCAATTGTAGCACCAACAATTGCAAAAAGTAAATCATTTTCTTTTAGTTGAGAAGATTTTAATTGTGTTGTATGAATTTCTGATTTTAAATATACTAAATTATTAAAATCAATTGAGCCTTCAATTGTAAAGTCGCCACTTCTTACAAACGGTATACCATTTATCTTGTCTTCAGTATATGAATCTCCTTTACTTAAAGGGGTAGAACCTGAAAACACTCTTTCAGCTATTTGTGAAATACACTTTACATTTTTTTTCTTTAATTTATCTTCTAAGATTTTGAATTGTGGCAAATAAAAGTATGAGTCCCATCGTTTTTCCAATTCGCTTTTTTGCAAAATAAAAACTCGTTTTGGGTTGAGTGCTGGGTTAGAAATTGTGTAACTGCTCATATTACTTTTCGGTCTTGTTTATATGAGCAATAAACTTTTGTAGTTCTTTACCTATTTCTATTAGTTCATTATTATTGGTGTTTCTACCTGTGGCATCGTAACCAATATCTTCGGCTATTGCCATAAATATAGGGTAATCGTCAAGGGCAGTTTGCTTGGCAAGAAAATACTTTTCGGTTAGTTCTTCTTTAAACAAATTTACTTTGTCGGTAAATGCAGATTGTACAGCCGACTTGTCGGCTTGTATCATTTCTGTAATTTCTTTTTTTGTTGCCTTTGGGTTTTTGGTTTTGGCTTCGTCTTCCAATTTTTTTATGGCTTGTGCTTTTTCCTTATCCCATTTTTCTACCGTTGCAATATATTTATTGTCGGTTTTTACGTCTAATTTTAGTTTGGCTTTTTGGTTGCTTATTTTTTCGGTTTGTTTGGTTTTATGTTTACGCAAAAACAAAACCGAACTTTTTACACCTGCACCTGTGGCACTAAAGGCTGTTTGTGGCATAGATACAACGGCTACAATACGGTACATTTCTTCCAAATTGTCTCGTACATATTGCAAACTGCTATTAGTTAAAATTCCGTCAGGTATTACCACAGCCATCATTCCAAACTCTACCAAAAACTTATGACATTGCTCCAAAAATAATACTTCGGTACTTTGGCTATCTCTTGTAGTTTCTTTAAGTGCTTTTACAGCCAACCAATCTTCGTCTTTTTTACCCAAATTGTATTGGTGCAAATAGGCTTTTTCGGTTTGTTTTATGCTACTGCCAAAAGGTGGATTGGTAATTATGTAGTCAAACGAATTGTACTTAAATTCTTTGTTACCCGATTTTACTTGCATTTCTACATCACTCAAAAGTCCATCAGAAGCAATTACATTGGTGTGTCCGTCATCGTGAATAATCATATTCATTTTGGCAGTTCGGGCTATTTGGTCGTTTATTTCAATGCCAAAAAGATTTTTTTCGGCAAAGTTATGCCAATGTGCTTTATGCTCCACTGGTTCGGTTTTAATATCGTAAAATTCGTTGGCTTGCTCTCTTACTTTGTCTAATGCGTAAAGCAAAAAACCACCGCTACCACAACTGGTATCTAAAACCCTTGCTTTGTGGGTAATGGGCAAACTGTCAACTATAAATTTTACGATTGGTCTTGGTGTGAAATATTGTCCAAAGTCGCCACGAAAATAACTGCCCATAAAGGTTTCAAAGGCTTTTCCTTTGCTGTCAAGGTCAGTTTTATTAAGGTTTATCCGTTGAAAATATTTTACAATCGTCAGCGTTTCTTGTGCTGTAAGTGTAATACCGTCTTTGAAAACTTCGGGTGCTTCTTTTTCGCCAACTGCATAAATTTTCTTTACTCTGTCTAATAAATCTTCGGGGTCTTCGTCTCTAAAAATTTGAAAATCATAGGGTTCTCCGTTTTTTCTTGGGTGTTTTTCATCCCAAATTTTACAAAAAATGAGTTTATCTAATTCGTCAAATGCAACACTTGGGTTTCGTTGACCACCGCCCCAAAGTGCTTGGTGTGATTGGATAAATATTTTTGTTAGTTCGCTTTCGCTAACCACTTGCAACTCAAAAAATTTCTGCGTTACATTTGGGTCGGGTTCACTTACAATATTGGTTGGTTTTGCATCTGTGTCAGTTTGAGAAATACCGCCTTTTACATATTTGTATTTCGCCAATTTGTCAATTCCAAATTGTGGAATATCTGGAATTTCAATTCTGCTTTTTGGCTTCTTGTCGGGTACTTCGTAATACTGGTTTTTAATTCGTGAAGTTGTCCAAACATATTTTGCACCTTCTGCAACTGCATAACTGTATGCTTGGTCAACAGCTATGTTAAATTGTTGGTCGGTTAAATCTTCTTTTTTGCACTCTACTAAAATATAAGTGTCGTGGCAATCATCGTCTGAATAAACTGCAATGTCGGCTTCTTTCGTTTCTGAACCCATTTGAACAGAAAGAAATTGTTTAATTCTGTTTACAGGGTAGCCGTAAATAAGCACCAAAGTCAAAAAAGTTTCAGCTTGTACTTTTTCTTCGGGATTGTTGTAATTCCTTTTCTTATTTTGGTGTATGTAAGTGATAAAGTTCTTGTCTTCGTCAAAACAAATTAGTCCTTTTTCTATTCCCGTATCTATTAAATTCATTCTTTAAATTGTCAAATTTATATAAGTCGCAAATTTACGATTTTAATTTCTTTTTTTTGCTGAATTTTCGGTCGGTTTCTGCGGTTCGCTATACGTCCCCAGGCTTTGCGAGGTTGCGGACTAATGAAACCGAACCTTTCGGTTAAACACTGAATTCAAAGATACAAAACCAACTTCAAATTAAGTCCAGAAGTCGCAATCTTGCAAAACCTGTGTTGGAGGTAGTGCTTTAGTGCTTTTATTCTGCTTTATTTTTATTATCGTTTAATACATAATCATTATAGTAAACCATATATTGCTCATATAATCTATAATAATAGTTATTTAATTTTTCAGTAAGTTCATTATATCTTTCGTCATTGATATCATTAATTATTCTAATCAAAAAATCAGTAGCTAAAATAAGACTTCCGAACGCTGGAATTAGTCCAGCAAATCGGTTAGGATTTTCATTGTAAAAATATAATCCATTGTGTGTTGGATTGTAGCTTTTTGCTAAATGATATTTTGCGATTATTTCCCATCGACCATGTGTAACTTCTGATGACCTTTTGTATAAAAAATAATAGATATTTTCTTCACCCCATACTTCGTTGGACATTTGCATTATATTTATGTCAAAAACATCTCCTTTCTCAGTAGCAACGTCAATGTGTCTTCTGCCAGAATCTTCTATAGCATCATCAATAATACTTTTCGCCTCATTTTTCATTCTATCACTTGTCGCTTTTTGAAGAACTTGCTCACCAAAAAATCGTTGTCTCCCAGTACTAAAATCTCTAAATCTTTTATGTAATTCTATGTCCTGTTTTGTTAATAACCATGAACCAACAATAAATGTTTCTAATGTTACTCTAAATACCATTTCTGCAATTTCTCCTTTATGAATTTTTACTAGGTCGACAGTATCTATAGTTAAATTGCCTATCCTAGCGATGAATCCCATATTGACTTCTGCTATAAAAGGGGTATAAAATTCTAAAAGATTAATTTTTTTTATTTCCGCAAATAAATCAATAAAATTATCTGTGAATTCCTTCATTTTTAATTCTTTATAATGTAGTTCTTCAATCGTAGTATCATCAGGTTTTGGCATAGGAGGAGAGAGGTAATAATTATATAACCATATGTTTTCACAAAGTTCTAAATCTAAATATTCTGAAAGTCCAATAGATGGAGAAAAAGCAGACATAACTTTGGAAACATTCAATTTGTTAAGTATGATTTCTGTGGTATCCCAGTTGAATAAATTAAATGGATCTGGATTACCAGTTTGTGTATATTGCAACATCATGTATTTGCATAATATTGATGTATCAGATCTACCATTTAGTATTGATTTATATCCTAAAAAAATATTCCGACGATCTGGCTCACTATTAATATTCACCTTTAAATTTAATAAATCACGAAACAAATTATTATAGAATAAAATTATTTGTTGAAATGCAGTTTTAAATGATGTTTTTAATATTTCGTCTAGAATGCTATTATCTTCTACAATTAATTTTAAAGTATGTGAAAGATTAAAATGAAACTTTCTATCGTAATGAAATTTCCCATTTACTAGGTCTGCAATCTTATGAAAATCTTCCTTAACAACCTCATAGTCATTATCTATTAGAGCAATAGATATATGTAAAAATTCAGGCAATCTATCTGACCAAGAAAATGGTCGTATCATATCAGGATAATTATCGAAAACTTTCTGAAAACTTGTTCTAGTTTGTCTAATCCTGCTTTTCTTTTTTGCCATAGTTTATTTTTACACAATGTTATTTAGCATTACCGCCAACCGTTTTGCAGCTTGGAGAAGTGGCGGATTTAGAAGCACTTACTTTCAATTTAGCACTGAACCCGCCATTATGCCAAACTGCTGTTAGCGGTTCGGTGTTTCTATTTGTTAAATATAAATTCCACTATTCGTTCTGTAGCTTTTAATGTTGCAGTGTCAATATCGTCTTTTGTCCAAGTTTCTTTTGGATATGATGTTAATGCCAAAGCAATACTATATTTACTATCCTTGAAACCAGATTTGTTATCAATTGAATTTTGCTTTTTTGTCTTGAACCATTCTCGTCCAATTGACTTATTTATGTCTTCTTCAAGTAATATTTTGTTTCCAAGTTTGTTTACTACACTATTAAACTCTTCTTTGGTAGCAATATTTGCGTCTTGTTGTATTGTCGTTATATTGCGACCACTTGAAGGCATTATATGTTCAATGTTTACATTTTCTGTAAAGTCAAACTTTGTTCCTTTGGTTTTAGAGTAAAGATATTCGTTAATAAAAACAAGTAAATTTTTATCATATTCAATAATTGCATCTGAAATTGTGTCTTCTTTCCAATTGTTTGAAATATGTTCATTGAAATTATTTTTGATAGTGTCAATTGAAACATTTTTGTCAACTAATTTAATGTTCTCACCAAACAAAAACGTCTTAAATTTAGAACTTGAATAACCAGCATCACTCAATTCTAAAATTGTAAATAATCTTAGTAAACACTCACACAAGTCTAAAATAATTTCTTCTGTGATTTCTGTGATTTCGTAACGATGTAAATATGCTGACAAAAATAACTTAGCATTTTCGTTACATTTTAAAAGCAATTTTACGGTCGGATAATCTTTAATGTTGTTCCAAATAGTTGTGATTTTAGCTAAGTCATTACACAACATCAATGGTTCATTCAATAATTCTTTTTTAATGTCAGTATAATATCTTCTTAAACCTGGTGTTGTTACATCAACTGATTCATTTCCTTCTTTGTTTATACTTATATATTCCTTGTTAATGGCACGGTTGATATACATAAATTGTTGCAAAACAGCATCAATATCTATGATTTTTCGGTTACTTAGTTCATTTGCTAATTTATTGATACTTTCCCATTGGTCATTAAACACCTTTTTGTCATCCCCAGCATTTGAGTATAGTTGTGCAGAAATTATGTCGGCATCAGAAAGTGGCATACCAGTAGAGTTTAGCGAATTAAACATAGTAATCGCTTGCTCAATTTGCCAACTGCGAATTTCAATAACTTGGCATTTCTCCAAAAATATTTTCGCAAATTGGTTTAGTTGAGATTCTGGCTTTTCGCCTAATTTGCTAAAAAAATATTTGAAGTTGCGAAAGTGATTTGTGTATTTATTGTCTTTTTGTTTTCGTGGAATTTTATAGACGTTCTGTTCAGATGAAATGAAGTCTGCGGCTTCAATAATTGTTTTTACTTCATTTGGAAATAATTCGTTTATTGATTTATTTTCTATTATCAAAATGTTTTGCGTTTTAGCATAATCTTTTAGCATTGAAGGAATGTCTTCATCTTCTGCTTTATACAAAATCGCCATAATTTTATTTCTGTTGGCTTTTAGTCCTGCTTTAAGTGCTTCTGATTCCTCATCGTCAGAAACTTTTGGAATCGCTTCATTTAATTGTATTAACAAAGCTTTAAGTAATAACAAAAAAGTCGTTGTGCGTTGTTGTCCGTCAATTAAGCTGAATTTGTGAGTTTCTGAACAATCTACAATGATTGTACCGAAAAAATACGGATCGCTTGCGTTAGAAGCAATAAACGCTTCAATATCTTGCCATAATTTATCACATTGAGCTATGTCCCAAGAGTAACCACGCTGATATTCAGGAATTACAAAGTTTTCGGATTTGTCGAGTTTAAGGAATTTGCTTATTAATTTCAGAGTTGGTTCAATGTTTTTTGCCATATTTTTTACTGTCTTTTGTTTTTTGTAGACTTGTCGTTTGTTGGATTTGTGTGGTTCTCCTAAAATGACCGCTAACTCGTTAATATATGCAATTATAAAATAATTTTTACAAATATTAAAATTTTTATAAATAATTAACATTTTTAGAGTATTTACATAGGGTATAGCTATATTCCATTATTTCGTATTTTTAATATATTTATCTTTGATAATTAGTGCTTCGAACCATTCGTATTCATTTTACCTTATTAAGTCTATGCAACCCACAGCCTGAGAATAGATGGAAATAAAAATATCCAAAAAAAAATCAATAAATTTTCTTATCATTGCTATTAAACAAAAAAATAAAACGATGGATTTAAATTCCTAAAACGTAATCCAACTTGCGCCTTCGCCACCATCGGATGCATTGGCAGACTCTATTTTTTCGATGACACTTGTTTTATTTAATAATTTCAATATTTCATTGCGAAGCGTGCCGCGTCCGTGAATGATTTTTACTTGAAATTTATTTTGAATGATACTGTCATTTACAAATTTTTCAACCTCTTCGATCGCTTCAGACAAAAATAAGCCTCTAATATCCAACACATTATCAATTTTGGTGTTCGAAACATCAATTTTTTGTTTGGCTTTTATACTTTTTTGAGGATTTGCATTGAGCTTTATCAAATCAGAAATCGGTACACTTGATTTGAGATGATCAAAAATAACGATAGCTTTATTTTTCTCAATCTTTTCTATTTTGCCAATGGCATTGGTTTGAATATATTGCACAAAATCGCCGGGTTTAAATTCTTGTTTTTCGGGTATTTTATGAATTTCTTTATAGGTTTCTTTTATTTTTTCTTGATTCGATTGAATGGTTTTAATCACTTCCTTTTCAATGGTTTTCAAATCTTCTTTTTTCTCTTTTTGCTTTAATTCTTCGTGATATTTTTTAATGATTTTTTGTTTTTCAATTTCTTTTTCATTCAAAAACACCATACGTTCAAACTTCACTTTATTTCTCAATAAATCGAGTTCGTTTGAAATCTTTTTCCAATCTTTGATTTGTTTTTTTGCTTCATTTTCATTTTGCTCTAAGGCTTCCTTTTGTTTCATCAGTTCCTTTTCTCTCAACTCCAAATTCATCAACATGCGGTCGTATTCTACTTGTTTTGTATTCGAAAGTTTTTCGGCTTTATTGATGAGTTCATGAGGAAGTCCCATTTTTTTTGCAATATGAAAGGTATAACTACTTCCAGGTTTTCCTAATTTTAAAATATATAAAGGTTCCAATTTTTCTTCATCAAAAAGCATCGAAGCGTTGATGATATTTTTATTTTGATCTGCCCATTTTTTAAGCGTACCAAAATGCGTGGTGCAAACAATAAAACTATTTTTTTCGATACAAGATTCTAAAATCACTTGAGCCACTGCGGCTCCAAAGCTGGGATCGGTTCCCGAACCCATTTCATCCATTAAAATTAAAGTTTCGGATTGAGCTTCATTGAGTATTTGTTTCCATCTTACAATTTTAGAAGAATACGTACTCAGTTCATCTGCAATCGATTGATTATCACTTAGGTCGCAAAAGTATTTTTTTAATAAAGGCAATTTGCTTCCAGATTCTACAGGAACGGGAAAGCCCATTTGATGCATCAAAACGAGTAAACCGATAGATTTGAGCGTTATAGATTTTCCTCCGGCGTTAGGCCCCGAAATCATCAACATTTTTTGATTTTGATTTAAGTCTACATCAAAAGAAATTGTTTTTTTACCTTCGTTTGAATTTTTATATTTTAGTAATGGATGAAAAGCTTTAACGAGTTTGATTTGATTTTGTATTGCAATTTCAACCGGACTACATTCCATTTTTATTGCCCATTGTGCTTTGGCGTTCCAAATATCCAAATTGGTATTGGCTTCTTGATAGATTAAAAGTAACTTTTTATGCGTACCGATTTGATTTGTAAGTACCCTAAGAATTCTAATAATTTCTCTTTTTTCTTCATTTTCAATATTTAACGCATCGTTATGAAGCTCAATCAGCGCATTGGGTTCAATATATACAATACTTCCCGACTCGGATTCATCATGAATGATTCCTTTAATACTTCTCTTTTTTTCGGCTTTTACAGCCAATACGCGTCGTCCATTTCGGATACTTTCTACGGTTTCGGCCAAAAAGCCCATTTCGTTATAGCTACTGACTTGTTTTCTAAAAACTTGGTCGATATCTTTAAAAATACGTTTTTGTAAGTTTCTAATTTCAAGCAACTTAGGCGATGCATCGTCTTTAACAATTCCTTTTTCGTCAATTTGTTTTGAAATTAAATTCGTTAAAGATTTGTCGTGAAATATTTTGATAAAATATTGGTGCAGTTTTGGGAAATTATTCGCGTTTTCTGTTTTTTCAAAAAAAGCTTTACAGGCTCCAATATTTTCTATTGTTTTTTTTATTTGTAAAATTTCAGAAGCTTCTAAATAAAAGTTTTCAACTTCTACATGTTCTAATAAATGCAGAATATCATTTCTTCGACTTCCAAATTCCATTTGATTTCGAATAATATTTGCAAATTCAAAATGGATATCATGTACATTTTGCAACTCATTAAACTGAGTATAAAGGATTGAGGATTTAATTTTTTGGATTCCGCTTTCTAGGCTACAAAATTGCGAAATAATATCTACAACTTTATCAAATTCAATCTCATGGATAAAGTTTTCTAATGAAGACCATTTTGTCATGAAAAAATTATAGATTTAAAAAACTCAGAATATTTTCAGGTTCCGCCATTCGCCCGACGCCATATAAACCACTAGCGAGTTCACCTTCTTCGGGAAAAATAAGTTGATTGCCGATTTCAATAAGTGAATGGATATTTTTTTGATTTGACGGATGTTTATACATATCTAAATCCATTGCTGGCGCCCAATAAACAGGGCATTTAGCAGAAAAATACATCGCTAAAAGCGCATTGTCACAAATGCCATTTGCGGCTTTTCCTATGGTATTTAGCGTTGCGGGCGCAATAAGCATTAAATCGGCCCACAAAGCATTTGATACATGATTTGTCCAATCATTGTCCTTTTTTAAAGAGGTAATCAAACTTTTTTTTGACAACGTACTAAGAGTAATTCCACCAATAAATTGGAGTGCATCTTCTGTGGCTACACATTGCACTTCATGCCCATTTTTAACTAATAAACGAATTAAAAGGGCCGATTTATATGCAGCAATACTTCCAGTTACTCCTAAGATGATTTTTTTGGAAGCCATGATACGTCTTTAAACGAATTCTAGTTAGAAGAATCTTGAAGCGCGCGGAACTCCAAACGGTTTTCTAAAAATTCTTTAGTTGCAATTAACGTAGGATGAGCCAACTTTTCATAATGTTTAGAAAGTTCGATTTGCTCTCTACTTTCCGTTATTTCATCAATTTCATCTGTAATTTTTCGCATATCTTCAAGTTTGAAATGTAATTCATTTTTCAACTCAGAAGCAATTTGATTCGCTCTTTTTGCGATAATAACAATAGATTGGTATAAATTACCAGTGTTTTCAAAAATCTCATCGAGATTTTGAGTGTTGATGTAATTTTCTGTAGAGAAAGCTAAATATTCATTTATTTTGCTCATATAATAAATTTTAAATTATAAGTTAACGAGTTTATGTATTTTTTTATAAAGTTCATCCGCTTGTTTTGAAGCTTTTGAGTCTTTAGTGTAAGAATATTTGTATTTATTATAGTTTTCAAGAAATAACGTAAAATGCTTTTCTTTTAACGCTTGTTCTTTTGTTTGATCTACGATAATATAACTACTATTCAAAATGCCGTAATAGCAATCATCAAGATACGAATTTAAAAAATTTGGCTTATCTTTTATTTCTTTTTCAAAAGATTGAAAAGCACTAATAGCTTCTGTAAAATAAATAGGTCTATCTTCAACAGGATACGTAGTTTGTGCAAATTTTAAAGAAGATTTTAATAGTTCAACATTTGAATTTTCTATAATTTCGGCAATTTCTTTACGATGTTTACTTTTTTGAAAACGACTTAAAAAAGATTGCGCTTCATTAATTGTAGTTTCAAAACGTTCGGGTTGTTTTTTTAGAATACTTTTTTTGGCAAAATTATAATTTGAAACTACAATTTTATAATAAATTTCTTCAAATTCTCTAATCTCAGGAAACTGATTAATGACATTTTTGTAGGTATACGAAGCCGCTCTATAATTTTGTGTTTTGTAATACAAATCCGCCGACATCAAGGCTTTTACTTCTAAATTTCTTTTTAACTGTTCAATTTGCTTTTGCGCTTCATTGTTTTTTCCACTGTAAGGATATTCAGATAAAAATACTTTAAAATAGTCAATAGCTTTTTTAGTATCTACTTGATCTAATTCAACTGGAGCAACTTGTTTTGCATAACAATCCGCTAATTTATAAGTTGCAATTTCAGCATTTGGTGTTTTCCCATACAAATATTTGTATGTTTTATAGTGATACGCAGCAACGGTATATTCTTTATTCAAATAATAACTTTCGGCCAGCATAAAATATAACTTCGGTGCCGTATCGGTTCCTTTGTATATTACCATTAAGTCTTCAATCACTGGAACGGCATGGATATATTTCCCTTGTTGAAACCATTGGCTAGCCATTTTATATTTGTAGGCACGATCGGAACTTTTAATGACTTTTTGAGAATCAATACAACCCGATAACAATGCAATTAAGCCAATAAGATAAAATATATACATTTTTTTCACAATTGGCAAAGATAAAGAATTTTGTCCAATTGAAGTTTAAAAAAATAAAAAAAAGAATTTATGTTTCATCAAAATTTAAAATGACCATATAGTAAGATAAAAATATAAGGAATAAAACACCTAAAATGTCATAGTTTTTGTTTTTGTATAATTCAAAATCAATTCCAATATTACTATAAATGATTAGAATAACTAAAAACACGATGCAAATCAATAAATAAAGCCAACTTTGCTTTGTATGAAATAGGAACTTTAAATTTCTCATTTTTGAATTTTGATACAAAAATAGAAATCTGATATGTCAAAAAATGACGTTCCTTTTTATTTTTCTTTAAAAATCATGTTGATACTAACGCCTTTAAAATCAAATTGCTCGCGTAATTTGTTTTTCAAAAAGCTTTTGTAATTTTCGGGTAAATATTTTGGATGGTTACAGAAAAATGCAAAAGTTGGATTTTTTGAATGTAATTGCGTAATGTATTTGATTTTAATTGAGCTAGCACGATATGGTGGAGGTGGTGATTTTTCAATAATTTTAAGCATCACATCGTTTAAAACTCTCGTGCTAATTCGTTTATTCATATTCGTATGAATTTCACTGATTAGTTCAAGTATGTTATAAATACGTTGTTTTTCTAGCACCGAAGTAAATAAAATTGGAATATCATTATGTGGCGCTAATTTAGTTCTTAAAGCCGCTTCATAATCTCTGAGTGTATTGGTTTCTTTTTCGATTAAGTCCCATTTATTTACAACGAGTAAAATACCTTTTTTTCGTCGTTGTACCAATTTGAACAAAGCCATATCTTGAGCTTCTAGCCCGAATTTGGCATCGATCATAATCATTACAATATCCGATTCTTCTACTGCTCGTATCGCTCGAATAACACTGTAAAATTCTAAATTCTCATGTACTTTGGTTTTCTTACGAATACCGGCAGTATCAACTAAAACAAATTCTTTTCCAAATTTATTAAAATGCGAATGAATACTATCTCTAGTCGTTCCAGCGACATCGGTTACAATATTTCGTTGTTCACCCATCAAAGCATTTACCATGGAGCTTTTTCCTACGTTTGGTTGCCCAATAATCGCAATTTTTGGGACCGTATTAATTGTTGTTTCCGCATCTTCATCTTCATCATCAACCGTTAAATCCTCTTTCCAATGAATATTTTCAATTTCTTCATTATTTTTTATAAATTCATCCTCATCTTTAGGCAATCTTTCTACTACTGCATCAAGGATTTCTCCTGTTCCACTTCCACTTAACGAACTTACAGGGAAAATTTCCGCAAAACCTAAACTGTAAAATTCCATGGCTTCATGGGAACGGGAAATATTATCGACTTTATTTACAACAACCAAAACTTCTTTTTTAGATTTACGAAGTAAATCGGCTACACTATCATCTAAATCTGTAATTCCTGTGGTTACATCTACTAAAAATAAGATTACCTGAGCTTCATCAATCGCAATTTTTACTTGCTCTTTAATCGCCTTTTCAAAAACATCATCCGTATGACTCACATATCCGCCAGTATCAATTAAATCAAAATGAACGCCATTCCAATCTACTTCTCCGTATATACGATCTCTTGTTACGCCACTAATATCATCAATTATTGCTTTTCGTTGGCCAATCATTCTATTAAAAAATGTAGATTTACCCACATTGGGTCTTCCAACAATCGCTACCGTTCTATTCACTTTATTTGGTATTAAATTCAAAAAGCGCAAAAATAGCTTAATTTAATCAAAACGGAATATAAAAACTTGAAACGCATATTAAACGAAACGCATTCTTATATTTTTTTTGTTTGATTGGGTGCAATGGTTGTCAGTTCATCTAAATGATTTCGATACCAATTGACTCCTGCATAATTTTGATTGATTTCAAAAATATCAGGTCGCGATTCAAGCAAATTTAAAATATCTTCGAGATCAAAATGATTCTTTTGAGGATAAAGCGCTTCATAAACACATTTTATAAAATCATAATCTTCTTTATAATCAATGGTAAATCGATGCGACATCGAAAAGTCTTTTCCCGATTCCCAAGCATAATTCCCTATTTTAAACAAATTCGGATTTTCCCAAAAATAAGGGGTTGTATGTTCTCTTTCCAAAGGCCTTTTGGCTTCATTAAAGGCTTTTTCTAGAGCTGAAAATGTAAATATTTCAACATCATTTCCATCGGGATACGTTGCCGGATGTAAGTTGCTATAATAGTCATACGTCCCATTTTCAAATGCCAAAAACACCTTGTCGATAACCTTTGGGCAAATCAGCGGACAGTCCGAAGGGATTTTTGAAACAATATCGGCTTTTTCTTCTTTTGCACATAAATAATGCCTTTCAAGCAAATCATTTTCATTACCTCTGAAAAAAGGGATTTCATTTTCCTTTAATAGTTTTTCTAATGGATCGTCATTAGGATTATCTGAAAGGGCTACAATTACTTTTCCGCATAATTTTGACATTTGCAACCGTTCTACCATTCGAATTAGTAGAGGTTTTCCTAAAATATCTTTAAGTACTTTGCCCGGAAATCGAGTGGAACTCATTCTTGCTTGTACAATCGTAACTTTTTTCATGTTTACTTAATTTTTAAATAAAGTGTTGGCTTGCTAGGTGCCGCATCCATCGTGAGATTCATGAAATTTAATTTTAATAAATAAATTCCGTCTTTAATTTCATTCGGTACAAAAATTAATTCGGTAATTGATTTTTGAGTTTGAGGCAATTCAGGGTAATTCCAGAAAATTTTGTGGCAAGCCAATGCGCCGCCATCTTCTTCACGATCAACACTTGGCATATCAACAAGAAGATGCTTATATCCTTGCTCTACAATCCATTCCATAGCGTCAGGCGTCAGGTAAACCGGATTGCTTCCAGAATAATTTCTGCTTTGTTTTTCCAATTCATTGGATAACGTTCGGATAATTAAAGCATCAATATTTTTATCTAAAGTGGCAAACTGTTCAAGATGAAAACGCTCAATCACTTTATCGCCGTTTGGAGTCATATTGGGGAAAATAGAAATCAATTCTGAAATATAAAACGCATCTTCAATACAGGTATTGACGTTGTACGTTTCTTTTGAAATATGTCCTACACATTCGGTATGCGTGCCGTTTCCGTGTGGATTACATTGAAAATTCATAAAATTAACCACGCCTCCTAATTTCGTGCTCCCAACAAAATCGCCTTCTTTTACAGGCGAAATGCGAACGGGTGGCGCATGAAATGCATTCACTTGCCCAAATCCACTGTGAAATGGAATGGAAATGTCTAATGGATTCGAGAGATCAAATTGATGATTATGAATTGCTGTGATCATGGTTTAAATTTAAAAATCTTAAAATATTTAATACATAACCAAAATGAATTCCTTCGTGAATTAGAATAAAAGAAAGCGCTTCTTCTTGATTTTGTATAGTATTTCCAAAACTGGTTGTATACGTTTGGTAATTATTGGTATCATTTGATAATTCAAATTGATTTAGTTGTTCGATTAACAATTTTTCAATAAAATTTTTATCTTCAATAGAGTACTTTTTTGGAACACTACCTTTTTTAAAATCATTAATAAAAGTATCAGAAAGTATACTTTTTTGATGCCCAAATTGAACGGCTAAAATATCAAACACACAAATAATATGCCCAGCGTGCCAAAGTAAATTGTTATTAAATCCTTTTGGAATTTGATTAACAAAATCTAAATCGTTGCTTTTAATAATATTCAAAATATTTTCTCGACATTGTCTATGTAAATTCATTTTTTTATTTTTAGCAAATATAAAACCAAATTTATCATTGAAAACTTTTTTGTAATTAACTCATCCCAAATTTTTAAGAAATCGGCTTTATTAAAAAAAAAGCTAAGAGGAAAGGAGGTAATGGATAATAGATATGATATCTAAGATAAGAGATAATAGATTTGAGATATAAGATAATTTAGGTATTATTATCTAAATTTCACCCCCCCCTCACTCTTTCCGAAGTCTGAAGCGAAAGGACACCGCCCTCGCTTTGCTTGAAGCGTGAGAGGAGTTTTGAGGAATTTTAGTTAGTTTGAGTTTATAAAACAAAGAAATCATTATAACGGTTTCGATAAATGTTAATTTTGATTAGATATTATAAAACAATATCGACTTTATGCTACTTAAATATTTATCTTAGTGATTTATTTTTAAATCTTTAAAACTATGAGTTATAGCAATTATAAATACGGTTTTTATTGACTCATCAACTTGAAAATGAATATGATAGGGGAATTTTGAAAATTTTAGTAAACGAATATTGTCGTATTTTATTTCAAATTTTGGAAAAATGCTTAAAATGTCAACGGTTTCGCTATAATCGTCTAAAAACCGCTGGGTCAATCCAATAATGTTTAAAGAATTGTAATATTCACAAATTAAGTCTAAATCATTAAAAACACTTGACTTTACTTTGATTTTATAATGTGTCAACGGAATATTTTTTTCTTAATTTTAAAAGTACTTCACTTGCATTTAAATAAGAATCTTGATCATCTTTTAATCGATTTCTAACAATTTCTTTTTGCCATTCGGGTACCTCCAAAGTTTCATTTTCTTCCGAGGTGATTTTAAAACTAGAAAGTAAAAATCTCAACTCTTTTAAAGAGTTAATGTCCTCAATTTGAGATATTTGTTTGATAATAGAACATTTTTCTGTATGAATATCCATATTGAAACAGATTTAGTTTTACAAAAATACGAATTGAAATATAAAACACTACTTTTTTTTAGTATTTTCTAAATTGGAATTGATGCAGTGCACTAATCGTTCACAAAAGCAAATAGTCCAATCTTCGTTTCCTCTCCACTTGCCGCTAGCATTAGCGAAGTATAAACGTTGCTTTTGACTTATTAAAAATTTATAACTCAATCCTTAAATTTCCTTATCTTTGTCATTAAACACGAAAATAAAACAAATGGCTTTAAAATCTTTATTTTTAGATTTAAATAACAGCACTAGCATTCTTGCGCTAAAGGGGAAAGTAGCTAATTTTTTAATATTATTACTTTCATTTTGTATATTCATTAATAAATTAAATTCACAAAATTGGACTTTAAAATACAGAAACAAAGAGGCGAAAATTGATTCTATTATAGTCTACAATTTAAATAATGAGAGAATGAATGAATTAAGCATTTTATTAAAAAATAAATTGGAATTAGATACTTCCTATTTTATATATGTAATTTATTCAAAGAAATTCAAAATATGTGTAAAGGAGAAATTAGGAAATTTCAATTGTGATACAATTAAAATTAATGTTCAAGAAAAATATAATTGTTCCCGCAGAAGACATACTACAATTTTAAGTTACAACTACTGTGACAAGAAAAGTTCGGGAGCTTCCGATTATAGTCTTTACTTTCCTTGTTGTAGAAAATAAAAGAGTATTGATTTAAACACCCCCCTCGTCCTCGTTTTAGCGTAAGCGGTAACGAGGATGTTCAAAAACTTTTTTCAATTACCATGCATAAAATTTGCGTGAGGGATAGCAGCGGATACCCCGCAGCGAAACGCCGTGGAGCGAGGCGTAGAAGCGAATAGCCCGACCCATTGGGGCACGCCCAAAAATAACAATAATTTTATCCCAAATTAATCATTTAAAATGATTAATCGTATAATGTCTTGTAATTCAATCAATTTAACATTGACTGAAACAATCCATTTACGGGGTTAAACCCAACTAACGCCTTATTTTATTACTTCATATTAATCTAATGCGTAATTTGGGTTTAATTACAACGAAAAGACGACATACTAAGTCTAGGTTGAGAACTTTAAAGAATTTAGTTTATTGATAATTGTTTTTTTGTATATTTGTTGGCACTTTATTGAAATACAAGATGATATATGTCATATAGATGGATGACAATCTTTTTATTTTTATGGATTTCTCAAATTTCAATATATGGACATTTGAATCATCAAGATTTGGAGTATATCCAAAATAAAGGTCAATGGGAGCCTCAGGTACTTTATAAAGCGACGTTAAGTGATGGTGCTTTTTTTATAGAGAAAGACCGTTTTACGTTTCATTTGATAAAATCCCCCGATCGTCATCAGTTTTCTAATCAAAATCAAACATTAAAAGGACACGCCTATCAAATTGTTTTTAAAAATGCTAATCCAAATTCGGTAGTAAAATCGAGCGGTGTTTTCCCTAATTATTACAACTATTTTATTGGGGATGATTCTACCAAATGGAAAGGCGATTGTAAGGCGTTTGAGGTGATTACCTATTTCAATATTTATCCGAATATCGATCTGCGTCTTGAATCTTATGCCGGTAGGCCTAAATATGCTTTTATTCTAAAGCCAGGTGCTCACGTAGAAGATATTCAATTGGAATATGTAGGGATTGATCATCTACAATTAGATCCTGCTGGAAATTTGTTGAGTCGCTTAAAAATAGGCTACAGCACAGATTTAAAACCCGTTTCGTTTATAAAATCAAATGCACAAAAATTGGACATTCCTTCGAGTTATGTTTTAAACGACAATTTGATTTCATTTAACATTGCAGATTATCGATTAGAGCCTGATCAAGTTTTGGAGATTGATCCAGAAATTATTTTTAGTACGTTTAGCGGTTCATTGGGCGATAATTTTGGAACTACGGCTACGTATGATTATTTAGGGAATTTATATGGTGCGGGAATGGTTTTTGGTGTCGGTTATCCAATTACACTTGGCGCGTATCAATCTGCTTTTTTAGGAAGTTCGGATATCGGAATTACTAAATTTAATCAAAATGGTACGTCGCGTATTTACTCCACGTATATTGGTGGTTCGAGTTATGATATTCCGCATAGTTTAATTGTAGATCAAAATAATCGACTTTTAATGCTGGCTTCAACCAGTTCGACAAATTATCCAACCACAACTTTAGGCTATGATCGAACATTTAATGGTGGCGTTCCACTTACTGGAATTCCATCGCTCCAAGGTCTTGGAATCGCTTACCCTAATGGTGCGGATATAGCCATTACAAAGTTTAACGCAGCCGGAAATGTATTGATAGGTTCTACATTTTTTGGAGGATCGGGAACGGATGGGATTGGCGTTTCGGGTTTGGTCGTTAATTATGGCGATGGAATACGTGGTGAAATTTTAGTGGATTCATTGGATAATGTTTATATCGCTTCAACAACAACCTCTGTAAATATTCCAACAACAACCTCATCTTTTCAGCAAAATGTTTCGGGATTGTCTGACGGATTGATAGCTAAATTTAATACAAATCTTTCTAATTTATTGTTTTGTACTTATTTTGGAGGTACGAATGACGATGCGATTTATGATATTAGTTTAGATAATAATTACAATATTGTAGCAGTAGGAGGGACGATGTCTTCGAATTTGAGCACCACTTCAGGTGCAGTTAATCCAAGTTATAGTGGCAATACGGATGGATTTATAGTCGGATTTAACAACGCAATGTCAACGCGCTTATTTGCTTCGTATTATGGCACATCAGATTATGATCAAATTTATTTTGTGGAATTGAATGATTCCAATCAAATTAATCTATTTGGTCAAACTTCCCACACGGGTTCGAATTATTATTTGCTTAATGCCACGTTTTCAAATCCTAATCAAGGACAATTTATATCGGTTTTAAATCAAAATGCGACGTCTAAGATTCGTTCGACTACTTTTGGTGCTGGAAATCAAAATCCCGATATTTCGCCAACTGCTTTTTTAGTAGATTATTGTAATAAAATTTTTATAACTGGATGGGGAAGTAATTTGGGCGCAGGCAGTAGTCAATTTGCGCTCAGTGTGGCAGGACTTCCTACAACTGCAAATGCGTTTCAAGCGACAACGGCCAATAATTCAGGATTCTATATGATGATTCTTGAGGGCGATTTAAGTCAATTGCACTATGGAACGTTTTTTGGTGGAACTACCATTCAATCCAGAGAACATGTAGACGGCGGAACAAGCCGATTTGATAAAAATGGAATCGTTTATCATGCGGTTTGTGCTGGTTGTGGTGGGCAAAATAATTTCCCGATTACTCCTGCTAATGTCGTAGGCCCTACAAATGGAACGATAGGAACCGCTAACCCAAATTGTAATTTAGGTGTCTTTAAATTTGATTTTGGATTACCCGTAAAAGCCAATTTTGCATCAAATACCGATTGTGCTCCTGGTAATATTCAGTTTACCAATCTTAGCCATACCGTTGGGAGTAATCCGACGTATCAATGGAATTTTGGAAATGGAAATACGTCGAATCTTAAAAATCCAACAAATTTTTATAATAATCCTGGGCAATACACGGTTCGCTTGATTGTAACAGATTCAACATCGTGTAATTTTTCGGATACGGTTATCAAAAATGTATTAGTTCTCGGATTTTCAAAAGATACGTTACCTGATAAATTTGTATGTAATGGCAATTCCGTACGAATCGGATTTACAAATGTAACGGATCCAAATATTTCAATTGCTTGGACACCAACTGCCACAATTGATGACCCTAATATTTTGGCGCCATATGCTTCTCCCAATACAACCACATTGTATAGGGCCATTATTATAAAAGGAAATTGTATTGATACATTTATTCAAAGAGTGGTTGTTCAAACGCCATTTCCACTTACAATTAATGGCCCTGATTCGGTTTGTGCAGGTACCAATAATTCGTTTTTTGCTACTAAATATACTGCAGGTAATTATTCTTGGCAACCGTCAAATGCCTTAATTTCGTCAAATAGAGATACGGCTGTATTTTTAATTTCCCAAAATACATCGATTTCAGTAGTTTATACCAGTGCTGGTGGATGTATCAGTTCGGCTATAAAAAACTTAAAAATACTAAATCCTCAAGTAAAATTATCTGCGGATACATTGGCATGTTTAGACGAAAATCTAGTTTTTAACGTAACGACAAATGTGTCTAATCCTACATTTCAACTTAGCCCATCAAATTTAGTTTTGAGCAATACAGGGAATAATTTTAATGTAAAAATTGATACGACGCGATTTTTTAAAATTAAAGTTTCATTAGGTGGTCTTTGCGAAGCCCAAGATTCAATTCGCGTAACTTTGGTAAAAGATCACTTTAATTGGAATATTGATTCGTCGATTTGTTTTAATAACCAAGTTACTGCTACTGTTTTAAATGCATCTGCTTATAATATCAATTGGCAACCCAATCTTCGATTGGTTTCGGGACAGAATACGGCAAATGCGGTTTTTGATTTACAAAATACCGATCAGTTTGTAAAAGTTCAGGCCACTTTAAAATCAAGACCTTCATGTCAATTTTCAGATTCTGCTTTTGTTAGATATATTAATAATCATATCAAAATCAAAGGAAATCCGATTCAATGTAAAGATAGTTTGGTACGCCTCGAATCTTTTCCATTTAGTAATGTCAACTACAGTTGGACGCCTTCTAATAAAATTGTAAGTCAAAATCGTGAAAAAGTTAATTTTAGAGCGGATACGTCTCGTTTTTACTTTTTAACCATTACGGATAATTCGGGATGTGTCGTTAGAGATTCCTTTTTTGCTCAAGTATTTAATAATTTGATTCAAACCAAAACGGATAGTTTTTATTGTTTTGGCGATACCGTCGATTTACAAACAACGGCAATAGCAAAAGCAACATATCAATGGTTCCCGGCAGTAGATATTATTTCGGGCGCTAATCAGTCTTTAGCTAAACTTCGAGTAAAAAATACACAATGGATTTATGTTCAAATTATCGATTCGAATGCTTGTTTTGTTTTAGATAGTGTTTATGTCAATTTAGTAGATAGTTCTCAATTATTAACGGCGGATTTTGATAATGAAATTAGATGTATTTTGAGTCCAATTTTATTTACAAATAAAACCTTAAATCAAACGGCATTCACCAAATATACTTGGAATTTTGGTGATGGAACGACAAGCTCTCAAAAAAACCCAACACATACTTTTGCCAATTCTGGAGTATATAAAATTATGCTAATCGCTTTTGATAGTCTCAATTGTCGTATCCTTGATAGCGTTGAAAAAGACGTTTTGGTTTTGAGTAATAAAAAACATATTCAAGATACGTTGAAGTCTTGTCAATTTGAAACTAAAAATATTGGCTTTCAAAATATTAAAGATAGTACTTCGCAAATTGTATGGTCACCGACGACCGAATTGAATATTTCAATAGATCGTTTTTATCCCATAATTAATCCATCGGTTTCAAGGACTTATCAAGCTATAATTACAAAAAATGGTTGCCAAGACACCTTTATTTTTCCAATAAAAATAGGGTCAAAATTGCCACTTAAAATTAACGGAGATGCAACGGTTTGTTTACAAATGCAACGCGGTCTTTCAGCCAATAAATACGATTCGGGGACATACAATTGGCGCCCAGCTTCCAATTTAGTTTTTGAAAATCGAGATACGGTTACTTTTTTTATAACAACAAATCCAACTAAAATTTATTTGGATTATGTATCCGAATTTAATTGTCTTTCAAAGGATTCCTTGTCGTTAAATATCATAAATAATGCTTCGCTAAAATTAGTTTCGGATTCTATATTTTGCAAAGGCGATACGATAAATATTTCCCATCAATATGCCCCAAAAGGAGGCTCATTTTTATTTATTCCAAATAATTTATTGATTCAAAATTTAAATACTACTTCAAAACATCGTTTTGATTCTACTCAGAATTATGTAGTACAATACACGGTTAATCCAAGATGCCGCGCTACTGATACGCTTAAAACTAAAATTCTTAATGACGCCGTTAATCTGAACGCATTTCCATTTTTATGTAATGATCAAGTAGCCCTAGCAAATATAAATACATCAAATCGATGGACTTTTCAGTGGCAACCGCAGCAATTTTTAGTTTCCAATCAAGGTTCTAATCCTGCTCAGTTTGATTTTAAAAATAATTCAAATACGATTTATATATTTTCAAATTTGATTAATCGACCGCAATGTGCTTCGATAGATTCTATAAAAATATGGTATATTAAAGATTATCTTAAATTGGTGGCCGATACTTTAAAATGTAAAGATAGCATCAGTAGGATATTCGCTAACAGAATTCCAGGATTTTCATATTCTTGGTCTCCGCAAAATCTTCTTATTCAAGCCAACGATACCACAGCGTCATTTAAAACCGATACTTCAAGATATTTTTATTTAACTTTAAATGATGGTAAAGGTTGTATTTATTTCGATTCTGTCTTTGTACGAATTCCACAAGATTTACTTAAATTGTCTGGAGATTCTACAGTATGTGAAAATGAGGATGCCTTTATAAATGCCTCTGCAATTAATGGAGCACAATATATTTGGAGTTCCGAAGGTACATTTGTAAGTGCCAATGGCGGTTCTTCGGTAGTAGTAAAAGGAGCAAATTCGTTTAGGAATTTTCTTGAGGTTCGCTTAAATATTGGATGTAGTATTTTTGATACGTTTAAAGTAAATGTTTTAAATTCAAATAGTTTTAATATTTCAACAACGGATACTATAAGTTGTAGTAGAGATACTTTAGGCATAAAAGCTATTTATTTACCATTAGTAACATATAACTGGCAGCCACAAAATGTAATAATTGAAGGTCAAGGAACGGATTCGATTTCAGCTTTTACTAATAAATCTACGATGTTTTATGTAACGGCTCGTTTGCCATTAAAAGGATGCCAAGTGGTTGATTCAATATTTATAGTTAAAGATACGAATTCTATTAATTTATCCGCAAATCCTATAGCTTGTCTTGGGGATACGGTGGTTATTAAAGCCAATTATAATCCAAATTATCAATATGTTTGGAGTCCAACTAATTGGGTCGAAAATCGGGATACGCTTGTAAAATATATATTAAAAGCCCAAACCGAATATATTTGTAAAATAAATTTAACCGGAGGTTTTGCTAAATGTAGTTATTCAGATACAATTTCGATTGATCACAGTAGAATTTTAGATAATTTAAAATTAGAAGTGCAGCCCGAAAAATTAGAGTATGGCGATACCGCTCAGTTGTTTGCTCTTGGTGCGCCTTCGGCAGTGAGTTATGAATGGAGTCCAAGAAATTCGTTAAGTAATTTTAGAGTTCCTAATCCTCTTGCATTTCCAGATACCACAACCAGATACAGTGTAACGCTCAAAGATATTTATGGATGTAAACGCACCGATACCATATCGCTACCTGTTTTTTATGAATTTTGTGGACCTCCCGAAATTTTTGTTCCTTCTGGGTTTACACCAAATTTAAATGCGGTTAATGATATTTTGTATGTTAGAGGAAATAATATCGAAGCGATGTACTTTGCAATTTATGACCGTTGGGGGCAGAAAGTTTTTGATACTAAGAATCAAAAAGTGGGCTGGGATGGTACTTTTAAAGGAAAAGCTATGGAGCCTTCCGTTTTTTCGTATTATTTGGATGTGAAATGTATAGGTGGGGAAACTTATATCGGAAAGGGAAATATAACTTTGATTAAATAGTTATTTTTCCATAATTTCTTGAGTAAATTCTATGTAAATTTTTAATAAATCTTCTTCATTTTCTAAAATCTTTTTTTGATTGTTAATTGTTTCGAAGTCATTTCGAATTGCGGGGCCGGTTTGACAAGTCTTTGGATTTTTAATTTTTATTTTATCCACCGTATTCTGAATAATTGGATGCAATATTGAAAAATCTATAGATTCTTTGTCAAGATAATCATGCATTAAATGATAAATATGATTGGTGAAATTATTTACAAAAACTCCTGCTATATTTAATTTCTGGCGTTTTTCTAAATTCATTTCAATAACCCGCTCTGAAATGCTTTCCGCAAAAGATTTTAATTTTTCATAAGCCTCAGCGCTATTTGCTTCTATAATAATAGGCACTTTTTTGAATTCTAAAGGAATTTCTTTGGTGAATGATTGTATTGGGTAAAAGATTCCATAATTCGATGAGCTATTTTTTAGTATATTCATCGTTCGATTTCCCGATGTGTGCAATACTAATTTATCTTTTAAATTCAATTGATTTGCAATTTCTTCAATGGCATTATCTTTTACGCAAATCAAATAAATATCTGCATTCGGATAAATGCCTCCAATTGAATCGGATAGGGGTATTTTTTTTGTGCTTTCATTTATGTTTTCAATGGTTCGGTTATATATTTGAACCAATTGATGTCCCGAATTTGTGATACTTTTTATAAGATGAAAAGCAACATTTCCTGCTCCGATAATGACTATTTTCATAAAATTTTAATATTTTTTATTACTTTTGCAAGTGTTTTGATTACAAAAGTAGTCAAAAGTGTTTTTTTTGTGGAAAGTAAAATTGAGTTTGTTTAAAAAATGATTTAATTTTGTACTTTAAGTTTATAACATTTATGATTCGATTTTTTAAAATTTTTGTTTTTATACCTTTAGTTGGATTTTTATCGACAAGTTTTAATACGAATAACATAAATCGTTATGCCAATATAAATGAATCTTCTGAAAAAATTCATAACAAGCTTCTTTTTTATAGAAATGAAAATCTAAAGAAAAAAGTTGCGGATATTGTCATCAAAGAATATAAAATTGATTCCATCTTTCGTAATTTAGCCTATAGTAATAAATTTAATGGTTGCGTATTGGTTGCACAGCACGGTCAAGTAATTTATAAAAATTCTTTTGGACAAGCCAATCCGCAGCTCAATGAGCCTTTGATGAACAACTCTGTATTTCAGTTGGCTTCAGTTTCTAAAACCATTACTGCTGTAGCGACGTTGCTTTTAATCGAACAAGAAATTTTAGGCCTTGATGATTATGTTGCTACCTATTTTCCTGATTTTCCTTATACCGATGTTACGGTTCGTCAATTGTTAAGTCACCGAAGTGGTATACCGGATTACATTAAATTAGATAAAAGGCATTACCCTGCCTCGGTAATGTATTATACCAATTTAGATGCTTATAATGCGCTTTGTTCGGCAAAAGCAGGACGTGAATTTAATGCAAATGCAAGGTTTAAGTATAATAATTCTAATTACATGCTTTTGGGCTTGTTGGTTGAAAAATTAAGTGGCATGTCTTTTCAAGATTATGCCAAGAAGTATATTTTTGAACCTTTGGGTATGAAAAATAGTTATTTTGCATATCCTGATCAAATTTGGAACATGGAAAATAGAACCTTTGGTTTATACCCGAATAACCAAATTCATCCTATTGATAAATTCGATGGCGTATTTGGCGATAAAGGCGCATATAGTACAATAGAAGATATGTATCGTTTTGATAGAGCGTTATATCCTGATGTTTTATTGAAAAAAACGACTTTAGATTTAGCCTTTAGTAACCACGTGTGGGAATCAAGTTCGAATAAACAATATGGGCTAGGATTTCGTTTGAGAGTGGATCAGAATAAGCAAAAAATTATTTATCATAATGGTTGGTGGCACGGTTATCGAACTGCTTTTCATCGAAGAGAGTCCGACAACAGTTGTGTGATTATTTTAAGCAATCGTTTAAATCCAATTGTTTATCATAAGGCTAAAGAAATGTTTAACATTCTAGATAACTTTAATAGCCACGAAGAAGATCAAGGCACTGACGAATAGTCTTTTACCAGTCTCCAATTTCATCTTTATTTTCAAAAGCTTTTCGGGTATTATATTTCTCTTGACAACGTTCGATATATAATTTAGTTATTTTTTGAGCTACCTCATCCGAAAAACTTCCATCAAAAACAGCCTTGATTTTTTTTTCAGAAATATCTTCTTGATATAAAAAACGCAGCAATCCATTAAAGTCATTATCTAACTTTTCTTGAATATGTTTTTGTATTAAACGCTCAAGTTCTTCGTAAAATGTGGATTCACTTTCTTTTTTTAAGCTGTAGTCCGTCCATTTTTTAAGAATATTAAAATCATTTTTAGCCTTATTTTGTACAAATAAGCAGACTTCTTTTTCATTCATTTTTTAAATATCTTTACAAAGATAAGAATTACCTATTTTTGTCAGAACAAAATAATATTTTAAATGCGGGTTGTTATACAAAGAGTTCAAAAAGCTAAAGTAACGGTAGATCAAAAAATAGTGGGGCAGATAGATAATGGCTTTTTGATATTATTGGGCGTAGGGCATCATGATTCGGAAGACGATATGGATTATTTAGTGCGCAAAATTACCAATTTGCGTATTTTTGAAGATGAAGAACAAAAAATGAATCGCTCGCTGCTCGACACCCAATTAGATTGTATGGTGGTGAGTCAGTTTACTTTGTTTGCCGATTGTAAAAAAGGGAATAGGCCTTCATTTATTGAGGCCGCCCCACCTCAAAAAGCCAATGAAATGTATCTTCGTTTTGTCAAAAAAATGGAGGAGGCGCTTGGCAAGTCTATTCCTACTGGAATATTTGGTGCTTCGATGCAAATAGAATTAATCAATGATGGCCCTGTAACGATTGTTTTAGATAGTAAATGAAAGTAATTTTGAATTCATTGTGATTAAGAAATTGCCTTTTTATTATTTTGGAAATTAATTATTCAATAAAAAAAACACTCGATAAAAAAAAATATTTTATATTTGCACTCCTTTTAGAAAAATCAATAATATGAGCAATATAGTACACGAAATCAATCAGCTATTAATAGCAGATAAAAATGTTCCAACTTTCAACACTGGAGACAACGTAAGCGTTCATTACAAAATCATCGAAGGAGCTAAAGAGCGAATTCAGATTTATCGTGGTGATGTTATTTATATCAATGGTCAAGGTTTACAAAAACGTTTTTGCGTTAGAAAATTAAGCAATGGCGTAGGTGTAGAACGTATTTTCCCAATGCATTCACCAATGATTGACAAAATCGAAGTTAATAAAATGGGTCGTGTTAGAAGATCTAAAATCTATTACATTCGTGATCTTAAAGGAAAAGCAATGCGTATTAAAGAAAAAAGAGTTTCTTAATTATTTTTTCTTCATGAATATTTTAAATCCACTTCCTTGTGAAGTGGATTTTTTTGTTTATAGACTAAATTCTAAGTCTTGCTCGAATTTTTGCAACATATCCCTTAAAAGTAAAACAATAAGGGTAAAACAAAAATATCGGGAATCATTGAAAAATTAATACTCATTATAAGTAAGATTGGAATAATTTAAAATCATTATATTTGTTTCCTAAAATTATAAAAAATGTCTTCACCGCTTTTAACCGACAAAGCAGCTAAACCATTAGGTTTGTATCCACATTCAAGAAAAGTTGGCCAGTTACTATTTTTAAGTGGCATTGGACCACGAAAAGCCGGAACGGATGAAATTCCTGGCTTAACGCTTGATAAGTATGGCAATTACATCACTTTTGATTTTGAAGCGCAATGTCGTTCTGTTTTTGAAAATGTAAAAACAGTTTTAGAAGAAAGTGGTTCTAAATGGGAAAATTTAGTAGACGTAACTGTATTTTTAGTAAATATGAAACGCGATTTTCATATTTATAATAAACTATATGCCGAGTATTTTAAAGATGCGATGCCTTGTAGAACTACTGTTGAGGTTTCTTCTTTGCCAAGCTCGATTTCAATTGAGTTAAAATGTATTGCAACGATTGATTAATTTATATTTTTGATTTTTTTTTATGTCCGACGCTATCAAACACGAATGTGGAATTGCTCTTTTAAAACTACATAAGCCGCTTCAATATTATATTGATAAATATCAAAAGCCTTCTTTTGGGCTTGATAAAATGTATTTATTGATGGAAAAACAACGCAATAGAGGCCAGGATGGTTCTGGAATTGCGGTTATCAAACAAGATACGGAAATTGGAACGGATTTTATTTATAGAGAACGAAGTGCAGCATCAAATTCTTTACAAAAGATATTTGAAAACTGTTACGCAACATATAATAAGATTCCGGAAGATAAAATGAAAGATGCGTCATATCTAAAACAACATTGTGATGTTTTCGGAAATGTTTTTTTAGGTCACTTGAGATATGGTACACATGGCGATTTATCTGAAAAAATTTGCCACCCGTTTTATCGTAAATCAAATTGGATTACGCGTAATTTAGTTTTGGCAGGCAATTTTAATCTAACGAATGTCGATGAGCTTTTAGAGCATCTTATTAGCTTGGGGCAACATCCGAGACAAAAAGCGGATACCGTTTTGGTTCTTGAAAAAATTGGTCATTTTTTAGATGCCGAAGTTCAAGAAATGTTTGAAAAGTTCAAAAAAGATGGTTTAGATAATGTAGAGATTTCAAATTTAATTTCGGAACAGCTTGAAATTGAAAAAATATTAAGTAAGGCCGTAAGAGGATTTGATGGAGGTTATGTTATGACAGGTGTTATTGGACATGGAGATTCTTTTGTTTTTAGAGATCCAAATGGAATTCGTCCATGTTTTTATTACCATTGTGATGAATTTACTGTAGTAGCAAGCGAAAGACCCGCAATCCAAACGGTTTTTGATGTCGATTATTCCGATATTGTCGAATTATTACCTGCGCAAGCTTTAATTCTAAAAAATAATAAAGCGCCTCAGCTAACAATGATTCAGGAACCAAAAGAAAAGAAATCTTGTAGTTTTGAACGCATTTATTTTGCTCGTGGCACGGATTCTGAAATTTATAATGAAAGAAAACAATTGGGTAAATTATTGGCGCCTTCTATTTTCCAAAAAATCAATGGCGATTTTAAAAATACAGTTTTTAGTTATATTCCAAATACTTCTGAAACCGCTTATTATGGATTGATAAAAGGATTGGAGCAGATTTATAGAAGTCAAATTACAAATGGACTTAAAGATGCTACGCCAAGCGAAATTATTAATTTATTAGTAGAAGACCGCGTTAGAGCTGAAAAAGTTATTGTAAAAGATGTAAAACTTAGAACGTTTATAACAAACGATAATTCTCGAAATGATTTAGTTTCTCACGTTTATGATATCACTTACAATTCAATCAAACCCAATACGGATACACTTTGTATTTTAGATGATTCTATTGTACGAGGCACTACGCTGAAGCAAAGTATTATTAATATTTTAGGACGCTTAAAGCCAAAAAAACTCATTGTAATTTCTTCGGCGCCCCAAATTCGTTATCCTGATTGCTATGGCATTGATATGAGTAATATGGGAGATTTATTAATTTTTAGAGCCGCAGTTGAGTTGTTAAAAGATCGAGGTCAATCTGATTTTATTCAAGAAATTTATAAAAAATGCATTGAAGAAAATCAAAAACCACGTCATGAAATTCAAAATCAAGTTACGACATTTTATGCACAATTTACAGAAGAAGAATTAAGTAAAAAAGCAGCTCAATTAGTAACTCCTTCACATATAACATTTGAAGTAGAATTGGTGTTCCAACCTTTAGATAATCTACAAAAAGCTTGTCCTGAGCATCGTGGCGATTGGTATTTTAGTGGAAATTATGCTACTATTGGTGGTAATAAAGTAGCTAATGCGGCATTTATCAATTATGTAGAAAATAAATCGGGTAGGGCATATTAATTGATTTAGCATTTAATATTGAAATTTCATATTTAAAAATGAACTTAAAATTTAATAATTTTGTTCATTTTTTTTATAATTTTATAATTTGAATTCATTTAAAGTATATAAGAGTATTCATGAAATTCCTGAGAATGAATGGATACATTTTGTTCCAGATTCAAGATATTTTTTATCGTATCCTTATCTTTCTACGCTTGAAAAATCAAGCCCAGAGTTAGATTATATATATGTTTTATATTATAAAAATAATATTTTAAAAGGATTAGCTAGTTTTCAAGTTGTGGATTTTAATGGAGATGCATTACGGAAATATATGCCCGACACCAACTTTGTAGTTAAATTTATTTTAAATAAAGGACTTGACGTTATCAAAAGTAAATTATTGGTTTTAGGAAATTTAATATTTACTTGTGAAACAGGATGGTATTTCGATCCATTATTCTCCGAGCCACACCGCGATAAAATACTTTTTGAAATGATTCGAATAGCACGGAAGCAAATTTCCAAAAAGACTATTGGAATCATGATCAATGAAGCCTCTGGAATTCGTCAGCATCAATCCTATAAATGTCAAGGGTTTCATTTGTTTGAAGTCGAAAATAAAATGGTTTTTAAAAGTCATTTATTTTCAAATTTTTCAGAATATGATGATAAATTAATTTCAAAATATCGAGTTCGAAAAAATAAAATCTTTCAACTTAATAAAAATATTGAATTTTTTGAAATTGACGCTTTCAATTTTGAAATGTATCAAAATGAAATTCAAAATTTATTTAATAATGTCATCGAAAAAAGTAAGTTTAAGTTATTAGATTTAAATAAAGATTATTTTAAAGTATTCCTTGAAGAACAATCTCTAACTTTTAAGTTAATTGGTTTTAGAGAAAATGAGACTTTACTTGGTTTTGTTTCTTACTTTGAAATCAATCAAGAAATTGAAGTGCATTATATTGGATTAAATTATAACTATAATCAAACCAATAAGTTATATAATTTAATGTTGTATAAAATGATTGAACTCGGTATCCATGAAAATAAGATTGAGGTATGTATGAGCCGAACGGCTCAAGAAATTAAAAGTTCTGTTGGGGCGCAGCCAATTAGAGTATTTAGTTTTTTAAAAATCACTAATATTTTTTTAAATATTTTAACACCTTTTTTCTTAAGTCGTTTAAAACCAAAAAATTGGAGCCCACGAAGTATTTTCAAGTGATATCTTATAATATTTAATTATAAAACAAAATTTTTTAATAAAAAAACAACCTTGTTTCATTTATATCTATATAGCTTTGTAAACAATTTATCTGAAATCTATAAAAATAATGAACGACCAAAATAAAAAAATTCATATAGTTTCCTTTGATATTCCGTATCCTCCAAATTATGGTGGAATAATAGATGTGTTTTATAAAATTAAAACACTATTTGAGCTCGGTTATGAAATTGATTTACATTGTTTTGATTATAAAGGTAAAGAACATAGTGATGCGCTCGAATCCATGTGCAAAAATGTATATTATTATCAAAGGAAAAAAATCTATCAAGTTTTTTTTAACTGGATGCCCTATATTGTCTCTTCGCGCAGTAATCTTGAGCTTTTAAATAACTTAAAAAAGGATAATGCTCCAATTCTTTTTGAGGGACTTCATACTTGTTTTTATCTGGATCATCCGGAATTGGCCTTAAGAAATAAATCCGTTTGGATGCACAATATTGAATCGGATTACTATCAAAATTTAAGTAAAGCCGATAAAAATTTTATTCATAAAATACACTTTAGTGTCGAAAGTAAAAAGCTAAAGAAGTATGAAAATGTTTTATATGCGGCTCAAAATATTTTTTGTGTAAATCAAAAAGATGCGGAGTATATGACCAAATATTGCAAAAACACCATGTTTGTTCCTTTATTTCATCTTAATGAAACGGTCGATATTATAAATGAATCCGAAGATTATATTTTATATCATGGCAGTTTGGATGTGGTTGAAAATAATCAAGCTATAGTTTGGTTAATCTCTACCGTTTTTAGTAAGTTGCCCTATAAAGTTATCATTGCAGGTAAAAACCCAAAAGAAAGTTTAGTGAAATTAATTAAAAATTATCCACATATTTCTTTAAAATCAAATGTATCAAAAGAAGAAATGAAATCTTTAATTCAAAAAGCGCAAGCCAATGTTTTGATTTCTTTTCAATCAACGGGATTAAAACAAAAAGTTTTAAATGCTTTGTACAATTCAAAACATGTAATAGTCAATGATAAAATTGTTGCTAATTCAGGCTTGGAATCATTATGTCAAATAGCAAATACCCCTGAGGAGCTTATTCATCAGATTAAATTAAAATGGCATCAACCTATTGATATAAAGGAGATTGAATATCGAACATCATATTTAGATGAAAATTATTCAAATTTAAGCAATGTTAAAAAAATAATTCCACATATCTTTGTATAAATAAAAAAAACAAGTAAAGATTTAAGTATGTCAAAAAATTATTTTGAAGATAGCGTTAAATTGCATTTAGAAAAAAAGGGAAAGTTAGGCATAGTTTCAAAAGTAAAAGTAGAAGATAAGGATGATTTAGCAACGGTTTATTCGCCAGGGGTTGCTCAGCCTTGTATAGAGATTAGTAAAAATATAGAATTAGCTAAAACAATGACGATAAAATCCAATACTGTTGCTATTGTTTCAGACGGTAGTGCGGTTTTAGGTCTAGGAAATATTGGCGCAGAGGCTTCAATTCCAGTTATGGAAGGAAAGGCTATTTTGTTTAAAGAATTTGCAGATATTGACGCATTTCCGATTTGTTTAAAAACACAAGATAAAGACGAGCTAATTTTTATAATTAAGAATATTGCTCCTGTTTTTGGAGGTATTAATCTTGAAGATATTGCGGCACCAAAATGTTTTGAAATTGAAGAAAAATTACAAGAAATAGGTATTCCTGTTTTTCATGATGATCAGCATGGAACTGCGATTGTTTTATTAGCTGCTATGATAAATGCTTGTAAAATTACAGGTAAAAATATGGCAGATTTAAAAGTGGTTATCAATGGATCGGGCGCCGCAGGTGTTGCGATTATGAAGCTTTTAAAATGTATCGATTTTGATAAAAATTATTGTACTTCGGTTGCCGAAATATTAATGTGTGATACGCGTGGAATTATTTCAAAAACTCGAACAGATTTAAATGAAAGCAAACGAGAGTTATTAAAACACTCCAATTTTTCTAATTTACAAGGTACTTTAAAAGACGCAATAAAAAACGCAGATGTTTTTATTGGTGTTAGTAGCGGAAATTTATTGACGTCTGAAGATATTAAGACAATGAATAAAGATGCATTTGTATTTGCTATGGCCAATCCAATACCTGAAATCATGCCCGAAGAGGCTTATAAAGGAGGTGCAGCTATTGTGGGGACAGGAAGAAGTGATTTTGCCAATCAAGTGAATAATGTTTTGGCATTTCCGGGTATTTTTAAAGGTGCCCTTGATGCAAAAGCCACACGAATTACACCGCGTATGAAATTAGCTGCAGCGCTTGCATTAGCAGAGACCATCGAAAATCCTACAAAAGACAATATTTTACCAAATCCATTTGATAAAAATATCGTAAAGTTAGTATCTAAGGCTGTTTCAGATGCTTGGAAGTTGGAAAATTTTTAACAAAACGTTTTCTAATTGAACCATATTTTTAAGTTGAAATTTTGATTTATATCTATAAGTCTGTATTTTTTGCTTATATTTGCATCCCTCAAAAATAAAAGTTATGGAAAATAGCAACGAAAGTATGCCATTACAATTTTTAGAGTTTGAAGAGCCTATCAAAGCGCTTTATGAACAAATTGAACAGTTGAAATCCATGGAAGCTAAATCTAAGCTACCTATGGATGATAAGATAAAAGAAATTGAACAGAAAATTGAAGAAACTAAAGTTGAGATTACTCAAAACTTAACAACTTGGCAAAAAGTTCAACTTTCGAGACACCCAAATCGCCCGTATTCTATTTTTTATGTCAATCAAATTGCAGATGAGTTTATTGAACTTCATGGAGATCGTAATGTAAAAGATGATAAAGCAATTGTTTGCTATATGGCAAAAATTGAAGGTAAATCGGTTATGATTATTGGTCATCAAAAAGGAATTAATACCAAAATGCGTCAATATCGTAATTTTGGAATGCCTAATCCTGAAGGCTATCGAAAAGCATTGCGTATGATGAAAATGGCTGAAAAATTCAATATCCCAGTTGTTACATTAATTGATACACCTGGTGCCTTCCCTGGTATTGAAGCTGAAGATCGTGGTCAAGCGGAAGCAATTGCTCGTAATTTATATGAAATGGCTCAACTTACCGTTCCAATTTTATGTTATGTGATTGGAGAAGGTGCATCGGGAGGCGCTTTAGGAATAGGCGTAGGAGATAAAACCTTTATGCTTCAGAATACGTGGTTTACCGTAATATCTCCAGAATCTTGTAGTAGTATTTTATGGAGAAGTTGGGAACATAAAGAAAAGGCTGCAGAAGCATTAAAGTTGACTCCTGATGATAATTTAAACAATAAAATTATAGATGGAATCGTTAAAGAACCATGCGGTGGTGCTCATTTTCAACCAAAAGAAATGGCTCAAACGCTTAAAAAACATATTTTAGATGAATTAAAGCCATTAGAAAAAATGACGGCTGAAGAACGTATTCAGGCTCGAATTGAAAAGTATAGTAAAATGACGACTTCTATTGAGTTGTAAAATGAAAGAATGATCGATCAAATTAAAACTTTTTTCTTTAACTATAGATTAAAACAAAATTCTTTGAATATAATTTCACCAAATTTTATTCAGAATTTTAATAATTTGCGTTCTATTGGGATTTTATTTGACGCTACAAGTCAAAACATAACTCAAGATATTATAGAATTCAAAAAGAAGTTTAAAGATTTAGACAAACAAATAGATATTTATGGATATACCAAACAAGATCAAATAGTAGCAGAGTCTTATTTAATGTCAAAAAATGATTTAAATTGGTATGGATATCCTATTAAGAATTCCGCTTTTGCATTTGCAGATAAATCTTTTGATGTTTTAATTGCGGTTTTTCCAGAATCTAATTCCCCTCTTTTATCGGTTTTATCATTAACTAAATCAAAGTTAAGAATAGGAATTGATTCGATAAAAAACATTACATTATTAGATATTGTCGTTCAAGTAGATCATCCAAATAATCAGATGAAATCTTTAGAGATAATTTTCAATTTTTTAAAAACAATAAATTCTAAAAATTAAAACAAAATTAAACATGGTATCAGAGTTAAAAGGTTTAGGCGTTGCGTTAATCACTCCTTTTGAAAAAGATGGATCGGTAGATTTTTCAAGTTTGCAAAAACTTGTGAAAAAATGTATAAAAGGTGGAGCAAATTATTTGGTTGTTTTAGGAACGACTGGAGAAACACCAACATTAACAAAAGAAGAAAAAAAAGAGATTTTAAAGGCTGTTGTAGAGTATAATGAAGGCTCAGTACCTTTAGTTGCAGGTTTTGGAGGCAATAATACACTTGAAATCATCGAAGATTTAAAATCATTTGATACCAATGGTTATAGTTATATATTAAGTGCAAGTCCTTATTATAACAAACCCAATCAAGAAGGAATCTATCAACATTATAAAACAATTGCTAAAGAATCACCACTTCCAATTATTTTATATAACGTACCAGGAAGAACGGGGTCGAATATGTTGCCAGAAACAACTCTTAAATTGGCTCGTGAAATAGACAATATCGTTGCTATAAAAGAGGCAAGTGGGAATATTGACCAATGTATGAAGTTGGTAAAAAATAAACCAAAAGAATTCATTGTTTTAAGTGGCGATGATAATTTGGTGGTGTCTCAAATGGCAATTGGTGTAGAGGGATGTATTTCGGTTATTGGAAATTTATTTCCCGAAGAATTTTCTAAAATGATTCACCAATGTTTAAATAATGAATATGATGCCGCTCGATTAACACAACTTAAATTATTGGAAATCATTGATTTGATTTTTGAAGAAGGTAATCCTGTTGGAATAAAAACGGCATTAAATCTACAAAATATTTGCTTGGATTCGGTTCGATTACCTTTAGTAAAAGGATCGGCTACACTAAGAGAGCGTATTAAAAAAGCTATGATTCAAATATAATATTTTTTATGATATATTCTTTTTTTGGATTAATTGATCGATATATCATAAGACAATTCCTTTTTGGATTTTCGTTTACACTTATTTTAATTATTTCGATTGCAATAACAATTGATTTAGGAGAGCATATCGATAAATTTGTAATTCATAAATTATCTGTAAAGTATGTAATTTCTGAATTTTACATCAATTTTATCCCGTATATAATTGCTTTATTAGGTCCTTATTTTGTTTGTATTACCGTTATTTTTTTTACATCACAAATGGCAAGCCGTTCCGAAATTATTGCTATTTTTAATTCAGGAGTGAGTTTTAAAAGGTTTTTATTCCCATACATTTTTTCAAGTTTATTAATTGCTATTTTTTTATGGTTTTCAAATAATTATATCGTTCCAGAAACGAATAAAAAAAGGCTTCAATTTGAAAATAAGTATATCGCTTATCAGCCCACGCATTCGAGCGATCATATACATAGAAAAATTAATGACTCCACGTTTTTATATTTTCGAATTTACGACAATGTATCTAAAACTGCAATCAATGTTTCTTTAGAAAAAATTATTGATGGTAAATTAAAACACAAATATCTTGCTGAGCGCGCGCTCTGGGATACGGCAACCGGTACTTGGGAATTTCAAAATTATTATAAACGTGAAATTTTAAATGATTCATTGGATAAAATTGAAAAAGGGGAAAAACTAAAAATGGATTTTGAATTGGATCCAACGATTTTTGTAAAGCGATGGACCTATATTGAAGAGTTGACGCGACCTGAAATACTTGATAAAATTGCGGACTTAAAAAGTCAAGGTGTCGAAAATACCGCTGAATTTGAATGTGAACATCATCGAAGAACGGCTAATTGTTTTGGAATCATTATTTTAACAGTTCTAGGAGCAATAATTGCTTCAAAGAAAATTCGTGGTGGCATGGGATTGCATCTTATGGCAGGGATTGCGTTATGTTCTATTTTTGAAGTATTTCAAAAATTTGCTATATCTTTTGCTATCAAAGCGCATTTAAATCCAATTATTTCTGTTTGGATTCCCAATTTAATTTTTATACTAATTGGATTTCTGTTATGGAAGAAAATGCAGGAAAATTAGGTTGTTAAAAAACACAATTGGTTAATATTTTTACTTAAAATTAAAAATAATCTACTAATTTTACACATCATATTTAAATTTAATTTGTATTAATCTGTTTTATACAATGTCTGAAAAAAAAATATTATTAGAAGTTAAAAATCTTGTCGTTGGATTTCGTTCTGACGAAGGAATGGTTGAAGCTATTAAAAGTATTAGCTTTACGTTATATCGTGGTGAAACTATTGGTATTGTAGGAGAATCGGGGAGTGGCAAGTCTGTTACTTCACTTGCAATAATGCGTTTAATTCCTTATCCTCCAGGCAAAATTATTAGTGGCGAAATATTATATCATACTGATGAAGGTAAAGTTATTGATATTACAAAACTTCAAGAAGAAGAAATGCGTATTATTAGAGGAAATGAAATTTCGATGATTTTCCAAGAGCCAATGACTTCTTTAAATCCAGTATATACGTGTGGAAGTCAGGTTGCTGAAGCCATTATTCTTCATCAAAAAAAGTCTAAAGCCGAAGCTGAAAAAATGACTTTAGAACTATTTGAAAAAGTAAAATTACCTAATCCGAGTCGTATATTAAACGCTTATCCACACCAGCTTTCGGGTGGACAAAAGCAACGAGTAATGATTGCTATGGCATTAAGTTGTAAGCCTGGTATTTTAATTGCAGATGAACCTACTACCGCTTTAGATGTAACGGTTCAAAAAACAATTTTGCAGTTAATGTCGGATTTGAAGAAAGAGATTGAAACTTCAATCATCTTTATTACGCATGATTTGGGAGTTATTGCTGAAATTGCAGATCGAGTGATTGTAATGCACAAAGGTGTTATTGTAGAAGAAGGATCGGTTGTAGATATTTTTGAAAATCCAAAACATCCTTATACAAAAGGATTATTGGCTTGTCGTCCTCCTTTGGATAAAAGATTAAAAATTCTTCCGACGGTTTTAGATTTTATGAAAATTGACGAAAATGGTCAAATGATTGAATTAGAAGGCGGCGCATCCATTAAAGAAAAAATTGAACAAGTTATTGTAACCGAACAGGAAACGATTGAACGAAGAGCGCAGCTTGAAAAAGCCCCAAATTTGCTTGAAATTAAAAATTTAAAAGTTTGGTTCCCAAGTAAATTAAACTTTTTTGGAAATCCAATTGAATATGTTAAAGCTGTGGATGACGTTTCAATCACAATGAAAGAAGGCGAAACGCTTGGTTTAGTTGGGGAGAGTGGTTGTGGTAAAACAACTATGGGTAAAACGATTTTGAGATTAAATCCCGCTACAGATGGAGAAATAATCTATAAAGGTAGAGATATTCTTTCGCTTTCAAAATCTGATATGAAAGATATGCGAAGAGAAATGCAAATTATTTTCCAAGATCCTTACTCTTCATTAAACCCAAGAATGACGGTTGGAGACGCCATTATGGAGCCAATGATGGTTCACGGAATCTTAGCTAATGATAAAGAAAGAAAGGACAAAGCCTTAGAATTATTGTCTAAAGTAAACTTACTACCAGAACAATTTTTTAGATATCCACATGAATTTTCAGGTGGTCAAAGACAGCGTATTTGTATTGCGCGTGCTTTAGCTTTAAATCCTAAGTTTATAATATGCGATGAATCCGTTTCGGCATTAGATGTTTCTGTTCAGGCTCAAGTACTTAATTTATTAATTAGCCTTCGTGAAGAGTTTAAATTTAGTTATATCTTTATTTCCCACGATTTATCGGTAGTTAAATTTATAAGCGACCGTATAGCAGTTATGAATAAAGGTAAATTAGAAGAATTAGGCTATGCGGATGATATCTACAATAATCCTCAAACAGAATATACTCAAAGACTTATAGCGGCAATCCCTAAAGGAGATATTCAAGAAATTAAACAAAAAGGTGGCTTTTTGAATAGTTAAAAATGTCTTCAACCAAAAAAGTAATTGCGATAGCGGGGCCAACTGGCGTTGGAAAAACAGCATTTGCAATTGACTTGGCTTTGCAGCATAATACAGAAATTATTTCATTTGATTCACGTCAAATTTATAAAGAATTAAAGATTGGTGTGGCTCGTCCAACTGATTTGGAGTTAAATACAGTTAAGCATCATTTTATTGCTTCACATTCTATTATAAATCCATTAAATGTTGCTGATTTTGAAAAAGAAAGTTTAGCGTGTATTCATCATATTTTTGAAACTAAAGATGTCGTCATTTTATGTGGTGGAACAGGACTTTTTTTGAATGCGATTCGATTTGGTTTAGATGAAATCCCGCAAATTTCCCTAGAAAATAGAGAAAAAGCCGTTGATTTTATTGAAAATAATACAAATCAAGAGATTTTAAATCTTTTAAATACGATTGATTTTAATTTAAAAATGCAGATTGATACGAATAATCTTCATCGAGTGCAAAGGATTCTAGAAGTTTATTTTCAAACGGGACAATCTATTCAAAAATTTAGAAGTGGATATCATAAAAAACGTTCTTTTGAATTTGAAGTTTATGTTTTAAATCGCTCTCGTGAAGAGTTGTACCAACGAATTAATCAAAGAGTTGACTTGATGCTTGAAGAAGGATTGGAAATTGAAGTAGCTTCTTTAAAACCATATTTTAACCTGCAGAGTCTTAATACCGTTGGTTACAAGGAGTGGCAACCTTTCTATGAAGGTAAAGCTACTAAAGACGATGTTGTAGAAAAAATAAAACAACATTCTCGCAATTATGCCAAACGACAAATTACATGGTTTAAAAAATTTAATAAAGAGGATCGTTGGATTGAGTTATAGTTTTTTCCTGATATTTTTTGAAAAAAGTACAATTAATGATACCAAGGAACCGACAATTAGACCTGTAAAAAACTCTTTTAAAATACTCGGTAAAAAAGGCAAGACTTCTTGAAGCCACAAGCTTTTATGAACAAAAATTCCTCCGGAAACCAAAAGTAATGCAATAGTTCCTAATATACTTAGAGTTTTAATTATCCAAGGTAAAGCTTTTGTGAGTAAAACACCTATTTTGTTAATAAAAGAATTTTCAGTAGATTTTTGAATTAAATATAATCCAAAATCGTCCATACGAACTAAGATCGCAACTAAGCCATAAACGCCAACTGTAGCAATAAGAGCAACAACACTGACACTTAAAATTTGAATTAATAACGATTTTTCAAGTACGGTAGACAAAGCGATAATAACAATTTCTAATGAAAGTATAAAGTCAATAGTGATAGCGGATTTAATTTTAGTTGCCTCGTCTTGAGAATTTTTATTTTCATTAATTGCATTACTTTTCAAGAATAGTGTTTCAATAATTTTTATGGCGCCTTCATATGCTAGAAAGATACCTCCTAATACTAAAATAATAGTAATTGCTTGCGGTAAAAAGTAATTTAATAAAAAAACGGCAGGTAAAATAATGATCTTATTAAAAAATGACCCTTTTGTAATTTTCCATAAAACGGGTAATTCTCTTGATGAAACAAAACCTGTTGCTTTTTCTGCATTTACGGCAAGATCATCGCCAAGGATTCCAGCTGTTTTTTTTGTAGCCAATTTACTCATACTCGCTACATCATCCATTAATAATGCAATATCATCTAAAATAAGAAATATACCTGAAGCCATTTTTTTTAGCGCAAATATAACGCGTTTTCAGAGAACAAATCATTTACTTACCTCTAAAAATGTTAAAGATTGTTAATGTTTGGTACTTTGTATTACATAGTACTATAAAATGTATATATCTTTGCATTGTAAATTTAAACATTATGAATATTGAAAATACTAAAACACAAATGTCTAAAGGGATTTTTGAATATTGTATTTTGTCATTAATTAGAAATGAGGATAAGTATGCTTCGGAAATTATCGAAATATTTTCTAAAACGAAGTTTGATATTGTTGAAGGGACAATATATCCTATTTTGACAAGACTTAAAAATGCATCTTATTTAAGTTATTATTGGCAAGAGTCGAATCAAGGACCACCAAGAAAATACTATAAAATAACTCCAGAAGGACTATTATTCTTAAATCAATTGGATGAAATTTGGAGCGACATAGAAAAATCAGTAAAACAAATTATAAATTATTAAATCTTTAATTATGGAAAAAAATATCTTAATTCAAATTGGCGGAAATTCCTTTCAAATAAGTGAAAATGCCTACAAATTATTAGAAAAATATTTGAATGATATCAAATATCAGTTTAAAAATCTCGATGAGCAAAATGAAATTATTTCGGATATTGAGTATCGGATAGCAGAAATTTTTAGTTTGGAATTAAAAAATCATTCAAAAATTGCTATAACAGAACATGAAGTTGAAAAGGTAGTCAAATTATTAGGAGACCCAAATGTCATTTCAGGTTCCGATGAAATGCCTGAAAAAAACCAAAGTAATCGTGATAGGGAAAACGATTTTGAAAATAATGAAAATGAAAAACACTATAAAAAATTATATAGATATCCCAACGATAAAATTATAGGTGGGATATGTTCGGGTTTAAGTATGTATTTGGGCATTTATGATCCAATTTGGATGCGTCTTTTATTTATTTTATTATTCTTTCTATCAGGAGGAATGACTCTTATTGCATATCTTATTGGATTAATCATAATTCCAGAAGCTAAAAATTCAAATGATTTTAGAAAGTTGAAAGGGGAGTCCCTAGATATAAAATCCATTCAAAATAGTTTTGAAAGTGTAAGAAATGAGTTAAATAGTGAAAATACACATCAAAAATTACATTCCATTTTAAGGTTTATAGCTAAGTCAATTCAGGTATTTATTGGAATCATAACGATTTTTATTTTGATACTAATTGTTTTTATGTTTCTTGGTTTTATGTTTGATGATTTAACTATTAATTCGATTCAAATAAATCAATTTTCTTTTTTGAATTATTTTTTTGAAAATAATATAAAATCTTTAGTTTTAGTTGGTTGTATTTTTCTAGATTTTTTTATTGTTTTGACATTAATTATCAATTTTATAGTTAAAATATTATTTAAGTCGAGTCTTATTAATAATAAGTTTAAATATGTTCTAAATGGATTATCCATAATATTATTTTTAATCAGTATTTTTTTAATATACGACTTATTTAAAGAATTTAAATATATAGGACAAAAAGAAGAAATAATCTATACGACGAATTCTAAAGATAAAACATTTTATATTAAAACCAATGACTCACTCACATTTGAATTGATTGACAATCATATTATTTTGAATAATAAAGTTTTGGAAAAAGGACAATTAGCACTTCCATTTGTAGAATTTAATGTAAACCCATCTAATGAATCTAATCTTACTATGGTTCAAGTAAAAAGTTCGAAAGGCAAAAATGAAGTTTTCGCTCAAAAAAATGTGGACTTAATAGACGCTAAATACAATATAAAAAATGACACATTGTTTTTTGAAAATTTCTTTCAAATTTCCAAACCATTTTCTAAATTTAGAAATCAAAAAGTTATTTATAATTTAAATATACCAATTGGGTATAAAGTGAATTTAAATAATACGTTATTAGATTTAAACTACTTTTTAAATATAGATGATGACGCTATTGAAATGAAAGATAAAAAAAGTCAATATTCAACAGATATAGACTTGATAATGACCAATGAGGGATTAAAACCGCTTTAAAATATACAAAAAAAGCATCGATTTAATCGATGCTTTTTTTATGTTAACTTTCTAGGAAAGGATATTTATAATCTAAAGGCGGATTAAAAGTTTCTTTAATCGTTCGCATACTTACCCAACGCAGTAAATTCAGTTTTGAACCTGCCTTATCATTGGTACCACTTGCTCTAGCGCCTCCAAATGGCTGCTGACCTACAACGGCTCCTGTTGGTTTGTCGTTGATATAAAAGTTACCCGCCGCATTTCTTAAAATTTTAGTCAATTTTTCAATCACATAACGGTCTTGACTAAAAATAGCACCTGTTAATGCATAATCCGATGTTTCGTCTAATATCTTAGCTGTTTCTTCCCATTTTGCATCTTCATAAACATAAATGGTCAGTACTGGACCAAAAATCTCTTCACACATGGTTTTGAATTTTGGCGTTTTGGCTAAAATAACCGTCGGCTCTACAAAATAGCCATTGCTATCGTCACAATTTCCACCTATTAAAATTTCAGCATCCGAAGCATTTTTAGCAAAATCAATATAATTTTTAATGCTATCAAAAGCACCTTTATCAATTACAGCATTAATAAAATTGCCAAAATCGTCAACAATACCCATTTTAAAGCTTTTTATATCTTCCAATAAAAACTGCTTAACGTCGCTCCAAACAGAAGATGGAATGTATGCTCTTGATGCCGCACTACATTTTTGACCTTGATATTCAAAAGCACCTCTTGATAAGGCTGTAGCAAGGGCTTTTATATCACAATTTGGATGTGCAAAGACAAAGTCTTTTCCTCCTGTTTCTCCAACAATTCGAGGATATGAACGGTATTTATTCATGTTTTCTCCAATGGATTTCCACATCGAGTTAAATACGCCTGTTGATCCTGTAAAATGAACACCTGCAAAGTCTCTATGGCTAAAGCAAACTTCTCCTACATCTTTTCCGCTAGAATAAATTAAGTTGATTACTCCAGCCGGTACTCCCGCTTCTTCAAATAATTTCATTAAAAAATAGGCAGAGTAAATTTGTGAATTAGCACATTTCCAAACGACAGTATTTCCCATCATTGCGGCACTTGTTGGTAAATTGCCGGCAATTGCTGTAAAATTAAATGGTGTTACGGCCAAAACAAATCCTTCTAATGGTCTATATTCCATTCGATTCCACATACCTTCGGGACTAATTGGTTGCTCCGAATAAATTTCAGTTGCAAATTGAATGTTAAAGTTTAAAAAATCAATAAATTCACATGCGGCATCAATTTCAGCTTGATATGCATTTTTACTTTGAGCCAACATCGTTGCCGCAAGAATTTGATAACGGTATTTGTCTCTTAATAAATCAGCTGCTTTCAAAAAAATGGAAGCTCGATGTTCCCAAGATAAATTTGACCAAGCTTCTTTTGCATTTAAAGCTGCATCAATTGCCATTTCTACATGTTCTTTAGTTCCTTTGTGCGCATGGCCTAAAATGGTTTTTAATTCGTGAGGTGATTTAAGCGTAATAGAAGCTTCAGATCGAACTTCTTTCCCGTTAATTATCATCGGAATATCAAGTGTTTGACTTTTTAATTCTTTAAGCACTTGCTCTAATTTTTGTCTTTCGATACTTCCTTTAGCAAATTGTTTAACGGGCTCATTTTTAGCTCTCGGCACGTTGTAAAATCCTATTGACATATTGTTTTAATTATTTAAGTTACAAATTTATGAAAAAAAAGTTTAGTGTTTGTTTGTGTTTTAAACTATTGTGGATTATAAAAAAAGTTATAATCTTTTAAAACAGGACCAAAATTGTAAAACTGAGCGGTTGCAAATACTTTTTTCAGTGGTAGATAGGCATAAAATTTATCAACATTGTAAGGAATAGGTTGCCCTTTTACATCAAGATATGGATTTAGCGGGTCACTTGGAATTCGATACAACCAAACTTGTTGTTTTTTACCATCAATTTCTACTAATTCAATGGTAGCATATTTCGGCGCTGTTTTAATAAAATCTTGAATACTTGAATCATAAATAAATCGCTCAAAATGAAGATTTTCTAATGCAAGTAGGAAAGCAACAACATTACTTTTATTTAAGTTTGATTTTGGTTTATTAGGTTCTAATACAGAAGCTACTTTGATCAACTCTTCATCTTTAAATAAATCAAAAGATTGCGCTATGTTTTGTGGATATTTTATGGATATTTTTTGAATATAATCAATATTAGTTTCAATTGCTACGGTTGATTTCCATAAGTTAGAGTCAATTTTAAAACGATATTGAAGATCGCCCTTAAACGTTGGATATTTTATTAATAGTGGTTGATCCAAAACAATACCATCTTGTTCAATAAGCATGAAATTTCCTAAACCTTTAAACCCTGATCCTAAATGATATGCTTTGATAATGTCTCCGTCTTCATTTTTTAAAGTAATCTTAATTCCAGATTTTCGGATATCATCAATTGCTTGACCTTTTCTTTCGTTGCTTAAAATACTCTCCACGCTCCATTTATTAACGGTTTCTAAAACCGTTTGAACTAAATAAGTTTGGGCTTCAAATTGTCCAGAATACCAAACATTTTTTTTCTTGGTAAGATGGATTTTTTCACCATATCGGTCTTCCATGATAACTTCATGAATTTCTTTAACATCTTCAATTTTAATATCTTTAGTAGAAGTATTACTTTTTTTATTTTGAAAAAATAAAAAAGCCACAGCCATTAATAAAAATGAGAAAAGTATTAAATAAGGTGCATTTTTTTTCATTGTTTAGTTATTTTCTTGATTAATATTTAATAAGTCGTCCATCGTATAAAATCCTTTTTTACCAACTAAAAATTCTGCGGCTTTAATGGCTCCATATGCAAAACCTTTTCGATTAAACGCTTGATGTGTAATTTGAATTTCATCAATCATTGATTTGTAAGTTATTGAATGGGTTCCAGGTACTTCGGGTTCTCTAATCGCAAAAATAGGAATTGTTTCGGAGTTCGTTTTTTTATCTAAATCCCATTTTTTTAATGAATTAGAATCCATTTCAATCAAATCTTTGGCTAATTGAATTGCCGTTCCACTTGGCGCATCTTTTTTTTCGGTATGATGAATTTCGGTCATTTCAATTTTATAATCTGAAAATGACGTCATTAATTGATTTAATTTTTTATTCAAAATTCTAAATAAATTTACGCCAATACTAAAGTTTGGCGAAATAAATAATCCGAGCCCATCATCTTTAGCCATTTTTATAACCGTTTCTGAGTTCCAAGAAGTGGTGCCCACTACAACAGGAATGCCCGCTTCAAAACAATTTAAAACATTGCCCATTGCGGCATTTGGTTCAGTAAATTCTATCGCAACATCTGCTTTTTGAAGATTTTCAATAGTGAAATCGTCCATGTTTTCAGCAGATATTTTTAAAACAACCTCATGTTTTTTTTCTTCAAGAATCAAAGATTCAATGATTTTACCCATTTTGCCATAACCAATAAGTGCAATTTTCATAACTTCTATTTAATTATAATGATTCAATTTCTTTTTATTTTTTGCTAAATCCCATTGCATTTGTATGCCACCGCCTAATGTTAAATTTTGTTGACTTGGTATAACGGCTGGCTGAATACGTAATGACAAGTTATCATTGACGTTAAACTCCATTAAATGTGCATCTACGACAGCATCAACAATTTGTAAGCCATAAAAAACAACACCCAAAATCAAAAATAAATCTCGATTTGATCGATAATTGTTTTTGAATGCCGTAATTTCGGCTAAATTTGTAGAGCCATTAAATGGAATGTTATTACTAGATATGGTGTCAATTAATGAAACAAAAGAGGTTCGCGCCTCTTGATATTTTGAATTATTCTGTATATAAAAATAACCAAAAGTGCCCAAAGCTGCCCAAACGATTGGGGCTTTTACATATCTTCTATTATAAATTTGTCCTGCTCCAGGAACAACTAGAGATAATAATCCAGCTTTTTTGGGACTATAGAATTTTTGATTTTTCTTAATATCTAACTTTTTAGTTTCTTTTTGAATGCTATCATTATCTTGACTGTATAGATTGATGAAAAATGAAATAAAAAGTAAAAAAATAATTCTTTGTAGCATAACAATACCGCAAATATACAAATTTGAAGATAAAGCTTTATAGGTAATTTAATTGTTAAATTTGTATTAATCATAGATTAATTATGAAGTTATCAAACTTGTTAAAAAAAATTAATGTATTTTTGCATAAAATAAAATTAATATTATGCGTTTAAATGATTATATCTTAGAAACTCCTTCTTATGGTTGGGCGGATGAAAATGGTAATTTCATCAAACCTACGTTTTCTCAGATTTTTAATGAATTTTTATCTCGTATTAACATTTTTAAAGATTCAAAAAATTGGTTGCCATTTTTAGGTTGGTTTTGGGTTTTATGTTTATTGCCCTTTTTCTTAATTTTAATGTCTAAGTTTTCATTAACTTGGGATTTCTTTAAACTTGTTTTGATTGGTTTTGTTTATGGAATGATCATTATGGGAAGTCATGGTACATTTTGGTATCACAGATATTGCACGCATAGTGCGTTTACTTTCAAAAATGCGTTTTGGCGTTTTATTGGTCAACACTTAGTTGTAAAAGTTGTTCCAGAAGAAGTTTATGTGCTTTCGCATCATATTCATCATGAAAAAAGTGACAAACCAGGCGATCCTTACAATGCATTTGGAGGATTTTTCTACTGCTTTTTTGCAGATACTAATCACCAACTTATCAATCGTAATTTAAATGAAGAAGATTATAAACAAGCTTCTAAATTAATGAATCACACCGGTTGTCCAATCAACTCTTATGAGGAATATAAAAAATATGGAAGTGTAGTTTCACCAAGCTATATTTTGATTAGTTGGGTATTAAACTGGTCTTTCTGGATCACTGTTTTTTATTTATTTGGTGAATTTGTTATGACATCGGTAGGTGGTTGGAATTTAATTTTAGCGTGCTTAGCGGGTACTTTTGTTTGGGCTGTTGGGATCCGTACATTTAACTATGAAGGACATGGAAAAGGTAAAGGTGAAAATGCATGGAGCGAATTGGATTTAAACAGAAAAGATTATTCAATTAATCAAATCTGGCCAGGTTTTGTAGCGGGAGAATGGCATAATAATCATCATTTATATCCTACAAGTAGTCGAAGTGGATTTTTAAGTTATCAAATTGATACTCCTTATTATTTAGTTCGCTTGTTTGCTGCAATTGGTGGAGTTGTTGAATATAAAGACTATAAAAAGCATTTTATCGAAAATTACTATAAGCCTTTCAAAGAAACTCATAAATACAAGAATGAGGTCTCTCAAAATGCAGAATAATTCTTTAATACGATAAGGTAATCATGTACAAAGATTTATTCAATACTTTTTCAGGAGTTTTGAGTAAATTATTACCTATTGTTTTATCTCTGATATTAATGCCTCAAATCCTTAAAATAGTTGGATTTGAGGCATTTTCAATTATTGGATATATTGCTATTTTTACTCAAATTTTTGGTTTTTTTGATTTGGGATTGAGTACTTTGATTATAAAAAAGCTAGCTGATAATAATCAAACAAAGGTTTCAAATGAAATTATAACCATAGAATGGCTATACGCAATTATTGGTTTTTTTATTTTCTTTCTAATTATATTTTTTAGTCAATTTTTGACTTCATATTGGGTTCCGTTCCAAAGTTTAAACGGAATTTCAATTCAATCTTATTTTATTCTTATTGGACTTTTAATATTTGCACAATGGCCTATTTCGCTTTACCATAATGCTCTATTTGGTTTTGATAAACAAATTCTTGCTAATTTTATTTATTTAGTCATTAGTATCATAAAAATATCAGTTGGACATTTTATTGTTTTAAAAACAAC
>JAFEIJ010000028.1 GCA_017495115.1 Chitinophagaceae bacterium | reverse complement strand
CTGTACAAATTATTAAAAGTTTCCGCTTTATCTACTGCTTTTAATAAATATTCATGATACAACTCCTCTTTATTTTTCTTTTTTAATAAAATGGCATAATCAAAGTATATTCCTGGCAAAATTCTATGATATTCTGACTCTTCCGCATATTTTAAAGATAAATATAAATTGTTTTCATATTTTTCGGGTTGCGTGTTTTCATAACCAAGATATTTGGTATATCCATATAATAAAAAAACATAATTAAAAGAACTACGATCTCCTTTTGACTCATAATATTTTATTGAGTCAAGAATCATGTTTTCTGAAATTCCTTCTATAGTTTTATAATGAGAAATATAGTATAAAAGTAAATTAATCATAAGAACATGATAACTTTCTTGTTCATTATTTTCTTTAAATTTTACGATTAAATCCTTCCAAATATATAATGCTGTTTGAACATCATTTACATAATAATAAATATTTGCAACATTTAATAAGACCGTTCTTTCAAAAATTTCATTATTTGTTAATTGATAATATTGCTTACATTCTAATAGAAGATTAAAGGCCTCATAATATTTTTCTAAGTATATATGTGCAATAGCAACATTTCCTTTAATGCCATTTAGTATATCTTTTTCTTGAAGTTCCTCAGCAATTGCAATGGCATCTTCTGAAATTTCTAGAGTTTTTTCTGGCTCATAGTTATTATATAAAACCATTAGGTTTTTATATGCTAATAACAACTCTTTTCCTTTATCTAGATTTTTAACTTTATGTTCTAATTCATTAATTTGAGACAATACCATAGCTTAAAATAACAATTATTGAAAAGAATACTATTTGATTTCTAATAATTTTAAAGAAAATTGAATCATTGAAAACGCCCCTACTGAAAGTGCTTTTTCATCTATATTAAAATTGGAATTATGTACTGTAAATGTAGTATTTGCTTCTGAGCCTCCTGTTCCTAATCTAAAAAAAGTAGATTTTGAGTGTTTTCCGTAAGCCGAAAAATCTTCTGCACCCATACGAATTGGCATTTCAACAACATTTTCATTTCCTAAAAAAGAAGTTGCACATGCTTTCAAATTATCAGTTAATATAGGGTCATTATAAACAAATGCTAATCCATCGGGCATTTCAATTTCACAAGTTGCACCAAAACTTGACGCGGTATTATTGCAAATTGCTTTTATTTTTTCTTTTAATGTAGCTCTCCAAGACTCATCAAAAGTTCGCAATGTTCCTTTTAAAAGCACGGAATCAGGAATTATATTAGTAGCACCATGTCCTTGAATATCTCCAAAAGTTAAAACAGTAGGAGTAATTGGATTGGCATATCGGCTTACCAACTGTTGAAGCTGAACAATAATATTTGCAGAAATCACAATTGGATCAATACATAAATGTGGTGAAGCTCCATGGCCTCCTTTTCCGATAATTTTTAAATAAATTTCATCGGCGCTTGCCATAAACATACCACTTCGAAATCCAAGCTTCCCAACAGCAAGCTCGGGTGTAACATGAAGACCAATGATAGATTCAACCTTTGGATTTTCTAGACATTTTGCTTGAATCATAGCCTCCGCACCGCTGGGCTGTTTTTCTTCGCTGGGTTGAAAAATTAATTTTACCGTCCCTTGCCATTTGTCTTTATTTTCATAAAGCCATTTGGCCGCTCCCAAAACACAAGTGGAATGGACATCATGGCCACAAGCGTGCATTTTACCTGCATTTTTACTTTTATAAGACACTTCGTTGGTCTGATTTATAGGAAGCGCGTCTATGTCTGCACGAAGTGCAATACACTTTTTTGTTGGATTTTGACCTTCAATAATTGCAATCAAGCCTGTTTTTAAAGGTCTTTCTATTTTTGTAATTCCTATTTGGGTTAAAACTTCAAAGATAAAATTTGTAGTTTCATACTCCTCCCAGCTTAATTCTGGGCTTTGATGAATAGTTCTTCGAATATTGATTAACCAATCTGAAAATTTTTGATCAAAATTACTAAAGTCCATACGAATTATTTAGTCTTATTTAAACGTTTAGGGTAGGCTAAAAATATCTTTTTTAAATTCTTTATTAAAAATATTACAGAAGAATAGATTTTCATGAGTTTAATTTTGACTCTAATTTTAATAATTTTTCCCAAATTAATGGAAGTTTCTTTAAAAGAACTTGCGCTTTAAGCATTGATTGATAATCCGAAGCAGGCGATCCCGTAACGGCTGCATTTTCTAATTTAATAGATTTAGAAACTCCACTTTGTGCATTAATACGAGCGCCATTTGCAATTTCGATATGACCTACGATACCTGCTTGGCCGCCAATCATCACTTGTTCACCAATTTTCGTACTCCCCGAAATACCTGCTTGTGCAGCGATTACGGTATTTTTACCTATAACAACATTGTGAGCCACTTGGATTAAATTATCTAATTTAACTCCAGAATGAATCAAAGTACTTCCCATAGTAGCTCGATCAATTACAGTATTGGCTCCGATTTCTACAAAATCATGTAAAACCACATTCCCCACTTGAGGAATTTTTTGAAAACTACCATCCGCAGTGGGTGCAAAACCAAATCCATCACTACCAATAACAACACCTGAATGAATTATACAATTTGCTCCAATTTTGCAATCCTGATATATTTTTACCCCTGAATGAATTACCGTATCGTCTTTTATAATTACATTTTTTCCAATAAAAGCATTTGGATAAATTTTTACATTTTTTCCAATATTTACATTTTCCGAAACATAAGCAAACGCTCCAATATATACATTCTCCAAAATTTGTGCACTTTGAGCCACAAAAGAAGGAGACTCAATGCCTATTTTATGTTGTATCGATTGATAATAATGAAGCAATTGTGCCGTAGCTTCATAAGCATTTTCTACTTTTATCAAAGTAGTCGTTTCCGAAACTTTTAAATTAAAATCTTTAGAAACCAATAAAACTCCCGCCTGCGTATGTTCAAGATACTTTGCATATTTTTCATTACTGAAGAATGAAATGCAATCAGACTTAGCTTCTTCAATTTTTGCAAAATTAGAAATTACTTTATCTGGATTACCGATAATAATCCCATTGACAAGCATTGCAATATCTTTCGCTTTAAATTCCATATGGTCAAAAATATAGATTTATTTTTAAAAAAAATGTTAAAATTCAATTTTGTTTTTGTGCATACGCATCCAAAAGTTCATAGAAATCACTTCCAAAGGCTCTTTCTATAGGCTCTTTTAAAAATTTATAAACAGGGATTTGGAGTTCTTTTCCTAATTGACAAGCAGGTTCACAAACATCCCATTCATCATAGTTAAGCGCATGAAGCGCACCTAATGAAGAAACTCGAATTGGATATAAATGACATGAAATAGGCTTTTTAAATGTTGTTTTGCCTTCTTTATACGCTTTTTCAATACCACAATACGCGATATTTTTAGCATCATAGTTAATAAATACACAAGCTTTTTTATCAATGAGTGGCGTATGTAATGTTTTTTCTTTTTCGTCTTTTACAAAAAAACCATTTTGTTCGATTTCTTCTATTCCTTCTTTTGTAAGATAATCTTTGTAATTATTATACTCCGATTCTAAAATAGAAATCTCATCGGGTTTAAGAGGTGCACCTTGATCGCCAAGCACACAGCAAGCACCTTTACATTTATTTAAATTACAAACAAACTGATTTTCAAGAATTGCCTCGCTTACCAATTGGTCTTTTATAATCAGCATGAAATTGAAATTTAAATAGGATTATAATCGGAGCCGTCTATTTTAAGGATTTTTAATCGTACGAGATCTTTTGTTGTAATAATACCTACCAAAACATCTTTTTCAACGACTGGAAGTGCTTGAAATTCATACTTAGAAAGCAATTTTTTTGCCTCAGCTAAAGTAGAATCAGGGCCTACTGTAATTGGATTTTTAACCATTAAGTCTGAAACTTTTATCAAACTATTTAAAGCCGACGCATCCACACTTTTTCCAATGGAAATGCTATGTGTATAAATTGCGCGTAAAACGTCTTTAACACTTAAAATACCTACTAACTTGCCATTTTCCAGTACAGGACAATGATTATAGTTTTGTTGTGAAAAAAATGCTACAATTTGAGAAAACGTATTACTTGTACTCGCTGCAATGACTTGCTTGGTCATAGCTTGATGTACTTTTATTTCTAATAACTCACTCATAAATTTAGATTTAATTAAAAAAGTCAAGCCTAAAGGGACTATTGCTTAATTTGAAGGCACTGCAAATATACCATTTATTTTAAGAAATAAAGAATTTTTTTTAAAAATTTAACTAAAAATTAAACATTAATGCAAAATTAATTAATTTTTATGTAACAAAATTTATACTTATATCGCTTTACAGATAATACAATTTTGAATATCATGTCTTTGTGCAGGACAATATTCTCTTCCATAAAAGATAAATTGAAGATGAAGCGCATTCCATTTATCTTTTGGAAAAAGTCTTTTTAAATCCTTTTCGGTTTGCACTACATTTTTTCCACTCGAAAGCTTCCATCGTTTCGCCAAACGATGTATATGTGTATCTACCGGAAATGCAGGCACACCAAAAGCTTGACTCATGACAACGCTCGCTGTTTTATGTCCCACTCCAGGCAATGCTTCTAATGCTTCAAACGATTGAGGCACTTTACCTTCGTGTTGATCTATCAATATTTTTGATAAATTCCAAATCGCTTTCGACTTGGTTTCCGACAATCCACAAGGTCTTATTATTGCTTTTATTTCCGAAATTTCTAAACCAATCATATCATAAGGATTGTCAGCTTTTGCAAATAAAAATGGCGTAGTTTTATTAACGCGTTCATCAGTACATTGGGCGGATAACAAAACACTAACCAAAAGCGTATAATCATCTTTATGGTCCAAAGGAATAGGCGTTTCTGGGTATAAACGTTCTAAAGTGTTTTGTATAAAAGATACGCGTTCTTTTTTTAACATAAATTTTTATTTAAATCCAAAATTTCTGAGTTTTTTAAATACCAATGTGGATTTAGCTCAAAAGTAAATGGTATTTGTTCCATAAAAACTATACTTCTTTTGGCTTTTCGTCTTTAAATAAAAACAAAAATAAAATCGCTACAACCATGGCATAAATTGCGAATGAAATCCATATTTGCGACCAATTTTTAGCTCCTGAAGGGTCCGTAAAATATATTTGAATCACGTAGCCACTTATAGAGTTTCCTAAAATCGCACCAAACCCATTGGTCATCATCATAAACAAGCCTTGGGCAAAACTACGGATTTTAGCACTTGTAGAAGATTCTATAAATAATGACCCCGATATATTAAAGAAATCAAATGCCATTCCGTAAACGATACAGGATAAAATGATCATCCATAAACCGTCGCCTGGATTGCCAAAGGCAAACAAACCGAATCGAAACACCCAGGCAATCATACTAAAAAACATGACTTGTTTAATTCCAAAACGCTTTAAGAAAAAGGGAATTGCTAATATAAATAAGGTTTCCGAAATTTGTGAAATCGACATGATTATAGTCGAATATTTGACCACCAATGAATTGGCATAGAGCGGATTGTACTTAAAATCATCTAAAAAAACATCCCCATAGGCATTCGTAAGCTGAAGCGCCGCTCCAAGCATCATACTAAAAACAAAAAATGAAGCCAAACGGTAATTACCAAAAAGCTTAAACGAACTCAAACCTAATAAGTCAATGATTGAATTTTGTGCGACCGTCTTGCCTTGAGGTTCACATTTGGGCAATGAAAAAGAATAAATTCCGAGTGCTATAGCCGCAATTCCGGCGATATAAAACTGATTGGCACTCGCTTTATTTCCTGTTAAATTTGTAATCCACATCGCTACGATAAAACCGATAGTACCCCAAACCCGAATAGGAGGAAAATCTTTGATGACATCCAAATCGTATTTTTTTAATGCGTGATACGCCACAGAATTAGACAATGCAATCGTAGGCATATAAAAAATCATGGCCACCAATATTACCCAAAAAAATTCGGACGGATTGTCTACCTGTGGCACATATAAAAGTGTGAGTCCGCCTAAAATATGCAAAATTCCATAAAGTCTTTCGGCATTTAACCAGCGATCGGCAATGATACCACACAACGTAGGCATAAAAACCGAAGCAATTCCCATCGTAGAAAATATAGCGCCAAACTGAGCACCTTCCCACTGTTTCGTTCCAAACCAATAATTAGCTACTGTTATAAGCCATGCGCCCCAAACAAAAAATTGGAAGAAACTCATGAGCGTCAGACGAAATCTTAATTTCATTTTTTTTAATTTAATTAAAGACAAAGATATTATTTAACATTCAAAGTAAATAGAAAAATTAAACCCAAGTTAATCAATAGAAATATCTAATTGCACAATAGGCTGTAAATCAATCAAATTGATATTAATTGAAACAATCCAAGAGGTTTTACTAAAATTACAAATACTCTAAATTTAAAAACACTTATAAATTATTGGGAATTCAAATATTTTTTATATAAAATCATTATTTTGCTTTATATTTGTAGTAATTACGTTTTTTAAAACTATAAAAAGATTTTAGATTTGATTTGCTATAGATACATGGCCTATTTTACAAAGTTTTAGTTTTTTAAATCGTGTTAAAAAATATTATATTGAAGCTTTTTTTCAAATTTTCGAAAGCTGCAAAAATTGCAAAAGTCGAAATAACATAAAATAATCAAAAAATAAATGCACTCGAACAAATTCAATATAAAAGGGTTAACTAATGAAGAGGTTAGGGAAAGTAGAGAAAAACATGGCTACAATATTACGAATTACAAAAATGAGAACACCCTTCTTGATGCAATTAAAGAACCGTTAAAAGAACCAATGGTTATATTATTATTGGTTGCATCTTCAATTTATTTTACAAGCGGAAAGACTGAAGATGGCATTTTTCTTTTTTTAGCAATCATCGTATTATCAAGCATATCACTATACCAGGATTCAAGAAGTAAAAACGCTCTAGAGAAATTAAAAGATTATTCGCAACCCAAATGCAAAGTGATTCGCGATGGAAATCTACTTGATATAAAAAGTGAAGACTTGGTGATTGGAGATAGCTTTTTGGTAGAAGAAGGCGCATCAATTAACGCAGATGGAATCATTGTTCATTCTAATGACTTTTCTGTAAATGAATCAATACTTACTGGGGAATCATTGCCTGTAAACAAAGACAGGACAGAAAAAAATAATTTAATTTATCAGGGAACTACAGTAATAAGCGGAATTGCTATTGCTACTATAACAGCAATAGGCGCTAAAACCAAATTAGGGAAAATTGGAAAAAGCCTTGAAGATATTAAAGAAGAAAAAACACCATTAGAGTTGCAGATAACCAATTTTGCTATGAAGATGGTTATTGTAGGAGCTATAATTTTTTTAATATCATGGGGAATAAATTATTTATATTCTAGAAACATTTTAGATAGTTTGTTAAAAGCACTCACACTTGCAATGAGTATTTTACCGGAAGAGATACCAATTGCATTCACTACATTTATGGCTTTAGGTGCATGGAGAATGATGAAAATGGGCATTATCGTAAAACAAATGAAAACCGTTGAAACATTGGGAAGTGCTACCGTAATGTGTACTGACAAAACAGGAACAATTACAGAAAACAAAATGAGTCTAGCCTATCTATATATATTGGCAACAAATACAATTTGTAAGCCCGAAGATACTTCATTAACCGACGAAGGGAAAGAAATAATACAAATGTCTATGTGGGCAAGTGAACCCATTCCGTTTGACCCTATGGAAATAGCATTACATACGGCATATTCAAAAATAGTTAAAGAAGACGAAAGGCATCTTTATAAAATGATACACGAATATCCTTTAGAAGGAAGGCCGCCAATGATGACCCACATTTTTGAAAATAACGAAGGTAAACGAATAATAGCTACCAAAGGCGCTCCAGAAGCAATCATAAATTCGAGCAACCTCACCCATGAAGAAAAACAAAAAATAGAAAGTGCTATAAAAGCATTAACTAACGATGGTTATCGAGTATTGGGCGTGGGTGAATCCACTTTTATAGACAATAAATTCCCCACAACACAACAGCAATTTCAATTTAAATTTAAAGGAATTGTCGCATTTTATGACCCTCCAAAGAAAAACATTCAACAAGTATTAGAGGATTTTTATACCGCCGGAATATCCGTAAAGATTATTACAGGTGATAATTCAGCAACAACTATTGCAATCGCCAAACAAATAGGTTTTAAAGGATACGAAAAAAGTATTACGGGTGAAGCGTTGATGAAGTTATCGGATACTGAATTAGAAAAAAGAGTTATGGACACAAACATATTTACACGGATGTTTCCAGAGGCAAAATTAAGAATAATAAATGCGTTGAAATCAAGAAATGAAATAGTAGCAATGACAGGAGATGGGGTTAATGACGGACCTGCTCTTAAAGCTGCTCATATAGGAATTGCTATGGGCAAAAAGGGGACCGAGATAGCAAAACAAGCGGCTTCATTGATCTTATTGGAAGATGATTTATCAAAAATAGTGTATGCTGTAGCAATAGGTAGAAAAATCTATACCAATCTTAAAAAAGCAATTCAGTTTGTTATTTCTATTCATATTCCGATTATTCTTACCGTATTTATTCCATTGATATTGGGTTGGATTTATCCCAATATTTTTTCGCCAATTCACATTATCTTTTTAGAATTAATAATGGGACCAACTTGCTCTATTATATACGAAAATGAACCTATGGAAAAAAATTCTATGATTCAAAAACCAAGACCTTTTACAAATACATTTTTCAATTGGAAAGAATTATCAACCAGTATTCTACAAGGAATAATAATTACTTTAGGAACGCTACTAATATATCAATATTCTGTTCAAAAAGGCTTTAACGAATCACATACCCGAACGATGGTATTTACCACTCTAATCACTGCAAATATTTTTTTGACTTTGGTTAATCGTTCCTTTTATTATTCTATATTTACAACCATTAAATATAAAAACAATTTAGTTTTATTAATTATAGGAATAACTATAGCAATGACCGGATTACTACTTTATCTAAAACCATTAACAGATTTCTTTAAATTTGAATCTTTAAATCTATTTCAGTTAACCATTAGTATAGGAATAGGCTTCTTATCTGTAATTTGGTACGAAATTATAAAATGGATAAAGAGAATCAATCAGGCCAATATAAAAAATAATATCGTTAAAATTACAGAACCTATACAACAATAATTAGGGCATTATTTATTTTTAAGAAGCTTAATACCTTAATTATTGTGCTTTGCAATATTAAACAATAGCAATACGATCATTTTTGAAACTTTTATCAAACAAAAAAGGTTATAATATGTAAAATTCAAAAAATGCATGCAAGCTTTCGAGAAGCCATAAAAAAATTGAATGAATTTATATTAATCGATAAAAGTGACATCGTTGATATATTTGTTTTTGCTACAATGGCATCGGTAGTAGGGCTAACGCTCCCACTTGGTCTCCAAGCGATTATTGGATTTTTTATTTCAGGAGCCTTTTCGGCATCTATTGTACTTTTAATTTTTTTAATTGTAATCGGTACTTTTGTATATGGTTTATTACAAATCCGACAATTACAAATATTGCAAAAACTAAAACAAAAAATTTTCTATAAATTCTCGATGGCTTATATCATTCATATTCCAAAATTAGACATCGAAAAGTCCAATGTGTATAACTTACCTGAAATGGTGAATCGATTTTTTGACACCTTAACACTTCAAAAAGGTTATCAAAAACTTTTACTTGATATCCCTATGGCTGTTATTCAAGTAATTTTAGGTCTTATTCTGCTTTCATTTTACCACCCCTTATTTATTGGTTTTGGATTTATCTTATTAGCTGTATTATATGCGATTATGTATTATACCGGAAGTAAAGGATACGAATCCGGAGTAGAAGCAAGTGATTATAAATATAAAGTAGCTGGATGGATCGAAGAAGTAGCAAGAATAGCGTTTTCATTTAAATTTAGCCAGAACAAATTCCACATCAAAAAGCAAGATGAATTAGTTTCTAAATATATAGAATCAACAAATGAACATTTTAAAGTACATTTGATTCAATACTGGAGTTTAATTGGCTTTAAAGTAATTATTACCGCTATCATGTTGGTTTTAGGAGCCTTTCTTTTACTTAATGAAGAAATTAATATTGGTCAATTTATAGCTGCAGACATTGTAATTATTGCTATTATGGCTTCAATAGAAAAGGTTATAATAAGTATCGACACCTTTTATGATAGCATTATTGGCCTACAAAAGCTTCAAAAGGTGCTTAAAATGCCAAAAGAACAAAATGGAAGTATCCTTTTTGACGACAAAATAGGCTATGATTTTGAAATTGAAAACCTAAACTATTCAAAACCAGATACCACATTATTTAAAAATTTGAGCATCTCTTTTCCTTCTGGAAGTAAAACACTTGTTATTGGAAATTCAGGGAGTGGTAAATCATTTTTAATCAAATCCTTATTAGGTGTTTATAGCGATTATGAAGGTCAAATTTTACTCAATGGATTATCTATAAAAACTTATGATTTAGATTCGATGCGCAAAAAAATTGCCGTATTTATGGATCAATTCGAGCTCTTTAATGGCAATATTCTGGAAAATATAACTTTTTTAGAAAATAAGTCTTTAGAACATGTTACCGATATGCTTAAAATAATAGGACTTGAAGACTTTGTAAACAAACTGCCCGATGGACTTCATTTTCAAATAAATAGTAACAACAATACATTGCCAACACACATTCGGAAAAAAATATTATTGTGTCGCACGCTTTTATTAGACGCTAAATTATACATACTTGAAAATCCATTTGAGTTTTTAGACGAAAATTCATGTGTCCAAATACTAGAATATCTAAGACATAAAGAAGCTACGGTTATCATTACTTCTTATAATGATTCATATCAAAATTTATTTGACAAAACTATTGAATTGAAATAAATATGGAATCACCAATATACGACATTGAAGGGTTTAGCCAAAAAAATGATCTAAAATCATTTCGAAAAATTTATCATATTTCCCGAAACAGTGAAATACGAAAATGGTTTTGGGGAATTTTAATAGGTGGTGGAATATTCTTACTTTTACCTTGGACTCAAAATATTAGAGCCAAAGGAAAGGTAACTACTTTAAATCAGTATGAAAGACCTCAAGAAATTAACGCTTTAATTTCGGGCCGAATAGCAAAATGGTATAAACGAGAGGGTGATTTATTAGAAGAAGGCGATACAATATTGGTATTAAATGAAATCAAACCCGAGTACTTGGACCCCAACTTAATCAATAACACCAAATTACAATTAGATCAAAAACAACTGAGCGCCGAAGGGTATATGCAAAAAGCAGCCACTGCTGATGTACAAAATCAAGCTTTAATTGAGGCTAAAGCATTTAAATTGCAATCTTTGGACAATAAAATAACACAACAGCGACTAAAAATACAAAATGACAGTGCCGAAATCATTGCAATCAAAACCGAGTTAGCAGCTTATCAAAGACAAATTGATGCGGCAAGAAAATTATATGAAAATGGAGCTATTTCTTTAGTAGAACTTGAAAAACGATCCGTAAATTTTCAAAACTCGACGGCAAAAATTGCAATTAGTCAAAATAAATTAATGCAAAGCCGACAGGAACTTTCTAATCTTTTTATTGAGAAAAATAGTGTTATCCAAGAATATAACGACAAAATTGCAAAAACACAAGGAGACAAGTATGGTGCGATTTCAAACGCGGCTTCAAGTGAGGCCGATGTAGCTAAATTAGAAAACCAATTTCAGAATTATAGTATTCGAAATGAAATGTATGTCGTGAGAGCGCCTCAATCGGGGCAATTGGTATTTGCAAATAAATCAGGTATTGGCGAAGTGGTAAAAGAAGGCGAACGAATTATTAATATCGTACCCACAGATCAAAGCAAAGCAGTAGAAATTTTTGTAGAACCCGTAGATTTACCACTAATTCAATTAGGGCAACCGGTTCGATTTATTTTTGATGGCTATCCCGCAATCGTTTTTAGTGGCTGGCCACAAACCTATTTTGGTACGTTTGCTGGTAAAGTATCCGCAATAGAGAGCAATGTTAGTATTAATGGCAAATTTAGAGTATTGGTAGCCGAAGACAAATCCTATAAAAAATGGCCAAAAACAATTCGAATGGGTAATGGTGCCAAAGGAATTGCTTTAATGAAAAACGTTCCTATTTTTTATGAAATTTGGCGAAATATCAATGGATTCCCACCAGAATACTACATTCAAGAAAATACTAAAAACAGTAAAAAATGAAGCTAGTTTTTAGACTTCTATTCTTTTTTTGTTTTTTTGCCTCAAAACCTTTTTGGGCACAATCAAAAGTCATATCTTTAAACCAAATCTTCAAAAGAGTTTCCGAAAACCATCCATCGTTTCGATTAGCCAATCTTGAAATCGATAAAGCCGAAGCCTATTTATTTAGTCAACGAGGTGGTTTTGACCCTTCTTTTCAGGGAGATTACAATACTAAAAACTTTGAAAACAAATTGTATTATCAAAATACAGAAGCTTTTTTAAAAATCCCAACTTGGATTGGTGCCGATATCAAAGCGGGTTATGAAAACAATAATGGCAAACAACTTCCAAACGACCTAACACAAGGCTCCTCTACTTTTATAGGTATCGAAATGCCATTATTAAAAGATTTTTTAATTGATAAAAGAAGAGCTTCTTTGCAAATGGCTAAACTATACAAAACCCAAAGTAACGAAACTCGAACGTTGATGCTTAATGATTTGTACTTACAAGTGGCATCAGACTATTACAATTGGTGTAGAAATTATTGGATTTTAATACTTTACAAGCAATTTAGTGAAAATGCAAATGTACGATTACAGTTAGTTAAAAATCAATTTACAGCAGGAGACCGCGCCATGATTGATACGGTAGAAGCTTATATCCAATGGCAAAATTTTGAGTTAGATCGACTTGAAGCGCAACAAAACGAATGGTTTGCTAAACAAATGCTTTCACTTCATTTATGGAACGATGATGGATTTCCTTACGAACTTCAAGAAAATGCGATTCCAGATACGCTCGAAGTTCAAAAATTTGATAAACATATATTAGGGAATTGGAATATTGAAGAACATCCATCCGTAAAATTTTATAATTACAAAATGGATGCACAAGCCGTTCAACTAAAACTAAACCGTCAACAAATTTTACCTCAGTTAAACCTTGGTGCCTCTTTTCTTCAAAGAAGTTTTAACCAAATGGAAAATACACCAATAGCCGAAAATTATAAGTTTGGTATCAGTTTTAAAGCACCATTAGGCATGCGAGAAGCAAGAGGAAAAACACTTCTTTCTAAACTGGAATTAAATGAAACCAATTGGTTTTTAAAGTATAAAAAATGGGAAATTGAAACTAAAGTAAAAACGATAGATCGTGAATATCAACTTTATGTCAAAATGCTTGAGAATGTGCAATTGCTTAATCTCAATTATTTTAAAATGCTTAATAACGAATCTTTGCTATTAACTCAAGGAGAAAGTAACATATTTTTGGTAAACAACCGAGAAAACAAATGGCTAGAAGGACGCATAAAAGCAATAGATTTATACACTAAGACACAAATTACGCATCGAAAGCGTCTTTGGGCTCAAGGCCGCTATGAGTAAAAAATACCGCTTTTAAGATAAAAAGAATATTTTTGTTACTGCAATATGAGTGAACGCATCATCTTAGGAATTGACCCTGGTACACTATTTTTGGGATATGGAATTATCAAAATCCAAAACAGCAAAATCGAATTGGTTTGCCTTGGCGAAGTGCGTTTGAATAAACTTGAAACCCATCAATTAAAACTTAAAAAAATATTTGAACGTATTTCTCAGCTTATCGATGAATACAAACCCGATGAATGCGCAGTCGAATGTCCATTTTATGGCGAAAATATTCAAAGCATGCTTAAATTAGGTCGAGCGCAAGGTGTTGCTATGGTTGCTTGCCTGAGCAAAGAACTGCCGGTAGAAGAGTATTATCCTAAAAAAGTGAAACAATCGATTACGGGCAATGGAAATGCTTCAAAGGAGCAAGTAGCTCAAATGCTCCTAAAGTTATGTAATATGAAAACCCTTCCCAAATCATTAGATGCCACTGACGCCCTTGCAGTTGCAGTTTGTCATTATTTTCAAGGTAGTGGTAGTATCGAAAAGGGAACTAAAAAATATAGTGGCTGGGGCGCATTTGTTAATGAAAACAAAGATAAAATTAAGTAAAACCAAAATATTTTATTTGAAAATGAAAAAGAAAATCTTACTTTTACTTTTATCGTTTCTAGTATTAATCGGAATTGCAATAGGAATATTATATGCAAACAAAGATATGATTATTCAAAATCTTATTTTTGAAAATAATAAAAAATATCAAGGTCAAATTTCAATAAAAAGCATTGATTTTTCATTTCTAAAACAATTTCCTTATACCTCAATTCAACTTAACAAGTTGAACCTTTGGGAAACTAAAGATACACTTCAAAAGCCAATTGTTTCGATTAAAAAAGCGTATTTAGGATTTAATTTATGGTCGCTTATTCAAAAAGATTACAACATTAAAAAAATTGCTCTTCAAGATGGAAACATTCATTTGATTCAAGATGAAAATAATATATTAAATATTCAAAAAGCATTTGAAACGAAAGAAAACGAGGCCTCCGAGTCGGTTCATTTTGACATTAATGAAATTATTTTAGAACAAATTGACATAAAAAAAGAAAATGTATTGCAAAAAACTATTGTTGAAGTTGATGCCGAAAATGCCAAAGCTCAATTTTCATATCAAAAAAAACATATAGCACTAAAGCTAGATACAAAATTCTTATTAAATGTTTTTAAAAATAATAAACCAACATTCATCCATCAGAAACATTTTGAACTTCATACCGACTTCATTTTTGATCGCGCTACTCACTTGCTCACTTTTAAAAAAACTAGCGTAGAATTGGAGCATGCTCAGTTTGAAATGAAAGGAAAAATAGATGTGGATAATGACATGTTTGTTGATTTAAATTTTCATGGTGAAAAAAAGAATTTTGACTTGCTCTTGGCAATGGCACCAAATGATATAGTCCAAACGCTCAAAACATATGACAATAAAGGTAATATCTTTTTTGATGCAAAAATACTGGGGAAAACGATCAATGGCAATAACCCTTTAATTGAAGCCCGATTTGGATGCAAAGAAGGATACATTTTAAACTCAGATGTTAATAAAAAAGTAGACGAACTTGGTTTTTTATGTACTTTTTCTAATGGAGCAAATCACAAAGCTTCGAGTTCAGTATTTGAATTGAGTGACTTTTCAGCAAAACCAGAAGCTGGAATTTTTAAAGCAAAAATGAAAGTAGTTAATTTTGAATCTCCCGAAATTGATATGCAAATTGATTCGGATTTTGATTTAAATTTCTTGACTAAATTTCTTAAACTTTATCACTTAAAAAATTTGGAAGGCAAGGTATTACTTTCAATGAAATTTCACGATATTATTGATCTAAAAAATCCAGAAAAAAGTTTAGAAAAGCTAAATCAAGCTTATTACAGCAAATTACAAATATCAAATCTAAATTTTAAATCCGAAAGCTATCCGCAAAAAATTTCGAATCTAAATGTAGATGCCTCGATTGAAGGAGAAACGCTTTTTGTAAAAAATTGTAATTTTAATATCAACAATTCCGATTTTCAGTTTACAGGAAAAGTTAAAAATATTCCTGCCCTTATCCATCAAAACCATCAACAAATTGAATCGGATTTTCATTTTAAATCCAAAAAATTAGACTTCAATGATCTTTATATTTCAAAGAATAAAAACATAAATGAAATTGCTACCAATTTAAAGTTAGATTTCCTTTTTAAAGGAGCAGCCAATTCGCTTGTCACTTCTAAAACACTTCCACTAGGTCAGTTTTATCTTACTAATTTATCAGGTAAACTTAAAAACTATAAACACGAACTTAAAGAATTTAACGGACTTATTTATATCAAACCTAATGATATTTATATAAAACGTTTGGATGGAAAAATGGATGCATCGGATTTTCATTTTAAAGGAAATATAACTCATTATGATTTATGGCTATCCGAAATAAAACACGGACGCACCACTATTGATTTTGACTTCAATTCAAACAAATTGATTTTAAAAGATGTTTTTACATATAACAATCACAATTATATTCCCGTTGAATATCAAGATGAAACCGTAGAAGATTTTAAATTTCACGGAAAGGTATCACTTGATTATCAAGACAGCTTGAAAGCTACCGATTTTTATCTAACGCATTTTAAGGCAAAATTTAAGCGCCATCCAATAGCATTCCATCATTTGAAAGGTCATTTTCATCTAGAAAATAAGTTATTGAATATTAAATCTTTTGAAGGCAAGCTTGGAGAAAATGATTGGAATATTAAAGGAATATATGCTCTTGAAAATGTAACAGCAAAAAGCAAACTTTATATTCATTCTAATAATTTGAATTTAAATGAACTTTTTTCTTATGCCTTAAAAGAAAATGAAAACGTAAAAGACCATGACAGTGGATTTAATATTTTTAAAGAACCGTTCCCAAATTTAAATATTTACTCTAAAATCAAAACCTTTAAATATAAAAACTACAACATAAAAAACATGCTGTGTGATATTGAAATTAAAGAAAATCATATGATTTTTTTAAATCAATTTAAATGCCAAATTGCAGATGGAATTATGGATGCTAAAGGATATTTTAATGGATCAAATCCTAGTAATATTTATATCAAACCTGACATCAAAATACAAAAAGTGGATTTAGACCAAATGATGATTAAATTTGATAATTTTGGGCAAGACCGATTGGTTTCAGATAATATTCATGGGCAATTTTCGGGTAGAATAACTGGAAAACTTTATGTTCATTCGGACTTCGTGCCTAATATTCAAAAATCAAACTTAAAAATGGATGTTTTAATTGAAAATGGTAGATTGGATAATTTTGCTCCTTTAGAATCGATGTCAAGTTATTTTGGAAATAAAAATCTAAAAAAGATAAAATTTGATACCCTTTCAAATACGTTTTTTGTAAATGGAGGGGTCATGTCGTTTCCAAATATGTACATTAACTCCTCTCTTGGATATATAGAAGTGTCCGGAAAACAAGATATGGATTTAAAAATGGATTATTTTATTCGAATTCCCTTAAAATTAGTGAGTAAAGCGGTATTTACAAAACTATTTAAAAAATCACCAGAAACTATAAACGAGCAACAAGAAGATGATATAATAATACGAGATCCTCAAAAACGTCTTCGATTCCTAAATTTAAGAATACTTGGAACGCCCGAAAACTATAAAATTTCGGTGGATCGAATAAAAAATGAAAATACGGAAATCAAAAAATCAGATACTTTTTTGTTTAACAAAATTGAAGATGAAATCATAGATTAAAAAGATAAAATAAATTTATATATGAATCGTTTATTATCCAAGGGTTAACATCCAATTAATTTTAAAGAATGTTTCATCTAATTTAAGAATTTGCTAAAAAACTTAAATTTTCTTCATTGAATAAAAAAAATGATTAATTTCGCAACATTACAAAATATTAAAAGATGTCGGAAAACTATAAATTTAGAAGTATCAAGATTTACACCTCCAATGAGTGGTTGTATGAGAGCAAAAAGTATCGACACGTTTTTGATGTGGCCGAAGTTAAACATATATATATCGAATTGGCATTTTTTAATAAACAATTTGATGAACAAGAATGGACTGCAAATATTAATCTAAAAGCATTTTCAATTACAAATACGCGTACCGAACTTTGTAATATTCATTTGAATAAATCCATTAAACCCGACGAAAATGTAGTTTATATTCGAGAAGGCTGGGGACAAGAAACGTCAGGAAGTTATTGGAAAGAAGGTGAGTACCTTTGGGAAGCCTATATTGATGATGAAATGGTAGGAAGTAGTTATTTTTATATTTATGATGTTGGTGTAGTAACTCCAGACCAAAATAAGTATTTTTTTATCTCCGATGCCAATTTATATGAAGGCCCCGATGTAAATCTACCCATTCATCAGCGAAAATACATGGTGGAATTTGACTACATCAACACGCGTTTCGTGTGGGTTGAATGTGAAATTGAAAACCTTTTGACGAGAGACTGGATGTGCGAATTGCAGTTTAATTTTTATAATGACGCGCATCAACTTAAAGGCTCAAGCACCCGAATGGGGCGAGTGCCCGCATCCGGAAATTTAATTATTGAAACCGGTTGGGGAAGTGATAGTAAAGGAACCTGGTTTGAAGACGACTTAACTGTAGAGATTTTATTTATGGATACGCTAGTAGCTATCATTCCATTTCATATGGGTAAGGAATTTGTTGAAGGGGAATCCAATTTAATCACTTCGGGCTCCGAAATGTTTAATGAGCTTCCGGCAATTCATTTACCGCAGCAAGAAATTGACACCAAATCGCTTGAAGAATTAATCAGTGAAATGGATAATTTGATTGGACTTGAGAACGTAAAACAAGAAGTTAAAGATTATGTTCAGTATTTAAATTTCTTGATTTTAAGAAAAGAAAAAGGATATGATGACAATTCAAATATAAGTTTACATTCCGTGTTTATGGGAAATCCAGGCACAGGTAAAACTACCGTTGCGCGTCTTTTAGGTAAGATTTTTCATAAAATGGGATTTTTGAGCAAAGGACATATTCATGAAGTCGATCGAGCCGATTTGATTGCCGAATATATTGGACAAACAGCTCCTAAAGTTAAAGAAGCCATAGACCAAGCAAGAGGAGGCATTTTATTTATAGATGAAGCGTATGCTTTATATCGATCGGGCGAAGACTCAAAAGATTTTGGTCGTGAAGTTATTGAAATAGTTCTTAAAGAAATGAGTGATGGAAAAGGCGATTTAGCCATTTTTGTTGCGGGTTATCCAAAAGAAATGGAAGTATTTTTAGATAGCAATCCGGGCTTAAAATCGAGATTTAGCCATTATTACAATTTTCAGGACTATACACCTCAAGAATTGGATGAAATCGCGCATTTGGAGTTTAATAAGTACAAGTTGAATATAACAAATGATGCTAAAAATTTACTTTCTAAAAAATTAGTGGATTTGTATCGAGGGCGAACACGTTCTTTTGGTAATGCGCGCGAAGTGATTCGAATCGTTAATGAGTCTAAAATGAACATGGGACTTCGCTTGATGAAAAATGAAAATGTAAAGGATCTTCCTGCCGAAATGTTCAGCGAAATTTTAGAAGCCGATATCAAAGAAGTTTTTGAAGATGGTAAAAAGAAAAAACCTATAATTCCTGTAGATGAAGAACTATTAAAAGGAAGTCTCGAAGAATTAAATAGTTTGATTGGTTTGGGCAATGTGAAAAAAGAAGTTACCGAACTTATTAAATTAGTCAAATTTTATCAAGAAGAAGGTAAAGATGTAATGAATAAATTTTCTTTACATTCGGTATTTACAGGAAATCCGGGCACTGGTAAAACGACCGTTGCAAGAATTGTGGCTAAAATTTTTAAGGCACTAGGTATTTTAGAAAGAGGTGACTTGGTGGAATGCGACCGCGAAAAATTAGTTGGTGCATTTGTAGGACAAACTGCAATAAAAACCAATGAAATGATCGATAAAGCTAAAGGTGGTGTTTTATTTATTGATGAAGCCTATGCCTTATCCAGTGGTTCGCCAAGTGATTTTGGAAATGAAGCAATCGATACGATTTTAAAACGTATGGAAGATTTACGAGGCGAAATGATTGTAATCGTCGCTGGATATACCGATAGAATGCAAACCTTTCTTGAGAGTAATCCAGGATTACGTTCCCGTTTTGATCGTAAATTTGAGTTTGAAGACTATACAGGTGAAGAATTAATTGAAATATTTACTGAAATGATCCATTCGGAGTCTTTAAAAATGGATAAAAAATGTCAAGAATTCATGGAAGTATATTTCAAAGATTTGGTTCGACAAAAATCAAAATATTTTGGGAATGCTCGAGCCGTTCGAAAAATCATGGAAAAAGCAGTCAAAAATCAAAATCTAAGATTGGCAGAATTACCATTAGAAAAACGAACTGACAAATTACGTAAAACGTTAATGTTGGATGATGTAAAATCATTTGACCCAACTAAAGATGATTTTCTAGAAAGTGGCAAAGGTGTTCGAATCGGTTTTTAAATTCGAAATATGGATCCCATAAATCACTATATTGATCACACGCTATTATCCTATAACGCAGATTCAAATGCTATAGATCGCTTATTAAAAGAAGCCATTTTATATGAATTTAAAGCCATTTGTGTTGCTCCCAACTATGTATCATATTGTAATAAATCTCTTAATGATATCGAAGGATTCGAGCCAAAAATCGCTTCTGTTGTTGGATTTCCAAATGGCAATGACCCCTTAATATCAAAATTATCTACTGTAGAATTTATTGCAAAAGAAGGCTGTAACGAAGTTGATTTTGTAATTAATAGTAGTTATATCAAAAATCAAAAATGGGATGAAATTTTTTTAGAAACAAAGATAATAACAAGTGTTATACATGAATTAGGTTTGACATCTAAATGGATTATTGAAAGTAGTGCCAACACGGAATTTGAAAATTTAAAAATTATTGAAATTGCAAATCATATAAAACCTCATTTTGTAAAAACCTCAACGGGTATTCATAGCAAAGCACGTATCGAAGATGTCATTTTGCTTCGTAAACAATTAGATGAAAATATAAAAATTAAAGCTTCGGGAGGAATAAAAACGCGTGAAGAGGCCCTTCAATTCATTAAAAAAGGTGCTTCAAGAATTGGAACTTCAAGTGGCGTTTTTATGATGGGATAAACTCAATACAATTAAACTCTTTGTTTAGAAAGATCGATTCATTTTAATTTAAAAAATTAATAATTTAACATAGAAATGTCTTATAGTTTCTATTTAAAAATTAAATACTTAAAACGTTATAAATAAACAAATAAAAAAGTATATTTGCAAAAATTTAAAATATCTCTAATTCAATTATCTTAAGAAATGGAACGATGGTTAATGAGTTTAATACTTTCAAAATTGATTTTGTAGATATTACTAATTAATACAACCAAAGTAAAAAAAGCATCAAAAGTTGATCTTGCTTATCTTTGCGGATAGATTCCTTTTGAAGGTTATATTTTCAAAACGAATATTGAATATATAATCAAAAATGAAGCAATTGAGCAAAGTTTGGAAAAATTAATGAAAAAAAATTAAAATATAAACCTATGATTATCAATATATTAAAAAAAATATTAAATTTATTAACATTTTTTATCATTTTTCGAGTTTCAAATTTATAAAATGATGTATCTTTGCAGTCGAAATTTTTAAACAATTAAATTAAAAAAAAATGAAAAAATTTGCAATGTTATTTACTGTAGCTACAGTATTCGCTATTTCTTGTAACAATGAGGCTCCAGCTACTGAAGCTGTTGAGGAAACTGCTACTGAGGTAGTAGAAGAAGTTGCTCCAGTTATGGATTCAACTGCTGTTGCAGTTGATACTACTGCTGCTGCTCCAGCTACAAAATAATCTTAACAGATTAAAAGCTATAGCCATCTCTTTTAAGAGATGGCTTTTTTTTTGTATTTAATTAAAAATATTCTATAGTTTTGTATTTTATAAAATAGTAAAATGACAAAAAATTATAGTAAAGCAACTTTAGCTACACTTGTTAGTATTTATTTCTTTTTTGGTTTTGTTGCGGCCTCCAATAATATTCTAATTCCTACTTTTAATAAATTTTTCCAGCTTTCACAGCTTCAATCGATGCTTGTGGATTGGGCATTTTATGCAGCTTATTTTGTTGGTTCTTTTATTTATTTAGTATATTCTCAATTAAAAGGCGACTGGCTGAATAAAGTGGGTTATAAAAATGGATTAATTTCTGGACTCATAGTATCTAGTATTGGTGTTTTATTTTTCTTACCCGCATCCATTTTTGAAAATTACTTCCTATTTCTAAGCGGACTTTTTATTATAGGGCTTGGATTTTCAATTCAACAAATTGTTTTAAATCCATTTCTGTTAGCTATGGGATCTGAAGAAACCGGAGCACACCGAATCAATATTGCGGGTAGTATTAATTCAATAGCAACAATGGTGGCACCCATTATTTTAAGTAAAGCACTATTTAGCAACATTAATATTAATCAATCTCTTGACAACCTTAGATCTTTAATACCCGTAACGTTATTACTATTTTGTTTTTTTGTTTTATGTATTATTGTCATTTGGTTTAGAAATGTGCCCTCTGTAAAAAAAGGAGAACCTATTGTAAAAGATTTTAACCTTTTTGATTATCCTCAGTTAATGTTAGGTATCATTGGGATTTTCATTTATGTTGGTATTGAAGTAAGCTTAGTAAGTAATTTAGGTAAGCTTTTAATGGACGAAAATAAATTACATGAAAGTCAAATAGCTATTTGGATTTCACTTTATTGGGGAAGTTTGATGATTGGCCGATGGGCGGGCAGTTCAGAAGTTTTTGTAGGAAAAAAATGGTCAAATCTTGCAAAAATTATTTTACCATTTTTGGCATTTGGATTAATCATATTGGTAAACGGAGACAATGCTTATTTTCTTTTAAAAGACTATATCTATTTTATAATTTTTGCAACTATCGTATTTATTCTTGCAGGAAGATTAGCTTCATACAATTTACTTGTTTTTAGTGCTATAGGTGGGATTTCTTTGCTATGTGGACTCATTTTACATAATGAATGGTCTGTTTTTTTATTTATCAGTACTGGACTTTATTTAAGCGTACTATGGCCTTGTATCTTTGAAATTGCTACTAAAAATCTTGGCAAATACACGAATATTGGCTCATCTTTGTTAGTTATGATGATTATTGGTGGAGGGATTATTCCATTAATTCAAGGATATATAGCCGATCAATACGGGATTTTTAATTCGTATTGGGTACCATTATTTGGATTTATTTATTTAATTGTTTTCGGGTTTATTGCAGTAAAAAAAGAAAATAATTCATTTTTAGGAAAAACGGAAAACGCCTAAAATTTCAGCTAAATATCAAAAAAAACGTACCTTTGCTTTTTTAAATTTAAATATAGAAGATTATGTATAGAACGCATCACTGCGGCGCATTAAACAAGAGTTTTATTGGCAAAACCGTTACGCTTAGCGGATGGGTACAAAATAATCGTGATTTTGGAAAACTTACATTTATCGACTTGAGAGATCGTTTTGGCATAACACAAATTGTATTTAACGAAGAAGAACAAGAAATTTTATCAAAAGAAGCTCGTCAACTAGGAAGAGAATTTGTAATACAAATTGAAGGAACTGTCATCGAGCGAAGTAATAAAAATTTAAATATACCTACTGGAGAAATCGAAATAGCAGCAAATACCTTAAAGATAATAAGTAAAAGTGAAACGCCTCCTTTTACAATTATTGATGAAACTGATGGTAGTGAAGAGCTTCGATTAAAACATAGATATTTGGATATTCGACGACCAATCATGCGCGACCGATTGATCACAAGAGCCAAAATGGTGCAGATTATCAGAGCCTATTTAGACCAGAAAGAGTTTGTAGAAATAGAAACCCCTACTTTTATAAAATCAACCCCCGAAGGCGCTCGAGATTTTTTAGTTCCGAGTCGATTACATCAAGGACAATTTTACGCACTACCGCAGTCTCCACAAATCTTGAAACAACTTCTTATGGTATCTGGAATGGATCGATACTATCAGATTGTAAAATGTTATCGCGATGAAGATTTCAGAGGAGATCGTCAACCCGAATTTACTCAAGTAGATTGCGAAATGAGCTTTGTGCATCAAGAAGATGTGCTTCAAATGTTTGAAGGGTTAACAAAAAAAGTATTTCAAGAAATCAAATCAATCTCGCTACCCGACTTTCAAAGAATCAGTTTTCATGATGCCATGAAGTATTATGGAAGTGATAAACCCGATTTAAGATTTGATTGTAAAATTATAGAAATTCAAGATTCTCTTCCTGCTACTGAATTTGCTGTTTTTAATCAAACGATTGCAAATAAAGGCATTATAGCTGGATTAAACGCAAAAGGATGCGCTGCTTATACACGTAAACAATTGGATCATTTAACTGATTTTGTCAAAGAGCCACATCGTGGACTACAAGGACTGGTTTGGATTCGATGGAATGATGAAGGTATCAAATCCAGCGTTGATAAATTTTTCAGTGCGGAACAGCTTGAAGCCATTTTAAAACTTTTTAATGCTGAAAAAGGTGACCTTATCTTAATTGCTGCTGAAAAAGCGTCAAAAGTAAGAAAATCTCTTGGCGACTTAAGACTAGAATTGGCAAAACAAAATCAATGGTATCAAGAAAATCAATATAGTGTTTTGTGGGTTATAGATTTTCCTCTTTTTGAAGAAGACGAAGACACTGGAGAAACTATTTTTATGCATCATCCATTTTGTATGCCGCATGAAAATGATTTACAATATCTAGAAAATGAGCCACTCAAAGTAAAAGGACAATTGTATGACTTAGTTATCAATGGTAACGAAGTACTTAGCGGTTCTATACGAATTCATGACAAAGCGCTACAAGATCGTATATTTAAAATATTAGGCATGTCGGAAACCGAAATTGAAAACAAGTTTGGATTCATGGTTAATGCATTTAAATATGGCGCTCCGCCTCATGGTGGCTGTGCATTTGGTCTTGACCGTTGGGTTTTATTACTTACTGGTGGCGATACGATTCGAGATGTCATTGCATTTCCAAAAAGCAGCAACGGTAAAGATATGATGATGGACGCTCCTACTTTTGTAGATATTAAGCAACTTGATGAACTCGGTATTCAAATTAAATCAAAACCATAGGTTATTTTTAAATGATTAATTTTGGTTAAATTCAACTTACTGTTTATCTGAACATTGAATAGATAAGACTTAAATAAAAATAAATCTAAGAATCTAATTTAAATTATTAAAACTAAATCTTTTTAAACTAAATAAAATTTATTAAAATAAAAAAAACCTCCATCAATGTGGAGGTTTTAAGTTTTATTGAATTTCTATATCAAACTGAACAAGATTTACAAATTCTGAAACCCGTTGTTGTATATCTTCATGCGTTAATTCTTTGAGCCTTTCTGTTCCAAATTTTTCACAAGTAAAACTTGCCATTGCTGAACCATAAATTACCGCTCTTTTCATATTTGTAAACGAAATATCGCCACTTTTAGCAAGGAAACCTAAAAATCCGCCTGCAAATGTATCTCCAGCACCGGTAGGGTCAAATACTTCTTCTAATGGCAATGCAGGAGCATAAAATACCTGGTTTTCATGAAAAAGTAAAGCGCCATGTTCTCCTTTTTTAATAATTAAATATTTTGGCCCCATTTTCAATATTTTTTGAGCCGCTTTTACTAAGCTATATTCTCCTGAAAGTTGACGCGCTTCTCCATCATTAATAGTTAAAACATCTACACGGGAAATTACTTTTTTCAAATTATCTAATGCTACATCCATCCAAAAATTCATTGTATCTAAAACTACAAGTTTTGGTTTTTGAGCCATTTGATCCAACACGTTTAGTTGCAATACAGGGTCAATATTTCCAAGTAATAAATAGTCCGAATTTTGATAATTAGATGGCAAAACTGGATTGAAATCTAGTAAAACATTAAGCTCTGTAGCCAAAGTATCTCTTCCATTCATATCCATATGATAACTTCCACTCCAAAAGAAAGATTTCCCACCTTTTTTAATTTCTATACCATCGATATTAACTCCTCTTCTTTGCAATTCTTGAAGTTCATCCATATCAAAATCATCTCCAATTATAGAAACAATATTTATTGGTTGATAAAAATACGCTGCGGAATAGGCAATATACGTAGCCGCACCTCCTACAATTTTATCCGTTTGGCCAAATGGCGTTTTAATAGCATCAAAAGCTACTGTTCCAACTACAGTTATACTCATTTTATAAAATTTTAATCTTTTGGCAAAGATAATTTATTTAGACCGTTTGATGTTTATTTTTAAAATAAAGTAAACATCAAGTTAAAACTATCAAAATATTTAAAAATATTACAAATTGAAAATCAATTCATTTCACAATTAGAAAAGCGAAAAACAAAAAAAACCTTTTTATTTAAAAAAACAATTTTATATTTGCACTCGTTTTTGAATAAAAGACAAAAAGGAAATTATTCCTCCTTAGCTCAGTTGGTTGAGTCCCGTACCTACGGGATT
>JAFEIJ010000032.1 GCA_017495115.1 Chitinophagaceae bacterium | reverse complement strand
TCACATAATAGATTGTAATTCAATCAAATTTGCATTTTATTGAAACAATCTATTTGGGGGTTAAACCCAATTAACGACTTATTTTATTACTTCATAACAAACTAATTCGCAATTTGGGTTAAAAATTCAATTTCTATATCCTATTTGACACAACTCTTTGAGAACTCAGCATGACTTCACTAAAATCACCAAGAAGTTTTTTTAATAGAAAAGCTGGTGTTGAGACAAAAAAACAACTACGTTTTTGTTCTTTTGCACAAAATGCAATCAAGCTTTTTTGAGTAAACGCTTCGGAACCCACCAAGTTGACAACTCCCTTTATATTATTTTTTAAAATCAAATCTATTTTCTTTGGAATATCTTGAAGCCAAATGGCTCCTATATAATTATTTCCATTTCCAAAAAGTGTGGCAAAGCGAAATGGAAGCGTCATTAACATTTTAGGCAAGGCCCCTGAATTATAATCTAAAACAACGCCAAGTCGAACTATAGTTTTTGTGATATTTTCGGGCAATTGACATGCATTTTCCCATTTTTCAACCAAGTCCGATAAAAATCCACTTCCTTTACTTGAAGATTCATCCAAGACTTCATCATTCCGATCGCCATAAAAACCAATTGCAGAAAATTGAATAAAATGATTGGTATTCAGCTTTTTATTTTTTATCAAATTTGACAAAAATTGAGTACTTTCAACTCTACTTTTGGTTAACTCCACTTTTCTTTTTTCCGTCCAAAATTGGCTACCAATATTAGCGCCTGCCAGATTGATAATGACATCAAAAAAATCATGGCCTTTTAAATCAATAAATGAATCGTAAGGAGCCCATTTTAAATAATTTTCGTCTGCTTTGGTTTGTGTAGATAAAAAATATACGGAATACCCATTTTTATTGAAATAATGAGCTAATGCAGTTCCTACCATACCAGTTCCGCCTGCTAATAAAACACTTTGGTTTTTATTCATAAAGTTAAATTGTTGTTTTATCTAAACCCGGTTTGAACCACCTCTAATTCAAATTCTTTTGCACTTGTTAATACAAAATCAAAAATATCGGATTGAATTTGCTCGTATTTCTCCCATATTCCAGTGTTTGCAAAACAAAACACTTCAATTGGAAGGCCTTGAGTACTAATTTCTCTTTGACGAACCATCAAAATATCATTTTTAACGACATGTGGATTCGCAAGTAAAAAATTGTAAACATATACTCTAAAAAGCCCCACATTAGTAAGCTTCATATCAAAAATTTTATTTTCTTGTTGATTTTGAGCCTTTAATTCTTCAAAATCTTTCATTTTCTTTTCAATATAACTAGACAATAATTTATTGTGTGCGTATTTTTCTAAATCATGATCTTCTAAAAAACGAAATGAATTAATATTCAAGAAAATGGAACGACGAATTAAACGTTGTTTATTTACAAAAATAGATTCATTGTTTTTAATTTCTGTTGAAATTAAATCATAAGTAGGAATACTAGAAATGGTTTTATCAAAAGCCTCAATTTTTACTGTTATTAAACTGATTTCTTTTACATATCCTTCTAAATTATGTTTAGGAATAAAAATCCAATCACCTTTTTTAATCATATGGGATGATGCCGCATGAACCCCAGCGACAAAACCTAAAATTGGATCACGAAACACTAATAAAATTACAGCAGTAATGGCTCCGATAATGGAGAGCACTTGTGGTGCTTCAAAATCAAAAAGAGTAGAAATTACTAAAAATGAGATAATTATAAATCCAATAATACGAAGCAATTGACCAAACGAACTGACAGCGATACTTCTATAATTATTTTCATCCGTAGCTAAATCTTCAACACAAAGCATAATCCGATGCCACAATTGACCTAATAAAACAAGTAAAAAAATTAAATAAATTTTATGGGCAATATCAAAACTCATCGGATGGTGGTAAAACACATAAGGCACTAAAAGATTAGCCGCCAATGCAGGTATCACATGCAAAATACTGTGAATTGCTTTTCTTTTTATCATAAGTTGCAGCCACTGACTTCGGGAATTTCGTCGGGCAAACATTCGGATAAATGGAAGAAAAATTTTTCTAAATAAAATATCGGAAACGATGTAAAAGGATACAATTAAAAATGACTTAATTGTAATTTGAAAAAACAAAACCCAATTTTCAGAAAAAACTGTTTTTACCCAAAAATGAATCTCTTGGGTAAAAACATTATTATATTTCTCAAAAAAATGAATATAATCTTGTGGACTCATTTCATTTTTTATTTATTGAATTAGTCTAAACTATATGGAAATTTATTTTCTCTTTTCTTAGGCTTGTCCGAGTTAAAATCTTTTGATGGCTTATTGAAACTTGATGTTCTATCATTTCTTTCAAAAGATCTTGAACTGTCATTGTTTCTATCGAAAGATCTTGAACTGTCATTGTTTCTATCGAAAGATCTTGAGCTGTCATTGTTTCTTTCAAAAGGTCTTGAACTGTCGCTATTTCGAGAGAATGAACCTGACTTATTAAATCCTCCTTCACGTTTTGGGCCTGAAAAACTTCTTCGATCGCCACTTCCTCCTCCAGAACGACGTTCGCCACCGCCAAAGCTTTTGCGCTCAAATCGATCACCTCCACCGCTTGTTCTTGGGCCTGTTTGAGTCCCTGCAACATCCACACGTACTCTTCGACCATCATGCTCTACATTACGCATTCCATCAAGAATTCCACCTTGAACATCATTTTCAACTTCAAAGAAACTAAATGTTCCTTTCATATCAATTCGACCCACACTGGTTCCGTTAATTCCGGTATTATCACAAACCAAACGCAATAAATCACCTCTTCTAAGATTGTCCATTGAACCAAGATTTACAAAAAATCGAGTAAATCCTTCCTGAGCTACAGGAGTGCCTGGAGCAGATTCGCCTCGTGGCTCTCTTTCTCTTCGTTCACTTTCGTTGATATTTAAATCTCTTGAATTGCTATAATATTCTAAGAAACGATTGAATTCTAAAGATGCGAATCTTTTGATAATTTCTTCACGCTCAATACCTTCAAATGCTTCAAAAATTTTATCTAAATATGGATTTATTTGCTCTTCATTTACTTCTACAGCTTTTGCTTTGTCAATAATCGAAAATAATTGTTTTTCACATACATCAAAACCAGAAGGCACATTTGATTTAATGAATTTTTTACCAATCATTTTTTCAATTGCAAAAATCTTTGATGCATCTCTTTTGGTAATAATAGAAATAGAAACTCCTTTTTTACCAGCTCGAGCCGTTCTTCCACTTCGGTGGGTATAACTTTCTAAATCATCAGGTAAGGCATAATTAATAACGTGTGTTACATTACTAACATCAATACCTCTTGCCGCTACATCGGTAGCAATAAGCATTTGCAACGATTTTTCTCTGTAACGATTCATTACGATATCACGTTGTTGTTGCGTTAAATCACCGTGCAATGCATCCGAATTGTATCCATCACGAATCAATTGATCGGCGATTTCTTTCGTTTCATTTTTGGTTCTACAAAAAACAATTCCAAAAATATCTGGATTGTAATCCACCAATCTTTTTAATGCATTGTATTTGTTATGAGGACTTACTACATAATATTCATGTTCGATATTATCGTTTCCAGTGTTTACCGAAACTTTAACTTCGATAGGGTCATTCATGTATTTTTTAGAAATCATTTTGATTTCTTTTGGCATGGTAGCCGTAAATAACCATGTATTTTTAGCATCTGGCGTTTTAGAAAGAATTTGATTAATGCTTTCTTTGAAACCCATATTAAGCATTTCATCGGCTTCATCTAAAACGGCAATTTTAATATCACCAAATTTTACTTCACCACGATCTATCACATCAATCATACGACCTGGAGTGGCTACAATAATTTGAACGCCTCTTCGTAGCTCACGTATTTGAGTAGAAATACTAGCACCACCATAAATAGCCACCGTATTAATATCTCTATTAAATTCGGTAAACTTTTGAATATCCGAGGTGATTTGTAAACAAAGTTCACGTGTTGGACATAAAATGATGGCTTGAGGATTTCGGTTACCTGAATCTATTTTTTCGATAATTGGCAACGCAAAAGCCGCTGTCTTCCCAGTTCCCGTTTGAGCTAAACCGAGCATATCGGTATCTGCAGCTAATAATTGAGGAATGGCTTGTTCTTGGATTGGAGTAGGTTCGGTAAAACCTAATTTTTCTAATGCTTGTAATGTAGGAGCGCAAAGCCCCATTTCTTGAAAATTCATAAAAATGTTTTTTGTTTAATTAAAAATTACTTTAATAAACTACAAAACTCTATGAATTTTTACCCGAATTTAGAACACAAGAGAGCTCTGTCTTTTATTAATCGGGTGCAAAGATACAACTTTTGTTTTAAAAACACTCTATTTTTTTAAAACCTATAAAAAAATAGAATTTTATCAAGAAAAATATTTATCTTTGCATTAGTGTTTCTAGACACTTTAATTTTTTTTTATTAACCTAAATTAAATCTTATGAAATCATTTAAAAAAACAACATTACTTGGCATTTTATCCATTATTTTTTTTGGATGTGAAGATAAACCTGTCAATAATAACAATACGTCCATCGTTTTAAAAACACAATTTGAATTGTTTAACAAAGAAATTGAATACAATAAATATCTTAAATTTATTGGAGATGATTCCATATTAATTAATCAAGTGAGCATGCTTGTTTCGGAGCCAACAATTACAACCTCAGGAGGCCCTATTTATAATAATGGTATCTTTTATGTAAAGAAAACAAGTCCATTAATCGTATTATCTGGCTTAGATATTTCTAAATCTACTATTGCATCCGTTGATTTTCTTGTGGGACTTAATAAAACGAACAACAAAATAGATCCCACAGATAATGAAGCCAATGCTGTTTTAAAAACGGCAGGGCAAGATGGAATGTATTGGCCAGGTTGGACGAGTTATCGTTTTTTTGTTATAGAATGTAAAATCAAAAAATCAGATAATTCGATCACTAATATTACGTATCATGTAGGAGGTGATAGTTATTTAATTAAAAAGAACTTAAATCTTGCTTCGATTTCGTTTACTGCTGGAAAAGAAAATATTATTCCGCTTCGCATTCATATTGATAAAATATTTAGCAATCCACAAGGTGCTTCATTAAATTATCATACTGAAAATACAACACACAGTGAAGCAAATCAAGATGCGATTACTAAAAAATTGGTGACAAATATTGGAGGTGCGATTACTTTGTAAAAAAAAGCGCTGAATTTTCAGCGCTTTTTTTTTACATTTTAGATTCAATAGCATCATCATATAATGCTTTCAAATCTTGAATTCTTCCAAAGTTTTCTTGATCTATTACTGCTGCATCGGCTTTAACCATTCCAATTTTCTCAAAAGGAACTTGCATTTGATTACAAATAGACTCTACTGATTTTTCATCTTTTGTTGAAACTAAAACACGACCTTGCGCTTCTCCAAATAAGAATGCATCTTTGCGTATTTCTTTATTGGATGCAATTTCAAAACCGAATTGATTGACAAATGAAGACTCACACAACGCCGACCACAAACCACCATCCGCCAAATCATGACAGCTTTCTAAAACATTTGATTGAATCAAAGATATTACAGTTTGCTGCATTTGAAATTCTTCTTCCAAACTAAAATACGGAGCTGGCATTTTCTCAATATTTTTAAGATTTGCCAAATACTCACTAGAAGCCAAATCCGAAACTTGTTTACCAATGATATAAATAGCATCACCTTCGGCCTTAAAACCTAAAGTCATTTTATTATGAATATCAGCTATTCGACCAACCATCCCGATTGTAGGTGTAGGGAAAACAGGACCTTCTTCATTTTGATTATAAAAACTAACATTACCACCAGTTACAGGCGTTTCAAATTTACGACAAGCTTCGCCCATTCCTTTTATAGCTTCCACAAAGTACCAATATACTTCAGGCAAATTTGGATTTCCAAAATTTAAACAATTGGTAACTGCTAATGGCTCTCCACCGCTACATACAATATTTCTAGCTGCTTCTGATACCGCAATCATCGTTCCTACAAATGGATTAGCAGCTACATAACGACTGTTGCAATCTACCGATGTAACCACGCCTTTTTTAGTATCAAAAACACGAACTACCGCCGCATCCGAAGGATTATTCGTATTGGTATTATTGACACCCACCATACTGTCATATTGACGATAAATCCATTTTTTTGAAGCAATATTGGGTAGTTGTAACATTTGTTTTGCATTGCTAACAAAATTCGTATCTATTTCAATTTTATTTAAATCAAATGATGCACGTTCTTCAAATTCTTTTGGCGTTTTAAATTCGCGCTCATAAACTGGAGCACCGCCACCTAAAACCAATTCCCAAGCTGGAATTTCTGCAATAATTTCGCCGTGCCAAAAATATCTTAAAAGTCCCCCTTCGGTGACATGTCCAATTTGTACGCAATTTAAATCCCATTTGTCAAAAATATCTAAAGCCACTTGTTCTTTACCTTTTTCAACCACTACGAGCATTCGCTCTTGACTTTCGGAAAGCAAAATTTCAAAAGGCTTCATATCATTCTGACGTGTGGGAACTTTATCTAAAAAGATGTCCATTCCGACGCCACCTTTTTCGCTCATTTCGCTGGTAGAGCAAGTAATTCCAGCTGCTCCCATATCTTGCATCCCAACGATAACGCCAGTTTGAGCTAATTCAAGCGTGGCTTCTAAGAGTAATTTTTCTTGAAAAGGATCACCAACTTGAACCGCTGGCAAATCCGCCGCACTATCTTCACTAATATCTTTAGAAGCAAAACTTGCTCCCCCAATTCCATCTTTTCCGGTATCCGAACCTACAATAAATACTGGATTTCCTATTCCTTTCGCCGTTGCAGAAATAATCGCATCTTTATCTACGATTCCAACACTCATGGCATTGACTAAAGGATTTCCATTGTATGATTTATCAAAAAAGGTTTCACCTGTTACAGTTGGTACACCAAAACAATTCCCATAATCGCCGATGCCTTTCACAACACCATTCATGAGCCACTTGGTTTTATCCAATTCAAAAGAACCAAAACGAAGTGAATTTAACGCACAGATTGGACGCGCGCCCATAGTAAAAATATCTCTGTGAATACCTCCAACTCCTGTTGCAGCGCCTTGATAAGGCTCAATAGCACTTGGATGATTATGACTTTCTATTTTAAAAACACAACCAATATTATCGCCAATATTTACAACACCCGCATTTTCTTCTCCTGCTTTCACCAACATATTCTTTCCATCACGAGGAAGTGTTTTAAGCCATTTAATCGAATTTTTGTAACTGCAATGCTCACTCCACATCACACTAAAAATACATAATTCATTAAAATTTGGAATTCTTCCTAATTTAGAAATAATAAGGTCTAACTCACTATCCAACAAACCAAGTTGATTCGCTGTTTGTTTCGTTTCGGCAGGTATTGTCATATTAAATTTTTGGAATTATAAAAGAGCAAAAATACAATTTTTTTTTTATTTTAATCTTTTGATTCCGATTTAATACAATGAAAATTTGACAACTGTAGTTTATATTTACTTTAAGTATAAATTCCTTAAAAAAATCTATTTTGTTTTATTTCGTTTTGTTTAATTTTGTGGCTAAAATATATTTAATTATGAATCTCACACTTAAAATTTGGCGTCAAGCGAATAAAAATGCAAAGGGAGAAATGAAAGAATATCAAATATCCGGAATTGAGCCTGATATGTCATTCTTAGAAATGATGGATATTTTAAATGAAGATTTAATAAAGAAAGATATTGAACCAATAGCATTTGATCATGATTGTCGTGAGGGAATATGTGGAATGTGTAGTTTATTTATAAATGGTAGACCGCACGGACCGGATGATCGAATTACAACATGTCAATTACACATGCGTAAATTTAAAGATGGAGACACTATATATATTGAACCATGGAGAGCCAAAGCTTTTCCGGTAATTAAAGATTTAGTTGTAGACAGATCGGCTTTTGACCGTATTATTCAATCTGGTGGTTATGTAAATGTAAATACCAGTGGAAATACCATTGATGCCAATGCCATTCCAATTCCAAAATTAGATGCTGATAAAGCGTTTGAAGCGGCCACTTGTATTGGATGTGGCGCTTGTGTAGCGGCATGTAAAAATGCTTCGGCGATGTTATTTACTTCAGCTAAAATTTCTCAATTGGATTTATTACCTCAAGGGAAAGTAGAAAGCAAAAATAGAGCCGAAAAAATGATTGCTCAGATGGATAAAGAAGGGTTTGGCAATTGTACGAATACCGGTGCTTGTGAAGCAGAATGTCCTAAAGGTATTTCATTGAGCAATATCGCGAGAATGAATCGTATTTATGCAGATGCGCTTGTAAGCAACGACTAAAAATCATTATGGACATCAATTCATTATTACAAGAAATCTTAGCCAACCCGGCTTATAGTGCCTTTGTTATTGGCAACTTAATCATTATTGAAAGTTTACTTTCTGTAGATAATGCGGCTGTTTTAGCTACCATGGTTATGGATTTGCCCGAAGACCAAAGAGATCGTGCCTTAAAATATGGCATATGGGGCGCCTATATTTTTAGAGGACTAGCCATGCTTTTTGCTTCTTTTTTAATTAAAATATGGTGGTTAAAACCGCTTGGAGGATTATACTTACTTTGGTTGGTTTGGGATTGGTATAAAGGTAAACAAACTTCAAAAACCGATGATGATTTGATTGACAAAAAAAGCAATTGGTTTTATCGTACAACAGTTGGTGCGCTAGGTACATTTTGGTCAACGGTTGTCTTAGTAGAAATCATGGATATGGCATTTTCTATTGACAATGTTTTTGCTGCTGTAGCGTTTTCAGATAATATTATATTAGTTTGGATTGGGGTTTTCATCGGAATATTAGCCATGCGATTTATTGCGCAATATTTTGTTAGTTTGATGCAAAAATATCCTTTTTTGGAAACCGCTGCGTTTATTGTGATTGCAATTTTAGGACTAAAATTAATGCTTTCTATTTTCGAGCATTTTTATCCTGAAAGTGCAGCTTCTAAATTTTTGAGTAGTCATACAACAGATATGGGCGTTTCTGTATTAACCGTTTTAATATTTTTCATCCCCATTCTTTCGAGCATCTTTTTTAATTTCCCAAAAAGAAATCAAAATTAATGTCTGATAATAAATTAGAAGTTTTAAATCAATTAAAACAAAAAATAAAAGAAGCATCGGAAGATGAAAATTTTTTAGAGGATGTTTTTTTAAATAACAATTGGTTCATTCCAAAATTCACAAAGTTTGCTTTAAATAACATTGCAGATTATTTGTTGGATAAAGAGAAACTTGAAAATTGGTTAAACCATTACGATTTCAGCTCAACAATTCCATATCGAATAGGTATCATCACTGCAGGGAATATTCCGTTGGTAGGATTTCACGATTTGCTTTGTGCTTATGTAAGTCCGCATCAAATTCAATTAAAAATTTCGAGTAAAGACTTATTTCTAACCAAATGGCTTATTCAAATTTGGAGTCAAATTGATTCCAATATAGTCCATCGTCTTGAAATTGTGGAACGTATTACAAATGTAGATCGAATTATTGCGACTGGAAGCAACAATTCCTATCAAATGTTTCAACATTATTTTTCTAAATACAATCCCATTTTAAGAAAAAATAGAACTTCGGTGGGTATAGTTCGCAATAACATTACAGATCAAGAAATAGATGTATTGATGGATGACATTTTTATGTTTTTTGGACTTGGTTGTCGCAATATTTCAAAACTATATATTGAAAAAGGATTTGAATTAACTCGACTTTTTGAAGTTGCAGATAAAAAATACGCGTTCTTGTTTAATCAAGTGAAATACATGAATAATTATGATTATCAGCGTACGTTACTTCTCTTAAATAATGTGCCGCATTTGGCTAATAATTTTTGGATGCTCAAAGAAGATGCTCAATTATTTTCTCCTATTTCAACAACGCATTTCTCCTATTTTGATAACGAAAATGTTTTAGAACAATCCATTTCGGAAAAACAAGAACATATTCAATGTATTATTGGAAAAGATATTGAATATGGTCAAGCTCAAAAGCCAAGTCTTTTTGATTATGCCGACGGCATAGATGTTATGGAGTATTTGAAAACGAACATTTAGTTTTAATTTTAACAAAATAGCGCTTTTTGCTTTTTACTAAATTGTGTTAAAGCTCTTAATTTTAAAGTCTAAATCATTTTTATTTTTATATTTTTACGTTCCAAAAATTCATTTATGATCAATCGCATTTTATTTATCATTTCAACTATATTTATATTTAGCAACGTTTCAGGTCAGGTACCAAAACATATCAAATGGAATGTAAGCACAAAGACTATTTCCGAAAAAGAGGCTGAAGTTATTTACAAAACGACTTTAGATCAACATTGGCATATTTGGAGCGTGAATCCAGGTGACGAAATGCTTATTCCGCCTTCTTTTACTTTTGAAAATTCGGACATAAAAAAAATAGGAAATCCTAAAGAAATTGGAAAAAAAACCACGAAAAAAGAAGAAGGTTATGATGCTCCTTTAAATTATTTTGAAGGCACAGTACAATTTATACAAAAAATCAACTTTAAAAAAGCAGGTAAATATAAAACAAGTGTTGAATATCAAATTTGTGATGAAAACAGCTGCTTGCCTCCTACTTACGAAGATTTTGAAGTTCAGATCAATGCTTTTGATGCTGAAAAAAAAGATTCTATTGTAGAAAGTGAAACCATAGCAACAGAAACAAATCTTGCAGATTCTTTAAATAATGAAAGTACGACTCAAAACACTGAAAATATAACTACAGATGATGGAATTTATGGCAAATTTGGAAAGTTGTTGAATGATTGCAGCTCAAAAACGGAAGAATTAAATGCATTTACCGCATTTATTGCAGGAATTTTAGGCGGTTTTCTAGCATTATTTTTTCCATGTACATTTCCGATGATTCCAATGACAATGAGTTTTTTCTTAAAAGGAAACCAAAAAAATAAAGGAAAAGGAACCCGAAATGCCATATTTTATGGTTTTGCCATTTTCTTAGTTTATTTTTTATTAAGTGTACCATTTGCATTTTTTGGAGCGAGTAGCCAAGCATTAAATGCATTTTCTACGAATATTTGGGTTAATATTGGATTTTTTGTAGTATTTATTTTCTTTGCGTTTTCGTTATTTGGCTATTACGACATTTCTTTACCTAGCCGACTTACCAACAAATTGGATCAAAAAAGTGATACCGGCAGCTTTATAGGAATCTTTTTCATGGCACTTACTTTAGCTATTGTATCTTTTTCTTGTACGGGGCCAATTTTAGGATTGGTTTTAGGAAATGTTAAAAATGTTGGATTGATTATGCCTGCATTTTCTGGATTTGGCTTAGGATTAGGGATTCCGTTTGCACTATTTGCTTTATTTCCAAAACTACTTACATCGCTACCAAAATCAGGAAGTTGGCTTGATGTTGTTAAAGTTGTTTTTGGATTTATCGAATTAGCTTTTGCGTTTAAATTCTTATCTAATGCCGATTTAGTAGGCCAGTGGGGAATTTTGAAACGAGAAGTTTTTGTTGCTATTTGGATTATCATCAGTATTGTTTCGGCAATGTATTTAATGGGTTGGTTCAAATTTAAAAAAGGAGCAACGTTTAAAAAAACCATTACTACGTACATTTTAGCATTGGTTTTTGCTCTATTTTCAGGATACCTAGCAACCGATTATTTTGAAGGAGAGTTAAAAGAAATCAGTGGATTTCCACCACCAAAATCATGGAGCTTATTTCATCAACCTGAAAAATTTGAAATCATTCATAATGATTACGATAAAGCGTTAGCAAAAGCAAAAGCAGAAAACAAGCCATTAATGATAGATTTTACAGGCTGGGCTTGCGTCAATTGTAGACGAATGGAAGAAAACATTTGGGTAAAACCAGAAATTTATGATATAATGAAGAATGAAATCGTAATTGTTTCGCTTTATGTAGATGAAAAAACCGAGTTGCCAAAAGAAGAGCAGCGTTTTTCAAAAATCACAAATAAACAAATCGTTACTGTTGGAGATAAATGGTTTGAGTTTGAGCAAGAGCATTTTCATGAAGCGACTCAGCCCGTTTACGTTTTGATTCATCCGCACAAAGAGCAAATTATCAATAAACCGCATTCGGGTTATAATGCCGACTCAAAACCATTTTTAGATTTTCTAAAATGTGGTATTGATGCGGTTCAAAACATCAAATAATGGAAACTTTTGAGGTTACTAAGTGTAATGATGGTTTTTTCTTATACATTACTTCAAATCCTTCAAAAAGCGATTCACAAAGGTTGTTAGCCGCTACTTTACTGAAGCCGAATCTTTACAAATTAAAAAACTTTGGTAAAAGTGGAGATGAATTAGCGGCCTTATTGACAATTGAAACCTTTGGTGCTATTGTAAAAACAGATGGCGACTTCATTTTAATAGACACAAGAAATATATTTCAAAAAGAAATTTATCATATCAACATCGGTGAATCAGGCTTATCATTTCGTCTTTTTACACTACTTTGCGCCGCTATTCCTAAACGATTTTTAATTGATGGAAAAGGAAGCATCAAAAAAAGGAGTATAAATTTTATTTATGATTTTTTCAAGAATCAAAATATTTCAATTTATAGCGATTATAATACCATACCTATTGAATTTGAAGGCGGGCTTGAAGCCCAAAATCTTCAAATTGATGCGCAGGATAGCTCTCAAAACATTTCAGGATTGTTATATGCTTTTGCAAAGTTGAATCCTCAAAAGTCCATTTCAATAGAAGTTGAAAATTTAGTTAGTTTTCCTTACATTGATATGACCATAAAAACATTAAAGCAATTTGGTTTTCATTTTGAAAGGCACTTGAATAAGATCAATTACACAGGAAATTCTGATAAATTACCTCAAGATTTATCTATTGAAAGTTGCTGGAGTAGTGCGGCTTATTTTTTAGTTGCAGGGGCTATTAATGGAAATGTTAAAATAGACAATTTGGATATTAATTCTTTACAAGCCGATCGAGTGACTTTAGATATTTTGAAATCGGTTGGAGCTAAGATTTTAATATTTAAAAATCAAATACAAGTAGAAAAAAAAGATCTTAAATCATTTAACGTAGATGCCACAAATTATCCAGACTTAATTCCAATTTTAGCCATTTTGGCTACTTTTATTCCTTCAAGAAGTAGCATTAAAGGATTGCATCGTTTATACAATAAAGAAAGTAATCGTGCAAAAGCAATTGCTGAACAGTTTACAAACATTGGAATTCATTTTGAAATCGATAGCGACACCATCTTTATTAATGGGAAAAAAAGTTATGATATTGATATAGAAATCGAGACCTACAACGACCATCGAATCGCTATGGCATTTTCGATTTGGGGACTATTTAATAAAGGAAAAACTACAATATTAAATCCTAAAGTGGTTGAAAAATCCTATCCTAATTTCTATAACGATTTAAATTTGACATTAAACCAAATTTAACAACACCATTAAATCAAAAAGCGCTCCAATTGAAAAAACAACTGGAGCGCCTTTGAAAAAAGTTATGAAAAAAACGTGGTAACCCTTTAAAATCCTTTTTGGTTAAAAATTATTTGCTTCTACAGAAGATTTCAATTCATAAAATCTTTTACAAGCAAAGGAAGCATCATAAGATTTAATGATATTTTGCTGATCAAAAGTGCATAAAGACTCATATAATTCAATTGCTTTATTATTATTTTTTTGGATTACATGATTTCCTATATCATAAGCTTGAGCTAGTAAAAAAGTGGCTTCTAAATTCCCTTTTTCATACGCTTTTTCAAGCCACACAAAGGCGTTTTTTATATTAGGAGCTACAATCATTTCATAATTAATAGTTGATTCTTTTGGGCTATAAATTCCCTTAATGAAAATTTTGTAAAGCGTCATCATCGCTCTTTGATTACCAAGTTCCGCAGCTTTTTTAAACCAATAGACCGAATTATTATATTTTTTTTCCGAATAATACATACTTGCAATTTCAAAAGTAGCATCTGCGCAACCACTATCTGCAGCCATTTTATAATATTTTAATGCAACATTACTTTGATTGGCGTAGTGAAACATTTTTGCTTTTCTTCTAATTTCTTGCATTGTGATCTGCAAAGGCATTGACTTTAATTCATGAAAATTCTCTAAAAAATTTACGGAACCTCCTACAAAATCAATACGATCAAACAAATAATTATTGAAATATAATTGGTCTTTTAATGCTAAAATTTTAGGATTATCGAATGCTGTCCAATTTTTAAATGTAATATATTCTGGTTTTGATGCGTTAATTTCGTTAAACATCGTTTTAAATTCATAATATACATAACCTTTTATAAAATCATCTTTTTCAAATTGCGATTTGAAAAAAACTTTAACTAGATTTTCTTCTACTTTTTCTTCGTTTTTCATTTGAATAATTTCGAGTTTAAAATCTGTAAAGCTCGCAACAAAAACCAACTTTTCGTCGGTAAACTCTTTAAAATAGGAACTTTTTTCCTCAAATACAGCGCCATTATCAATACTTGATAATACGATTCCATCTACAATTGATAAATAATCTGCATAATATTTTTTGATTTCTAGTCTCCTTCCTAACATAATATCATACTCACTTAAACTATTTGTATTTTTAACTTTGATAAACTGTAAAGCATCATCAACAAATAAAGTAGAATCTATATTTTTTTGATTATTCAAAATAGGATTTTGTATTTTTGATGCATATGCGCTAAAACTTAAAAATAAGACCAAAATTATATATAACTTCTTCATAACTTCCATTTTTAGTGGTTAATAATAAAATCTACTGCAAAGGTAAATCGACTTTATTGCTCAACTATCAATCTATTAGAATATGGAATTTTATTTTTAGTTTGATAAAAAAGTAATTTGAGAAATTAGAATTTGGTTCCTTTATATTATTTAACGGGATAATTTAAATTTATTTATAAATTTGCGTTACTTTAACTACTATTTAATGGATTACTTAATCAATAATTTTTTCTCTAAAACCGCATTCATACTGTTTTTTAATATCATTTTTAGCCAATTAGTATTTGGTCAATTATTGCAAAAAAAAATATCCTATGACAAAATAGATTCGTTAAGAGGCCATTTATATCCTGAAAGATCTTGTTTTGATGCTACGTTCTATCATCTTGATCTTGAAGTGGATATGGATTTCCAAAAAATCAAAGGCAATGTTTTGATACATTTTAATATTAAAGAAACTACTAAAAAAATTCAGTTGGACGCCTATCCAGAACTAAAAATTCAGCATGTCATTTGGAATAATAAAAAATTAAAATTTGAACGAGGCAAAACCCACTTTTATGTTTATTTCCCTGAGAAATTAGCAAAAAACAGCTCTCAAAAACTTCAAGTTTTTTATGAATCTTCACCACGAAAAGCAAAAAAAGCGCCTTGGGACGGCGGTTTTGTTTGGAAAAAAGATGATTTAAATCGTTTATGGATGGGCATTGCTTGCCAAGGCGATGGCGCGAGCCTCTGGTGGCCTTGTAAAGACCATTGGAGCGACGAACCCGAAAAAGGTGTAAAAATTGAAATTAAGGTTCCTAAACCATTGTTTGCAGTAGCTAATGGGAATCTAACAAAAATGGATACGTCTCAAGAAAAAAATCATTTTGTATGGGAAGTGAAAAATCCAATAAATTTATACAATGTAAACATTTCGATAGGACATTATACAAATTTTAATGGGATGTATGCCTCAAAAGTCGATGGAGATTCATTGCAATTAAATTATTTTGTGTTAGATTATAATTTAGATAAAGCAAAAACTCACTTTAGCGTTGTTCCAACGATGTTAGATTGCTTTGAAGCTTGGGGCGGCAAGTTTCCATTTTATTCAGATGGCTACAAATTGGTTGAAACGCCTTATCTTGGCATGGAGCACCAAAGTTGTATTGCGTATGGAAACAAATATTTAATGGGATATTTAGGCAATACAGATTACACTGGAGGGCACGAATTTGATTATATTATTATCCATGAAACCGGCCATGAATGGTATGGCAATAATATAACCGCAAAAGATCCAGCAGATATGTGGATTCACGAAGGATTTACAACCTATCTCGAAAGCATTTTTGTAGAATGCCAACTTGGGAAAGAAGCCGCAGTGGCTTATATTAATCATCACAAAGACCATATTTCTAATACCGCGCCAATCCGGGGCGATTATCATGTGGCCAAAGAAGGACACGGCGATATGTATCACAAAGGTTCTTTGATTATTAATACCTTAAGGCATCAGTTAGATCAAGATGCAGATTGGAAAAACATCCTAAAAGATTTTAATAAAACATTTTACCACAAAACCATTCATTACAATGATGTTGTTCAATTTTTTAGCAACGCATTGAAACAAGATTTAAGCTCATTTTTTTATCAATATGTTTCTACGGCATCTATCCCAAAATTAATTATAGATTGGGACACCACTAATCCAAAAAATAAAATAGCTAAAGTTACATTAAAAGCAGATGCATTAAATTTTAAGTTAAAAACATACTATAAAATTGATGGAAAAGAAAAAACCATTTGGCTCGAAAAAGATAAGATGATTGTACTTCCATTTGAAAAATCTTTTGAAGTAAATACGGACTATACTTATATCGATACCATTTTTAAAAATCGTTAAACCTCATTTATTGTAATAATTGTATTTTTGCAGTATCTAATAAAAAGAGTTCATTTGGAAAATAGAAAATACATAGCAAAAACATTTGCAGGTTTAGAGCAAGTTTTAGAACAAGAATTAAATGCAATTGGAATTTATGATTGTGAAATTTTAAAAAGAAGTGTTGCGTTTGAGTGCAGTTTCGAGCACCTAATTCTAGCAAATTTAATGCTTCGAACGGCATTACGAGTTTATATGCCAATAGATACTTTTGAAGTAAGCAACGAACAAGATGTTTACCAAAACGTATATAATTTCCCATGGGAAGAATGGATTGGATTGGACCAAACCTTTATGATCGAAAGTATTGTAAACAGTGTAACTTTTAGAAACTCCCATTTTATTGGGTTAAAAACTAAAGATGCGATTGCGGATCGTTTTCAAAAAAGATTTAAAAGAAGACCCAATGTCGATATAAAAAATCCTGATTTTAGAATACAAATTCATATTTCAAGTTTGAATAAATGCACTTTAAGTTTTGACACTTCGGGTGAAGCGCTATACAAAAGAGGATATAAAAATCGTCAAACCGAGGCTTCCATCAACGAATGTTTGGCGGCCGGAATGGTTTTACTATCTGGATGGGAAGGGAATTCCGATTTTTATGACCCAATGTGTGGCTCGGGTACGATTTTGGTAGAAGCGGCTATGATTGCATCCAAAACGCCACCCAATCGACTTCGAAAAAATTGGGGTTTTATGAAATTTAAAGCATACGATCAAGAGGTCTTTTTGAAAATAAAAGCAATGACCGAATCACAGATGATTTCGAGTCCTATCAATTTTTATGCCTCCGACAATCAAAGCGCAGCTTTGGATATTGCAAAAATGAATTTTTTTGATGCCAAACTTGACATTCCGTTTATTCATTTTTCAAAAGATAACTTTTTTAGTATCAATTCAGAGTCAACCAGTGGAATTATGATAATCAATCCTCCGTATAACGAGCGTTTGGAGCTTCAGCAAGAGGATTTATTTTATAAAGACATGGGCGATGTTTTTAAAAATAGATTTAAAGGATTTGACATTTGGTTGATTTCGAGCAATAAACCCGCGCTAAGAAAAATTGGCTTAAAAACCGAAATACGCTATCAACTAATGAATGGAAGTCTTCCTTGTGAATATTGTCATTATAAAATATTCTAATTTAGATGCGCGTCGAATTTGAAAATTATCAAATAAAAACACGTATTGTAAATGACAAAAAGCAAGTTTTTGATCTCGTTAGGAATAAGTGGATCATTTTAACACCAGAAGAACAAGTTAGGCAAATTTGGCTTCATTTTTTAATTTTCACTCTAAAGATTTCAAAAAATATCATTGCCGTTGAAAAACAATTAATTGTAAATCAAAAAAACAAACGATTTGACATTTGCGTTTTTAAAAATGACGCACCGCATTTGTTAATAGAATGCAAAGCGCCTCAAATTGAAATTGGTATCCCTACTTTAGAGCAAATGAGTATTTATAATTCGGCATTGAAGTGCGACAATTATATCATTACTAATGGAATCCATCACTTTGGAATAGGTTGGAGAAACAACACTTTAGTTTCGTTTCAAGATGTGAAAATGCTCTTTTCCCTATAAATCCAATTTCTTTTCATTTATTTCTTTTATTTTACTTATTTTTGGAATCATAAAATGATTGTTGTTTATGATTCGAAAGGGTTTTATCATTATTTTACTATTAATAAAAATTTGCTCCCTCGAAGCTCAAAATCAAAATGATGAACAATTAGCAAAACAATTTTATGACCAACAAGAATACGAAAAAAGTGAAATTTTATATCGAAGACTTTATGAAAAACAACCTCAAGTTTTTTATAGCAATTATTTGTCAAATCTATTGGCATTAAGAAGATATGATGAGGCCATTCAATTCGTAGAATCTCATAAAAAAACATCCAATGACAAATTATTGGCTCACCTTGACTTAGGCTATATATTTTTAAAGAAAAAAGACACTGCTTTAAATCAAAAAGAATGGAACAAAGCCATAGAATTGGCGATTAATGATAGCGAAAAAGGACAATTTATTTACGATTATTTAATGCCTTATCGACAATATGATATTTTGATTCGGCTTATTGAAGCGATTCAGAAAAAGCAAAAAAATAATACAATTTTAAGTAGAGAATTGATTGCTTTGTATTTGAACACAGGACAGTTTCAGAAAGGCGCGCAATTAATTATCCAAAAAGCGGAAAATGAAGCGTTAGATTTCAATCAGTTTGTTTATTATATTCAAAACCATTCGGACAATAAATCTTTTTTACAAACACTTGAAAAACAAATTTATACGCAACTATCTAAAAATCCGAATAGCGATTTGTGGAATGAATCGGCTATTTGGCTTTCGCTTCAAAACAAAAACTATGATGAAGCTTTAGATTTGTGTAAAGCTTTGATGAAACGTAAAAATGAAAATGGATATCGGGTTTTATATATAGCGGATTTGTCATTTCAAGACGAGCAGTTTGACGTGGCCTTAGAAGGATATCGATTTTTGATTTCACAAAAAGACCGAAGCCTTTATTTTCATCAAGCGTATTACAAAAAATTCTTGTCGTTTTATTCGATGCTTGAAAAATCTTCAATTAAAGATAGTATTAAGATACGTACATTAAGAAGTGAATTTCACGAGTATTTTACTGAAAATCCAGCGAGTTATCAAAATGCAGAAGCTCAAATTTTATTTGCAAAATTCAAATATCGATATGAAAATCAAATTGATAGTGCCGTTTTGATTTTAGAAAATTTAATTAAACTTCCTTCTATAAAAAAGAATGAAATATCCATTGCAAAATTAGAATTAGGCGATTTATACGTAATCAAAGGCGATGAATGGGAGGCGGCCTTGCTTTATGGGCAAGTCGATGCCGATGAGAAAGACAGTCCGCTGGGCGAATTGGCTCGTTTTAAAAATGCTAAATTATTTTATTACAAAGGCGATTTTGAATTGGCGCAGGATTTGTTTAGTATTCTAAAATCAGCCACTTCCGAACTCATTTCAAATGATGCCTTAGAAATATCCGTTTTTATTCAAGACAACCTCAATGATGATTCCTTAAATCTTGGCATGAAGAAAATGGCTGAAGCAGAATTGTATTTTCTTCAAAATAAATCAAATCAAGCGTTTAAAATCTTAACGGAAATTCAAACTAACAAAAATTACAATGATTTATTGGATGATATTTTTTTCTTGAAAGCAAAATATTTGATTCAATATCAATCTTTTGATGAAGCACTTCTGCTATTAGATAGTTTAATACTAAAGTTTCCGAGAAGTATCCTTGCCGATAATGCCTATTTTATGTCAGGTAAAATATTAGAAGAACAAAAACAAGATTCAGAAAAAGCACAGGAACGGTACATGCAAATTTTACTTAAATATAAAGACTCCATTTTTACTTCGGAAAGTCGAAAACGATTACGGAAACTTAGAGGAGAACTTCAAGACGAACAATTATAAATTAAAATATAAATAGACATGGAATTATTTGAAAAAATTGAAGCCGCAAAAGCATTTATTCAAGACATTTACAATGAAAAAATTGATTTTGCGATTGTATTAGGTTCGGGTTTAACGAATTTTGAAAGAGAAATTGAAATTATACATCAAATTGAATATCATAAAATTCCACATTTTCCAATTTCTACAGTTAAAGGTCATCAAGGAAAACTGATTATTGGTAAAATGGGAAATAAAACTGTCATTTGCCAAAGCGGTCGTTTTCATTATTATGAAGGCTATTCGATGGAGCAAGTGACGTTTCCGATTCGTATTTTCAAAAAATTAGGCATTGATAACCTCATTGTTACCAATGCGGCTGGAGGGCTTAATGAAGCTCAAGAAGTTGGCGATATCGTTGTGATTCGCGACCATATTAATTTACAGCCCGAGCATCCTTTGAGAGGCCCTAATGATGAACGATTTGGACCCCGATTTCCGGATATGATGTATGCGTATGATCAAAACTGGGTTGAGAACGCGTATCAATTTGGAGTAGCAAATCAATATCGAATCCATAAAGGGGTATATGTTGGCGTCCAAGGCCCTACATTTGAAACACCAGCGGAGTATCAATTTTTTAATCGAATAGGTGGCGATGCCGTTGGGATGAGCACGGTACCTGAAGTGATCGTAGCCAATCATATGAAAATGCGTGTTTTGGGTCTTTCCATTATTGCCGACTGTGGATATCCATTTGACAAAATGAAAGAAATTAGCCACGAAGAAGTATTGGAAATGGCTGCTAAAGCGGAACCAAAAGTTACGGAGATTGTAAAATTTATAATCCGTAGTTAATTGCAAAAAAATAATGGAAAATGGCCGAAAAAATAACCGAAATAGAATTTCAAAAAAAGGTACGCGATTTTGAAAATCAACTTTCGAGTCAAGAAATTTCTATTGATGAAAAATTTGAAATTTTTGCTCAATATAGAAACTATTTAGAATATATAGATTATCAAAAATCTATTGACGTTATGGATTGTGCTATAGATTTAGCAAAAAAAAATCAAAAAATTGAGCTGGAATATCGATTTAAGTTCTTAAAATCAAGTAGTTTGATTTAAAAAAAACATGAGCACAGAATACTCAAAAAATGGTTCAAATTTTGAATCTCTCCATAAAATAATTATGAATTTTAAGTTTTGGTTAAGAAGAATACATCATAATGTATCAAATTTTCACTTTGGACGATATCTAACAGAATTTGTATTTAGACATAACCACCGAAATTATGAAAAAGGAATTTTTCATTCAATTATTTGTAACTTTATGTGGTCTAAAAATAAACCAGCTCAATGTTTAAGACAAATTGCGGTTTAAGTCACTTATCCTAAAAATAATATTATGATGGCTCATATGCAATATTCTCATAAAATTATTTATAGCAATAAAACCCTTGAAGATATTTTATTTTATTATAAAAACAAAAAAGAACTCACAAGAAATGAACTGTATTTAAAATTATATACTAAACTTAATCTTTCAAGATGCAATACCTTGTTAAAAAACTATAAAGAAGCAATTGAAATTCTTGAAAATTTAATTTTAGAGTATCAAAATGAAGATATTATTGCTCAACAAATTGATGCATATTATGACCTTGGCTTATTATATAAGCAAATTGATTGTGAAGAAAAAATGATTTATTCCTATAAAAAAGTGATTCAAATCGGAGAATCTATTGAATTAAAACTGCTTTTTTCTAATGTTTATTTTGAGCTATATGAATATTATAAAAAGAAAGTCAATTATAAAAAAGCGCTTCACTATATTGAAAAATATCACCTTTACAAAAACCATAAAGATGAATTAAAAAAGAAGGCAAGCATTTTTATTAAAGATATTGGGATTGACACATCAAACTTAGGCTCAAACATTTTAAATATTTTCAATAATAAGTCAAATTTTGACTCATTTTTATTTTTAGAAGACTATAATGGTGCAATAATCAAAATTGATATTTTTAAAATTTTATATGTTCAAAAAAAGGAAAATGTAATAAAAATCTATATGTCAAATTCAGATATCATTTCGGCAAAAGGCACCTTTAAAAAGATTTTCTCAAAATTAGCAAGCTTGTTTCCAGATCAAAATATTTTTTTTGATATAAACTCTCAAGATACTTTTATTAGCTTATTTTGGATTTCAAAAATAAATTATGAAACAAAAAGAATTTTTATAAGACCTTTTCATAATGAAGTCAGCTTTCTTATAAGTAAAAATAAATGGTTGAAATTCATGAATTTAATTAATCATAATAAAGAACTCCCATAATCTTCATAAAGAAGCATATGGAAGTCTCATTAACTATAAATAGGGAAGTTTATACTATTGTTTGGTAAGGGTAAACGTTATTTGATCACGAGTTGATACTATATTGGAGCAAGAAATACTATTGATAATAGAAGTATCACTACTATTTTGGCTATACATTACCATATAGTTTTTATTATTTAAAGAAAAAATCTTCCAATTTTGATCCTCGAATTTTTCGCATGGAGCACCAAATAAATCTCTACCTGCGTTGGTTTGAGAAACAATTTTATTCGCTTTAAATTCTGTTATTAATGTTTTATAGCAAGGCATTAATGTAAATAAAGCGGTTGTTGTATCTCTTCCCGCAATTTCTACTTTTGTTGCCTTCCATTTTCCAATAAAAGAGGACTCTTTAAATCCACAAGAATTTGTAGTTTCATCTTTACTACAAGCGAATAATAATAAAATACTTACCGTTAAAATACTTAGTTTTTTCATAAATTAATTTTTAAAGTTTTAATAGATTAGTTACCAATTTCTTGAATGATTAAAGTCCCGTTTGTTCCACTAAATGTAATTGAATCATCTGAATTGCCTCTTCTAATTTGAACCTTTATAGAAAGAGTAGTAGAAGCAGTATTAGTAAATACACCTTTGATTGGCAATAATGCACTACTTCTATATTCGGGGCCAGACACACCTATATTAGCTGCCCAATAATTCACAGTAGGAATAAATGTACCAATAACCAATTGTGAATTCCAGTCATCAGTTCCTCCTCCAGCTCCTCCCGTCATTGTGTAATTTTGATTTTGATATTCAACTATAATTTTAGAATTTGAAGAAAGAGGTGTGTAGTTATATGATATCAAATCGGTATAAGCTGTAGAACTAAAAGTAGTATTAATCATTGCAGGATCATCAATTGCAACATAGTTTAACAATTTTCCTGTTTGGCTACCTCTTTTTAAAACACCGTTTGCATCAGTATATACTAAATTGTCAGAGTTTACTGCATTTGGCATAGTTCTAATTCTAGCCGAACCATTTACATCTAACAAATCAGACGGGGAGCTTGTACCTATACCAACATTACCATTATTTTTAATAATCAATCTATTCGTATTATTTAAACTAGAGGCAATAGATTCAAAGTTTCCAGAGGTTGCGGCACCATATGTGTCAAATCTATGTTCAGCAGCTAACAATCGAATTCTTTCTGGACCTGGAGTTATAGAAGTATTACCCGTATCATTCCCTTTAAATATTAATAACTCGGAAGACTCAGGTTTTGAATATATTCGCTCGCCAATAAAGGTGTGATCAAATGTTCCAGCACCATCATTACTTAACCCTCTAAATGAAATATAATTAGAAGTATCATTATTACCAATTCTCACATTCCCTCTTACATCTAATGACTCGCCAGGCGAGGTGGTTCCAATTCCAATTCTATTAGTTGAAGGATTGATAAATAACGTTGTTGTATCAAACGCAAGTGAATTTGCACCCATAAAAAGGCTTCTATTTCCTGTCAAAATTCCGTCTGCATTGTATATGTTTGTATTAAAAAAACTTGCGTTTCTTCTTCTAAATACGCCATTATTATCTACAGTAATAATAGAATCTGAATTGATACCAGATAAAAGTGTATCTACTCGCAATTGGCCTCTAATATGAAGTTTACTTAAAGGCGATGTGGTTCCTATTCCTACATTTTGTGACTGCATATAAGAAAACACTGTTAAACAAGCCACTATTAGGCTTATTTTTATAAAACTATTCTTTTTCATATTTATATTTTTATTTACTTTATTATTTAATTACTTTAATATCAAAAGTTTGAGAAAATGCACCTGAAGAACCCGTACCTGTAAATCCTACACGCACGGTATTGGCAGCTGAAACTCGACTATAAGCTATTACAACTCCTGCTGGCAAATCACTGGTTGGATTAACTATTACAACATCACCCACTGCGGCACCTGTTACTGTTAGGTTCACAATTCCTGCATCTCCAATTGACATTGCCGGAACGGAAGCTGATACCGAAGCTGAAATTTGATTGGACGAAGCTACCGAATTGGAAGCTCTCTTTTTCAATTCGCCATTAGCATCTACCACAACAATACTATCAGTAGCAGCGCCTAAAGACATAGAGGTGATTCGTGCATTTCCAGTCACATGTAGTCTTGCTGCTGGTGTTGTATTTCCTACGCCTAAATTGCCAAGAACCATTACATTTGGATTTGTAACATCGGAACCACCTGGACAGTCTGCAAAATAAAATGTATTATTTCTATATCCAATAAAGTCCTCCGAAGTACCATTATGCCTAAAAGTTACAAAATTATTATCTTGCACATAAGCTGAATCTATTGCAAAATTTCCATTTCCAACAGCAATACCACCTTGAACGGCTAAACGAACGGTAGCATCAGTATTTCGGCCTATTGCAACATTTCCAAGGGTATCAATTTTCATTTTAACACCCGGATTTGTAAATCCTAAATTTGAAAAATGGAGTTCTCTTGAGTTGCCTCCATTTGAATTGGCCACTCCATTATACGTATTTGAACCTATCATCCAGCCTCTTGAATCCGAACTACTTCTATCATAAATACCTAGTGTCACTTCCGAACTTGTTGTTGTTCCCGAACGCAATCTTAAAGGGAATCCTGACCCTCCATTTCCTTGAAAATTTAGTACATTACCATTATTTGTAAGTGTTCTTTCTCCCGTTAGAGTGCCATCGGTATTGTAAATATTTGAAACAAATGCATTTAGGTTTCTTCTTCTCAATACCCCTGTTCCATCTACAGTAACAATACTATCTGAATTAGCACCTGAAGCTAAATTTCTGATTCTAGCTCCTCCATCAACGTCAAGTTTTTGTGTAGGTACAAATAAATTGGCACCTATTCCCAAATTTCCATTTTTAGTTAAATTTACTAAATGCTGACTATTGAAAAAACCTAAACTCAATGAATTGGAATCATTGTTGTTTCCAATATGTCTATATGTAATTTCAGCACTATTTCCAAATGCGGTTTCTCTACCTAATCTAAAATAAGACACATTTGAATTTGGCGTTAACATATCTAATAAAACGGTACCATTAGAACCTGTAGCGGTATTGCTTAGCGTAATTACACCTGTATTTGCCGAACTAGGAGTACCTGTAAAAGTTAATAAATTAGTCCCTTGTGTGATTGTTGTAGCTGTATTTAAAGTGCCACCTAATCGAATATCTTTTCCATTGATATTCAAACCATTGCTTGCCGTGGTACTGTCATTTGTTGTTGGAATAGTTACTGCATTTGAAGTTATTCCATTTACCGAAGTTGTCAAGGCTCTCGTAGAGGTGTTAAACGCATTTGAAACCGTTGTTCCAGAAGAAATTACAGATGTTGCCGATCTTCTTCTCAAAACACCATTGGCATCTGAAGTAACGATACTATCTGATGAAGCACCTGAGTTTAACGTTCTAATTCTTACTGTTCCATTTACGTCTAACAATGAGGTTGGAGACAACGTACCTATCCCCACATTACCATCTGTTCTAATTATCATTCGTGTTGTATCCAAAATACTTCTAGACACAGACTCAAATGAGCCAGATACATCATTGGTATACGTTTGGAATTGTAATTCTCCCGATAAAACTCTTATTCTATCTGTACCCGTAGTAGAAGTACTATTATTATCTCCTTTAAAAATAACCATTTCAGAATTTTCGGTACCTCCAAATTTTCTTACTCCAAGATAAGCGTGATCATAAGCCGATGGATTGTCACCTGTAATTCCTTTAAATGCAATGTAATTTGAAGTATCATTTCCACCTACGTGCATATTACCTTCTACATCTAATCTTACATTTTGTGTATTGGCATCATTATATACAGCATTTTTTCCAATAGCAACAGTTCCTGTTTGATAAATATTTTGTGTATTACTGGTAGCTTGTATTGTACCACCTTGAACCATCCAAGGTTCTGTAGCAGTGGTTACGGCTGAATCCGTCACTAAATTTCCACTTGCGTCAAATCCCAAAAACTTCGTAGTTAATGTACCTGCTGAAGGTGTTAATGTAGCTACAATTCCATTTGTTGAATTTGTAATTGCATTAGAACTTGCAGTTAAAGTATTTGTTGTTCTTGCATTAATAAATGATTTTAAATTTGTGGTATCTACACCTACTGTCATTGCTGTAAATGTCGCATTTGTTCCGTTTGTTACTGTTACTAAATTATTTGCTGCGGTTGTATTGGCTCTTGTAATGTTTAATGGACTTCCACTCGTTCCATTTCCTGTAAGTGGTGCGCTGCTGCTCACCGTTACATTATTATTCAAAAATGATTTCAAATTAGTGGTATCGACGCCTACAGTCATAGCGGTAAAGGTTGCATTCGTTCCGTTTGTAACCGTTACTAAATTGTTTGCAGCCGAAGTATTGGCTCTTGTAATATTTAAGGGACTTCCGCTAGTCCCATTTCCTGTTAATGGTGCTGAAACAGCTACGGTCTGGCTTCCCCAGTTATCTCCTGATACAACAGCAGATAGGCTTCTTCTTCTCAATACACCTGTTCCATCTACGGTAACGATACTATCCGAATTAGCACCTGAAGCTAAACTTCTAATTCTTGCTCCGCCGTCTACGTCTAATTTTTCTGATGCGATGATATTACCAACACTCAAATTTCCATTTTTCATTAAGTTTAATAAATATCTAGAAGAATGAAATCCAAAACTCAAACGATTTGTATCATTATTGCTTCCTCGGTGGGTATATGAAATCTCTGCTACATTTCCTGTTGAAATTAATTTACCAATTCTAAAAAAAGAAGAATCCGTATTAGGCGAAATCATATTTAATACCGTAGATCCTGCATTTCCAGTTGCATTATTATTAATATTGATACCAGCAGTAAAATCAATAGTTGGCGTAGCATTAAACGTCAATATATTTGCTCCTTGGTTTATCGTAGTAGCTGTATTCAATGTACCGCCAAGTCGTAAATCTTTTCCATTCAACGTTAATCCATTACTTGCGGTAGTGCTATCATTTGTTGTAGTTATCGTTACTGCATTTGAAGCAATTCCATTTACAGTAGTTGTCAATGCTCTAGTTGAGGTGTTAAACGCATTTGAAACCGTTGTTCTTCCATTTACAAATGTTTTTAAAGCAGTTGTATCTACTCCTACTTGCATATTTGTCAATGAAGCACCCATTCCATTGGTTACTGTTACTAATTGACCGGCTGTGGTATTATTACTAGCGATACTTAATGGACTTCCACTCGTTCCATTTCCTGTAAGTGGTGCGCTGCTGCTCACCGTTACATTATTATTCAAAAATGATTTTAAATTTGTGGTGTCTACACCTACTGTCATTGATGTAAATGTCGCATTTGTTCCGTTGGTTACTGTTACTAAATTGTTTGCAGCGGTTGTATTGGCTCTTGTAATGTTTAATGGGCTTCCACTCGTTCCATTTCCTGTTAATGGTGCGCTGCTACTAACCGTTACATTATTATTCAAAAATGATTTTAAATTTGTGGTGTCTACACCTACAGTCATTGCTGTAAATGTCGCATTCGTTCCGTTGGTTACTGTTACTAAATTGTTTGCAGCAGTTGCATTGGCTCTTGTAATGTTCAATGGGCTTCCACTCGTTCCATTTCCTGTTAATGGTGTGGATACAGCTACCGTCTGACTTCCCCAATTGTCGCCTGATACAACAGCAGATAGGCTTCTTCTTCTCAATACACCTGTTCCATCTACGGTAACGATACTATCCGAATTAGCTCCTGATGCTAAACTTCTAATTCTTGCTCCTCCATCTACGTCTAATTTTTGTGTGGGTACAAACAAATTAGTACCTACTCCCAAGTTACCATTTTTAGTTAAGTTTATCAAATATTGGCTACCAAAAAATCCAAGGCTTAAAGAATTGGAGTCACTATTATTTCCAACCGTTCTAAATGTTATTTCTGAAGAATTTCCTGTTGTGTTCGATTTTCCTATTCGATAATAAGATACATCTGAATTAGGCGTTAACATATCTAATACAACGGTACCATTTGCGCCAGTTGCAGTATTTGTCATATTAATTATCCCAGTATTTCCAACACCCGGAGCACCTGTAAATGTCATTAAGTTTGAACCTTGAGTTAATGTAGTTGGCATTGTTAATGTTCCGCCCAATCGAACATCTTTGCCTGTCAATGTCAAACCATTGCTTGCTGAAGTACTATCATTTGTATTAATCACGACAGCATTAGAAGCTACGCCATTTACAGTTGTCGTTAATGCTCTTGTAGAAGTATTAAACACATTTGAAACCGTTGTTCTTCCATTTACAAATGTTTTTAATGCCGTTGTATCTAAGCCAACTTGCATATTGGTCAATGTAGCCCCCGTTCCATTGGTTACTGTTACTAATTGACCGGCTGTGGTGTTTGAAGAGGAAACAGAACCTAAAATACGAACCCATTGTGTTCCGTCATTATAATAATATCCTGGAGAAACGGCTTTATTGCCAATGCCAGAATTTGAAAGGTTATAAACTATCATACCTTGAATATGAGCAGTTAAAGGCTTTGTAGAGTCTGTTGCGACTAAAGCCAATCTTGGCAATAACATACCTTTATTATTACTTTCCATTTCGAATAATGAGTTAGGATTAATCATTTTTGCATTATTCCCAACTTTTAACTGCCCAATAGCTATTGATACCGAAAACATAAATATCAATAATACTAACTTTTTCATACTTTTTAAATTCATTTTAAACTATATTGATTATAGTTTATTACCTATTCAAAAAGAAATCCAAAATGTGCCAAAATGAGAAAAAGGTAATCGAACGCAAAAAATAATATATTGAACGCTACAAGCTTATCCAATATTTAATAGCTATAAAAGATATTTTAAGAAAGTAAATAAAGATGATTTGCCTACTGGGAAGCGAGTAAAGACTTTAAAATAGGAACCTGTCTAAGGGTGACATCGAATTCGTATTCTTTGTCAACAGCAAATAAAAATACTTTTTTACTAGAAGGAATATATTTACTAATCCAATATAGATTTATAAACTCATTTCTTACATTGTTTAAGAAAAATAAATGTTGATCCAAAAAAAGCGACGTAATATGACTATATAATTGTTTGAAATTCTTTTTAGTATAAATAGTTTTATTTCCAACTAATGTAATTAGCGCTAAATTATTTTTAGATTTTACACTTACTATATGATCTATATTAATTTTAATAAAACGACCTAAATTATCTTCTTCAATTATGTATCTTTCATCATTAAATAAGACTCTTTTAACAATTGGCTCTGCAATTTTCTCTCGAACTTGTTTTGTTATATTATAATTATTTTTTTCAAAAAATGCCAAATGATTTTTCTCTTTTTCAATTTTTTCTAAATCAAATTTGTAAATTTTCTGATGAAAATCTAATGCTTGTTTATATTTTTTTTGGTTTGTATAATATTGATACAATTCATTATATAAAATATC
>JAFEIJ010000006.1 GCA_017495115.1 Chitinophagaceae bacterium | reverse complement strand
TGGGCTAAATTACTCAAAGGTACAATTTTCCCATCGGGTCGTTTGTAGGATTTTTTGTTGATAAAATTCACTTACAAGCAATTCTTATCATCTAATGAGCATCTACTACTATACTTGCTTTTTTTGATAGGCACTAATCTCAACTTTCCGATGTCTTAGATATTTATAAAGCGTCATTTTAGAAACACTTATTTCAGTAGCGATTTGATTTACACCCATTTTTCCTTCTTTGTAATATGTTTCAGCTAAGATAGCTTTTTGTTCCGCTTCTTTTGTCATTCCTTGTCGGCGACCCCCTTTTCTGCCTCTTGCTCGTGCAGCTTCCAATCCTGCTTTTGTTCGCTCACGTATCAAATCTCTTTCAAACTCTGCAAAGCAACCTGAGATATTAAAAAATAACCTACCTTGGGGCGTAGTGGTATCAATGGCATCATTGATGCTTTGGATTCCGACTTGTTTTTCATTAAGTTGAGCCACTACTTCCAATAAGTGTTTCAACGAACGCCCCAGACGGTCAAGTTTATAAACCACCACAATATCGCCTTTCCGAACTTGTGATAATAATTTAGCTAATTCAATTCGGTCTGTTTTTGCTCCTGATGCTGTTTCTGTAAAAATTAACTCACATCCTGCTTTTTTCAGTACATCGGTTTGAAGATTCAGACTTTGGTCTTTGGTACTTACCCTTGCATATCCAATTTTCATAATGGTTCTCCTTATGATTGTATATAGTTATTTATCTAAAAACAAATATATTTATACTTTGATTTATATACAAATACTGTATACTTTTAATTATTAAAAACCGATGCTTTATGATAGTTTTCAGAAAATAAAAACATCGTGATTTTTGTCCAAACAAACGCTCGTTTAACTTGACTTTATTATGGCTCGAAAAGAATACTTTTCCTATGAAGAACGCAAGCGATTTGACACGCCGCCAGTACTGTCCAATAAGCAGCGTTATATTTTTAATCAGTTACCACAATGGGCTGAAAACTTTATAAAAACTATTATAACTCCAACAAATCAGATAGGTTTTTTAATTCAATTAGGCTATTTCCGAATTGTATGTCGTTTTTTTGAACCATTACAGTTTCATCAAAATGATATTTTTTATGTAATCGAAACGCTTAAACGTATTGACCCCAATGCTATTGATATGACTATTTATCAGCAGTCAAGCAGTTATTACAATCATCAACAAGTGATTTTGAATCATCTCGGATTTTCACCGTTTAGTTTAGATAAACGAGCAATGCTATTAAATGAAGCTCAGAGATTAACCCATTTACAAATAAAACCTACGAATATATTAGACTTATGTATGACTTTCTTACGAGAAAGAAGAATTGAAATACCAGCATATAGTAGTATGCAAAATATTATTCATAATGCTTTTTCTGACTATGAAATATACTTAGAAAAAACCTTAGAGAAGCACCTTCATCAAGCAGATAAAGATATACTCGATGAACTTTTGAATAAAGATTCTGACCCTTTTGAAAGATATGAAATAACATTTTTCAAAAGAATTCCGCAGTCTATGCAGCCATCAATTATCAAAAAAAGAGTTGAATTATTTAAACGATTTAAGCGAATGTTTCAACAGCTTAATCCTGTGATAATGAAGTTAAATCTGAGTGATGGGACAATTCGATACTATGCTCAATATGTGCTTGATAATCGAAGTGCAAATATGGCACGGCGTGGAGATAATAAGTATCTTTTATTGATTGCCTTTGTGATACATCAATATTTATCCTTGGGCGATGCTTTGGTATTGACCTTACTTCATGCGATGAGTAGTAGCCTCAATCATTGTGAGAGTAACTCCAAAGAGCAACTCTATAAGCAACGACACCAGACCACATCTTTGGTTGGTGTAGTTACAAAACGAACAGAAATTCATATTGACACCTTGGGTTTAATTGAAAAGGTGGTGAATGATGTTTTGCTCAATGATAGTAACAAGATTTTTCAAATCAAAAATATTATCCATCAGAAAAAAATAAACCCAGTAATTTTGAATGAAGACCAACAACAAGTGATTTCTCTTAAATTGGCTCTACAAAAAATACAACAAGACCAAGAACTATATGGATTTCTTGAAAAAGAGAGTGTCCATTTACAAAATAGGGTTTCAGCTTTATTGCAGTGCTTAGTCTTTGATGAAAACGCATCTCAAACAGAGATTTGGCACGCAATCAATTATTTTCAACAAAAAAATGGAGAAATAAGTCAAAACAGCCTATTACCACTTGATTTTCTATCAATCAATGATAGAAGTAATGTTTATACTGATGCAGGAAAACTTAAAGTTTCACTCTATAAAGCCCTTTTATTCAAAGAAGTAGTTGCACACTTGAAGGCTGGTTCTTTAAATGTGCTATCTTCTTATGAATATCGTTCATATGAGAAGTATTTAATTGATAAACAACAATGGAAAAAGAAAAAGGATTACTTCTTAAAACAAGCTTCCTTAGAGCATTGTCAATCGGCTGGTAAGTCTTTGTTATTACTTAATGATACACTCAATCAGCAATTTGAAATGACCAATAAAGGGCTTTCAAATAATGCTGCTGTATATTTTGACAAAGAACAACGGTGGCATTTACATCGCTACAAAGCCAGTGATGATACAGATGAAATGTGTTCTGTTTCTCTATATCCCCAACGTAAAGTAATTTCTATTTTAGAAGTTCTCAATCAAATTAATGAACTTACTGGTTTTCTTACTGCATTTCAATATAATTCTGTTGATTATATCCCCAAACGTCCTGATGAAAAATTATTTTATGCTGCAATCATGGGGTATGGGGAAAATATCGGTATCCGAAAAATGGGGCTTATTTCTAAAAATATCATACAAAGCTCCCTTGAATCAGTTGCTACGCATTATTTTTCCCCAGAAATGACATTGCAAGCAAACGACTTAATTCTCTCACAAAGTAATCAATTACCAATTATAGATTTATTCAGAAATCAATCAGATTTTGTCCATACAGGTAGCGATGGACAAAAATTTGATGTCTCAATCGCTTATTTGAGAGCTTCCGCCTCCTTTAAATATTTTGGAAATGGTAAAGGAATAACCATTTATTCGCATTTAGATGAAGCTGGGCAACTTATTTATTCAACCGTTTTTAGTGCCGCAGACCGTGAAGCCCCTTACATCTTAGATGCTTTGGCATACGATGAAATTATAAGTGCAGATGCTCACTCAACTGATACACATGGCTATTCCGAAGTGATTGCTGCCATTACAGGCATTTGGGGTATTGAATCTCGACCTCGTTTGGCATCCATTTATAAGTTACAACTTTATTCCATTGATTCTATCGCAACTTTTAAAGAACGTGGCTATCGGATTTTACCAAGTCAAAAGGTTGATTATGAATTGATTGTCGAATATTGGGATGATATTTTACGATTGGTAGCAACAATTAAGATTGGGCATGAAAAAGCGTCTGTCATATTACGCAGACTAAGTTCTTATTCTCGTCAAAATCCTTTGTATAAGGCACTTAAAGAGTTAGGACGGCTTTACAAAACAATTTATATTTTAAAATATATTAGCCAAGAAGATTTACGAAAATCGGTCGAAGGAATTTTGTCAAAGGTAGAAAATGCAAATCATTTTGCTAAAGCCATCATGTTAGGAAACACACAAGAATTTAATTGGGCAACCCAATATGAACAACTTACTGCCGAAGGATGTAAACGTTTGATAATCAATGCTATCAATTATTATAACTTGTTGTTGCTCTCCGAACAAATATGTAAATGTAAGACTCAACAACAAAAAGAAGATTTAATCAAGATTATTGCACAAACATCAACTCATACTTGGCATCACATTAATTTGCATGGTGAATTTGATTTTAGCGAATATCAAAACAAACCTAATTTCGATATGAAGGCAATTCTGAGTCTAACGATTAAATAAATAATTAGCATCAGAATTGCTTGTAAGTAAATATTATCAACAAAAAATCCTACAAACAACCCGATGGGAAAATTGTACCTTTGAGTAATTTAGCCC
>JAFEIJ010000016.1 GCA_017495115.1 Chitinophagaceae bacterium | reverse complement strand
CAAGTGAATATAAGAATATTGTAAAACAATATCATAAAGAAATTCCAGAAATGAATAGTTTTAATCAATTTAAGATTTGTTCATCTTTAATTTCTCAAATTCCAAGTAAAATTTTAAATGAATTATTCATAAATCAGTTAAAAAATAGGGGCATGAAAAATTATTTTTCAACTAAAATATACGCACCTTTTCATCAACTATCTCTTGCGCTACAATTAGGAAAGAAAGAACAAGAGATTCTATTTCAAAATTTGAAAACACCTATAAATTTATAGTCTATGTATTATCCATTTCTAAGAGCTCGACAATTTGAACTAATTGCTTTACGTGAACTAGCTAGTGAAAAGACAACTCAAGGGGTAATTAATCCAATATTAGAACCAGTAATGGACACTCACAATGGGTTAAACTTAGCACATAAAGTTTTTGTTGAAAATAATCAATATGCATATTTAATTGTCAATTCAAATTTAGGAAACCTAAATGGTGATTCATTTTTATTTCTAGAGTATATAAAAAGTTTAGAAGATTCCAAATACAATGTTGCTTTTCATTATAGAAATAATCCTTTAGAAATTGAAAAATCAATACTTGAATATAAACTGTTGGATTGTATGTTGATTTGTAGTAATGATTTAGATAGTGATAATGCAGATTTTCAAAAATTGGCAGAACATGAATCAATTAGCACTTTTACTGTCGAAGATCCGGGTAGAAATCGAGCATTGGATAGATTTATCAAAAGATTAGGTAAAAACTATGTTCGTTTGGATGACCTATTTGAAAAACAAGAAAGAAATAGTGAATTTCTCAATATTCCTGAACATCGTTTTTCAGAAGAGCATCTTTGGTTTAAAGATGATAATTTTGTTGGATTTTCAGATTATACAACATTGCCTAGTGAATTTATAGAGGGAGGTAGCACACCTAGAGCAGTCGTTATCCACTGGACATATATGAATGAAAAAAATGAAATTTGGATAAAACATTTTACATCTATAACCAATGATACTGTTTCAGACGTGCAAGGGAAATTTGGAGAAGCTGCGGAAAAAGCTGTAAAGTTTATTAATGAAAAAAACATAATTAATTCTGCCGCAAATGAATTAGTAGATTATTTTGAAAGAGGACATTATCCAGGGTTGGGAATGGTTAAAAAACTATCAATAAAAAATCATTTGTTAATTATAAGCGAATATCTAAAAAAAACAACTTAATTACTATGAAAGTTTGTCCAAATTGTTTTTCAGACAAAGAACTCATATATTACATTAGCACTTCAAATGAGTTGGGAAATTGTGATACTTGTTGTTCAAAAGAACAATCTTTACTAGCATTAGAAGAACTTTATGATTTTTTTCAAGCATTAATAAATAACTATAAAACGACAGATAAAGGTGAGCCTTTAACCTCAAAAATCCAGTCACATTGGAGTTTTTTTAGTTCATCCGAAAACGCAATGAAAATTTTGAATTTTGTTTTACCAAAACTTCAAACAAATATAACTTCGTCAATTGATTTAGTAGATTATACTGATGATATTATTCAAAATTATGGCTATTGGGAAACCCTGAAAGACGAGCTCAAATGGAAAAATCGTTTTATATTAAACATAGACAAACTCAAAGAATTAGAATGGGATAAGTTTTTTAATACCCAAAAACTTAAACCAGAAGAATTGCTTTATAGAGCGAGATTACATCACCAAAGTGGACTTAAACCTAAAGCCAAAGAGATAAATGCTGAGGATAACATGTTTTGTCCACCTCAAACACTTGCGGGAGGAGGTAGAGCAAATCCATCAGGAATTCCTTTTTTGTACTTAAGTGATAAAGAAGAAACCACTCTTTACGAAGTAAGAGCATCCTATTTGGATGAATTGAGTATCGGAGAATTTAGTTTGAATGACGGTATTGAATATGTGAAAATTGTTGATTTTTCCGAAGATACTTCTTTGTTTCAAGAGGATTCGAATAATATCAGTAGCACCATAAAAGGCAAACTTTTGCGTGAGAGAATAAGTGTTGATTTGTCGAAACCAATGCGAAGATATGATAATGAGATTGAGTATATTCCTACACAGTTTATTTGTGAATTCATTAAAGTTTTCACTGGAGCTAGTGGAATAAAATTTAGTAGTTCCTTACATCTTTCAGGAAACAATTATGTTGTTTTTGATCAATGTCTCATGAAATGCAATCGAGTTTATGTAGTTAAAGTTAACAATGTAGAATTATCTTCTACTTTGATAAATTAGTAACTTTGCGGTATCAAAAGTTAAGAGAAATATTTGAAAATGGAGGAGTTTGATAAAATTATTTTGGTTTGGCGCAAAAGTACAGGTTCTCGTAGAGAAGCTATTGGAGAATTGTGCAAAGAGGGAGACAAATATATTTTTAGATACCTTTCAAATATTAAAAATCTTATTGAAAATAACAAAGCGATTCCTTATTTAGAATTTCAGGACATTGAAAAAAAATATACGGAAAACGTGTTAGATATTTTTGCTCAAAGGCTAACTAAAACAAGTCGTTTAGACATTAAATCGTTATATGATTTTTGGGAAATAGATGAGCTAATGACAAGTGACAAATTCTATTTGTTAGGTAAAACTCAAGGTTTAGTTAGTACTGATAATTTTGAATTTTTAGCTCAATTTAAATATAAAAAAGGATTGACGTTCTTAACAGAAATCTCTGCATTGAGTATAAATAAGCTGAATCCTGACATAGTAAAAGAAGAAGATAGGTTGAGTTACGTTTTAGAAACTGATAATGAATTTGATTCGCAAGCGGTTAAAGTTTTTTCTAACGGAGTAGAACTTGGATATATAAAAAAATTTCACACTTCGGTGTTTCATTCCAAAGAAGATGTAAATATAGAATTAGTAGTAAAAGCAATTGATAAAAACGGTATTTTAAAGAGAGTATTCGTAAAAGTTACTTGCAATTAAAAATATAAAACTTAAAGATATTTTATCTTTGCAGTCAAGAAATAGTGCCAACCTAATCATTTTTGCTTTAGATTTTGCACTTTAAAATTGTATCCGGGTCTGAACATTGCTTCAGACCTTTTTTTTTGTAATTTACACGAATAGAAGAAACTCAATATTATTTAATATTACATTTTTTCCTTTAAGTATGGACATAAAAAAACCGAAGTCCTTCATGAGATGGACTTCGGCAAAAAATTATGAAAAAAAAAATTATGCTTTCTTTGTAGTAAGTTTCTTGTCGAACTTTTTCTGGAATTTATCAATACGACCTGCCGTATCAACAAATTTCATCTTACCTGTAAAGAAAGGATGACTCATATTCGATATCTCGATTGGAATCATTGGATATTCGTTACCATCTTCCCACTTAATGGTTTCTTTGGTAGCGGCACAAGACTTCGTCATAAATGAAAAATCACAAGAGAAATCTTTAAATATTACGGTTCTATAACTTTCTGGATGTATTCCCTCTTTCATATTCTTATAAATTTTGGACTGCAAAAGTAATGTTTTTTTTTTATATGCAAGAAAAAATTATCAATTGGTTGTATTTTTTAAACTAAATTTGCGCTCCAATTATTAATTACGCCCTTTATTATGTTAGATAAGTTAGAACAACTTTATATAAAATACACGGAAATAGAACAAAAACTAAGTGACCCCGAAGCGACGCAAGATATGCAAAAATTTGCGGCACTTAACAAAGAATACCGCAATTTAGAACCCATTAAAAATGCATATATCACCTACCGTGATTTATTGAGTAATATTGAATTGAATCGTGAAATCTTAAAAACTGAATCGGATGCCGATCTTAAAGAAATGGCAAAAATGGATTTGGATGAATTGGAGCCTAAAAAAGACCAATTAGAACAAGAAATACGTTTTATGTTAATTCCAAAAGATCCAACCGATGAGAAAAATGCGATATTGGAGATTCGAGCGGGAACAGGAGGCGACGAAGCATGTATTTTTGCAGGAGATTTACTCAGAATGTATTTAAGATATTTTGAAACGAAAGGCTGGAAAGGCGAAATTATGGACGAAAACGAAGGCACCACGGGCGGATATCGCGAAGTTGTGGTGAGCGTTAAAGGAAATAATGTTTACGGTGATTTAAAATATGAAAGTGGCGTACATCGTGTTCAACGCGTTCCAAAAACCGAATCTCAAGGTCGTTTGCATACTTCGGCAGCGACTGTAGCGGTTTTACCCGAAGCGGAGGAGTTTGATTTTTATTTAAATCCAGCAGATGTCGAAATGCAAACCTCTCGAAGTGGAGGCGCTGGTGGTCAGAATGTAAATAAAGTAGAAACAAAAGTGCAATTAACCCATAAGCCTACTGGAATGGTGGTTGTTTGCCAAGTAGAACGTTCACAATTAGGGAATCGAGAGCGCGCAATGGAGATGCTCCGATCTAGATTATACGAAATTGAGTTGGAAAAGCGTGTCGGCGATGTAGCCAATCAGCGAAAATCTTTGGTATCAACGGGTGACCGTAGTGCAAAAATACGTACTTATAATTATCCTCAAGGTCGAATAACCGACCATCGAATCAATAAAACGATATACTCACTTGATGCGTATATGAACGGTGATATTCAAGATATGATCGATAGCTTGAAATTTGCTGAAAACGCCGAAAAATTACAAGAAGGAAATATGTAGCGATTCCCTTAATTGGCAACCGCTACAATCTAATTTTTATCTTTTTGGGTAAATAACCACTTCATTATCAAGAAAATCAATGATTATGGTATCTCCATTTTGAATTTCTCCTGAAATGATTTTCTTTGCAATTCCGTTTACAATTTCTTTTTGAATCAATCGTTTGATGGGTCTTGCACCAAAATCAGGCTCATATCCTTTTTCTGCTAAATACTCCAAAGCCAAATCATTAATATCAATTTTTAGTTTATTAACTTCAAGTAATTTTTCAATTTCTTTTAATTGAATACGTACGATAGACTCAATAACGCGTTTTCTTAAAGGTAAAAACAAAACAATATCATCAATACGATTAATAAACTCAGGTTTAACCGTTTTTTTCAGATGGTTTAAAAGTTCATTTTGTACAAAAGGAATTTTTTGATACATTTCATTTTCTTCCAAACCTTCAAATTCATTTAAAATAATCTCGCTTCCAATATTAGACGTCATGATAATAATGGTATTTTTAAAATTAATTAAACGACCCTTATTGTCCGTAAGTCTTCCATCATCAAGCATCTGCAATAGTATATTAAAAGTATCGGGATGTGCTTTTTCGATTTCATCAAAAAGAACAACGGAATATGGTTTTCTACGAACCGCTTCGGTCAACTGACCACTTTCTTCATATCCCACATAGCCTGGAGGCGCTCCAACCAATCGACTGATTGCATGTTTTTCTTGATATTCGCTCATATCTATTCGAATATACGCATTTTCGTCATTGAATAAATACGCAGCCAACGCTTTGGCTAATTCAGTCTTCCCTACCCCAGTGCTTCCTAAAAACAAGAAAGAACCAATAGGTTTGTTTGGATTTTGAAGCCCCGCGCGACTTCTTATGATGGCATTTGACACCACTTCTACGGCTTCATCTTGACCCACCACACGCTGTTTTAAAACATCTTCGAGACCGATTAATTTTTCTTTTTCGGTTTGCAGCATACTTTGAACCGGAATACCAGTCCATTTACTAACGATTTCGGCAATATCCTCGCTGGTTACGACTTCTTTCATTAATTTTTGATCTACTTGAATTTCGGATAATGCGTTTTCATTTTCTTTTATTTCTTTATCTAAATTAACGATGTCACCATAACGAATCTCGGCTACACGAGCAAAATTTCCATTTCTTTCGGCTTGTTCGGCTTCCAGTTTCAATTGTTCAATTTTATTTTTAGCTTGTTGAATTTTTTCAACAAATTCCTTTTCTTGATTCCATTTTGAAGAAAAAATATCGCGTTCGGCATTCCAATTGGCCAATTGCTCTTCTATGGCAATTAACTTTTGGTCATCTTTTTCTCTTCGAATGGCTTCACGTTCGATTTCTAATTGTAAAATCTTTCGATTCAATTCATCCAACTCTTCGGGAATTGAATTGATTTCTAATCTCAGCTTTGCAGCCGCTTCATCAATTAAATCAATAGCTTTGTCTGGTAAAAATCGATCGGTAATATACCTTTCGGAAAGCATTACCGAAGCGATAATGGCTTCATCTTTTATCTCAACATTGTGATATCTTTCATAACGTTCTTTCAATCCACGCATGATTGAGATGGCATCTTCGGTTGAAGGCTCATCGACCATTACTTTTTGAAAACGACGCTCCATCGCCTTATCTTTTTCAAAATATTTTTGATATTCATCTAACGTAGTGGCCCCAATCGAACGCAATTCGCCACGAGCCAAACTTGGTTTGAGAATATTGGCGGCATCCATCGCACCATCACTTTTTCCAGCGCCAATAATGGTATGAATTTCATCGATAAATAAAACGATTTTACCTTCGCTCTCCACGACTTCTTTTACCACCGCTTTTAAACGCTCTTCAAATTCACCCTTATATTTAGCTCCTGCAATTAAAGCACCCATATCCAAGGCATAAATTTGAATATCCAATAGATTTTCGGGTACATCTTTATTGATGATTCGTTTTGCAATTCCTTCGGCAATGGCGGTTTTACCTACACCCGGTTCACCCACCAAAATAGGATTATTTTTGGTTTTTCTACTCAAAATATGCAACACTCTTCGAATTTCATCATCTCTTCCAATAACAGGATCCAATTTGCCTTTTGATGCTTGTTGATTCAAATTAATGGCATATTTTTCGAGTGCATCAAAGGTCATTTCATTATTTGAATCATCCGCTTTTCTGCCTTTTCTCAATTCCATTAATCCTTTTTGTACATCGTTGGAATTTGCTCCATTTTCTTTAAGAATCTTAGAAACTTCATCTCCGTTTTCAATAATTGCTATTAACAACAATTCAGGCGTTAAATAACTATCATTGAATGATTTCATTTTAGAAATTGCCGCATTAAAAGAGGATTGTGCTTGGCGCGACAATTGAGAACCTAATTCAACGCCTGTTATTTTTGGCTGTTTATTTAGTAACTCTTCTAACTTCAATTCCATAATTTGAGTATTGGCTCCTACTTTTTTAAGTAACTGAAAAGCCAAGTTGTTTGCATCTTCAATGATTGCAAGCATCAAATGTGAATTATCTATCAGTTGACTTTGATTTTCAACCGCTTTATTTTGAGCTGCCGCAAGAATTTCTTGAAGCTTAATTGTAAATTTTTTAGTATCCATTTGACATTAAATTTTATAATTATATTGCATCAATAGCTATTCCTAATTGGGAATTAAGACGAAATGGCTTATAATATTATTTTTCTTACCTTAAACTATGACGAAATGTTATAAATCCATCAAAATGACCGAAAAAGAAAGTGCCAAATTGACTTACATAACTATAATAATCAAAAACAAAACAACTATTATTAAAAACAAATACCAAAAAGAACTATTCCATTTGCGTTTTATATTGATTTTCTTTTTTTCTTTTTTTGATTTTCGATAATTAAGCTGTTCTTTTAACTTTGTTTTATATTCAATATCCGCTTTTGTAATTTCATTTACTTTTTTGATTTGAATTCCTTTCGTGGCAGTTAAATGATACAAAGAGATCACTTCATACGCCTTTTTTATTAATTCGTACGTTTTCTGTGCCTCTAAGTCTTTATTTCGGTCAGGATGAAACTGTAAAGTAAGCTTTCGATACTGATTAACAATTGTTTTTTTGTTATCCGTAGGTTTTATTTTTAAAATTCGAAACGCATCTTCTAGAGTCATAGAAGCAAATATGATAAAAATGAATTTAAAATGAACTAAAAATACTAATTTTGCATTTTAATATTTCAAATCATCTACAAATTTAAATAAATTATATAAAATTAATAAGAAAATGGACTTAAAGCAGCAAATAATTGACGTTTTAAAAACGATATACGACCCCGAAATTCCAGTTGATATCTATGAATTGGGGCTTATATACGAAGTCAATATTGATGATAAAAAACATGTAGAAATCGTGATGACATTAACTTCTCCGAACTGCCCCGTTGCAGGAAGTATGCCTCAGGATGTTCAAGAAAAAGTAGCTTCCGTAGAAGGTGTAGAAGGCGCTCATGTAGAACTGGTATTTGAACCGGCGTGGGACAAAAGCTTTATGAGCGAAGAAGCCATGCTCGAATTGGGTTTTTTATAAATTAAGGATTCATAAAAAATCGCAATGCTGCTGCAAGTCTTGATTTCAAATCTTTACGATGTACTATAAAATCTAAGAAACCATTTTCAAGAAGGGATTCGGCAGATTGAAAGTCTTTAGGTAATTCTTTTTTTATCGTTTCCTTAACCACTCTTGGACCTGCAAAACCAATTAAAGCTTTAGGCTCCGCAATATTAATATCGCCCAACATCGCATAAGAAGCCGAAACGCCCCCCGTTGTAGGATCGGTCATTAAAGAAATATAAGGTAACTTCGCTTTTGACAACTGCGTTAATTTAGCTGAGGTTTTAGCCATTTGCATTAATGAAAAGGCACTTTCCATCATACGAGCTCCTCCAGACTTAGAAATGATCATGAAAGCCGAATTGGTTTGTATTGCCAAATCAATTCCTTTAGCAATTCGTTCTCCAACTACAGAGCCCATAGAACCCCCAATATAAGTAAAATCCATACATGCAATGACTAAATCCATGCCTTCAATTTTACCTTTTGCAACAGAAATGGCTTCGGTTAGGCCTGTTTTTTTTGTAGCTCGTTCAATTTTAGAAGGATAAGGCGATTCATCTACAAATTCAAGTTTATCCGTAGGTCGGATATTCTCAAAATGCAATTGATATTCTTGATGATCAAAAATAAAACTAAAATATTGTCTAGACGTTATTCGAGCGTGATATTCACATTTATTACAAATCCAAAAATTCTCTTCAAATTCTTTTGCTACTTCTGTGTGATTACATTTAGGACATTTAAACCAGATTCCATCCGGTGTATCTAACTTTTCGTTCGTTTCGGTATTTATATTTTTTTTGAGTCGTTGCCACCATTTTGGCCTATCTTGTTTATTTAATTCCATGTATTCAAAATCCATAAATCACAATTTTAATGCAAAACTACTTTAAAAAAAATAAATTTGCAGTGAATTTTAAAATACAACAACATATGATTGCTTCCATTTTATATCCATTTTACTTATTTATATTTAAAGTAATCATTTGGTTTGTTCAATTTTTGTATTTCACTCGTTTAGAAATAATCGCAAAATTCAAAATTTATTTCCTTTTAAAATATGTGATAAGATATCGAAAATCAATCATAAAAAAAAATATTCAAATCATTAATTCAAACTACACGGATAGAGAACAAAAAAAGATTGCAGATTCGTATTATTGGCACTTAGCGGATTTATTTATGGAAACGCTATGGTGTTTTGGCGCGAGTAAAGACAACATCTATTCAAAAGTTGAAATTACGAATATGTCGGTTTTTGAGGATATTTATTTATCCAAAAAAAATGCTACAATTTTACTTTCTCATATTGGTAATTGGGAACTATTTTGCCAGTGGTCTTCTTTATTTATTCCAAAATTAAAGGTTTTGACTTTATTTACACCCATTAAGAATGAACTTATTAATAAATTAATCCAAACATATAGAGGACGGTTTGGAACCGTTATGATTTCAACAAAAAGTACTTTAAATTTATATCGAGCTCAAAAAACGAATTTTCCTTGTATTAATCTATTTGCTGTAGATCAAAATCCGGGCGCTCCTGATGAACAACTATGGTTAGATTTTTTTAATAAAAAAGTACCCGTAATTTCAGGTGCTGAAAAGTTCGCAAAAAGCTTGGAACAAGAGGTTTATTTTTTACATATTGAGAAAAAAAATAATAAATACATACTCCAACTTGAAAAAATTGATTATAGCAAAGATTCCGATTATGAAGTAACAAAAAAACAAATGAAACTTTTAGAAAACAATATCCTTAACGATCCGTCGTTATGGTTATTATCTCACAATCGATTTAAATTTTTAAAATAATGAAAATGAAATTATACTTTATATTAATATTTTTTATTCCAAACTTGCTTTTTTCTCAAAAGAAAGTAAAATCATCTTTAAATTTTTCAATAGTAAAGGGTATCGTAAATCAAACGTATAGTTATTGTGGTGGCGCCAGACCTCCCGATGAATTATTAATAGAATTGGCTAAACCAAAACCATTATCAAATTATAAACTTTACATCAAAAAAAATACACCATCAATAATTGATGCAATAATTATGGATTCCATTATTACAGATCAAAATGGCCGATTTGCTCTCAAAATGCCAAAAGGAAATTATATTTTTGTAGATAGTATCTATAAAGATCGAGAGCATTATAATCAAATGGTGCGTTTAATTTTAAATGACAATGAAAACTATTCTAATTTAGATACTAATTGCCTATTAAATCGATTTAATACCCCTTTATTGGACTTTAAAATAAGTAGAAAAAATCAATTATTAAAACCAATTAGGATTCATAGAAATTGTGATTACAATAAAATCCCATGTGTTCATTACAAAGGTGCTTTACCTCAATAATAGCTATTTTTTTTAAAAAAAGTTTAAAAAAAATAGCAAATGTTGTTTTTAAGATTAAAATTTGTTAATTTTCTTTATCTTTGTTTGTCTAAAAAAATTAATATGAGATTTACTATTATTTTGTTTCTATTTTTCTTTCTAAATGTTAATGCGCAGCACCATTGGTGTGGTACAGAACCCAATCCAGATTGGTTTTCTGAGAAAAAAGAACTTAATATGCGAAAATACCTAAAGGGTAATTTAATTCATGCACGCTCAAATTACACAATTCCGGTTCGATACTATGTGGTACGAAGAGACAATCGCACAGGAGGATTTCCATTAAATTATTTGCTACAAATGCATTGTGATTTAAACAACAACTATAAAAGTACTGGCGTGCAATTTGGACTGGATAGTATTATTTATATAAATTCTAATGCATTATATGATTTAGATAATGATACCGAAATTGCTTCTATTGCTGCTTCAAGATTTTCAGACAAACATTGTAATGTTTTTATTGCGAATACCGTGCTTCCTAATAACTGTGGTTTTACTTATATGCCAAGACAACATATGTTTTTTAATTCATCGCCATTCCGAAGACATTGTATTTTTGTTAAAGGATCTGCTACGGATTTTAATTGTTCTAAACCTGGTTCGATCACATTAACACATGAAATGGGACACTGGTTAGATTTACCACATACATTTAGTGGCTGGGAAAATAGCACGCCTTCAGTAAATAGAAGAGAGCGTGTAGCTCGCACAGGCTCAAATAGTAATTGCGAAGATGAAGGTGACGGTTTTTGCGATACAGACCCAGATTATGAAGCAAACCGTTGGCCATGTCCAAACAATAATAATAAATCGTATACAGATCCTTTGGGTGTTTCGTTCAAACTAAATCCATCTAACTTTATGTGTTATGCTAGTGATGAATGTATTAATAGTTTTAGTACTTTTCAGTCAGAACATATGAAAGAAGCTTTAACGACTTTTACACATAGAAAGCAATATGAAAATTACTCGGGTGTCAATTTTCAAGAAATTAATGATAATGAATTTTATGAACCTAAATCTCCATTAACGACTTCAAATATTAGAATTCCAAAATCAGACGTTCGATTTGAAACAAATACGTATTCCAATACAGAACGTTATCATTTTGTTTTGGCAAGAGGAAATTCACAATATGTTCAAAATTTTGCGTTCTTACCAAGTTCTGTTTTAGTTGACACATTTTTAAGTGAACCTAAATTTACACCTGCTCAATCTTTGTTTCAAACCAATGACAACAATTATTATTATTGGAAATTATCGCCTATTAATAGATTCGCAACATGTGGGAACACGGGATCAAACACGCAATATTTTAGAGTGAGTAATGCGGATGCTAAAATTGATATTGTAGATAATACTTGTTTTGATTTTGAAGAAGGAGAAATTAATATTACATCATTAAATTCAAATATACAAATTAATGAAGTAAAATTAAATGAAAGCCAAATTATTTCTTCTACAAACTATGGAATGAAATCAGGTCGTTATACCGTTGATATTAAGTTTTCAAATAATGACGTGATTCGTAAAAGTATAGAAATTAAAAACCCACCAAAGATTACAAACAAATTTACGCATAATGGTAATAAACTTGAAGCGTTGGCAAGTGGTGGTGTTTCTCCATACAAATATAAATGGAATACCGGTTCAAGTTCAAGAACCATTGACGTTAAAAATGGCGATGTTGCAAAAGTTACAGTTACAGATAAAAACAATTGTGATGCTATTTTTGAATTTAAAGTTGTAAATTCATCAATACAAAATAATATATCTGAACCAATTTCTTTAATACCAAATTTTGTACTTCAAAATGAAACATTTAAAATAGAAAACTTAGAATCAAATAAACCTTTTAGTTTTCAAATTTGGTCTATTAACGGTCAAGAAATCAAGCATTCAGATAATCATTTCAACAATAATATTGAAACAACTGGCATTCAAAAAGGAGTATATTTCATAAATATTCAACAAGGCGAAAAAACATACAATAGTAAGTTTACGATTTATTAATTTTTGAATCAATTTATAATAAAAAAAGGATGAGATAAAATCTCATCCTTTTTTTGTAACAAAAACTTAGATATTAAACTATTGGCTTACTATCTAAAGCACCTTTTAAATTATTAATTACATCGATTTCAGATGCATCATAGCCTCTTATTTCAGCCAAATGACAACTTAGTAAGTCGGCAAAATGAATTTGGTAAAATGATTGTTCTAATAAACCTCTTCCTTTTGATTTGATATTAAAAATATTTGAAGTATATTTCTTAATAACATCCTCATTTAAAAGCTTACGTTCTGTATTTCTTTCAAAATCGGTACTATTTACTAAAAAAAGAACCGCAATTTGATTATTTTGATCTCTCCAGCCCACCATTTCATTATGATTCATTTCAGGAATCACATGGTGCCAACAAAGCATTTTTGAATTTTCATTAATTTGTTGACGATATCGAACTGCAACGCCTTCAAATTTATCTTCCGAGTAAATAACTGGAATTTTATCAAAAATCTTGTTAGCTAATGCTTTAGATTTACTATCAATTTCTTCTTGATTTTTAGTTAAAAAATCAGCTAAAGTATCTAATTTCTTATATAAAGAACTTTTGATTATTTTGAATGCAGTTAATGTATATATAAGTTGAACCATACTATAACCTAAACAAGATCTTGGTGGCATTCCTCCATCAATTTGAATATAATCTATATTATTTTTAATACAAAAATCCAACATCTTGCCACCACTTGTGATACATACTATTTTAGCACCTGTTTCGAAAGCTTGATGAAGCACATGAACGGTTTCTTCTGTATTACCACTATATGAACAACATATAACTAATGATTTTTTATCGACGAATTTTGATAAAAAATATCCTTTATTAATTACAATAGGTAGTTTTGATACATCCGAAACTAAATTTGTAACGATGGTCGCTCCTATCCCACTACCTCCTAGTCCTGAAATAAAAACATTTTTGGGTTTAAAGCTTAAATTTAAATTCGATTTTTTAGAAATCTCAATTGAACGAGTTAATTGATTTGGAAATTCTAAAACAAGTTGTCTCATTGTTTTTTTCATAATCGTATTTTTTTTAGTTATATATAAACATAAAAAAAGCGAATTCCATTCGAAATTCGCTTTTTTTTATACTATTTAGAGAATTAATTAACTTTTTTGTTAACAAAAACCTCATTGAATTTTCTAAAACCAGTACCCGCAGGAATTGGTTGACCAACAATAACGTTTTCTTTTAATCCTTCAAGATAATCCACACGCGCCGCTATTGATGCCGTAGATAATACCTTAGTAGTCTCTTGGAAAGAAGCCGCTGAAATCCAGCTTTCTCTACCAAAAGATGTTTTGGTAATACCTTCAAGTAAAGGAGTACCAGTAGCTGGAATTGCTTCTCTTACTTCAACTACTTTTTTATCATTACGTTTTAAGTCAGAATTTTCTTCACGTAATTCGCGAATTGTAATAATCTGCCCCACTCTTAGTTTTTCACTTTCTCCTGCTTCTATAACCACTTTTTTATCAAAAATTCGGTCATTTTCTTTCATAAAGTCAAATTTATTTACAGTTTCACCTTCTAAGAAACGCGTATCTCCTTGATCATCAATATGAACTTTGCTCATCATTTGTCTAACAATAACTTCGATATGCTTATCATTAATCTTAACCGATTGTCTTTGATAAACTTCTTGAACTTCATTAACTAAATATGATTGAACCGCAAATACACCTTTAATTTTAAGAATATCATCTGGAGAAATATTACCATCAGATAATGGCGTACCACTTCTTACATAATCTTGATCCTGAACTAATATTTGACTTGAAATTGGAACTAGGTATTTTCTTGGTTCGCCAGATACTGGAGTTACAATAATTTCTCGATTACCTCGTTTAACACCACCAAAGGTTACAACACCATCTACTTCAGCAACTTTTGCTGGATTTAATGGATTTCTAGCTTCAAACAATTCCGTAACACGTGGTAAACCTCCCGTGATATCACCCGATTTTCCAACGACTCTTGGGATTTTTGCTATAACTGTACCCGATTTAATCTTTTGTTTGTTATCAACATTAAGATTTGAACCTACAGGTAAGTTGTACGTTTTTCTTTCATCTTTACTATCAATAATGACTGCAGGAACTAGTGTTTTATTTCTACTTTCAATAATAAATTTCTCCGTGTTACCTGTTTGTTCTACAATTTCTTCTTTAAACGTAACATTATTTATGATATTCTCGTATTCTACAATACCATCTTGCTCTGCAATAATAAGATTGTTGAATGGATCCCATGTACAAATTACATCCTCTTTTACTGCTTTTTGTCCATCTTTTACAATTAGTTGAGCACCATAAGGAATATAAGCACTTTGCAAAATTTTATCTTCCGCCGCATTCATTATTCTTAATTCACCCGTTCTTCCAATTACAATAGTTCTCTTCTCACCATTATCATCAGTAGCTTCTATTGTTCTTACTGCATCTAAACGAATAATACCTTCAAAACGAACTTTGATTTCACTTACAGTAGAACTTAATGAAGCGATACCTCCAGAGTGGAACGTACGAAGTGTTAACTGTGTGCCTGGCTCACCAATTGATTGCGCAGCAATAACACCTACAGCATCTCCAATTTCACTCATTCTATTTGTAGCTAAATTTCTACCATAACATTTAACACAAACACCTTTAGCACTCTCACAAGTCAATACCGAACGAATTTCAATAGTTTCTATTCCTGAATTTTCAATGCTCTTGGCTATAGCTAAAGTTAATTCTTCTCCAGCTTTTGCAATCAATTCATCTGTTTCAGGATGATATACATTATGAAGTGATGTACGACCTACTATTCTTTCAGAAATTGGTTCAACGATTGTACCTTCTTTCATCAAAGCAGATACATCAATACCTCTTAAAGTATGACAATCTTCTTCATAAATAACAACACTTTGAGCAACGTCTACTAATCTTCTAGTTAAATAACCCGCATCAGCTGTTTTTAAGGCTGTATCCGCCAAACCTTTACGTGCACCGTGCGTTGAAATAAAGTATTCCCATGCTGATAATCCGTCTTTAAGAGAAGATAAAATTGGATTTTCTACAACATCTTGCTCCGTTCCAGCACCTGATTTTTTAGGTTTATTCATCAAACCTCTTACGCCACCTAACTGTTTAATTTGAGCTCTTGAACCTCTGGCTCCAGAATCAAGCATCATATAAATAGAGTTAAAACCTTGTTTATCTTTTTTCAAACGATTCATTAAGTCAATTGTGATATTTCTATCCATTTTTTCCCATGTATCTACAACTTGATTATAACGCTCACGCTCTGTAATATGACCTTCGAAGTGCAAATTGTTAATTTCACGAACTTGCTCTTTCGCTTTTTTAACTTGATCAATTTTAATTTCAGGAGTTAAAACATCTTCTAGGTTGAAAGATAAACCACCTTTAAATGCCATATCAAAACCGATATTTTTGATATCATCTAAGAATCTAGCCGTTCTTTTAACACTTGTTTTTTCGATAATTGTAGAAATAATTTCTTTAAGTGCTTTCTTAGAAAGTAATTCATTAATAAAACCAACTTCTTCTGGTACATACTGATTAACAAAAACCCTTCCAACTGAAGTATCAATAATTTTAGAAACCAATTCATTATTTTCTAAAACATTTACCTTACATTTTATAGGAGCATGTAAATCCACTTTTTTCTCATTATAGGCAATAATAACTTCTTCTATTGAATAAAAAGTTTTACCCTCTCCCATAATTTTAACCTCATCTGTAGAATATCTAATATTCGTCATATAATATAACCCTAAAACCATGTCCTGTGAAGGAAGTGTGATAGGCGTTCCATTTTGAGGATTTAATATATTATGAGAAGCAAGCATTAATAACTGTGCTTCAAGAATAGCTTCATTGGTTAAAGGAACGTGAACAGCCATTTGGTCACCATCAAAATCCGCGTTAAAGGCCGTAGTTACTAAAGGATGTAAACGAATCGCTTTACCTTCTACTAATTTAGGCATAAAAGACTGAATTGACAATCTGTGAAGGGTTGGGGCACGATTTAATAAAACTGGATGACCTTTTAAAATATTTTCTAAGATATCCCAAATTACAGAATCTTTACGATCAACTAATTTTTTAGCTGATTTAACCGTTCTTACAATACCTCTTTCAATTAATTTACGGATAATAAATGGCTTAAATAATTCCGCAGCCATATCTTTAGGAATTCCGCACTCATGCATTTGTAAGGTTGGACCTACAATGATCACCGAACGACCAGAATAATCAACCCTTTTACCCAATAAGTTTTGACGGAAACGTCCTTGCTTACCTTTTAAAGAATCCGATATAGATTTTAATGCTCTTCCACCTTCTGCTTTTACCGCATTCGATTTTCTAGAGTTATCAAATAAAGAATCTACAGATTCTTGTAGCATTCTTTTTTCATTTCTTAAAATAACTTCAGGAGCTTTAATTTCAATCAATCTCTTAAGACGATTATTTCTAATAATTACTCTACGATATAAATCATTCAAATCTGAAGATGCAAAACGACCTCCATCTAAAGGCACTAATGGTCTTAATTCAGGAGGTACAACAGGTAATAAACTAATTACCATCCATTCTGGTTTATTTTCAATTCTTTGATTAGACTCTCTAAACGCTTCTACAACACTCAATCTTTTCAAAGCTTCTTGTTTTCTTTGACGCGATGTTTCTGTATGTGCTTGATTTCTAAGTGCATAACTTAATTCATCTAAATTGATTTCCGTCAATAAATCACGTACTGCTTCTCCACCCATTTTAGCAATAAATTTATTAGGATCACTGTCATCTAATAAATAATTATTTTCTAATTCAGGACTGTAAACCGCAGCCATGTATTCTTCTTCAGTAATTAAATCATACTTTTTGAAAGTTCTAACTTCTTGCTCACCTTTATCATTTATAATGTTGATTTCCTCCGAAGCTTTTCCTGCTTGAAGTACTACATATTTTTCATAATAAACAATACTTTCAATATTTTTAGAACTCATTCCTAATAAATAACCGATTTTATTAGGTAATGATCTAAAATACCAAATATGAACAACTGGAACCACTAAGTTGATGTGTCCCATACGTTCTCTTCTAACTTTCTTTTCGGTAACTTCTACCCCACAACGATCACAAACGGTACCTTTATAACGAATTCTTTTGTATTTTCCACAATAACATTCATAATCTTTTACCGGACCAAAAACACGCTCACAAAATAAACCATCTCTTTCTGGTTTATATGTTCTGTAGTTAATCGTTTCAGGTTTGGTAATCTCTCCTTTGGAATTTTCTTTGATTGTGTCTGGAGAAGCAAGACTGATTGTTAATGATTTAAAATCACTTTTTGGTTGAGGTGTACTTTTGTAATAAGCCATTTTTTAAGTAGTTTTTGATTTTATGTTTAAAATTCAAACTGATTTTAATAAAAGTTGGCAAAAATACAAAAATATTTTTAAATGATTGAAAAAAGATTTGATTGGGATGGAAAAAAACTTAGATTACTTATTAACAAAAATTGTGGAGCTGCAGAGATTCGAACTCTGGTCCTGAGCAAGCCACCTTATACCCTCTACATGTTTAGTCTTTTATTTGATTTTCGTAATCGAATATGGAAAAAAACCAACCTCATTCAACTCTTATCCTGAATGTTTTAACACAAATCTACAGAAAATCAATTTGTGCGATTCTTGCTAAGTCGATGCCTCATAAAAAAACGGCAAGTTAGCATTTTTAAAGAGACAATGGCTGTAACCCTTTGGGTTAGGCTGCCATGGCGTAGTTATTCTCGCCAATTAAAAAAGTTTATGTATAGGGATTAAAGAGTGTTAATACAATCACTCTACATGCCAGTATAAAATACCATCGCCAGTCAATTCCGGTCAGCCCCTAAATTATATTAATTTAAAACTATTGTTAATAAGTAAATCAAAGAACTAAGTTTTTTTTGTTATTTTTGCAGCCGAATTGCTAATCAAAAAATAACGCAAGTAATAATCAAAACACATCAATTGATTAAAAAGTTCAGAGATATGAAAAAAATAGGAATTTTAAGAGAAGAAAAACAGCCCGTAGACAATAGAGCTCCGCTAACACCCGAAGATTGTAAAAAAATTATTGAAAAATATAATTATAAAATATATGTCCAGCATTCCCAAGAACGATGCTTTTCAGATGCTGAATACAAAGCAGCTGGTGCTGAAATTCAAGAAAATTTATTTGAATGTGATATTATTCTAGGCGTTAAAGAAGTTCCTATACATTATCTAATACCTGGTAAAAGGTACATGTTTTTTAGTCATACGCATAAAAAACAAGCACATAATCTAAAACTGATTCAAAGTTTTATTGATTTAAAAATAGAAATGATTGATTACGAATGTTTAACCAATAGTGAAGGAGAAAGACTTGTAGCATTTGGTTATTGGGCAGGTATCGTTGGAGCATTTAATTGCTTGTGGATGATTACTAAAAATAATTCGAAAAAAGATATAGGAAGAATTTACAAAGATGGATATCAGAATATTCAAAAAATGTTATCCAATATAGATATCAAGAATGCTAAAATAGTAGTAACCGGAACGGGTCGCGTTGCATCTGGCGTAGTAGAAATTTTAAATAAAGCAAATATTCGCGAGGTATCACCAATTGATTTTTTAGAAAATGAATATACAAAACCTGTATTTACTCAACTTTCTACTAAAGAAATTTACACTCCTCGTATTCCAACACAAGAATATAGTCGTGAAGAATTTTATGAAAAACCACAGTTGTATCGCTCTATTTTTGAGCCCTATATTCATAAATCGAATGTATTAATCAATGCTATGTTTTGGGACCATAAAGCGCCTAAGTTGTTTACGATGAAAGAGATGAAGAAAAACGAATTCAATCTCGAATATATAGCTGATATTACTTGTGATATTGCTCCAGAATCTTCTGTACCAAGTACGGTAAGACCAACAACAATAGAAAATCCCGTTTTTGGATATTTACCGTTGAGAGAAAAAGTTATTGAACCATTTATGCGAAATGCTATAGATATTATGGCAATTCCAAACCTACCAAGTGAATTACCAAGAGAAGCTTCTACAGACTTTTCAAGCAAATTAACTGAATACGTATTTCCAGTTCTTTTTGATAAAGAAAATGAAATGATAAAAGGAGCTACAATCACTAAAAATGGTAAATTAACGGAAGCATTTTTATATCTCGAAAGTTTTGTTTACGAAGATGAATTTAGAGCCGCTCACATTAAATAATTAACCTTTTATAAATATCAAATTAAAATGAAAAATACTCAATTAACTTCTTTACATATTAGTTTAGGAGCCAAAATGGCTGAATTTGCTGGTTATAATATGCCAATTTCATATAGTAATATTAAAGAAGAACACTTACAAGTTAGAAATTCAGTTGGCGTATTTGATGTCAGCCACATGGGAGAATTTATTGTTGAAGGAGATGGTGCTTTGGATTTAATACAATTTGTAACATCTAATGATGCATCCAAATTAATTGATGGCCAAGCACAATATTCTTGTTTTCCTAATGAAGAGGGAGGCATTGTAGATGATTTAATTGTTTATCGTTTTAATGAAAAAAAATATCTTTTAGTTGTTAATGCATCTAATATTGAAAAAGATTGGAATTGGATTTCAAAACACAATACATTTGGAGCTAAATTAACCAATATTTCAGATTCAATAAGCTTATTAGCTATTCAAGGTCCAAAAGCTATTGAAACGCTTCAGAAACTAACTGAAATTAACTTAAGTGAAATTCCTTATTATCATTTTGCCGAAGGATCTATTGCAAATATAGAAAATGTTATTATTTCAGCTACTGGATATACTGGAGCTGGAGGATTTGAATTATATGTTAAAAATGAATTTGTTGAAGCATTATGGAATAAAGTTTTTGAAGCTGGAAAAGAAAACAATATTCTTCCTATCGGTTTAGCTGCAAGAGATACTTTAAGACTTGAAATGGGGTATTGTTTATATGGAAATGATATTAATGATACAACAAATCCAATAGAAGCAGGTTTGGGTTGGATTACAAAATTTAGCAAGGACTTCATCGGAAAATCAATTGCACAAAATTTAAAAGAAAATGGTGTTTCTAAAAAATTAGTTGGAATTCAATTAATTGATAGAGGCATTGCACGTCATGGCTACGAAATCATTAATGAAAATGATGAAATAATTGGTGAAATTACATCTGGTAGTCAAACGCCATCATTAAATTTTTCAATTGCTTTAGGATATGTAGCAAATCCATATAATAAAATAGATTCCGAAATTTTCATTAAGATTAGAGATCAAAAAATTAAAGCAAAAGTTGTAAAATTACCATTTTTTAAAAACAATTAATAATATGAAAGGGATTATTTTAGCTGGAGGCTCAGGAACTCGCTTATATCCAATCACTTATGCTATAAGTAAGCAGATTATGCCTATTTATGACAAACCAATGATTTACTACCCGTTATCCACATTATTATTATCGGGAATTCGAGAAATTCTTATCATATCGACACCGCATGATTTACCTCAATTTGAGAAGTTGCTTGGAGATGGAAGTCAAATTGGCTGTCAGTTAAGTTATGCCGTTCAAGAAGTTCCTAATGGTTTGGCTCAAGCTTTTGTAATTGGAGAAAAATTTATTGGCAACGATTCTTGTGCCTTAGTTTTAGGTGACAATATATTTTATGGAATGGGAATGGGTAAATTACTCGAAAAAAATGCAAATCCTGATGGAGGCGTAATATATGCTTACCGTGTTTCAGACCCTGAACGATATGGCGTGGTTGAATTTGATGCAGATTTTAATGTAAAGTCACTTGAAGAGAAACCAAGCCAACCAAAATCAAATTATGCAGTGCCTGGTTTATATTTTTATGATAATGACGTTGTAGAAATAGCAAAAACACTTAAACCAAGTGCTCGAGGCGAGTATGAAATTACGGATTTAAATAAAGTTTATTTAGAAAAAGGAAAGTTAAAAGTGAGTATTCTTGAAAGAGGTACGGCTTGGTTAGACACTGGGACTGTTGAATCTTTGATGCAAGCATCTCAATTTGTTCAAGTTATAGAAGAACGTCAAGGATTAAAAATTGGATGTATTGAAGAAATTGCATTCCGAAAAGGTTTTATTTCAAAAGAAAAATTATTAGAAATTGCTAAACCATTGGAAAAAAGTGGTTATGGACAATATCTTAATAAAGTAGCAAATAATGAATTATAAATGAGTAAAGTAAAAATTTTAGTTACAGGTGCTGCAGGACAAGTAGGAAGTTGTCTGGTTGATCATTTAATTGCTAAATCAAATACAGAAGTAGTTGGCGTAGATAACTTTTTAACTGGAAAAAAAGAAAATCTTCCTTTATCTGCTCCTAATTTTAGTTTTATAAAAGCAGATGTAAACCATTATGAAGACATTAGTACCATAATGATTTCCAACAAGTTTGATTATGTATTTCATTATGCTGCGGTTGTTGGTGTTAAACGAACTTTAAATAATCCTTTATGGGTTTTAAATGATATCAAAGGAATTGAAAACATTCTTAATTTATCCAAAAATACAGGAGTGAAACGGGTATTTTTCTCTTCAAGTAGTGAAGTTTACGGCGAGCCATTTGAACATCCACAAAATGAAAATACGACTCCTTTAAATTCCAAACTTCCCTATGCCGTTGTAAAAAATGTAGCGGAAGCTTATATTCGTTCATTTCAAAAAGAATTTGGATTGGAGTACACCATTTTTAGATTTTTTAATACTTATGGACCCAAACAAAGCAAGGATTTTGTAGTTAAAAAGTTTATAAAATTAGCTATACAAAATGAAAATATTACCATTTATGGTGATGGCTTGCAAACTAGAACATTTTGTTTTATTGATGATAATATCGAAGCTTGTGCAACATGTCTATTTGAAAATAAATTTATTAATGATACGCTAAATATTGGAAGCGATATCGAAATTACTATTAAAGATTTAGCTGAATTAGTTATTAAAGTAACAAAAAGTTCTTCAAAAATCATATTTTTACCTGCTTTGGAAGAAGGTGACATGACAAGAAGAAAACCAGATATTTCAAAAATGAAAACATTATTAAAAAAAGATTTTACCTCATTGGAAAATGGAATACTTAAAGTATTAGAATCCGTAAAAAAATGAAATCAATAAGTGATGCTTTCTCTGATTGGGTATCTGATTCGGGGCTTGAACATAAATTTATAGAAGCCAATATAAAAACGAATTGGGAGCAAATAGTAGGGAAATCCATTTCAAATTGCACATCATCTATTAATGTAAGCATTCCTAATATATACATTAAAATAAATAATGCACCGTTGAAGGAAATGCTTTTTCATCAAAAGAGTGATTTATTAAATACAATCAACACTTACTTAAAAAAAGAAATCATAAAAGATATTATCTTTTTATGAATTATACCATTTATTTTTTATTTTTTTTTTGTTTTGCAAATGCTCAAACCAATGTACATATAGCGCTTCCGGGCGACGATATATATAAATTGGCGAGTAAATATCATTTAAAACCTAAACAAATTGCCCATATTAATGGTTTTGAAAAAATCAATCAACCTTTTAGTTTGTACCAAACCATAATTATACCCGAAAAGTATTATGAAATTCGTATTGAAGAAAATCGAAGTATAAAAGAAATATTTCATAAAGTTATCGATGGCGAGTCGTTATATAGTATTTCAAGAAAATTCAATTTAACCGTTTTTGATATTTTAGAATCCAATCAAAATCTAAAACAAGGCAAGCCTTTAGAGCCAGGTAGTACTATAAGAATAATTAGTTCAAACAATAACGCATCACAAATAAGCGGTCAGCTAATTATACTAAACCGTGATGAGGTTAATAAAAGAAAAGATATTCGAGTTACTTCTTCTAATAAAATTATTATTAATAATGACGATTATCAAACTCAATTTATAAAAACGAATATCAAGTTAATTTTAGATACATTAACGCTCGACGAAAACAATTCTAATCCCATTTTCAAAAGAATTCATAATGTAATTACAAATTATAACGATCAGAGTTATTCAATGGAATTAGATATTTTGGGTTTATCTGAACTTTTACTTTATGTCAATTCTGATTTATTATATCAAAATTCTAAAGATGCGGACTATAATTTCAAAAAAAACAGTTTGGAACTAATAGATAAAATGTTGAAATACAATCCAAATGATGTCAATTTATTTATATTCTCTTCATTAATTTATTTATGGATAAATGATTTAAAAAAAGCTAATTTTTATTGCAATGAAGCCCTAACAATAGATCCAAATCATTTTATTGGACAAATTATTAATGCCGCTATTTTTGCAAAGAAAAATGAATGGAAAAATGCGCAATATGAGTTTGAAAAAATAAAAATAGAAATGCTCGAAAACAATATCCTAAACTATAATCTTGGAGAGGTTTATTTTAATTTAATTGAACCAGAAAAATCAAATCTTTATTTTGAAAAAATAAATGATTTTAATAAGATTAAAGCCGAAATTTATTATAAAATAGGTAAAAATTACACCATCCTTGAAAAAATTGATAAAGGATGTGAATACTTAAAAAAGTCTTATCTTTATAAATATAGAAAAGGAGAAATTGAATATTTAAGACATTGCAGATAATAAACTATCTCAAAGCTTTTTCTATTGCTTCTTCCAATGCGGCTCCTCTTAAATCTTTAGCTATAATAATTCCATTTTTATCAATTAAATACGTTTTTGGAATATAACTCACTTTGTACAAAATTGAAGCGGCATTATTGATTTTTTGATCTGCATAATGTGAATTCCATATTAATCCATCTTGAATAATAGCTTGCTTCCAACGATCTAAATCTCTATCTTGCGAAATACTTACAACCAAGAATCCTTTATCCTTATACTTTTTATATGCCGCTACTACATTTGGATTTTCATTTCTACAAGGTCTGCACCAACTAGCCCAAAAATCCATTAAAACGGTCTTACCTTTAAAACTACTTAATGTTACATTTTTTCCACTTTCATCAATAAATGAAACATCTGGAGCGGGTTTTCCTATCGATAATATATCTTCAGGCTCTCCATTATTTTGATTTGATTTAGACAAATTGCTTGCTATTTTAGTAAAATCAGCTGCATAAATACTTTTTGGAAGCGTACTGTCAATTTCTTTAGAAAAATTCGTAACTTGTTGTACAATTTCACTTGGAAGTTGTTGACCTTGCATTTGTTGTAAAATAATACTATATAAATAATACTTAGTTATTGGGTTTATAGATTTTGAAAGTACATTGCTAATATACGTATTAAATTGATCTGACTTACTTTGAATCATTTGCATCAAAGCACTTGCATCTTTTGAGTTTGGATTATCTTTAGTAATATTTTGATATTGATTTGACAATTGCATCAAATCGGCTTGTTGTGTATTTACCGTTTGAAGCATCGTTTGAAAATCAGTTTGTTTAGCATCTCCTTTAAATACGTACTCATTTGGTTTTGTTGCATCTAAAGTAGCCGATAACTTTTCATTTGGAGATAAAGACAAAAGCCAAGTAGGACTTTGGCTTGCGTTTTTAGAAAGCGTGATACGATAAAATCCAGTTTGGTCTATATTTGCTTTAAATACAAAATTTCCTTTGTCATTAATCTTTACACTATCAACCAAAAAAATAGAACTGTGAGATAATTTCTCCAAAAAAATGAATTTGCTTTTTGTGTTTTTAATTGTTCCATTAATTACAAACTCTTCACCTTTGATAGAGTTGCAGCTTAAAAAAATAAAAATAAAGGTTGAAAACAAGGTAACTTTCATAAGATTTAAAATTCTGTGATTTAACATTAATTTAAATGTAATAATTATAATAAAAAGCAAAATTACACTATTTTTAATGATAATAACTTCTTTTTTTGTTAAAAATAAAGAATTTTAGAATTTATTAAAAAAGAATTCTACTTTTCTATTTTTTTTGCGTTGCGTTTTAATGGAAACATTAATGAAAATAATGCGCTTGCATTTTGATAGTTTACTTGCAAATTTTGATTTTCACTTATAGTTAGCTGTGAGATACTATGCCTTAGTTCAAAACTAAAAAAAGCATGCGCCATTTTATATTCCAATCCCGCACCCCAAAAAAAACAATTATGGTTCATCAAATTATTTTTGATTGAGAAATTTTGATTTACAGAAGGATAGGTTTCGTGTTCATTTCCTAGAAAAATATTATAAGAAAATCCAAAATTTGAGAAAAATCTTAATTTATCTCCATTTGATTGATATCTAATCATTATAGGTATTGAAATAAAAGAATTTCTCTGATAAATACTTGCAATTTTTGAGTTCACAACGGAATCGTATCTAAAATTAATATTTTGATAAACCAATTCACATCCAAGTTTTACATTTTCAACTATTTGAGTTCTAAAATTCAAACCGAATCGAATAGAGGTTTCGTTACTTTTGTAAACTAAACCATTTAAATTAGATCTAGAAAAATTTAAGACTGGACCAGAAGAAAATCCGAATTCTGATTGGCTTTCTAAATTAAATACAAGAATTATAAATATAAAAAGTATGTATTTTTTTTTCATAATATTAAATTAAAAAAAATGCGTTTAAGTATAATTTAAACGCATTTCAATCTTTTTGTAAAATTACTTTTATTAAGAATTATCTTAACTCTTAAAATTATTTTCAGCTACATTCCAATCAACAACATTCCAAAAAGTAGCAATAAAATCTGGTCTTCTATTTTGAAATTTCAAATAATACGCATGTTCCCATACATCCAAACCAATAATTGGTGTTCCTGGACATTCTGCAATATCCATCAATGGGTTATCTTGATTTGGAGTAGAGCAAATACACAAAGAACCATCTGCTTTTTTACAAAGCCAAGCCCAACCTGAACCAAAACGAGTCGTAGCTGCTTGAGCAAATGCTTCTTTCATCGCTTCAAAACTTCCAAATTGTTCATCAATTTTACTAGCTAAAGTTCCTACAGGATTCCCTCCTCCATTCGGACTTAATATACTCCAAAAAAAGCTGTGATTCCAATGACCTCCACCGTTATTTCTAACCGCAGGTGTATGTTTTGAGATATTTTTAACTATGGTTTCGATGGAATCATTTTCAAATTCGGTACCCGAAATTGCGTTATTAAGATTATTTACATAAGCTTGATGGTGTTTAGAATGATGAATTTCCATTGTTTGAGCATCAAAATGAGGTTCTAATGCGGTATAATCATAATTTAAAGAAGGTAATGTAAAAGCCATAATAATTAAGTTTATTTGAATTAATATTAATTTAAAACCAAAAATAAGTTCAAAAAGTTCAATTTTTAACTACTCAATTTGATGTTTTTCATTTTTAAGTACATTTTCAACATTCCAAATTTCTTTTTGCTTAAACACAGAAGTGCGTTCTTTACAATCATGAATAGTACAAATCGAACAACTCATAGGTTCGCAAGGATCTGGATGAATAAATAACTCTACTTCTTTATTAAAATGACCTTCCATCATTTTATGAATTTGATACATTTCATTGTGAACTTGCCGATTATTGAAATACCAAGGAAACGTTACGTGCGCATCAATATGAAAATTACTACCATATTTTATAATTCTTAGATTGTGAATATCAATCCAATTCGTTTTTCTATTTTCTTGTAAATAGTTAATTACTTCTTTTAATATATCAATATCCGCGGTGTCTATAATTTCCAAAATCGAATTTTTAACAATTACAAAACCTTGATAAATTAAAATTACACTTACTGAAAGTCCGATTAAAGAATCAATCCATTTGTATTTAAAAAAATAAACAAAAACTAATCCTATAAAAATACCTAACGAGGTATATCCATCACTTTTCAAATGCGCAGCACTACTAATTAAAGCTGGAGAATTTGTTTTTTTCCCTTGATGAGCACTCCAAACACCAAGTAAATAGTTTATAAATCCTAAAACGAAAATAATTAGAACATCTTTTTTGTGTATTTGTATAGAAATCCCAAAGTAATATGAAAAAACAATTTTATAAACCGTAAAAATACCTGCAAGAAATAACAAACCGCCTTCAAAACCAGCGGCTATAAATTCAATTTTACCATGTCCATAAGGATGTCTTTGATCTGCTGGTAAACTAGATAAATATAAACTATATAATGTAAAACTTCCAGCTAGAATATTTACTATACTTTCTAACGCATCCGACAAGACAGAATTTGACCCCGTATTAAAATATACTAAAAATTTGACAACCGCTATAATGGATCCAACAACTAAAACAAAAATTTGAAAATTTGTATTTTTAAATTTCATTTTTTCTTTTTAACAGAAATAAATTACCTGTAATTATATTTATTTTTTTATCAAAAATAAAGCCTTTTATGACATTTAAGTCATATTTTTTTTGTAATACATTCCAAATGATTAATCCATCTTGATTTATAGTATTATAAATTTTATCCCAAAAATGAAATTGATGAATTGAATCTGGGATATTTGTATCTTCGAATAAATCAATAATTACGATATCATATGAATCTTTAATATTTTTTACAAATTGAATGGCATCTTCAAAAAATACTTCTGAATTATTTGGTTTTTCATATGCATACATCCAAGGTTTTAAAAAAATATTTTTTTCAACACCCGTTATTTTAATATTTTTATTTTTATTTGTAATAATTCGATCTACACTTCCTAAACCATATCCTAAAATTAATATATTAAGATTTTTGTCTTTTGGAAAATTGATGTAATTATCCAATAAAAGTTTAAAAGCTATGTATAAAGAACCATTGGATTGATTTGCATTTTTGGTATTCAGTAAAATATTATTTTTATATAACGCAATTTTATACTCAATATCTTCAAAAACAAAAGAATCTAAAACTTTAGGTTTCAAAAAACTTAAACATTTTTCAAAAAAAGAGATTTTTTTCAAAATTAATTTTTATATGGCACAAAGGTAATGTATTTGGTTTCAAAGAAAGGTTCTTCAAAATAATCAGAAATCGATTTCAAAACGACTTTTCGTTTAGACTCCCTTATTTCATTTTTTAAATCGCCTCCTTTGAGGGCTATAATTCCATTATCAATATCATGAAATGCAATAGGATGGATTTTATTTTTAGACCAAGTTATAATATCAAATAATGGAGCGACTGCTCTAGTTATTATAAAATCAAATTGTTTAGAAATAGTTTCTGAACGCCCAACAAAAGTTTCTACATTTTTTAAATCTAAGGCTTCTACAACTGCATCAACGACTTTAATTTTTTTAGCTATAGAATCTGATGCTAAAAAATGAACCTCAGGGAAAAGAATAGCCAATGGAATAGTAGGAAACCCACCACCAGTTCCAATATCAAGAACAAAAGCACCATTTTTAAAATCAACAAATTTAGCGATTGCTAAAGAATGTAAAACATGATGTTCGTAAAAATTTTCGAAATCTTTTCGAGAAACAACATTAATTTTATTATTCCATTCGAAATAGATTTCATACAATTTATGAAATCTATCTAATTGAATTTCAGATAATTCGGGGAAATATTTTTGAATAATTTGCATAAATTGTTTAGATTTTGTGGATAAAAAAGTTTTAGAAAGAACAAAAATATGTATCTTTGCAAAATAAAACTTATAAAAAATGTCAACAATTTCAGAAAGAGTTACAAAAATCATTGTAGAAAAATTAGGCGTTGAAGAATCTTCAGTAGTTCCAGCTGCAAGTTTCCAAACCGATTTAGGTGCAGATTCATTAGACATCGTAGAACTTATTATGGAGTTTGAAAATGAATTTGGTATTTCTATTTCAGATGACAAAGCAGAGCATATTGGCACTGTAGGAGATGCAATTAAATTTTTAGAAGAAGCATCTTCTGAAGCTTAATTAAATTTACATTTGAATACATTTTGTAATTAAAACAAAAAATTATGCGAAGAGTTGTAGTAACCGGCCTTGGTGCCATTACACCTCTTGGTAATGATGTTGGCACTTTCTGGCAAAATTTAATTAAAGGAACCAGTGGTGCCAATCTTATTACCAAATTTGACACGACAAATTTTAAGACAAAATTTGCTTGTGAGGTTAAAAATTTTGATGCTACCGAATATATTGATAAAAAAGAAATTAATCGTTTAGATCCTGTTTCTGTTTTCAGTATGGCGGCTGCTATTCAATCTGTAAATGATTCTAAATTAGATGATCCAAATTTAGATAAGGATCGTATTGGAGTTATATTTACAAGTGGAATTGGAGGGATTTTAACATTTCAAAATGAAATTTCAGGATTTGCAACAGGTAATGGTACGCCTCGTTTCAATCCTTTTTTTATACCAAAAATGATACCCGATATTAGTGCCGGTCACATTTCTATGAAATATGGTTTTAGAGGCCCTAATTATGCTCCTGTTGCAGCTTGTGCAAGTTCTACTATTGCAATTGCAGAAGCTTTTATGTATATCAAGTATGGTAAAATTGATGCCTGTGTTGCAGGTGGCGCTGAAGCCGCTATTACCGAAGGAGGAATAGGAGGTTTTAACGCAATGAAAGCACTTAGTGAGCGCAATGAAGATTTCTTAACGGCATCAAGACCATTTGATTCAACTAGAGATGGTTTTGTTATGGGCGAAGGCGCTTGTTCTATTGTACTTGAAGAATTAGATCATGCTTTAGCACGTGGCGCACATATTTATGCCGAAATTGTAGGTAGTGGATTAACCGCTGATGCACATCATCTTACCGCTCCGCATCCTGAGGGCCTTGGTGCACTTAATGTTATGCGATTAGCTATTGAAGAAGCTGGGCTTAAAATTGGCGACATTGATTATATTAATGTACACGGAACATCTACTCCATTAGGAGATATCGCAGAGTTAAAAGCTATTCATAAATTGTTTGGAGATAAAGCTTATGATTTAAATATAAGCTCTACCAAATCAATGACAGGTCACCTATTAGGAGCCGCTGGTGCTATTGAAGCGATTGCATGTATAAAATCAGTTCAAGATGATATTATCCCCCCTACAATAAATCATGTACATCAAGATGAAAATATAGATCCAAAATTAAATCTTACCCTAAATAAAGCTCAAAAAAGAACAGTAAACACCGCTTTGAGTAATACATTTGGTTTTGGTGGCCATAATGCATCTTGTTTGTTCAAAAAATATACCTAAATTTATTCGCACAACTGATTGATATTCATAAGCTTTGCCAACTATAAATGGCAAAGCTTTTTTTTTTATAAAAATATCAATAAAAAACATACATATTTAATTCAATAACTTTATATTTGCACCCCAAAATAATTATAATAAACATATGAGAAAAGCAGATTTAATTACAAAAATAGCTGACAATACAGGTGTACCAAAAGTAGATGTATTAGTAGCTGTTGAACAATTTTTTAAAGAAGTTAAAACATCTTTAGAGCGTGGTGAAAACGTTTATGTAAGAGGTTTCGGTAGTTTTATTGTTAAAAAAAGAGCTGCTAAAATTGGTAGAAATATCAAAAAAAATACAATCATTGAAATTCCTGAACATAATGTTCCTGCGTTCAAACCTTCAAAAGAATTTGTTCAAAAAGTAAAAGAAAGTAAAAAAATTAAATAGATTTGAATTTTTTTAAAAAGTATTTTTGGTTTTTAATTGCATCTATAATTATAGTTGTATTTTTTATTTTTATTCCATATAAAAATAAAAAATCTTCAAATAAACATTCTCATGAAGATAGTGGGATTACCATTGAAGAATTTCAAAAAGACCTTTTAAGTACCTCTAATTCTGAATTTATAGATTCATTTGAAATTTTTAACCAGCTTGTTTCAACTTCAAATGACAGTCTTTCTAAAATTCAGTCCTATTCAAATATAATTGCATTTTTAAATCGAAAAGAACAACCCGAGTTAGCTTCTTTATTTGTTTTTCGTAAAGCAGATTGGATAAAAAATACTAATTCATGGGTTCTAACAGGAGATAATTTTATTAATTTACTTTTGTATGATTCTTTAAATGCTAAAGTAGTTAATGACATCAAAGAAAAAGCTGTTTACAGTTATGAAAGAGCTGTTTCATTAGATTCTAATAACATTGAAGCTAAATTAAAATTAGCACAATGTTATATGGAGATTCAGAATGAACCTATGCTTGGTGTTCAAATTTTATTAAAAATAGTGGAAAAGGATCCGAATCAAATAGATGCACAGATGTTGCTTTCTAAATTTGGACTCATTTCCGGTCAATTTGAAAAAGTTGCTCCAAGACTTGAAAAAATACTATCTTTGCAGCCCGATAATATTCAAGCTTTATTGATGAAGGCAGATATGTTTGCTCAACAAGGTAAAAAAGAGGAAACAGCTAAGATATTAAATCAGGTTATTAAAATGCCTAAAATTAGCAATAATCTTAAAGAGCAATTAATAATTGCAGTAAAAGATATTGAAACACAAAAAAAATAATTATTAATCATTAAATACTAACATTATGCCTTGTGGTAAAAAAAGAAAAAGACATAAGATTGCAACTCACAAAAGAAAAAAAAGATTGAGAAAAATGCGTCATAAAAAGAAAAAATAATTTCTTTTTTATTTAATTATTTATAAAAATCAATCATCAACTTTTGATGATTGATTTTTTATTGGTATAGGTATATGAATGAGATGAACAGAGAATTAGTAATTCAAGCTAATGAAGAAGGCTTTGATATTGCCTTATTAGAAAATAATGACTTAGTAGAATTCCATAAAGAAGTTTTTTCAAAACAACTTCAAATTGGTGATATTTATTGGGCGCGAGTAAAAAAAATCCTAGCCCCTTTAAACGCGGCTTTTATTGATATTAAAGAGTCAAAAGAAGCCTTTCTTCACTTTACGGATTTGGGAGAACAATTCCCATCGGTTTACGACTTCTTCAAAAAAAGAATTCAAAATCCAAATTTAAAACTAGAAAACTATACACTACTATCACCTTTGCAAAAAGATCAGTTAATAGGAGAAATATTAAAGAATAATGACTTTTTTCCAGTTCAAATTCTAAAAGAACCAATATCATCAAAAGGAGCGAGACTCACCGCTCAAATTTCTTTTGCGGGTAGATTTGCAGTTTTAATTCCTTTTGATCAGAAAATTTCGGTTTCTAAAAAAATATCTAATGCCGACGAGCGGCAAAGACTAGTTGAATTGTGCGAAAGTATCACGCCCAAAAATTTTGGACTCATTCTTAGGACCGTAGCAGAAGGTAAGAATCTAAACGAAATTCATCAAGATATTATTGAATTGATTGAACAATGGAATGTTTTATGTAAAACCATATACAAATCAACGGAAGTCACCAAAGTATTTGAGGAAAAAGAAAAAACAAGCACTTTACTTCGCGATTTCTTAAATGATTCGTTTACAAAAATCACGGTAAACGATAATATACTTGCTGAAAGTATCCGAAATTATATTGAAAAAATAGCACCCGAAAAGAAGAAAATCGTACAAGAAGTCTCTAAAGATGTTTTACTATTTGAAAAACTTGGTTTAAATAGCAGACTCAAAACTTCATTTAATAAAACAGTTCTTCTTCCTAGTGGTGGTTATTTGATTATCGAAAATACGGAAGCTATGCATGTTATTGATGTTAATAGCGGTGTTAATACATTTAAAAAAATGAAACTTGAGGGCGATGAGGCTATTTTAAAGCTCAACATTGAAGCCGCTATAGAAATTGCTCGCCAGATTCGATTAAGAGATTTAGGAGGCATTATTGTTATTGATTTTGTTGATTCTAAAAATGCAGAAATAAAACAAAAGATTTATGAAGCAATGTTAGAAGCACTAAGATATGATAGAGCCAATCATACAATTCTTCCTTTATCTAAGTTTTGTGTCATGCAAATTACTAGAAGTAGAGTTAAACCTCAAGTTCAAATTAAAAATACCGAAAAGTGTCCTTCTTGTGATGGAACGGGAAAGATATCTTCGAGCATAGTTATTTCTGACCATATATTAAGCCGTTTAGAGTCTAATTATATTATTGAAACCATTTCAAAATTAGAAGTGCATCCTTATGTTTATGCTTATCTTAAAATAGGTTTTATCAATAAATGGCTTTTATTTTTGTGGAAACATAAAAATTATATTCAACTCACTCAAAATTCAGATTTGAGTATTAACGAGTTTTTCATTTACGATAAAGAAAATAATCGTTTATAATTTTTCTATTTTTTCTTTAAATGATTGACACTTTTGACTTAAACAATTGTTTAAATTATTTAATATCTCTTTTCGATCTCCAACGTTGAATTTCTGAAGTAATTGATACGAATTTTCAGCATATTGTTCATAATTTTTATTTGCTAAAGAATACATCTGGCTTGACAATAAGTTTAGTTTTTTTGCATCTACTCCACCCTCTTTATCAATAAACTTTAGTAATTCATCATATGTTTTTTGATCTTGAAAACTTGCAGCTAATTCTGCAGAGTTTATAACGATTTCATTAATTTTATTCTGAAAATCAATATATTTAATATAATGTTTTTTATTTTTGACTAGAAATGAAGCCGACGAGGAATTAAAATGTTTTGCAATATCTGCAATCCACAAATAATCACTATCATTGACAATTGGATACTTTTCGTAATATTCTAAAAAAGGGATTTCAATAGAACGATCATTATCCGACAATGCAATCAAATAGTTTTTCAGGAAAACTTTAGTTCTATTCCCTTCATCATATTGATATTTCAAATAATTAAGGGTTTCAAGATCTATTTTTTTTTTTGAATTTTAATCTCTGAAATTAAAGTTGACGCATCACGATACCCAACCAAGCGTTGAATTTCTTTACCATTAGCATCTATAACTAACATAGTTGGAAAACGATTAATGTTATACGCTTCGGAAAAAGGAATTCCTTCTCCTAATTCCATATCAAGTTTGTATGGAATATAGTCTTTTTGAAGTGCGTTTGCAAATTCAATATTTGAAAAAACATTTTTATCTAACATTTTACAAGGACCACACCAAACGGTGTAACAATCTACAAAAATATTTTTCTTTTGTTTTTTGGCCTCTTTTTTTACTTCTTCGAGCGAACCTTTAAAAAACTGAACTTGAGACTGAACGTTTAAAGAAAAAAGTATACTGAGCGAAGCCGAAATAAATAGTTTTAACATAATTCTATAATTTATGAACAAAAGTAATTAAAATTAATTGACCCAAAAATAAAATTTACCAAAAGATTATTTTTTTAGTCTTTTGTAACCATTCCGACATTACAATATCTTGTTCGACAAAAGGAATTTCTTTTCTAATTTTAGCGTAAAAGGATTCGATTTCAGCACTGGATTTTAAAGGTCTTCTAAACTCAAGTGCTTGAGCAGCGGTCATGGCTTCGATAGCTAATACCGAGGCCACATTTTCAAGAATTTTAAAGCACTTTGTAGCAGAATTTGCTCCCATACTTACATGATCTTCTTGTCCATTACTACTTACAATACTATCAATTGAAGCTGGAGTGGCATACTGTTTGTTTTGAGAAACTATGGACGCCGCGGTATATTGTGCAATCATAAAACCGCTATTTAAACCAGGTTTGGCTACTAAATATAATGGCATTTCTCTTTGCCCTGAAAGCAATAAATAAATTCTTCGTTCACTAATATTTGCCCATTCCGCTAAAGCGATTGCTAAGAAATCTAAAACTATAGCTAAAGGCTGACCATGAAAATTTCCACCTGAAATAATTTTATCTTCTTTATCAAATACATTTGGATTGTCCGTTACTGAATTTATTTCCGTTTCTACCACTTTTATAAAATAAGCCAAGGTATCTTTACTTGCTCCATGAACTTGTGGAATACATCTAAATGAATAAGGATCCTGCACATGTTTTTTTGGCTGAATGGCAATTTGACTATCTTTTAAGAAATTTCTAAAATTTTCTGCCGTTTTAATTTGTCCTTCATGTGGCCTAACATTATGAATGCTCGCATCAAAAGGTTCTAATCTGCCATCATATCCTTCCAAAGACATAGCTCCTATCAAATCGGCAAAGTATTCAATTTTTAAAGATTTAATAGCAATATACGTAGCATATCCAAGCATAAACTGAGTGCCATTTAATAATGCCAAACCTTCTTTTGATTGAAGCTTTATGGGCTTCCAATCAAAAATACGTAAAAGTTCTTGACCAGATATAATTTCATTTTTGTATTCAACATCTCCAAGTCCTAATAAAGGTAAACACAAATGCGCTAAAGGAGCTAAATCGCCGCTAGCACCTAACGATCCTTGTTGGTAAATTATTGGAAATATACCATTATTGTAAAATGAAACTAACCTTTCCAAAACTTCGATTGATATTGCAGAATATCCGTAACTTAGTGATTGGATTTTTAATAATAAAATTAATTGTACAATTTCTTTAGGAACTCGATCTCCCATTCCGCATGCATGTGATTTAATTAAATTACTTTGCAAAGTACTTAAATCATTTTCATCAATTGAAATATTATACAAAGAACCAAATCCTGTATTAATACCATAAATTGGATTTGTACTTTTAGCTAATTTTTCATCCAAATACATTCTGTTTTCAATAACCCTTTTCTTTGTTTCTTCAGACAACTCAATTCTATAATCGTTTTCGATTATTTCTTTAATTTCAAAAATGTTTAAATATTTATCCGAAATAATATGTTGATTCATATATAAATTTTATTTTACAAAAATATTCGTTTTCATTAAAGTCGCTTATACTTTTTAGATTTTCCACATTTTATACAATTTTGTAAATGCAATCATTTAATTTTTGTAGAATAAAATCAAAATAGATATATCTTTGCGAGGTTTACCATTTTTCACTTTATAATAAATTATTCATTTTGGAACTTAATTTAAAAAAACCACTTGCATTTTTTGATTTAGAAACTACTGGAGTAGATGTAACGAAGGACCGTATTGTAGAAATAGCGATTTTAAAAATCCATCCGAATCAAAAACAAGAAACTTTATATTTTAAAATAAATCCGGGTGTTCCAATTCCTATTCAGGCCAGCCAAGTGCATGGAATTTATGATAAAGATGTTATTAACTGCCCAAAATTTGCAGAAGTTGCTTTAGAAATTTTAAATTTTCTTAAAGATTGCGATTTAGGTGGATTTAATTCAAACAAATTTGATATTCCGATGCTTAAAGAGGAAATGCTTCGTGTTCAATATGACTTAGATATTGAATCCAGAAATCTTGTTGATGTTCAGATTATTTATCATAAAATGGAACCAAGAACATTGGAAGCCGCTTATAAATATTATTGTAAAAAAGATCTAAATAATGCACATTCTGCCGAAGCGGATACGATGGCTACTTACGAAGTTTTAAAAGCGCAATTAGATACATATCCAGAGTTGCAAAATGACGTTGAATATTTATCAAATACATTTAATAATGCGTCTAATTATTTAGATTCGTCAAGAAGATTTTTAAAAACCGAAAAAGGTATCATCTTATGTTTTGGGAAATATAAAGACCATACCATCGAAGAAGTAATTCAAAAAGATAAAAATTATTTCAATTGGATGTATCAGGCTGACTTCGGTTTGGACACTAAAAATGTCATTCTAAAATTATCCGAACAATTTCAATTTAAAATCAACAAATAATCCATAATTTATTTAAAAATGAATATAGAAAGTCTTGTTATTATTCCAACCTACAATGAAATAGAAAATATCGAAATGATGATAATAAAAGTTATGTCATTTCCTGACTTTTTCCATGTTTTAATCATTGATGATGGCTCTCCCGATGGCACAGCAAAAAAAGTTAAAGAATTACAAAATCAATTTACTGAGCGACTTCATCTAATAGAACGATCAGGTAAATTAGGCTTGGGGACTGCTTATTTAAAAGGTTTTGAATGGGGTCTTGAAAGTGGTTACCAATATTTATATGAAATGGATTGCGATTTTAGTCATAATCCCGATGATTTGATACGATTGCGCGAAGCTATTTTAAATGGAGCGGATGTGGCTGTTGGAAGCCGATATATAAAAGGTGGTGATGTAAAAAATTGGGACACCAAACGAATTATTTTATCTAAAGGTGCCTCATTATATACTCGATTAATAACTGGACTTCCAGTTTATGATACGACAGCGGGTTTTGTTTGTTATAAAAAAGCATTTTTAGAAAATTTAGACTTCAAAAAAATTGTATTTAAAGGGTATGCGTTTCAAATTCAAATGAAGTTTGCAGCGTATTCTTTGGGATATAAAATAAAAGAAATTCCAATTACCTTTAAAGATAGAGAATTAGGGACTTCAAAATTATCCTCAAATATCATTAAAGAAGCTATATTTGGTGTTTTAAAAATAAAATGGGATTCTTTTTTTAATTCATATAAAAAATAAATAATTATGAGTGATTTTATCACAAAAAGAAGCGAAGATATTAATCAATGGTACACCGATTTAGTACTAAAAGGTGAATTAGCTGATTATTCTGATGTAAGAGGATGTATGGTTATAAAACCCTATGGTTATGCACTTTGGGAGAACATGAGAGACGTATTGGATAAAATGATTAAAGATACAGGCCATGTTAATGCCTATTTCCCATTATTTGTTCCTAAAAGTTTATTTGAAGCCGAAGAGAAAAATGCCGAAGGTTTTGCAAAAGAATGTGCCGTTGTAACCCATTACAGACTTAAAAATGACCCCGACAATAAAGGTAAATTAATTGTAGATCCTGAAGCAAAGCTTGAGGAAGAATTGGTGGTTCGCCCAACATCTGAAGCGGTAATTTGGAATACGTATCGAAATTGGATTCAGTCGTATCGCGACTTACCACTACTTATAAATCAATGGGCCAATGTGGTAAGATGGGAAATGCGTACCAAACTTTTTTTGAGAACTGCCGAGTTTTTATGGCAAGAGGGACATACCGCGCATGCTACAAAAAATGAAGCGATTGCTGAAACCGAAAAAATGCTTGATGTATACGCCGATTTTGTTGAAAATTGGCTGGCAATACCCCTTTACAAAGGTAAAAAAACAGAAAGTGAACGATTTGCAGGAGCAGATGAAACGTTGTGTATTGAAGCTTTATTACAAGATGGAAAAGCCCTTCAAGCGGGGACTTCTCATTTTTTAGGTCAAAATTTTGCTAAGGCTTTTGATGTGAAATTTCAAACCGAAAGTGGTTCTGAAGAATATGTTTGGGCTACGTCATGGGGCGTCTCTACCCGACTTATCGGTGCTTTAATTATGACACATTCCGACGATCATGGATTAATGATTCCTCCAAAAGTAGCACCTTTTCATGTTGTTTTTGTTCCTTTTTTACAATCAAAAAATCCTGAACAAAATGCTATTTTGCTAAATAAATGTGAAGAAATTCAAGCAAAATTAAAAGAAAAAGGAATTCGATCAAAAATTGATAGAGATGATACCAAAAGACCTGGATTTAAGTTTGCCGAACATGAACTTAAAGGAATTCCAGTTCGTGTCGTGATCGGACCAAGAGATCTCGAAAATCAAGTAGTCGAAATTGCACGTAGAGATACGTTAACTAAAGAAATCGTTTCTCAAGATCAAATGGAAATCTATATTGAAAAACTTCTTGAGGATATACAATCAAACATGTTTGAACGCGCGAAAACGTATAGAGATGAAAATACCACAAGGGTTAGTGATTGGGATACATTTAAAAAACAAATTGAAAAAGGTGGTTTTGTTATAGCTAATTGGGATGGAAGTGCTGAAACGGAAGAAAAAATTAAAGAAGAGACGAAAGCAACTATAAGATGTATTCCTTTTGACATTCCTCAAGTTGAGGGTAAATGTATTTATTCCAATAAAGATTGTAACCACACCGTTTTATTTGCAAGAGCTCATTAATATAAATTAATTTGACATTTAAAAAATATTAAAAATTAAATGGTTTATGTATTTATCCAAAAAACAATGTATCTTTGTAAAATATTTTAATCTAAATCGAATTTGAAGAAAATATCAAGCTTTTCAAAACTCAGTAAATACGAAAAAATTTCTTGGATAGCAAAGAATTTTTTGTATGAAAATCCCGTTGATGTTATCGAAAACTTTGCTGGTTTTTGGTATGAAAATGTTGAAGCTCAAAAACAATTTGAAGGCTTTTCTGAAAATACCCTTACAAATTTTCATTTGCCTTTTGGAGTGGCTCCAAATTTTATAGTAAATCATAAAGATTATTGTGTTCCAATGGTAACTGAAGAAAGTAGCGTTGTAGCAGCACTTTCAAATGCAGCAAAATTTTGGATGGAACGGGGCGGTATAAGTGCACGAGTTCTTGATACAAAAAAAATAGGTCAAGTGCATTTCTTTTTTAATGGCGATGGTAATAAGCTAAAATCTTTTTTTGAAAATAACAAAAAAGATCTTTTGAATACGGCTAAAGACCTCACCGAAAGTATGGAAAAAAGAGGTGGTGGAATTATTTCTATTGAATTAATAGATAAGTCAGATATTGAACCTGAATACTATCAATTGAAATTAGAATTTGAAACCTGTGACAGCATGGGAGCTAATTTTATAAACTCTGTTTTAGAACGTATTGGTCAAGAATGGCGTGGTATGGTAAAACATAGCGATTATTTTGATAAAGATTCTAATGAAGTTGAAATCAATATGTGTATTCTTTCGAATTACACTCCCGATTGTATTGTAGAAGCTCAAGTAAGTTGTAAAATAGAAGATTTAGGTATCGTAAATGGATTTGCTCCGAATCACTTTGCTGACAAATTTGTTAAAGCTATTCGAATTGCCGAAATTGATGTATATCGCGCTACAACACATAATAAAGGAATATTAAATGGAATTGATAGTGTCGTAATTGCCACAGGTAACGACTTTAGAGCCGTAGAAAGCTGTATTCATACTTATGCGAGTCATTCTGGGCAATATCGCAGTTTATCCAAAGCTTGGATTGATCAAAATATTTTTAATTTTTCAATCAAATTTCCGATTGCACTAGGTACCGTTGGTGGTTTAACTAAACTACATCCATTGGCTAAAACGTCTTTACAATTATTGGGCAATCCTTCGAGTAAAGAGTTAATGCAAATCGTTGCCGCTGTTGGTTTAATGCAAAATTATGCCGCCGTAAAAAGTCTTGTGACTACCGGAATTCAAGTAGGGCATATGAAAATGCATTTATCAAATATTTTAGCTGAATTAAAAGCAACCGTTGATGAAGCCAAGGAAGTTGAAAACTACTTCAAAGACAAAGTTATATCAGTAAGCGAAGTGAAAAATTATATTAAAAAATTAAGAGATTCTTTAATATCAAAAAATAAATTAGAAAAAATATAAATGAATATTAAATATATTTATACTTCTGAGTTAAAAGAAACTATAAGAA